>CANGBC010000025.1 GCA_947452005.1 Beijerinckiaceae bacterium | reverse complement strand
TCATCGCCATCAATATAGGTGATGGCGGATTCGCATGAGGCTGTTGAGGTGAAGCCGGGATCGTAAGTGAACGCGCCTGTCTGGGCGTAGAGCTTGCCGATATCGATGACATCGGGACCAATCGTGCCCGACTTGACGGGCATGTCGACGGTCTTGCCGCCGAGGGAAATCGTGCCGGTTTTCGCGCTCATGTGCCTGCCTTTTTTCTGCTCTGCCGCTGACCCCAGTTGAAGCGGGGCCCAACGGTTTATCTCTTATTGCGCCGCGCAACAGCTAACCCATCCGCGAGAGCTGTTCAAGGCAGGAATAAGGCAAGCATACACCATGCCGCGCCTGCCTTATCAGGTGCTTACGCAACGGCCTGGTCGCGCAGACGGCTTAAACTTTCGTCGCGGCCCAGCACTTCCAGCACGTCAAAAATGCCCGGCGAGGTGCCACGGCCTGTTAAGGCAGCGCGCAGAGGCTGTGCGACTTGGCCCAGTTTGGCCTCGGTTTCCTCGGCATAGGCGCGCACGGCTGCCTCCGTGTCGGCCGCCGTCCAGCTTGTGACAGCCTCGAGGCGGGCAATCAGGGCAGGGAGGTGTTCGCGACCCTTGCTCAGGATTTCCTGTGCCTTGGCATCCATCTCCAGCGGGCGGGCGGCGTGGAGGAATTTGGCCCCATCCACCAGTTCCACCAGCGTCTTGGCGCGTTCTTTGAGGCCCGGCATGGCCTTCACCAACTTCGCCCGCATGCCATCATCGAGCTTGGCCAGCATCTCATCTCCACCGGGGAGATAGGGCAGGGTCTCGATGAGAATTTGCGTCAATTCCGCGTCAGGCGCGGCACGCATGTAATGGCCATTCATGTTTTCGAGTTTGACCAGATCAAAACGGGCAGCCGAGCGGCCCACATTGGCGAGATCAAAAGCCTCGATCATTTCGTCGGTCGAGAAAAATTCGCGGTCGCCCTGTGACCAGCCCAAACGCACGAGATAATTGCGCAGAGCATCAGGCAGGAAGCCCAAGGCGCGATATTGCTCGACACCCAAGGCGCCGTGGCGCTTGGACAGTTTCGCGCCATCTTGCCCGTGAATGAGCGGAATATGCGCCATGGAGGGCACATCCCATCCGAGCGCTTCATAGATCTGCTTTTGGCGTGCCGCATTGGTGAGATGGTCGTCGCCGCGGATGATATTGGTCACGCCCATGTCGTGATCATCGACCACGACGGCGAGCATATAGGTCGGCGTGCCATCGGAGCGCAGCAGAACGAGATCATCGAGATCCTTGTTCGCAAAAACCACGCGGCCCTGCACTTTGTCATCGATGACGGTTTCGCCTTCCTTCGGCGCCTTCAGACGAATGACGGCCTTGCGGCCTTCGGCAATGGCATCCTGCTCGGCTTGCGTGCCACCCAGCTCGCGCCAGCGGCCATCATAGCGCGGGGGGCGGCTTTCTTTGCGCGCCAGCTCGCGCATTTCGGTCAGCTCTTCCGCGGTCGCGTAGCATTTATAGGCAAGGCCTTTGCTCAGCAGATCGAGCGCGACTTCGGCATGGCGCCCGGCGCGGGCGAATTGATAGATCGTGTCGCCATCCCATTTGAGGCCGAGCCAATCGAGCCCGTCGATAATGGCTTCAATGGCGGCATCGGTGGAGCGCTCGCGATCCGTATCTTCGATGCGCAACAGCATCTTGCCGCCGTGGTGTTTGGCAAAGAGCCAGTTGAACAGAGCCGTGCGCGCACCGCCAATGTGGAGGAAGCCGGTCGGTGAAGGCGCAAAGCGCGTGACCACGGGAGAAGACATCAAGGGCACCCAAATTCGGAATGGAACAAGTTGGTCGCCCGTGTAGCATAGGCGCGCGGACGGGGGGAGGTTTTTTGGCCTTCAGTTTGGCCCCGTGCTGCTTGATTTTGAGATCTGTGATGGCGGGGCCATTGAGCAAAGCGGGAATTGGCGGCTTCGGGCTTGGCCTGTCGGCTTCAAGCGGGCGCGCGAAGCTGTTTCCGCGCGCGCTCCTCTGGCAGGGCTGGTGGGCGCGCCAGATTGCGCAGGAAGCCCGTGAGCGGCGTTTCTTTCTCTGGATGCCGGTCTGCTTTCTGATCGGCGTGCTGGGCTATTTTGCGGCGCTACGGGAGCCGTCGCCTCTTGCGGCTCTGGCTGGTCTGGTGATGTGCGGATTACTGGCGGCTGTTGCGCAACGGCGTGGCGCTTTGCGGCTTGCCGGGCTCCTCTGTGCCGGGGCCTTTCTCTTTGCGGGTTTTTCAGCTGCGGTTTGGCGTAGTGCCAGCGTCGCCGCACCCGTTCTCACGAGCGCAAAGGTCACGAAAGTTACGGCCTATATTGAGAGCGTCGATGAGCGCCGTGGCGGGGCCGGGCGCATGTTGCTGCGTGTGGGTGAGATTGAAGGGCTCGCGCGAGAAGCAACACCCAAAAAATTGCGCGTCACCATTCGTGTGCTGGGTGGCTTGCAAGCAGGCGACACAATTCGCGCGACGATGCGGCTTATTCCGCCAGCTGAGCCTTCCGAGCCCGGTGGTTATGATTTTGCGCGTGAGGCTTACTTTCAGAGCATGGGTGGCGTCGGTAATATTGTCTCGCGCGTCGAGATGGCCGAGCCGCTGGCGGTGCCGCAATTGACGCAAGTGAATGCGGCGATTGATCGGGCGCGCAATGATCTCACGCGACGCATTGCACATGTGATTGGCGGAGAAGATGGCGCTGTGGCGGCGGCGCTCGTCACAGGCAAACGCGGTCTGATCAGCGAAGAGGCCAACGAGGCTTTGCGAGGTGCTGGCATTTATCACGTCGTGTCGATTTCGGGCCTGCATATGGTGTTGGCAGCGGGTCTCTTCATGTGGAGCTTGCGCGCTTTTCTCTCACTGTTTCCGGCAATCGCACTCAATTATCAGGTGAAGAAAATAGCGGCCGCTTTCGCCATGTTGGGCGCAACCGCCTATTGCATTTTTGCGGGCTCCGAAGTCGCAACCGAACGCTCGTTGATTATGATCCTCGTCATGCTGGGTGCTGTGCTGGTTGATCGTCCCGCTCTCTCTATGCGCAATCTTGGCGTGGCTGCACTGATCGTCATGATCCGCGAACCGGAAAGCGTGATGGGCCCGAGTTTCCAAATGTCTTTTGGTGCGGTTGCGGCCATGGTGGCTTTGTTCGAGAGAAGCCCGCAAGAAGAAGCGCGCGAATTTGATCCAACCTTTCTGCATCGCGCTTTGCGTGCTTTTGGGTTGATGTTGCTCACAACATTTGTTGCGGGCATCGCGACCGGACCTTTCGCCAGCTTTCATTTCCACCGCATCAATCCCTATTCGATGATCGGCAATGCCCTGACTTTGCCGCTTGTCGAATTCATCGTCATGCCAGCGGCTTTGCTAGGCGTTGTGCTGGGCCCTTTGGGTCTGGATGCTTGGGTCTGGCAATT
>CANGBC010000024.1 GCA_947452005.1 Beijerinckiaceae bacterium | reverse complement strand
TATTGCGCATAATCCGCAGGCGAATCCAGATCAAATTCGGCTTCAGGTAGCGCGACAAGTTTGGCCTCAACGCCAAGTCGCAGACCCTCTCGCTGATGCGCCTGTGCGCTGTTTTCCCCAAAAGCGAAACAAAATTTCTGAACAATTTGACTTGGCAAAAAAAGCAAATTCGTGCCGCACTGATGGCGATCGGCAACGATTGTTAGGCTACGTGTGCGGGCAAGAAACTCACCAAGTGACTGCTCGGACAGATAAGGAAGATCAATCGGCATAATCAAGACATCGTTGGTGGGTGAAATTTTTTCGCGCGCCCACGACAACGAAATATTTAGATTTTCTTGAGAGCCCTCTAACAAACACTCGGCCCCATTTCGCAAGGTAAGCGCGCTGATGCGAGAATCAGACGTCACCACGATTGTTGGTGCGATCGCAACGCTTATCTTCAAAGTTGCAAGCAATAACTCTTCGCAAAGTTTGGCGCGAGCCACAGGGTCTAGTATTGGCGCGAGTCTCGATTTTGCACACGAAAAAGCCTTGGCAGGAATGAGTATCCGCAAATTTTTCATACTGAATACTCAAGCACCTCTCGAGCAAGTCGCGTCCGATCTGCATCGTCTTTCATCAGAATTGAACTCACAACCACTTTGACGCCCAGCGCTTCAATTAAAGGCGTCAAGTGCGCGTCTATCTTGTCGATAAAAATACAATCTAGCAAATCTTGGTAGTAGCGCGCAATTTCGTAGGCAGACACCTGCATACCCAACTCTTGCAGCATCTTAGCAGCCGGCCCCTTAACGGCGGCATTACCAATAATAGGAGACACTGCCACCACCTTTGCCTTCGAATCTCGAACCCTTTGTGCAATGCCAGGCAAGTGCAAGATCGGATCAAGACTCAAAAAGGGATTAGAAGGGCAAAAAACAATCAGCTTCAACCGTGAGTCAGACAACGCCTGAGTAAAACTGTCGCTGGGCACAGCACGTTCAATTCCTTGATAGATTATTTTTGTCACTACAGGCTCGCAATGATGCCTTACAAAATAATCTTGAAACTTTAAGCGACCCAAGGACGAGTCAACCTCAGTGCGTACCGGATCATCGGACATCGGGATAATCGCGCACGTTAAGCCAAGGCGTTGGGAAAAGTCTCGGGTAATGTCGCTTAGACTATGACCGAGCCTTAACCTCTCTGTGCGCAATACATGGGTTGCAAGATCCTGATCACCCAATTGAAACCAAGTCGGGCCGCCCAAACGCTCGGTTGCATGCATAAACTTCCAGGTTTCATCTACCAAGCCCCATCCGGTTTTGGGATTGGCGATCTTAGCCAAGGTATAACAAACGGTGTCGATATCAGGGCTCACATGCAGCCCCATATGCTCAAAATCATCACCGGTATTGACAATAATTTTTAAATCGTCAGGGGCAACAACTTGGCTAAGACCAAACGACAGTTTGGCCCCCCCCACACCCCCAGATAAGGCGATGATCATCTGAAGAGATCCATGTTCTTGGTACGAATTAAATCCGAACTTTTGCCGTCCCCTTCCATCTCGGGCACGCCACGCATCAGCACCATCGGACTCCCCTCACTGGCTTGACCCATCATTAATGAGGCACTTGCTGCAACTTCGTCTGCCAGACCTAATTGGCTAGACTTGAGTTCTCGGCCTCGCCGATCAACCCTACCCCGAAGGTCAAGCAAGGCCTGTAAGCCACTGACACCAATTGCAGTACCAACAGTACCTTGGCGCCAGGCTCGTCCAAAACTATCATTAATCACTACGGCTAGGCGTAAGCCCGTTGCGCGCTCGAGCCCTCTGCGAATCGCTGTTGCACTGGCATCCGGATCTTTAGGCAGCAGCAACACAAATTCGTCTTCTTCGCCAAGGCCGATATTAGAAGCGTCAATCCCAGCATTCGCCAAAATGAAACCCAACTTATGCTCAACGATAATGACGTCTTCGCGGGTACGGATCACCTCATTAGATTCTTGCAGAATTAATTCGATGAGCCTTGCATCTTTGTTGACCTGTGTCGCCAGCTCTTGCGCTTTGAGCGAAGGCTCAACGTCAGCCAAACGAAAATAGCGCCCCTCAGCCTTTGAGACAACCTTTTGCGCCAACACGAGCACATCATGCTCTTGCAGTTGGCCTCCTGTTCGCGCGACACCTGCCAAAATAAGCGAAACCAAATCATCACCCGGCACAACCTCAGGGATGCCTGGCAGTGCGGTCACGATCAGTTGGCGCGGCTCTGGCGCTTGGTTTAAGCCACTAATCCGAAGACCTGCAGAATGACTTTTATATTTAATATTCATAAAAATCAGCAACGATGTCAGCGCCTCAACAGCCGTCGAATTCACCAGTGGCCCCGCGTGCCACGCCCGCATACCCGCCGCTTTCGCCAACTGAATGACACTTTCGCGGGCCTGCAAATCATCGCCACAGACCAGCACATCACAATCAATCGGTCGGTCAAAGCGACGCAAGGCTTCAAAAGAAATATTTTGAAAAGCGGAAACAACGCGAACCTCAGAGCCCAAGAGTGCTTGAGCCCGAACGACTGCCGAGCCACCTTCTGGTAACTGCACCCGACTCACCTTTGGTGGCACAAGCGGCACAGTGACATCGATCAATATTTTTCCGGTCAAATGCCTGTTTACACGCTCCAAGGTCGCGAGTTGCGCCGCATACGGCACCGTCAGCACGACGATTGATCCTGTTGCTGCTGCGTCTTCCAACGTGCTGCCAACGGCCAAGGACGTCTGGAAATCTTGATTCAGGGCGGCGGCCGACGCTTGCGCTCGCAATAGATCACGCGACCCAATTACCACTGAGTAGCCGGCTTTAATCCATCGGGCTGCCAGGCCACCGCCTTCTTGCCCTGTTCCACCCAAAATTGCGATGATTGGTTTGTCTTCTGTTGTCATGTTTAAGTGGCCAGGCTACGGTGTTTTTTTGGTGGGGTAAAGTGCATCGGCACTAGAGGCTTTGCCTCAAGAGATTGCAACCGCCGCGTTTCGGCAATTGGCTCATACAAACAATTTCTCTGTTGCGGCACCCGATTGCACGACAAAATCAATCGCTCAATCGCGGCCGGCTCAAACTCTTGTCCGTGCTCAGTCCCCGCTGCACGTGAGATGCTCTCATTCATCAAGGTACCGCCCATGTCATTTGCCCCCGACTCAAGGCAAACCTTAGCGCCTGCTGCACCGAGCTTGACCCAAGAGGTCTGAACATTCGTAATCAGAGGATTCAGTACCAAACGGGATACCGCGTGCATCAAAATAGTTTCACGAAAGGTGGGGCCTTTACGTGCGAAACCGCGCAAATACATGGGCGCCTCCATATGTACAAAAGGCAAGGGCACAAACTCTGTGATGCCGCGAGTCTCAGTCTGCAAATCACGCAAGGCAAGCAAATGTCGGGCCCAGTGTATGGGTTGCTCGACATGACCAAACATAATCGTCGAAGTCGTCCTAAGCCCAACTTCATGCGCCGCACGAACAACCGAAAGCCATTGCTGCGTATTCAATTTATCGGGGCAAATCACTTTTCTGATGGTGTCATCCAGGATCTCGGCCGCCGTACCCGGCAGCGAGCCCAGGCCAGCCGCTTTGAGCTCTGTCAAAAAATCTTTCACCTCAATCTTTAACGTTGCAGCGCCTTGAAAAATTTCTAAGGGCGAAAAAGCATGGATGTGAATATCGGGCACGGCAGACCGAATCGCGCGGCATATCTTCAGATAGGTTTCGCCGGTATAGCTCGGGTGAATACCACCTTGCAGGCAGACCTCTGTTGCGCCTCGGCTCCAAGCCTCCTGTGCCCGACGAACGATTTCAGAGAGGTCAAGATCATAAGGCGCTCCTCGCAAGGCCTCATGCGTCTTGCCTTTTGAAAACGCACAAAAGGTGCAGCGAAAACTACAAATATTTGTGTAATTTATATTGCGATTCACCACATACCGCACAGTCTCACCACTGACTTCGCGTCGCAACTCGTTTGCTTGAGCACAAATCGCTTCAAAATCCGACGAACGCGCAGAGAATAGATGAACAATGTCTTCTTCAGCCAGGCGCTGACCACGACGCGCCCGCTCAATAAGCTGCATCGTCAACTGGCTTGCAGTATGTTTACTTGCTCCTCGAATATTAGGAGGCAACGCCTTGCGACCAGTGACCCACTGGTCCTCTCTGCAATACCCTTCAGAAT
>CANGBC010000023.1 GCA_947452005.1 Beijerinckiaceae bacterium | reverse complement strand
TTAAGACTGAGGCTGACCTAAACGCCCTGTCCCGAGAGCTTCTCAAACTAACCGTCGAGACGGCGCTCAGCGCAGAGTTGACCGAACATCTTGGTTACGAGAAACACGGCGATAGTCGGCCAGCCAAGGGGAATGCCCGCAACGGCACAACATCCAAACGGTTAAAAAGCCAGCACGGCGATGTCGAGATCGAAACGCCTCGTGACCGCGACGGGACGTTTGAACCCCAGCTGTTACGTAAGAATCAAACTCGGCTCACGCAGATGGACGATCAAATTCTGACGCTATATGCCAAGGGATTAACCACTCGCGAGATCGTCGACGCCTTCAAAGACATGTATGACGCCGACGTTTCGGCGACCTTGATTTCAAAGGTCACTGACCGGGTGCTAGAGCAAGTGACGGCCTGGCAAAGCCGCCCACTGGATACCGTCTATCCGATCGTGTATCTCGACTGCATCGTGCTCAAGATCCGCGAGGGCATGCGGGTTGTCAACAAGGCTATCTATCTGGCGCTCGGCGTCAATATGGACGGGCACAAGGATCTGCTTGGGCTTTGGATGTCTGAGAACGAAGGCGCCAAGTTCTGGGTCTCTGTGCTGACAGAGCTAAAGAATCGCGGCGTTAAAGACATTTTGATTGCCCGCGTTGATGGGCTTAAAGGCTTTCCTGACGCGATTGCGGTCGAGTATCCCCAAACACGCATTCAGCTTTGCATTGTTCACATGGTTCGCAATAGCCTCAAATACGTCTCATGGAAAGACTACAAAGCGGTCACCAGAGACCTCAAGCAAATCTATCAGGCAACCACTGAGGACCAGGCGCTTGCCGAGCTTGATCGGTTTGGCAAGACGTGGGATGCACAGTATCCACAAATCACCAAGTCGTGGACCACTCACTGGGTCAACCTGCGAACCCTCTTTGGGTTTCCTTCAGAGATACGAAAAGCGATTTACACTACCAACGCGGTAGAGTCTTTGAACAGCGTCATTCGGGCAGCGACCAAACGTCGTAAGGTCTTCCCAACCGATGAGTCTGCAAAGAAGGTCATCTACCTGGCTATCGAGCAAGCATCAAAGAAATGGACAATGCCGATCAGAAATTGGAGAATGGCGTTGAGCAGGTTTGAGATTGAATTTGGTGATCGGCTTGCTGGCCACCAATAATTAACCCGCCAGCATTTACACAGAATTATTTACAGGCTCGCAGTTCAACAACCGGAGCCTTCGTTTCTAAATGAAAATGGTCCGATAAAACCAGACAGGTCACGACGATGCTTCACCCCCATTAATCAGCGCACGAATATGAGTGTGGCCCTGTTCTTTCCGCAAAACATACAGTTACAAGCCCACAAAAGCCAAAACCTCGGTCATGTCGTTTTAAACGACATATCTTCAAACCAAAGTTTCAGAAGTCATCAACTTCCAAGCATTTAGATAGGCTATCAGCTCTGCCGATTTTGGGCTTAGGTTATTCAATATAGCCTTTCGGAATCTTTCAAATTTTTCGTCGTATTGCGACCAACGACCAGTATTAATATCTGACCCGATTACAAACCTATTTGGGATTTCATTAAATAATTTCAACCACTCCGGCCTCAACTTATCAGCATCACCCTCTTGGTCATACATAACAGCGTCGTATACACCGCCAAATAGATTTCGCGGTGGAAATTTTGACATCCTGCCACTTTGTAAAATATCAAAGTAGAGATTAGGATATTTCGCTAAAAATCTCCTCACTCCATCGGGGGTAGGAAAAGAAGTCCAAGTTGTAGGATTTCGGTTTCGGCCTACATGACACCAGATTACTTTTGCATTTGGATATTTCACCAACATTTGCTCAAGCTCGGGCAGCAATATATCTTCGGCCTCATGATGAAGTAAAAATGGGATACCAGTATCGCTAGAGGCTTTAAAAACTACCTCAAAGTTGTTTGAATTTACAGGCGTATGAATATCTCTGTTATTGGTGCTAGAAACATAATGCCTAGCCTCGAATTCCCCCATTGCAAAATATTTTCCTGTCCGAACCTCGCTGTCTATTTCGCTCAACAATGATTGATCTTGAGCATGCCAACGAGGGCCATCCCCATGCATAATAGTTGGAACAAGTCGTTCAGGGAATTTGTTAGATTCATATATAGAGGCCTCATTACCCATAGACTCATTAACCCCCAGCCAAGTTAACGCAACACCGTTCTGATCCATTCGGCTGATGAGATTGCGAACGGGGAAGGCGGGCACCCCCTTACCTGTACCCCAGTGATGCTCTACATCAATGATTGGTAGCTGGCCAGAATTTTTAATAGTTCTTAGAGTGCGGCGATATCCTTCAATCCTTTCTTTTCTGCTTCGCTCAACGGATGGATCAAAACCCATAGATGTCGCATTTAGTTTTTGGCTAAAGAGCACTGGTAATGAACTAATTAAAATCAACCCAGTTGATTGCAGAAATCCTCTTCTATCTAACTGATAGTTGCCCATAAAATCCTTTGTTTTCTGCTGTATTCATACAGCAAGTATATTATCGGAGTACGTGGCTGAGTAACTACATATTTCGCCAGCCTCACTCCTCACCTGGTTTGTAAAAACTCGTTGATTGCAGTCAAATGAGTTGCGTAGGAGCAATTAAGTTAGTAATGTCGTTGGTAACCATATGAGGTCACCATGAATTCCAACAATATTTGCTATTTATTTTTTTTACTATGTGCTGCGCTGATTACAGGTCAGGCAATTGCGGCAACTAGTGACTATGACGGAAACTGGAACGGCCTCATTAGTTGCACCGCGCACGCAAATGATCCAAAACAAGGGCCATTTACTAGGAACAATATTTACGCTATTAGCGATGGTCGTATCAGCGCCAGCTACAAGACAACGGGTGGAAAAAATACCTTAACGACTGATGGAACGGTGACTAACGGCAACGCCATCATGACCATTAATGGAACTAATGGAACGGCAAAATGGGCCTTTAACTTTAACGGTTATGCGCCATCCGCTGAGAAGATAGTTTTCAGTGGCAGTATGGTTGAGCAAGGTGCCAAACAGCGCGATTGCACGATGGAGTTTACTGCGAGCGAACCGGCTGCAAACAGCCTCGTCGCTAGAAACAAAAACGCGCAGCTGGCTCAGGCTGCTAAAGAAAAGGCTGACTCTGAGGCAGCTCTCGCTAAAGCTAAAGAGGCAGCACTCGCTCAAGCAAAAGCTGATCCTCAAGCGCAGTCAGCTGCATGCCATGCACTGGCGGCCTCGCCGACTGATCCTGAGCGTAAAGGTGTTGGCGTCCCGTACGCAAAACTTGATGGTTTGCGTGCAAGCGTAGCGTGTCAGATAGCCGTTCAACAGCTGCCAAAAGATGGACAACTATGGTTTCAATATGGGCGCGCTCTTGAAAAGGCGAATCGTGTTGCTGAAGCCTTTGTGGCGTATCAGACCGCGGCTAGTTTAGATAACTCTGGTGCGATGAATAACTTGGGAGAGTTATATCGCGATGGAAAGGGTGTCGGGCGTAACTTGTATATGGCCGAAATTTTATTTCGAAATGCTTCACCCATGGGTGCTTACCCAGAGGCCATACAAAATTTAGAAACGCTAGTTAAAGCCAAACCGCCCGCCTCTACACGGATTATTCCTAAACAGTTTCGTGGCAAGTTTTCATTGCCCAATCAAACTTGTCAAAAAACACAAGAAAACAGTAAAGACCTTGGGGGTGCGTTCTTGGGTTTTGAAGTCAATGCCGACGAGATGCATGAATATAATGGACTAAGCTGCGCGGTATTAGGTCTCAACATTACGAATGGGCAGCAGGCGAGCGTTGCTATGATGTGTGCTCGAGGATCTCCATTTTGGTACTTGGCGAACGCGACTTTAAGCCTAAGTGCAGTGCGTTTTGAGGCAACGGATTCCATCGAGGGCGGCATTTCAGTGCGTTGCGCGGATTGAGCTTTCCGCAGAGCCATCAGCGTCAGGTTAAAAGAGTAAAAAATAATTGACGATTTAGCTTGACGTTACAGCGTCGTTTAAAACGACATGGCGAAAGCCGTGGGCATAGTTAGAACGCTAGAAAAGGTCGCCCGCATGGTTAAGATACAGGCATCAACTTGTCAAGAAATTAATGAAAAAACTTTGTTTCTTTTTGCTGATGCTGACCGCCTGTATTACCAAGGCGGGTGAATTCCTTTCATTTGAAGCGAATAACCAAAAGGTTCGGGTGCGGAATCGGCCGGGGTTTACGAATGCCTAGTCCTGATACTTTCTAAGTCGCCACAATGGGATCGCTAGCGATAGCCCGCCCGCTAAAATCCAAACGTCGCCAATGAGATGACCTATATGATGCGGATTGATAATGGCGTGATAAAGCATCACTCCGCCATGTGTGAAACTTGATACCGCGACAAACCCTAAAAAGCTTGTATGTTTCATTGGATTTTTAATTGCCATTGCTGAACAAATTCCAACGGCGAAATAGATGCTCACAATCATCTGATCGTAAATGGCGTTGTAGGGTTGCCAACGCCATCCCTCGAGCAAATCAAAGTACACGGCTAGAGGTATTCCAAGCAACCCCATAAACGCCCAACTAATTACGGCGCCCCTAAGGGG
>CANGBC010000022.1 GCA_947452005.1 Beijerinckiaceae bacterium | reverse complement strand
CGTGGGTTGTCAGGAAATTGGCAATCATCGGGAGATTTTCTTGAAGCGCAGACAATCCAAGGATGCCCGTGCCTGCGACTGCGCCTTTTTTAAGGGCAGAGCCACTCACGGCTGCGGATTGCTCCGCCTTGGTTATGTCCGCGCGGATCTTGTTGGCCTGTTGCAAAAGGTTTTCAGACAGGGCCTTGCCGCGAATAGCTTGCGCAGTTTCCCGCCCAAACACCAACGAAAGCTTCTCCATCAGGTCGGGGTTCTTGATGAAACGCTGGGAGATAAGTTGCGGGTTTTTGATGATGTCCTCTTCCAACTGGCCCAACAGGCCAACTTCGAAGGCTTGCTGTTGGCCCGGAGTGTAGGACCTGAAGGCGTCGGTGAACTCCTTCTTGTCGTACATGTCGTGGGTCGTCAGGAACCTCGCACCAGCCTCGGGCGCGTCCGCAGCTTTGAAGGTGTCGCTGGCGATGCCGCGCGCAGACTTGTACTCAGGGATGAGCGGATCAAGGATGTCCAGCATCTCTTTCTTGGCATCCATAGCGGCGGAAAGGCGCGGCTGGTCGCCAGTGCGCTTGGCCTGCTCAATGATGGAGTCGAGCTGCTTCTTCGTCTCGTCGTAGTGTTGAAGATTGCCCGGATTTACCTTATCGGGGGTGGCGGCCTTCATGATGGGGCTGCCAGAAGCGTCAACCATCGGCTTGCCGTTGGCCCCGAGCATTGGGGTGGCAGGAGTGCCCTTGATGGTTTCAGGCGCCCGTAGATCCCAGTCGGGCAGATTGGCGGCGTTTTTCTTTGCAGCCGCCTCAGCCTCCTGAAAGATGGGCCGGTCACGGAGGGCGGCGAAGGGTGCGTCATCAATGGCCTGAGCCGCCGGGGTGCCCCGAGCGGCGTCGTAGACCCTTTGGCGCTCAAGTTTCCCAAGTTCTTCCAGACGGGCTTGAAAAGCGGGTGCCTTGGCGTCAACGCCGGTGACGTTTTGAACAAATCCGCGCATGCGGGCGGGAAACCCAGCGGCGACGTCTTTTATTCCCTCAGTTTGAGCCATGCGCCTTGCGGCGGCTGAGGACTCGGCGAGAGGGTCGCTGAGGACGCCCGCAAGCTTCTCACGCGCGCCCAGAGGTGTGACTGCCTTGGCCGCCGTTTCGGCGGCATTGAGGACCGGCTGCGCAGCCTTGCTGCCAGCAACAACGCCAGTGAGGCGTGCGGGAATTTCCCACGCAGTCCCGTGAGTTGCCTCGCCAGCGGCCTCTGACGCTGCGCCACCAGCCACGCCCGTCGCCATGCGCTTGGCGAGCCCCTTGACGGCGCCGGGAATATTGCCACCGGCCATAGTGAGGCCGCCCTGCACAATGGCCTCCTGCGGGGTGCGGGGCTTCATTTCAGGTCCAACCCCGAACGCCTTCTCGGCGTAGGGGTTGATGGCCTTTTCAAGTTCAGCCGAAGTTGGGGGCTGCGCGTAAAGCTTCTCGCCGCCGGGTATCCCGCCGAACGGTCCCTTTGTTCGGCGCTCTTCAAGCCGCCCTGACATGCGTTGGGCGCCAGCCTCTTGAGAGGCAGCATCTTCGGGCGACAGGGGGAAGCCAAGCTTCTCGCGGCCAAAGGCGTAGGCCTTCTGCGCAAGCACAGGGGCCTGCGTCAAAAGCTGCTCGACATCGCCCTGCATGCCGGGGACGGCCATGCCCATCTTCATCAGGCCGGACTTAGCGGCCTCGCCCCAGCGGGTCTGCTTTTCGGGCGGGGTCTCTTCAACTTTGATCGGAACGGAAGTTAGATCCAGCCCCTCTCCAAAAGAAGAGGGCACATTTGGTGTTGCTTCTTCTCTCGGTACGATTGGCCGAGAGGTGAGGTTAAAATCCACCATGTTATTCCCCAAGGCCGAAGTAGCGCATGATGTTTGGCGAGCCAAGCTCCTTGGCTATTTTATTTTTTTGCGTTTGGGTTAGCTTGGAACCGTGTTCGTGGAGGAACTCGTACCACGACATCGGTCGCCCCGCAGCGTTCTTCATTTCAGGGCCTTCGTGGAACGCCTTGATGAGTGCTGTTTTTTCCGTGTTATAGGTGGCGGGAGAGCGGACAAGATTGAATTGGGCGTCAGGGTCAAGTGCAGACGCCGCATGCGGAGCCTTGCCAATAAACACTCCCTCCGGCCCGCTCGCGGCCTCCCTCAAGAGGCCGTGAAATTTGCCACGGTCAATGACGCGCTGATTAATCGTCAAAATATCCGCGATCATTTTGGCCTGAGCGCCGGGGCTGTTCAGGTCCGTGGGGATGGCTTTTTCCATATCCACAAATGCCGCATGCGCAAGGGAACCGACACTGGCTTCTTTTGCCAAAAGCTTCAAGTTTTTCCTGATGCTTTCCGTGTTGCTCAAATCGCTTTCAAGCACGGGCGTCCGAACACCGAACATTGTGGCCAAGTTATTGGCGACGGCCATGATTGGCTGCGCGATCTCTTGCACTTTTCCGCCCGTAAGCGGATTGCTGCCGCGCGGCTGCGATGCAAGATCAGTAGCAAGAGAAAGAAGTGGCTGGCGCTGGTTCTGCGCTTGCGCCGCCCCCTCTATTGCTGGTTTGACAACGTCAGGATAGGCGCTCGTCGCCGATGCTTCGGCATCGTAAAGCTGTTGAGCTTTTTCAACGGCCTTTCGCTTCAATTCGTCAGGGAGTGAAATCGCATGCGCAGGAGCAACTTCTTCACGCGGCGGAGTTGTGGTTGTTCCGCCGGGAGCAGGGGGCGTCCCAGCGCCAGCCGCGCCACCGGGAGCAGGGGCAGGGGCAGGGGCAGGGGCAGGCGCAGGGGCAGGGGCAGGGGCAGGCGCAGGCGTTCCAGCACCAGACGCACCACCGGCAGCGGGCGGTTTATCGGCGTCCGGCAGGCTGCTCTCCCATTCCTCAAACCGGCGTTGCGAACCCGGGTCAAGGCGCGGTTTATCTTTAAGCAGCCTGTATTCAGATGCGGGCATGATGCCGTAAGTGCCATCCGGCTTGAGATACCGAACGATTTGACGGCCCTGACTATCGGTCGTGAAGCTGGCCGTGACGATACCGGCGCGGATCTGTTCGGTTTCCCAGTTCTTCTTCTCGATGTCCGCCTGTTGCTTCTGCAAGGCGGTGTAGGCGCTTGCGCCGCCCACAAGGCCCTCGCCGACTGCGCCGCCGAGCGTGGGGCGCTGCGAGGCCAACATCGAGCCGATGCCAGCCAGCGCGGGAACCCAGAGGTTCTCGGAGGACAGGGCGGCCTTGGTGGCCGGGCTCATGCTCCCGGGGAACAGGCCGGAGGTGAGGTGCTGGATCGGGGAACGGTCTGCCCCGCCAGCCAGCCCGGACGCGCGGGGCTCTGACGGCTTGCCCGAGGCCACGCCGGGCTTCCTGTCCAACTGCGACACAAGGTGGCTCTGCGCCTCCGCGACAGTGCGGGGGTTACCCTTGTCGTCAAAGAACCAAGTCGGGTTCGCCTTGACGGCTGCGGGGTCCGCGACCGTGTAGGCGGGCGCGTCGGGGTTATTGGCGGCGGCCTTGGCGAAAGCCGGGCCACCAGTGGCTCCCAAAGCCCAGCCCAGACGAAGGTTCCCTTCGGTTACCGGTTGCTCGGCGCCTTGGAGTTGGCTGGCCAAGTAGCGGGCGTGGTAGGGCATCGCCCGCGCCTGCGCCTCGGGGTTGTAGCGGTCGGCCTCGGTCAGGTCCTTGAGTTCCGGGTGACGCTTGATGAGGTCTGACCAAGTGCCCTTGGTGAACTGCCCGGGGCCAAAGGCGGTGCTTGCGCCAGCTTCATTGGGCACATTGCGCCCGCCGCTCTCCGCCATTGTGTTCTTGGGCAGGAACTTCTGGATGACGGCCTCAACGTCTTCGGGCGACTGGCGCTCGTACTTCGCCAGCATCTCGGGCGAGATGTCACTGCCGGAGCCGGTGTCCTCGGGCACGACGCCGAGGCTCGGGGCGTCCTCAACCGCCTGAACAAGGCCGGGGCGCTTAAACGCCTGACGGTCATTTGCAACGCCGCCGGTGGCGAGCCCGACGGGGGCACCAAGGATCGCCAAGGGGCCAAGGGCTTCCATCAGACCGGAGAAGCCGGTGCCAATTGCGCTTGCCGCCTCGGGGATTGCAGTGGCCGCACCCTTTAGCGCCAGCCCGGTCGAGGCGAGGTCCTTGACCTGCGACAGACCTGACGGTCCGGGCTGAGGCAGCGAGCCGCCTTGGAGCCCCTTGGAGGGCTCATGCTTGATGGCCGCCGCCTTGGCCAGCGGATCTTCGTCGGGGTTGGGCGCGACATAGCTGCCGTCGCTGCCGTCGTAGTGGCCACGGATCAGGCCCCCGTGTGCGGCGGGCTTGTACTCAAAGCCCTGCGCCTCGGCTTTTTTACGTTCATTGAATGCGGCAGCCGCTTGCGTTTCCGCCCTCAACCTATCTGCATCAAGTGTCGCCTGCGACTTTGCAAAGTCGGGCCGGTTGTCCCACGCGGACTTGCCAACGGAGGCCAACTTGGAACCCGTCTCCGCCGCGCTCACGGCCTGAGCGAGCCCCGAGGGCTGTTGCTTCATAATGTTTTCTTGCTTGGGCAGGCTGGCTGACCCACTGCGCTGCGGGACAGCATAGCCGTAGGGTCCTGCAATCCCCTGCGCCGCCATCTTTTGATAGTAGGCAAGAGCCGGATTGACGTAGCTGCCCGCCTCACCGTCAAAGCCAAGGCGTTCGCCACCGGCGAGGCCCCCGGCGCTGAAGCTCTCGGTGTAGGGTGTGCCGCCCAAGTTGGGGGCGGCGCTCGCCGTCTGCACCGGCTGGCCACCGCCCGCAGCGATCTTGGCGTCCAAGTCCTTCATCAGCCAGTCGCGGTAGGCCGGGTCGCCCCCGGGGCCGCTGCCGGGCAGGCTGGCGCGCTGGGCCTGCATGCCCTCCATTGCGCCAAGCGTCAGGCCTTGGGCCTTGGGGGCCAACATGCCGCTGACGTCGTAGGCCTGCGCCATAATCGGCAGGCCCTCGGACCCGGCAAACTTGTGGGCGGCGCCGAGGCCCTGAAGGTTGACGGGCAGCGCACTGCGCTTGGCGGTCGGGCCCGCAATGTCCCACTTGTCGCCACCGACGGGCAAAGTTCCCTGCACGGGGCCACCGTCGTCTTTGTGGATCGCGTCCTGCGTGGCCTTCTTGTAGTCCACGGTCTTGTAGCCACCGGCGAGGCCGACGGCCTCGGGGTG
>CANGBC010000021.1 GCA_947452005.1 Beijerinckiaceae bacterium | reverse complement strand
GTGGCTCATTCCGCCAAAGCGGAACATTGCCTTCACCTTATGACAGTCTTGAAAAGATCAAATGCCCGATCATCGGCTTCTTTGGCAATGACGATAAAAATCCCTCACCGGAAGATAACGACAAGTTTGAAGCTCGATTGAAGGAGCACGGCAAGATTTATTCTTTCCATCGTTACAATGGCGCCGGTCATGCTTTTATGAATTTCAATCACCCGCGTTATCATGCGCAAGCCAGTGAAGATTCATGGGCCAAAGCCATGCAATTCCTTCAAAAGCATTTTTCACTTTAGTCCATCTGCAAGGTATGAGTTGGGGAAATGTCATGGGTGAAACGCCATCAGACAAAGCAGAAAAGGTCTTTTCCGGACGCGCTTTTCGTATTCGCCACCTTGCACTGGAGGTGGCCAACCTCGACAAATCGTCACGGTTTTATCAGTCTGTTTTCGGCATGAAGGTCTTACGCGTCCGCGAAAATCCGATCCGAAATGATATTGCAGCCTATCTTGGCTATCATGACGAGCAAGACGATGTCTCAATTGAGCTCTATCAATTTCGGCACAAAACGCCTGTCTTAGGAGACAATCGCGGCTTCCATTTTGCGCTTGCTGTTGAAAATATTGAGGCTGTCCATGATCGCGCTATCAAGGCGGGCGGTCTTTCAAAAACAGCGCCCCAGAATAATCGGCCCAACAGCATCAACAAATTTGCGTTCATACTGGATCTCGATGGGCACGAAATCGAACTGACCGAAAATGCTCATGGAGCTCAATCATGAACCGAGCCCTTCGCCTCCTCACAGCTCTTCAGATTGGCGCAGCACTGCTGTCAATTCCGTTCGTTTCAGCAGTACGCGCCCAAGACTATGCTGGCAAAACAGTCACGATCATGGTGGGCGGCGTTGGTGGCGGATATGATATCTACTCGCGCTTTCTTGCGCCCTATTATGGCAAACATCTGCCTGGCGCTCCTCAAGTCGTCGTCAAAAACATGCCGGGCGCAGGTACATTACAGGTCGCTAATTATATTTACAGTGTTGCGCAAAAGGATGGCCTGACGATCGGCGCCATTGATGGTTCAAATGCTGTTGGACACCTTTTGAAAAGTCAGGGTGTTCAGTTTGATCCTCGAAATTTCATCTGGATCGGCAATATGAATGCAGAGGTTGCAGTCATCGTTGGATGGAAAGGGTCAAAGATCAAAAAATTTGACCAGATCTTTTCGCAGGAAATGATTGTTGGCACAGCTGGCCCAACTTCGGGCTCAACCGTCTTCGCAAATGTTTTGAACAATCTCATTGGGACAAAGTTCAAACTGGTTACCGGATATCCGGGCACGAATGAAATGTTGCTCGCTATGGAGCGCGGAGAGATCGAGGGAATTCCTAGTGTAAACCTATCGAGCCTTGTGGGTGCGCGGCCAAACTGGATGACAGATGGATCAGCAACTATTCTCTTGCAAATCGGAAAAGAACGGCACCCGACACTGCAATCGGTTCCATTAGTACATGACTTCGCCAAAAATGACGAACAGCGCCAAATCATGAAACTGATTTTTATGGCTCCTGAACTTGGGCGTCCATTTGTTGCCCCTCCGCAGCTTCCAAAAGAGATTGCCGCATCTCATCGTGCGGCATTCCAAAATGCTATGAGTGACAACGAACTCAAACAAGAAGCGTCTCGTCGCAATATTGAACTTTTTTCTCCCTCACAAGGTGAGGAGATCAACCAGCGGATCGACGAATTATATAAGATCCCTGCAGAAATCATCGAGAAGGCCTCTATTATCACTGGCGTATCAAGCTCAGATCGCAGCAAGTGACTGAACTGATCGCTTAATCTTTGTAACCCGGATCAACCTGATCCAAATGCGCCAGTAAAGACGGCCAGCCATCGGGGTGCTTCCCGCCCGGAATATCATCTCTGTCGAATTGCTTGGCTGCATGCTGCATGACTTTTTCAGATAGCTGAATGGGCTTGCCGCCGCTCGACATAATAGCCAGTTGAATCTGGCAGCTCTTCTCAAGATTTTATAGGCCTTTACATCACGCCAGAGATTGCCAAGTTGCACCAAGTCTAGGTGCGGATGCACAACTACGATGGGCGCCGGGCCTTCACGATGTTCATTGAAAACCTATCAAAGCCGGACCTCACTGGATAAGGCTTAGATCTCAAGCCCCATGGCGCACTCGACAACACTCTTAGCTTGTGCGGCGGCGCGCAAACAAAAAAACGCCCCGTGCATTTCTGCATCGGGGCGTTTTGATGTGTGCATTTGTAGGATTTGGTTGCGGGGAGGCGCTACCACTTCTACCGAACGCTTCTGTCAAAGACTTAAGGCTGAAAGTGATCGTGCCCTCTAGGGCAGCGAAACCCAAACCATCTTCGCCGTGCCCAGCCCAGCAACCAAGCTGCGCGTGCATCGGGTTTTGGTGAAGCGCCTGAAGGAAATCCCGCGCAAGAGAGGCCAGGTTTTAGCTGGCCAAGGAATAGAGGATCTGATTGCCCACGCTATGCTCCCAATTGAAGGCATTCTGCAAAATCACTACGGCCGGTCGATGCCCATATAGCTCGTATAGCAAGCGACAATGCCAACTTCATAGGTGATGGCGCCCCCTCACCTTATCCGTAATCCAAGCAATGGATGCCACGCCGAAGAAATAGAAGACGGGAACTTATATGTAATTGAAATTAGTTGATAATTTGATATTTCGCCTAAGAAAAAATGGTGGTCGACAATCTAAATAAAGGTGTCCTTTCTTGTGACAATGAAGTCATGAATGTAACCCGGGTGAATTAAAAACAAAGCAAAAAAAGTCTCGCAGAAACGTCCCTTATCTGAGGGATGCAAAGCTCCTGGCCCTTGCGCAACAGAAAAGACCGAAGGGGTCTGGTCTCAATAAAAAAATTAGGGAGGAAGCTCATGCGCAAAATGCGCTCGGCTGCACTGGCTGCTTAACGCATGCTTTCTTTTTTGCACAGCAGCCCAGGACCAATCGCAACCTATTGCAGATTACTACACGGGCAAAAACATATCGTGGCTGTCCGGGCTGAATAGCGTCACTCTTCATTGAATAAGAATAAGATATTGACAAAAAACCGCGTCAGCCAGCACGATGCGATTAAAACGGGAGGATAAATGATGCGCAATATAAGCAGCACAATCACAACAACAACCATTGGACTTACCTTACTCTTGAGCCTTGCGCCTGCGCAAGCGGACCTGCTCGACAAGATCAAAACGGATGGCGTCTTACTGGTAGGCGTGACTGATTCCTCTCCCCCCTTTAGCGCGCGCAAATCGGGCGAAGCAGAATCGACAGGCTACGATGTAGATCTCGCGAAACGGGTCGCCACAAAACTAGGCGTCAAAATCCAGCAAGTGACACTGCGCAATCAGGATCGCATCACCTTCTTACAGGAGGGCAAGGCGCAGCTGGTGGCAGTTGGCATGAGCCGTACAGCCGAGCGCGCTAAATCGATTGATTTCAGCTATGCCTACCTCGATTCCCCACACAAGATTATTGTGCGTAAGGATTCTGGCATCACGTCTATGAACCAGCTCGCTGGAAATACACTCGCATTGAACAAGGGCGCAAGCGTCGATGATGAGCTAAAAGCCGCCGTGCCAACAATCCAGCTCGTCAACTACGACAATTATGCGCTATGCTTCCAAGCCGTGAAAGAAAAGCGCGCCATGTCATTTTTGGCAGATGAGGTCTTGCTGCTGTCCATGGCACAAAACGATCCAAAGCCTGACGATTTCATGTTGGTGGCGGATTATGTCGGGCCACGCACATCTGGCTTTGGTATTCCGAAGAACGAGCCGCGCTTCAAGGCTTTTGTGAATGAGGCCTTAATCGAGCTTGAAACCTCAGGTGAAGCTGACAAGATTTTTTCAACTTGGTTTCCTGGCGCCAAACGCTCGTTCAAAATTATTCCAGATAAACCGGGCACTTTCTAAAAACAAAAACGGCGGCAACCAGGCCGCCGTTTTTCATTGTGCACTCAGGCCCCCATCCACCGGGATCACCTGGCCGGTAATCGAAGCGCCGTTATGCCCAAGCAACAACGCGCAAAGTGCCGCGATATGATCAATATCGGCGAAGCGACCAAGCGGAATTTTGGACAGCATATTAGCCATGTAGGCCGCATCAGACCCAGAACCCGCGCGTGAAGGCGAATCCGTGAGCAGCCGACCCGGCGCAACCGCATTCAAACTGATGGAATGGGGACCCCATTCAACGGCCAGCATGCGCACCATTTGAATGAGACCGCCTTTGGAAATGCCATAAGTCGAGCGCTGGGCCGCGCCCAGCAGGCCGTGACTAGATGAAATGGTTACAATGGCTCCGGGCTGCTTGGCCTTGATCAAAGCGCGGCCGACAGCTTGCGTCATAAAAAATGTGCCCGTCAGATTGGCGAGCATCACTCCTTCCCAATCAGCGCGCGAGACATCAACCGCGTCACGACGCAGATTGACGCCGGCATTGTTGACGAGGCCCGTCACCAAACCATGCGCAGCAGAAACCTCTGCCAACAAAGCGTCAATCGATTCCTGCGCACGCAAGTCCAGCGCATGCGCTGAGGCCTGGCCACCTGCTGCGACAATACCCGCAACCGTCTCTTGGCAATTACCTGCCTTTGTCGCCGTGCAGGCGACATGCCAGCCATCGCGCCCGAGCGCGCCAGCAATAGCTGCTCCCACACCATAAGACGCGCCTGTAACGATTACGACTTGCTTAGCCAATGTCATGCCCTCACGGGTTAAAGATGGAAACCCATTCGTCGCGATATTTCATCAATTGCTGAGCGGACATTTTCTCCCAGTCAACCTTGATAATTTTCAGCGACGCAAAATTGGGTGCGATATCGGGGATCGGTGATTGAAAACCGGCGCGCGCGGAAATCAAAGCTTCCTTGTCCGCCAGAATTTTTTGGCCTGCATCAGACAGAATAAAATCCATCCAGAGCTTGGCCGCATTGGGGTGCGGCGCCTTGGCAAGAATGAAGGTCAATTGCGGCAAGAAGGTAAAACCTTCTTCCGGATAAAGGATCTTCAGCTTGGCGCCCTTCTGGTTCGACTGATGCACGCGCGAGGGATTACCCCCAAAAGCCATCACGTCTTGGCCCGTGAGAATGCGCTGCGCGGATTGCTCAGAACGACCCACAAAGGTCGGTTTTTTCTTCGCCATTTCCTTGAAGAAATCGACATCCAAAACCTGACGCAAGCCTGCATAGGTCGTCAGATGCGATTCTGATTGCACCACATCGCCAATCGAGAAACGACCGGGGGTAGAGGCGGCAAGTGCTTCTTTGTAACTCTTGCCTTTAAAGTCGAGAATTTCGGTGTTCCAGATCGGGATCTGCGCATAGCCGCCATTCAAAACAAAATAGCCATCAATGCCGAGGCCCTGTTTGATCGCATCCTGATAGAAAGCATATTGCTTTGACTTGTAATTCATGAAAGCGTCGCTCTTCTGGCGCTCGAATGTCCATGTCGGCGAACCAATAGCTGCCACATCGAAGGTAATGCGATTGGCTGCGAGCTCTTGTTC
>CANGBC010000020.1 GCA_947452005.1 Beijerinckiaceae bacterium | reverse complement strand
GGGCGCGCACGTCATCATCCTGTCGGGTGAAGGCTATTCGCTGATGTGGCCGGAGGGTGATGAACCCAAGCGCTATGATTGGGAAGTCGGCACCATGATCGTGCCCCCGAACATGTGGTTCCATCAGCACTTCAACACCGGCAAGACGCCTGCTCGTTATCTCGCGTTCAAGCATGAAGTCGTGTCTGTGCGTAATGCGCAGGGCGTGCCGAAGGCCTGGATCTCGCGTCGCATCGGCGGCGATCAGATCGATTACGCTGATGAGAGCACGCTGGTCCGCGACATGTTCTCGAACGAACTCGCCAAGAACGGCCTCGAGCCGAAGATGGACGAAGCCTACAAGACCGAACTCGAGTCGCTGCCGCCCAAGCCCGGCGTGTAATCGACAAAGACCAGAGGGCGGAGTTTCGACTCCGCCCTTTTTCGTCGTCATTGCGCCGAGCAAAGCGACGAAACAATCCAGTCAGACGGGGCATCCTTGTGGATTGCTTCGCTTCGCTCGCAATGACGAGATAAAATCAGGGAGAGAGCCACATGGCCAAGGACGCCACCGTTTCCGCTGAAATGGCGAATAAATTCGCAACGGAAAAAGACACGCCCTATTTGAAATGGGTGCGCGGCCAGGGCCTCGATATTATCAGCGCGCATTATGTGCCCGATCTCAAGATCGTCGATCTCAAGCCATGGGCCGAGCGCGGCGGCAAAGGTGTCTTCATCAATCATGAAGCCTCGCGCACATCGAATGATTGCTACGTTTGCGAAATTCCCAATGGCGGCAAGCTCGCGCCGCGCCGTCAGCTGTTTGACGAAATGGTGCTCATTCTCTCAGGTCGCGGCTCCACGAAAGTGTGGAACGACAAGGGGCAAAGCCTGACCTTTGAATGGAAAGAGGGCGCGATTTTCGGCATTCCGCTGAATTGCTGGTTCCAGCATTTCAACGGCTCGGGCACAACGCCCGCGCGCTATGTTGGCGTCACCTATTGCCCGTCCGTTTTGAACCTCTACGGCGATCCGGAATTCGTCTTCAACCACAAGCATGACTTCACACAGCGCTTCAATGGCGAGCCGGATTTCTTCGCCGCCAAGACTGAGCCAGAAGGCTTTCTGCTGAAGACGAATTTTGTGCCGGATGCGGTCAATTTGCCGCTGATTACAGCCAAAGAGCGCGGTGCTGGTGGCGGTCATATTCGCTTCAACATGTCGGGTGGCATGATGGCGAGCCACATTTCACAGTTCCCGGTTGGCACCTACAAAAAGGCGCATCACCATGGCCCCGGCGCACATGTGATTGTGCTCTCGGGCGAGGGCTATTCCTTGATGTGGCCTGAAGGCAATGAGCCGCAGCGTTATGAATGGAAGCCCGGCACATTGATCGTGCCGCCGAACGCCTGGTTCCATCAGCATTTCAATGCAGGCGCTGCGCCTGCGCGTTATCTCGCGTTCAAGAACTGGTCGCCGCGCAATGAGCAGGGCGTGCCCATGTCGTGGATCTCACGCCGCATGGGCGGCTATCAGATCGATTATGCGGATGAGACGAAGCAAGTGCGCGACATGTTCTCGAACGCGCTTTCCAAGCACGGCCTCGAGCCGCGCATGCAAGAGGCTTACGAGAAAGAGCTCGAGACGCTGCCGCCCAAGCCGGCGGAGTGGGCTTAAAAGAAAAGGCGGGCATCACAGCCCGCCTTTTTTTGTTTGAGACATCACCGCGCCGCCATTGCGAGGAGCCGAAGGCGACGCGGCAATCCAGAGGCCACACGTGAGGCTCTGCATTGCTTCGCTTACGCTCGCAATGACGACTAAATCTTGAACGCTTCCAGCGTCTCAGGCGCGAACAGCTCTTCGGGCTTGAGCAGGCGCTTCGAAAGACCCTGCTCATAGTGATAGCCAAGGAAGGTCTGCAGCGTCTCGTAATTTTTCTCGAGACCATAAGCCCAATAATCGTCGCCCATTTCCTTGATGGTTTCGTCCATCACGGCACCGAGCCACGGCACCATGGCTTTCAGCGCGGCGGTTTCTTTCAGGTCTTCATAGGTGCGCCGCTGCGCTTCATGGAAGGCCTTGAACAGAGCCTGAGCAATCCAGCGGTTCTTTTCATAAACTTCGCGGCGGATGGCGACCGTGTGCATGATCGGGAAGATTTTCGTCTTGCGATAATATTCGCGCTCGACCTGCGCATAATCAGGGAAGAGGCGCAAAACCTTGAGACCATCGAGTGTGGATGGCGCGCGCGCTGTATGGAACGCGTCGAGCTCGCCGTCACGCAGCATTTGCGAGATCGTCTTGTCGTGTGGGATCGACTGCACCTTGATGTTGGGTGGCAGATCAAGGCCCTGCTTTTCAGGACGGCCCGGCTCTTCTTCGCCGCCGGTGTAATAGGTGACGCTGTCAACCGGCACGCCATAATGCTCGGAGAGAATGCCGCGGATCCAGACCGGCGCGGTCATCTGATATTCCGGCACGCCAATCTTCTTGCCGATGAGATCCCTGGGCGAGTTGATGCCCGATTTGGCGCTGACATAGATGCAGGAATGACGGAAGAAGCGTGACGGAAAGACCGGAATCGCGATGAAGGGCGAGGGGTCTTTGAACAGCGACACGGTGTAGGACGACAGCGACATTTCAGCGACATCAAATTCGCGAAAGCGCACCATTCGGAAGAATGTCTCTTCCACCGGCATATCGAGATAGTTGAGATCAATGCCATCAGGCTGCACAGAGCCATCAGCGAGCGCGCGCGTGCGATCATAATTCCAGCAGGCGAGCGAGAGTTGAAGTTTGGACATGGGGCGTTTCCTGTTTTCGGTTTTTGCCTTCGTCATTGCGAGGAGCGGAGCGACGAAGCAATCCAGAGGGCGCGTGTAGCTTTATGGATTGCTTCGCTTCGCTCGCAATGACGGCGGGATGGATCAGACAAACTGGTCGTAGTGAACCTGTGTGGTGGGAATCTTTTTTTCCACCACAAGGCGCATGACGGCTTCGGCCATCATGGGCGGGCCAGCGAAATAGATTTCCATATCTTTCAGGCCGTCGCCAAAGGTCTGTGCAGCGACATCATGCACAAAGCCCGTGAGGCCGCTCCAGTTTCCAGATTCCGGCATGGAGACGACGGGATAATAATGCAGGTCCACGCCGTAATCGCGCAATTCTTTCAGCATGTCTTCGCCACAAATATCGGCCGGTGTACGACCACCATAGATGAAGTGCAGCTTGCGGCCCTTCAGCTTGTCGGATTTGGCCCAACCGCGTGCAATCGACACAACCGGGGCCAGGCCAGAGCCACCACCCAGACACAGAATATCGCGCTCTGCATCTTCGCGCAGATAGGCCATGCCATAGGGGCCGTCGAGGCCGATTTGGTCGCCTGCCTCCAGATGATCAAACAGAGCTGTGGTGCATTGGCCATTGGGCACGCGGCGAATCTGGAAATGCCATTCCATGCCATCATCGGAGACATTGGACATGGAATAAGCGCGACCACCTGCAATGCCGGGCACATGCAACAAAGCATATTGGCCGGGCAGGAACATGACAGGCGTTTCCAGCTTGAAGCGGAATTCGCGAATGTCATGGGTGATGTCATGCATGCCCGTAAACGTGCCTTGCACGCGCTGCGGCACGATCTGCGGCTTGTAGTGATCGATCAGGCGGACCTTGATGTTGCAATCGCTGTGCGGCTTAGCCTGGCAACCCAGCCAACGCTTGCGCTGAATATCGCGCTCCGTATAGGCGGGGCTGTCCTTGCGCTCATGCTCGACTTCACCTTCGATGAGTTCGAAGCGGCAATTGCCGCAAGAGCCGACATTGCACTCGTAAGGAAAAGCAAGGCCCGCACGCAGCGCGGCGCGCAGAATGGTGTCATCGTCTTCGCAAGGAAAAGCGCTTCCGCCCGCAATTGTGATCTGTTTCATTTTTATCGAGATCCTTGGTCGTGTTGTTTCAAGCGCTCATCAGCGAATTATAGCCCAGACGAGCTGAAATTGTCCTTGCTGCATCGGCAACAAGGGGTGCGAAAGAAGCCAAAGCCTCGTTCGAAATACGTTGGATGGGGCCAGCCAGACCGATGGCGGCAATCACGCGGCCATTGGAATTGCGGATCGGGGCTGCGACTGAACGCATGCCCAATTCGCTTTGCTCATCTTCAGTGGCAAAGCCGGTTTGGCGGATGGTCTCCAGCGCTTTGCGGATGGCGCGCGGGTCGGTGATCGTCTTGGGCGTGCGCGGCACGAGCACGCTGCCTAAAACATCATTGACAATTTCAGGCGTCTGGAAGGCGAGCATGGCGCGCCCTTCGGCTGTGCAGAAAGCAGGCTTGCGCGCACCCAAGTCGGCACGCATGCGGATCGCCTGATTGCTCTCCAGATTCAGCACGAACACAATTTCCGCGCCTTCCAGAATCGCCAGATGCACTGTCTCGCCGGTGGCTTCGCGCAAATGGAAGAGAAAGGGGCGCGCGTCGGTGGCCACATTCATGCGCTGGCGCACAAGCGCGCCCAAGCCAAACAGCGACATGCCCAGCCGATATCGCTCGGTCTCAGGGTTTTGTTCCAGCAGGCCCTCAGAGACGAGCGTGGAAGCAAGGCGATAGACGGTGCTCTTGGCCACGCCCAGGCGGCGCGACAATGTGGTGACGCCAATCTCGGCCTCACCCTCAGAAAAGCATTTGAGCAGGCGCACCGCCATCGCAACAGATGACAAGCGTTGCGGCTCAGGCCTTGGCTTCTTGGCCGGCGCAGCCATCTCCGCGGCAGCTTTGATGCGCTGCGGAAGAGCCTTTTTCGCCTTGCTGGTGACAGCCATGAGCTTGCCCGGGAAGAGGATGTGAAAAGGGCCAGCGTGGAGCGCCGGCCCTCTCGAACTCAGACTTCGATATAGACCGTGTCGCCGTCGACCTTGGTCGGATAGGTCTTCTGTGGGATCATGCAGGGTGGATCGACCACTTCGCCGGTCTTGATGTTGAACGATCCGTTGTGGAAATCGCATTCCACGACGTCATCGCAGATCGGGCCTTCCGACAGGGAGCCGGGACCATGCGAGCAGAGGTCGTCCATGGTGTAGAAGGCGCCATTCAGGTTAAAGACGGCAAGAACCAGGTCGCCGGTTTCCACCTTGATGGCGGTGCCCTCGTCCACATCGCTGGTTTTGCACAAATCGATCCTCTGCGGCATTTCGGACTCCTCGTTGACGTCTTATTCCGCCTGATTTAGGAAAGGGTCAGGTCGGCTGCGGAACAGCGTTCCGTATGAAGGAACTGGCCGGTTCAATAACAAGTGTCCCGACAGCGGTCAACGCCCTCCAGGCCTTTATTCTGGGCCTTTTAGCAGGGGGAAGACCAGGTCGTTCGGGACGAGCACGGGAGCGCGTTATGCTTAAAAAAGAACAGAACGACCTCGTCACCCAGACGGGTCCGGGAACACCGATGGGGGATCTGTTCCGCAGCTATTGGCTGCCGATCCTGCTCTCGGAAGAGCTGCCTGAGAATGATTGCCCGCCGGTGCGCGTGAAAGTGCTGTCCGAGCGCATGATCGCGTTCCGCGATTCGGAAGGCAAACTCGGCCTGATCGACGAATTCTGCGCCCATCGCGGCGTGTCGCTGTGGTTCGGCCGCAACGAAGAATGCGGCCTGCGCTGCCCCTATCATGGCTGGAAATTCGACACGACCGGCCAGTGCGTCGACGTGCCCTCAGAGCCCGAAGAATCCGGCTACGCCAAGAAGGTGAAGCTGAAGGCCTATCCGCTGATCGAAAAGGGTGGCGTGTTGTGGACCTATATGGGCCCGACCGAAACCACACCGCCCGAGCCCGAGTGGGAATTTGCCACCGTGCCGCTCAACCAGAGCTTCACCTCCAAGCGTCTGCAGGACAACAACTGGCTGCAGGCCATGGAAGGCGGCATTGATTCCAGCCACGTGTCCTTCCTGCATCGCGGTGATTTGAACAACGATCCGCTGTTCAAGGGCGCGGCCGGCAACAAATACAATCTGGCTGATTCCAAGCCGGTGTTTGAAGTTGTGGAAGCTCCCGGTGGTCTCTACATCGGCGCGCGTCGCAATGCCGAAGAGGGCAGCTTCTACTGGCGCATCACGCCTTGGGTCATGCCTTGCTTCACCATGGTTCCCCCGCGCGGCGATCATCCGATCCACGGCCACTTCTGGGTGCCGATCGATGACGAAAGCTGCACGGCCTGGAGCTTCGATTACCATCCGACACGCCCGCTGACTGACACAGAGCGTCAGGCGATGAAGGACGGCAAGGGCATTCATGTGCGCTATGTGCCGGGCACCTATCGCCCGCTCGCCAACAAGGACAATGATTACCTCATTGACCGTGAAGCGCAGAAGGCTGGCCGCACCTATTCGGGTGTTGAAGGCATCGGCATGCAGGATGCGTCCTTGCAGGAATCGATGGGCCCGATCTGTGATCGCACCAAGGAAAACCTGGTCGGCACCGACAACGGCATCATCATGGCCCGCCATCGTTTGATGCGCGCCGCCAAGGCTCTGCATGAAAAGGGCGTGCTGCCTCCGGGTCGCACGGTCGAAGACATGAAGGTGCGCTCGGCCGCCGTCATTCTGCCGCCGGACCAGCCTTACAAGGATGCCGCGAAGGAAGCTCTCATCGCCAAGGTCGGCGTGAGACAGACTTCGGTCTGATGCAATTACCCTCTCCCAGTGGGAGAGGGTGGCTCCGAAGGAGCCGGGTGAGGGGTTACTCCCTCGCCCGGTATTGTAACCCCTCATCCGGCGGCTGCGCCGCCACCTTCTCCCTCTGGGAGAAGGTTGAGTAGAAGGACCAAAGCCCATGCTTCTGAGTGAATCGGCCCGCGTTACGACCGCTCAAGAAGCTCGCTTTCGCATCCAGGCTCCCAATTCCAAGCCGCGTGCCGTCAAGGTGATTGCGCTTGATTCAGAGGCCGCGCGTCTCGTCGATGATATTTCCAAAAAACCTTGGAACGGTGCGGCTTTCTTCAAGTCGCTGTCGTTCGAGCAATCGGGCGGTGGCAATGTCAAAGCCTGGTTGAATGACCTGGCTGGTCACACGAGTGATCTGGTGGGCGAAATCGCCGATGCTGATTGCGTCGTGGTGATTGCCGGTGCGGGTGAAGATGCGGCAGCCGTTTCCGTGATTGCTGAATTGTGCACGCAATATCACAAGACGCTGGTCGCGCTTGTTGTGCCGCAGGGATCCTACGAGCAAGACACGGTGGATCGCTCGCTGAAAGCCTTGCGCCCCTACGCCAAAATGCTCGTGATTGCGCATGAGCGCGATTATATCGAAGCCATGCTCACGGCTCTGCGCGCCTGAGGCATGAGCGAGACCGGCGACAAAAATCCCCTTCCCAAATTCAGGGCGCTTCCCAAAGCGATTGATCGCTCGCTTCTGGTGATGATCGTCATGACGATTGCGGCTGGCATCGCCTGCTGGATCGTCGAAGGACGCGACGCTTTCTTGGAAAGCTTTTCGTCAGACCTCATTATGATGTCGAAAATTATTCCAAAGCTCGCGGCCGCTCTTCTTGTTGCGTCGTTCTTGCAATTGATGATCCCGCGCAAATTGGTCGCCAAATGGATTGGCGAAGGCTCAGGCGCAAAAGGTGTGGCCATTGCCACCACCATTGGTGCCATGACGCCAGGCGGGCCGATGACGAGCTTTCCCATGGTCAGTGCCTTGGCGGAATCAGGCACAGGCCGCGCGCCGCTGATTGCCTATCTTGTGTCGTGGTCCAATCTTGGTTTTCAGCGCTTGCTGATCTGGGAATTGCCGCTGCTGGGCCCGACCTTTTTGATCATGCGTTATATCGCGTGCTTGCCGCTGCCTTTTCTGGCGGCGTGGCTCGCCACCAAAATTCCGATGAGCATCGAGAAGGATCAAAAATCCTGATGCTCGATGTTTCAACCATTGTTCTGTTTCTGATCGCGCTGGGTCTTGCCATGCTCGCAGCGCGGCGTCAGCCGCATATTGTGAAACAGGGCACGGTGATGTCGGTCGAGCGTTTTCTCGCCGTTCTGCCGCGCATGGCGCTGGCGATTCTGGCTGCGGGTTTTGTCAGCCGCCTTGTGCCGTCTGGGCCGATTGCACATCACATTGGTCCGGAGAGCGGCATTTACGGCATTCTGCTGGCGTCTCTGATTGGTGCGTTTATTCCCTCGGGCCCGAGCGTGTCGTTTCCGGTTGTTGTTGTGCTGTTGCAGGCGGGCGCTGGTTTTCCGCAAGTGGTGGCGTTTCTCTCCGCTTGGTCGGTTGTGGCGCTGCATCGCGTCTTGATTTATGAACTGCCTTTGATGGGCTGGCGCTTCGTCGTGGTGCGCGTTTTGTCAGCCCTGCCGCTGGCGCCCTTGTCGGGCGTGCTGGCGCAAGTGATCATTGATATTTTCCCGATGAAATAGGGGCTCTTATGACGATGAAAAGCGTTGCGGCATCTGTCGCTTTTCTGCTGATGACACTGTCAGCTCATGCAGACAGCGCATCCTTCAAGGCGCCAAGCGGCAATATCAATTGCCTTTATCTGGACTATGACAACAAGCCTGAAGTCCGTTGCGACATTTCGCAATTCACCCCGTCTTTCAAGACAGTGCCTGACGGCACATCCAATGAAGTGATGACCTGCACGCCCGCAAAGTTGCACGGCTTCAGCGTGTCGCCAACGGATGCACAGGGGCAGGCTTTTTGTCCCACCGATGCCGTCATTGATCCGGCTTCTGCAGCGTTGGCCTATGGCCAGATTTTCAAGCGCGGTGGTTTGATGTGCACGTCTGAGACAACTGGTATGACTTGCATGAATGCCGCTGGCCATGGCTTTTCATTGTCGCGCGCGCAGCAGAAAGTTTTCTAGCCGTCATTGCGCGCGAAGCGGTTCAGGTTGCGCCGTTCGTCCCAGTCACAAAAAAAGCGCCAGTGTTGCCACCGGCGCTTGTTCTTTTTCATTCCTGAGAAGGCTCAGGCCATGCCAGCCTTCAGACGCTCGGCCGTGAACGGGCCGCGGCGCATGCGGATGCCGGTTGCGTCAAAGATCGCATTGCCGACAGCGGCAACGACCGGGCGCATCGAGCCTTCACCGGCACCTGATGGCGGCAGGTTCTGGCGATTGATGAGCACAACGTCGATCTCATGCGGACGCTCGGTGATGTCCAGGATCGGATAGGTCAGCCAGTCAACGCTGGTCACTGTATCCTTGCTGAAGGTCACTTCTTCATGCAGGGCGCGCGAGAGGCCTTGGCAAATATTGCCTTCAATGCCCTGCGTGAGCAGACGCGGGTTGATCACAACGCCGCAATCATGCGCCACCGTGAACTTGCGCGCATGCACCTTGCCGGTCTTCGTGTTCACATCGACTTCCGCGACGATGGCGACGCGGGTGCCGTTGCGCTCCGAATAGGCAATGCCCATGCCCGTCAACACATCACCCTTTTTCGTCTTCGTGGCAGCCGTGTGGGGCTTCCAGCCCGCCTTGTCGGCAGCAGCCTTCAGCACGTCCTTGTCGCGCTGTTCGGATGCTGTGGCGAGACGGAAGGCCACCGGATCCTGACCCAGTGCGAAAGCCACTTCATCAATGAAGCCTTCATTGGCGAAGTGAATTTCCGGACCCAGCGGATCGCGCAGATGCGACGAGCGCAGTGGGTTCATCACGTCGAGGAACGGCGGGATGACTTCCCACGTCTGGTGCTTCACCGGGAAGGCATAGGATTCTTCCGGTGTGCCATAGGTGAGGCCGGGCTTGGCTTCAAAGCCAACCGCCTGTGCGCCGAGATTGTCTGACGGGTCAGATTCATTCGACGACACATTGAGACGGTCGAAAGCCTTCGAGTGGAAATGCCACGCGACGACTTTGCCATCCTTGATGCCAGCACGGATCGTGTGGATCGAGGCAGGCGACTTGGGATCCCAGCCCGAGCCTTCGTGACGCATGCCCTGATAGCGCACCGGCTTGCCGGTCGCTTTCGAGAACAGCGCTGCATAGACAGCCGCATCGCCCGCATCATTGCGGCCGTAAGAGCCGGGGCCAGCCACCCAGATGCCACGCACCTGTTCTGGCTTCAGACCCAAAATCTTGGCCACACCTTCGCCGGCGAAATGCGGCTTTTGCGAACCGGTCCACAGTGTCGTGATGCCGTTGGGCTGGTAATCGACAACCGCGCAGGCAGGGCCCATCGAGGCATGCGACTGGAACGGCCATTCATAGGTCGCTTCAATCACCTTGTCGGCGCCCTTGAAAGCTTCTTCCACTTTCGCGGGTTCGACATTCTTCGGCGAGCCGCCAGCCTTCAGCACTTTCGCATTGCGAATGTGGGTGAAGAGATCTTTCTGATCAGGGAAGGGCGCAGGAACGTCCGACCATGTGACCTTCAGCTGGTTGGCAGCCTTGATCGCATCCCATTCCTTGGGGGCAACAACGCCGAGCAGTGCTTTTTCAAACACAACCTTGGCACCGGGAATGTCCTTGATCGAGGCTTCATCCACCTTCATCGGCACAGCACCCGCGCGTGGCGGCATGATGGTGCGAGCATGCAGCATGCCGGGCACTTTAATATCAACGACATAATCGTCGGTGCCGAGCATTTTATATTCGACGTCGCGGCGTGGCGCTGGCGTCCCATAGACTTTGTAGTCCTTCGGGTCTTTCAGCTTGCCGCGTGTCTTCATGGACAGATCGTTGCCGATCTTGCCGTTCCATTCGACTTCCGTGTCAAACCACTTGCCGCCGACGACTTCAGCATAAGTCATCTTCTTCGACGCGTCGGTCTTGGACGAGATCACGCCATTGGCGGTGACCAGTTCTTCCATCGGCACGTTGAGCTGTTTGGATGCGATTTCCATCATCACATAGCGAGCTTCAGCGGCCGCATTGCGCAGCGTGGCGCCACCATGCGAAACGCCGGTCGAACCCGATGCGCCACCCTGATTGAGGCTGGTGCCGGAATCGCCGGCCAGAATGATGACCTTTTCAGCCGGCAGATCGAGCTCTTCAGCCACCATCTGTGCGACGCCGACATCAGTGCCCTGGCCCATGTCCATCTTGCCGAAATAGGCGATGGCGGAGCCGTCCGCACGGATCGAAATGTAAGAAGCAAGCTTCTTGGGATCGAGTGGCGGGCGCTTGTCGAGACCGGCAACGGCGGCGCGCGCCATTTCACCGGGCATCAGCACGGAGATCGTCAGCGCGCCACCTGTGGCGAGGAAATGACGACGATTGAGATGCGTATTCATGTGTGTGTCTCCCCTCAGGCGATCGCTGCGCGGCGCACAGCGCGCATGATCGAAGCGTGAGTCGCGCAACGGCACTTGAGGCCGGTGAGCGCTTCTTCAATCTGGGCGTCGGTGGGCTTCGGGGTTTTTTCGAGCAGGGCAACAGTCGTCATCACCCAGCCGTTCATGCAATAGCCGCATTGCGGCACTTGCTCGGCGATGAAGGCTTCCTGCACCTTGTGCGGCTTGCCGTTCTGGATGAGGCCGCCCATGGTCGTGATCTTGCCCTTGCCAACGCTATCAACCGGCATGGAGCAGGAGCGGACCGGCTGGCCATCAATCAGCACCGTGCAGGCGCCGCATTGGGCAAGGCCGCAGCCAAATTTCGGGTTGCGCAATCCAAGGTCGTCACGCAGGGCATAGAGCAGCGGC
>CANGBC010000019.1 GCA_947452005.1 Beijerinckiaceae bacterium | reverse complement strand
CCGTGGTGGTCTCGGGCGAGCCATACATCACGCCGATCTTCATGCGGATCTGGTTGATGAAAATGACCATCGTATTGGAGCGCGAGATCGAGGCGGTGAGCTTGCGCAGCGCCTGGCTCATGAGCCGCGCCTGCAGGCCCGGCTGCACATCGCCCATTTCGCCTTCGATTTCGGCGCGCGGTGTGAGCGCTGCCACCGAGTCGATGACCAGCACGTCAACCGCGCCTGAGCGCACCAGCGTGTCGGTGATTTCAAGCGCCTGTTCGCCGGTGTCGGGCTGCGAGATCAGGAGATCGTCGAGATTGACGCCAAGCTTGCGGGCGTAGACGGGGTCGAGCGCATGTTCGGCATCGACGAAGGCGCAAACGCCGCCATTCTTCTGGGCTTCGGCGATGACATGCAGTGTCAGCGTCGTCTTGCCAGAGGATTCCGGTCCGTAGATTTCAACAATGCGCCCGCGCGGCAGACCGCCAACGCCCAACGCAATATCGAGACCCAGCGACCCTGTGGGGACGGTTTCGATTTCGACCGGCTGCTGGTTCTTGCCCAGACGCATGATCGAGCCCTTGCCGAAGGCACGTTCGATCTGGGAGAGGGCGGCATCAAGTGCCTTGGTCTTGTCCACGGAGTTGTTTCCTTCGACGACGCGGAGATTCGCTGAGCTCACGGCTTCAATTCCTTCTGGCACGAGGGGTTTTGACGGGCAACGGGTCCGGTCAAAATTGATTGTGTGATAAGTGTACCCCGTTTGTTCTCTTCCGCAAGTTCTTTTTTTGTTCTCATTGCGTCATTTGGGATAAATTATATGGAGGCCTGAATAATCAGAGACTTAGATTTATTAAAGTCAGTCGCTAGCGCCCATTGTCGGCTTTAGTATGACAATTCAGGCTGCCAGATGAGTGTCAAATGCCGCAGCATCCCGCGCCAGCCCGGGGCGATTCTTTCAAGGGGAGACGTTGCGCCCTGGATGGCCGCGTCGGGCCAAGGCCCTCCTCGCCATGACGAGGCGGGCGACGCGCCTCACCCCAACGCCCCCTTCACCGCCTCGACCAGCTGCTTCAGCGTGAAGGGCTTTGGCAGGAAGCCAAATTCCTGGCCCTCGGGCAGGTTTTTGGCGAAGGCGTCTTCGGCATAGCCGGAGACGAAAATCACCTTGGCCATAATGCCGCGCTTGCGCAGCTCGCCGAACATGGTGGGGCCGTCCATCTCGGGCATCACGACATCGGAGACAATCAGATCAATCTGCCCGGCATTGGCTTCGACAACTTCCAGCGCATGCACGCCGGAGCCTGCCTCCAGCACGGTGTAGCCGCGTGAGACGAGTGCACGCGCACCAAAGGCGCGCACGGCTTCCTCGTCCTCGACCAGCAAAATCGTGCCGTGGCCTGTGAGATCGGTGGCGGGGGCCTTGACGCTTTCGCGCACCGGCGCGTCTTCGGCCTGCGCGACATGGCGGGGCAGGAAGATGCGGAAAATCGTGCCGCGTCCCGGCTCGCTTTCGCAAAACACCCAGCCGCCGGTCTGCTTCACAATGCCATAGACCATGGACAGGCCAAGGCCCGTGCCTTTGCCCACTTCCTTTGTGGTGAAGAAGGGCTCGAAGATCTTGTCCATCACATCGGGCGGAATGCCGCTGCCATTATCTTCCACTTCAATCGCAACGTAATCAGCGGCGATGAGCGTGGGCTGGCGGAACAAGGCGCATTCGGCCGATGTGATATTGCGCGTGCGCACCTGAATGCGCCCGCCATCGACCATCGCATCGCGCGCATTGACGACCAGATTGACGATGACCTGTTCGAACTGGTTGAGGTCGGCCTTCACCAGCCACAGGTCGCGGCCGTGTTTGAGATCAAGCTCGATCTTCTCACCCACAAGGCGGCGCAGCAGCATTTGCAGATCAGCCAGCACATCACCCAGCTGCAGCACTTGCGGGCGCAGCGTCTGGCGGCGCGAGAAGGCGAGCAATTGGCGCGTCAGCGCAGCAGCGCGATTGGCATTCTGCTTGATCTGCATAATGTCCTGGAAGGACGGATCGGTTGGCCGGTGATTGGCCAGCAGAAGATCGGAATAGCCGATGATGGCAGTGAGCACATTGTTGAAGTCATGTGCAATGCCACCCGCCAGCTGGCCAATGGCCTGCATCTTCTGGGCTTGCGCAAAATTTTCCTGCAGCGCGCGCTGTTCGGTTGTGTCGAGCGCATAAATATTGGCGCGCGTGCCATCGCCCATGTCTTCAGCGGTCGAGACAAAGAAGCGCGCCGATTGCGGCTTGTCGCCCATCAGCGCAGCGTCCACGGGCACAATCTCGCTTTTGCCAGCCATGGCGGCGGCGAGTGCCGAGCGCAATTGGTCATGGTCGCGATCGGCCACGCCGGAATAAATGTCGCGCATTTCATGGGCGCGCGGGCAGAGTTTGGCAAAGGCGGCATTGGCACGCGTGATGCGCCCGGCATGGTCAACGGCGGCAATGGCCATGGGTGTCTGATTGAAGAAGCGCGCAAAGCGCACTTCGGCCGCGCGCAGATCCTCGCCCGGCTCTTCACCCGGTGCACGATTGATGACAAGCGTGCGTGAGGCGCCCGGCGTGCGGTCGTGGCCAAAGGCCACGCGATGCAACAGGCGCACGGGCAGGCTCTGTCCATTGCGGCGTTTCAGATCAACATCAAATTGCTCGGTGCGCACTTCGCCCGCAGCGCCCGCTGTGGACGAGAGCAGGGCTGCGCCATCACCGGCCACGAGGTCAGACAGCTTCAGCCCGCCTGAGCCAACCTGGGCCAGATCATAATCGAGCCAGCCGGCGAGCGTTGCATTGATATAAGTGACAGCGCCATCGGCATCGGCTGAAAAGAAACCAGCCGGTGCGTGATCGAGAAAATCAATCGCGTGCTGCAATTCCTGAAAGACATTTTCATGTCGCTTGCGCTCGCGTGTGACGTCAGCCACCGACCAGAGCGTGGCGCGTGCAGCGCCTTCGCGCTCCAATGGGCGCACGCGGATGCGATACCAGCCAACATTGCCTTGCCCCGACAGCGGCGGCGAGAGGCGCAATTCTTCTGTGGCAACTTTGCCCTCGCGCGCCGCTTGCGCCAGACGGTAGACCGCCTCTGACACATCAGACGAGCCTGAGAACAAACGCTCAACGGTGCGAATGTCAGCCGCGTCATGCGCGCCCGACAAAGCCATATAGGCTTCATTGGCAAAAATGACTTCGCCATTGGCCTGCGTCACCAGCAGGCCGTCAGGCGCAGTGTCAGCCAATGTCTTGGTCACGTCATTGCGTGCGGATTGTCCGGCGTGCTGCAAAAATCCGGCGGCATAAGCAAACAGCGCAATCACGCCGCAGATCGACAAAAGCGCCAGCAGGCCGATGGTCAGGCGCCCGGCCACATCCTGCGACAGAAACGACAGCGCCGCCGCCGCGCCAACCAGCAGCACGGCCAATAGCAGCACGAGGCCGGGGCTGCCTGAGCGTTCCGTCCGGTCAAGTGAGCCGGAGGCGGGCGGTTTCACCATTCTGTTGCGTCCTGATCCAGTTCAGATGGGCCAACTCAAGCGGGGCCGATTCGTGCGAAGGATGGGGGTTGTGCGCCGCCTTTGCAATCGCAAGCGCGCGCTCAATTCACCCCAGCGTGGGCCAGATCTGCGTGAGGCTCAAGCATCCGTGCCCTTTGAGGGCAACTATTCACTTCTTTTCAACCGTTTGACCTCGCTCAGGGTTAATTTGGCACAAAGAAATGATAGGTTGATCTGCATCGGGGTCGCGTTGTGACCCGCCAGTGAGTGTGGACGATTGTCATGACCTTGACTGCTCTTTTTGACGGCAAGATCGGTACGTTCTTGATGGTGCTTTTGGGTTTGGGCGTGCTCGCGCTCCTGGCTTGGCTCTTGCTGCGCGGCTTTGGGCGTGGCCTGAAGTCAGGTGGCAGCAAAGGTCGCGCCTCCCGTTTGGGCATTGTTGATGCGTTCGATCTGGATCGTCATCGCCAGCTGGTGATCATTCGCCGCGACAATGTCGAACATCTCATCATGATCGGCGGTCCCAATGATCTGGTGATCGAAGACGCCATTGTCCGTCCGCCCGCGCCAGCGGCTGCTCTCGTGTCTACACAAACGCCGTCTCCCGGCCCCGAGCCGCGCCGTGAACCTCAGATGTCAGCCTCTGCGCCTCTGGTGTCCGCGCCGGTCCCCGAACGCGCAGCAGCACCCATGCCGGCACCCGTGATGCCGCGCGCCACGCCCATGCCGCGCACACAAGTGCCCCCACCTGAGCCCGCAGCCGAACCTGCAGCCCCCGATGTGGAAGCATCCAAGACCGAGGCTCCCAAACAAAAAGCCCCGCCGCGTCTGTCGGTGAATATCAATTCGCTGGAAGAAGAAATGTCGCGGCTGTTGGGGCGCGCACCGGAAAAGAAGTAAGGCAAGGGTTCGTCATTGCGAGGTACGCAGTGACGAAGCAATCCACAGCGCCACCTCTGTCCCGTTTCGTTGGTGCAATGGATTGCCGCGTCGGGCCTTCAGCCCTCCTCGCAATGACGAGGTCATAAAAAACGCGGCCTCTCAGCCGCGTTTTTTTATTCAATCCTGCAGTCTGGTCTCAATCGTCGCGATAGACTTTTTCGCGACGCTCGTGGCGCTCCTGCGCCTCGACAGAGAGTGTGGCAATCGGGCGTGCATCGAGGCGCTTGAGCGCGATGGGCTCACCCGTCTCTTCGCAAAACCCGTAAGTGCCTTCTTCAATGCGCGCGAGTGCGGCATCAATTTTGGAAATCAGTTTGCGCTGGCGATCACGCGCCCGCAGCTCGATGGCACGATCGCTTTCCGAGGATGCACGGTCAGCAATGTCAGGGTGGTTTTCGTTTTCATTTTGCAAGGTCGCGATCGTCTCGCGCGCCTCGCGCAAGATCTCGTCTTTCCAGTGCAATAATTTGCGACGGAAATAATCACGCTGCCGCTCACTCATGAACGGCTCGTCATCGGTCGGCTTATAGGCCTCGTCGATCATACTCGCACTCGCCATGCCTCAGGACTCCCATGACCTGACCCATATCGTCGCCCTTATATCGGGGTGCGCATGACGACACAATGACGCTGAGGGGAGATGTGAACAGGTGACCACAATTGCAGCTAAGTCATGAAAAATGCGCGGTTTTCTGTACTTTATGGCCAAGCTGGAAGGCTTTGGCAGAGCCATTGCACAGGCCCCAGGCTCAGACTGTGCAGAACGAATCAGCCATAAAAAAGGGCGACCCGCAGGCCGCCCTTGGAATGTGCTTGAGAGCTGAAAGGCTTAGTGGCCCATCGCCTTCTTCAGGTTTTCGTCGATCTTGTCCAAGAAGCCCGTGGTCGAGAGCCACTTCTGCTCAGCGCCGACCAGCAGCGCCAGATCCTTGGTCATGAAGCCGGCTTCGACAGTGTCGACGCAGACCTTTTCGAGTGTCAGCGAGAATTTCATCAGCTCGTCATTGTTGTCGAGCTTGGCGCGGTGGGCGAGGCCACGGGTCCAGGCAAAGATCGAAGCCATCGAGTTCGTCGAGGTTTCCTTGCCCTTCTGATGTTCGCGATAGTGACGTGTCACCGTGCCATGTGCGGCTTCGGCTTCAACCGTCTGGCCATCGGGCGTCATCAGCACGGAGGTCATGAGGCCCAGCGAACCAAAGCCCTGTGCGGCCGTATCCGACTGCACGTCGCCGTCATAGTTCTTACAGGCCCAGACATAACCGCCCGACCACTTCAGGCAGGAGGCGACCATGTCATCGATCAGGCGATGCTCATAGGTCAGGCCAAGCGCCTTGAACTGGGTTGCGAATTCTGCGTCGAAGACTTCCTGGAACAGATCCTTGAAGCGGCCGTCATAGGCCTTCAGGATGGTGTTCTTGGTCGACAGATAAACCGGGTACTTGCGCGCAATGCCATAGTTCAAAGAGGCGCGGGCGAAATCGCGGATCGACTCGTCGAGATTGTACATCGACATGGCAACACCGGCGGCCGGGAACTTGAAGACTTCCTTCTCGATCACCGTGCCATCATCGCCTTCGAACTTGATCGTCAGGCGGCCCTTGCCGGGAACCTTGAAATCAGTCGCGCGATACTGGTCACCATAGGCATGGCGGCCGATGACGAAAGGCTGCGTCCAGCCGGGCACGAGGCGCGGCACGTTCTTGCAGATGATCGGCTCACGGAAAATCACGCCGCCCAAAATGTTGCGGATTGTGCCGTTGGGCGACTTCCACATTTCCTTCAGGTTGAATTCTTTCACGCGCTGTTCGTCGGGCGTGATGGTCGCGCATTTCACGGCGACGCCATACTTCTTGGTGGCTTCAGCGGAATCAATCGTCACCTGATCATTGGTGGCATCGCGATGCTCGACCGAGAGATCGTAATATTTCAGGTCAATGTCGAGATAGGGAATGATCAGCTTGTCTTTGATGAGCTGCCAGATGATGCGGGTCATTTCATCGCCGTCCATTTCGACGACCGGATTGGCGACCTTGATCTTGCTCATCGGATGTTCCCCTTAGAATCTCGTTGTATGCAGCCTTTTGGGCGGTTCGAGGCCCCTATAGCACCCCACGAGAGGGCGGCAAAGCACACCTTTTGGGCCATGTGGGGATGGGGTGTGGGTGACTCAGGAATAAGGGCTGCGCATAATGCGCCGCCCTCCCCCTTGTGGAGAGGGCGACTCGGCCGAAAGGCCGAGCGGGGTGGGGGTTATGCGCGCTCAGCCGTCATTGCGAGCGAAGCGAAGCAATCCAGAAGGCCAATGGCCCGAGGTTTTATGGATTGCTTCGTCGCTTTCGTTCCGACGGAAAGATGGCGCGACCCCCACCCCTAGCCCCTCCCCTCAAGGGGGAGGGGAAGGGTCAGCGCATAACAACAAAAAAGGGGGAAAGCCTTGGACCAGACCCGGCGTGTGCCGCTCAGCGAGATTTATCGCACCTTTTTTGTCATCGGCCTGTTCTCCTTTGGCGGGGGGCTTGTGTCCTGGATCTATCGGGACACGGTGGATGTGCGCAAATGGATGAGCCGGGAGGATTTTTTGCCCGGTGTCGCGCTGGCGCAAGTGATGCCCGGCGTCTCCTCCACCAATTGCGCCATTTATGTCGGCCAGATTCTGCGCGGCTGGCTCGGCGCACTGACCGCCATCACCGCCATGCTGAGCGGGCCCTTTGTCATCTCATTGGCCGCCGCTTGGGCCTATAAATCGCTGCTCCATATTCCGGGCTTTCAGGAAACCATGGTCGGTGTGGCAGCCGCTGCCATTGGCATGTTGATGCGCACGGGTGTGGAAGCCGCGCGCCCGCAGATCCGTGACCTTTCTGCCATGGCCGTCATGATCGCGAGTTTTCTGGCGGTCGGTGTGTTTCGCTTTCCGCTTGTGCCGGTGATCTGTGTCATGGGCCCGATCAGCGTGGCGCTGGCTTGGCCCAAGGCCAAAGCGGAGGCCGCAGAATGAACGCCGAGACACTCATCCGCATCTTCACCATCATCGCGCCTTTGTCGCTCGCCTCTTTTGGTGGTGCGAGTTCGATCTATGCGCCCATGCAGCATGAAGTGGTCGATATTGAACAATGGATCACTGCGCGCGAGTTTTTGGATCTCTTCGCCATTTCACGCGCCATGCCGGGGCCGGGCTCTTTGTTTTGCACGCTCGTTGGCTGGCAGGTGGCGGGCTTTGCCGGCGCGGTCATCGCCTCCATCGCGATTTATCTGCCGTCTTCCATCGTCGTTTATGGTGTGGGCCATGTCTGGTCGCGCCATCGTGGCAAACGTTGGCACAATGCTTTGGAGCGCGGGCTCAATCCGCTGGGCGCGGGCCTGCTCTTTGCCGGTGTGGTGACGCTCGCCAAACTTGCCTCAGATGGATTTCTGCCCATTGCCATTATCGGTGTCGTCTGCGCGCTCAATGTGTGGAAACCGAAAATCCACCCGGTGATCTTTCTGATCAGCGGTGGTGGACTGTGTTACGCCGCCTATGCTTTCGCCTGACCGCTTGCGTTTGCGGCAGAGCAAAGGCACATAGCGCGCATGACAGGTGCAGGAACCAACAAGACCCAACTCGGCATTGCCGGCGGACCAGCGATCATTCTGGTGCGCCCGCAATTGGCTGTGAATATTGGCATGTGCGCGCGCGCCATGGCCAATTTCGGGCTTGATGACCTGCGTCTTGTGAGCCCACGCGAAGGCTGGCCCCGCACCGATGCGCGCCGCAAAGGCGCTTATGCAGCTGCCGCTGGTGCCGTGCATCTGCTCGAGCGTGCGCGTGTCTTCGACAGCGTCGAAGAGGCGATTGCCGATCTCAATTTCGTTTGGGCCACCACTGCGCGCGAGCGCGGACAGGGCAAGCGCGTCGAGCCTCCAGCCATTGGCATGGCGCAATCCGCTGTCGCCATCAAAGCGGGTGAAAAACACGGCATTATTTTTGGGCCTGAGCGCACGGGCCTGGCCAATGATGACATTGCGCTGGCCGATGCGATTATCACTTTTCCGGTGAACCCGGCCTATGCTTCCCTCAATCTGGCGCAGGCGGTCTTGCTGACGGGTTATGAATATTTTCGCGCCAGCCAGGGCGAGACATTGCCTTTTGCCACGCCCGATCATTCACCGCCCGCTGATCGCAAAATGCTGGTGTCCTTTTTCGACTTTCTCGAAACGGCTCTGGAAGAGCGCGGCTTCTTTCGCCCCTTGGGCAAGAAGCCGCTGATGCAGATCAATCTGCGCAACATGTTCCACCGCATGCAATTGACGCAGCAAGATGTGCGGACTTTGTGGGGTGTTGTCGTGCGTCTCGTGGAAGGCCCGCGCACCAAAGTGCAAACGCGCAAAAGGCTCGGGCCAAAGCAGACGCCGAAGGGGACCGGCAAGAAGGCGGAAGAATAAGCATCGTCATTGCGAGGAGGGCGCAAGCCCGACGCGGCAATCCATGGCGACCATCTCAGAGCGTTAGCGCTATGGATTGCCGCGTCGCTACGCTCCTCGCAATGACGAGCTGAGAGAGGCCGCTTTAAAAGCCCGTCCACGCTCCTCAAAATTCGCAAATTCTTCAAAACTCGGCGCAGCCGGCGAGAGCAACACAACGCCATCTTTCGGCACATGCGCAAAAGCCTGCGTCACCGCATCAGCCAATTTGCTCGCATCCACAATGGGAAAAGCCGCACCACGCGTTTCAAGCGCCGCACGCAAGCGTGCGCCTGTCACGGGCAACAGGATCAACGCTGCAATTTTCGCTCGCATCAGCGCGTCAGCCAGTTCGTCGTAATCCTGCCCGCGATCCGAGCCACCCGCGATCAGCACAATCAGGCGCCCCTCATATGCTGCGAGCGCTGCACGAGTCGCTTGCGGCACGGTCGAGATGGAATCATCCACACAAGTGATGCCGCGCGCGGTAAATTCTTCGAGGCGATGGGCGAGCTGTTCAAAGCCCGCCATGTCAACGCGCTCGCGCAAGCCCGTCACGCCTGCCTGTTCGGCCGCCGTGCAGGCGGCAGCCAGATTGGCGATATTATGCGCACCACGCAGCGCGAAATTCTCCACGCGCACTTGGCTGGTTCCAAAGAAAAGCTTGCCGCTTTTCTCGTGAAAGCCACTCGCATCATTGAACCACACGAGGTTGTCACGATCTTTCACACGCGCAAAAACCTCATCATGCGCGCGATTGGCGATAGCCAGCGTTTTGACATCACGAAAAATGTTGAGCTTGTCGCAGTAATAAGTCTCCACACCCCCATGCCAAGGTGCATGTTCGGGATAGAGATTGGTCAGCACGCCAATGTCAGGGGCGTGATCGAAATCGGCGAGCTGATAAGAGGAGAGTTCAAACACAGTCCAATCACGCGCAGGCTTTTCACTGAGCGCCGCAATACCGACATTGCCCAGCAGTTTTGCGTCATACCCGCCTTTGACAAGCAGATGATGAATGAGCCGTGAGACCGTGCTCTTACCCTTGGTGCCGGTCACGCCAATCGTACGCGCGTTTGGGTGCGCTTCAAACCAGAGGTTTGTACCCGATGTGAAACGCGTGCCCTTGGCTTTGGCTTGCGCAATCTCGGGCCGATAGAGGCTGATGCCGGGGCTTTTTACGACCAGCGCAAAGCGCCCGCTGTTGAGGGCCTCTTTGGCTGCGTCACCTGTAAAAATCTCGATGCCCGCAGGCGCATCGCTGATCGGCGTATCATTGAGAATGACGCATGTGAGATCAGGGCGCGTCTCTTGGAGATGCGCTAGCGCTGCTTGTCCTTCGCGACCATAGCCCCAGATCGCCGCTTCAGAGGAAGTCATGCAGCATCTCCTCATAGCGTTTGGGCAGAGAGTGCTGCGGCGAGGGTGTCATCAGCTCGGCCCAGATCTTTTTAGGCTCGGGCATGAGGGCCAGCAGACGCACAGCAAGTTGGCGCACAAGCTTGGCGTCTTTCCATTCGGGCTTTTCTGCCAGCATCAGCAAAGCCGCGCCAGATTCTGCGAGCTCGCCCACACATTCCCAAGGCTTGTGGCCTGACAGGCCCATCAATTCCTCAAAGCCCGCCAGCTGGCTTTCATCTTCGAGCAGATTGCCGCCGAAGATCGCCTCCAGCCGTGCGCGCGGCATGTTGTTGGCGAGCATGAGGAAGGTGAAGCGGCATTTGGGGCAATCGCGGCACCAGCGTTTGGGCTCTTCTTTTGGACGCAATTGGAACGCACGGTTGCAGCTGGTGAACGCGCTATCATAGAGGCTCGTGCGCGCCATCAGGCTTGCAATATGGGCTTCCGACAGCGGGCGCAGCAGCGAGAAATAGGCGAGCTGCGGATCTAGATAGCGCGCCACATAATCGGCCAGCGCCACTTCCATGCCGCTTGTTTTGGAAAACTGGTGGTTGATCTCGCGGCCATCGCGCGACAGGTTTCCCTGATCGGCAGAGCGCTCATTCGACAAGATCACCGCATCAAAGCCATGCACAAAGGCTGAGGCCAGCGCGATGAATGACACAATGGCCGTAATCGGCACATGACCATTCAGCGCGCCCTGTTCATTCAGCGCGAACAGCTTTTCATCGAGATGCCGCTCGACGCGAATGAAGGGCAGGCCGGAAGCCGTGGCACAATCAAGGATCGGCTTTTTGGGGTTCACAGCAAACAGCGCCATCGGCTCATGTGCCGCTTTCAGGATTTCCAGCGAGACGAGGGAATCCTTGCCGCCGCCAATCAGCACAGCCGAACGGCGCGCGAGAGGCGCAGGCACAGCTTGCGGCGTCACAGCATCGGCAGCTGCACTATTGAAATTCACATGGCCAGCAATGCGCACATTGTTGCGCACGCCAAATTCGCCAAGCCCATCGACATAGAGATTTTCAAAGAAGCGGCGCTGCTGCGCATCCGGGTTCACACCGCGAAAGCCGATCTCAGGTGGCAGAAAGGCTTTGTAATAAGAGACGCCTGCAACCAGGCTCAGCGCTTCAAGAGCTGCCTCGAAACCGGGGCGCAGGTTTGAGCCTTTTGCGGGCAGGGGGGCGTTGAAGGCGATGGTCTCGCGAAAATCCGGACCGCCCTCATAAGCGTATAGAAGGTCGACCTCGCCTGCTTCATCACGGGTTTCAAACCCGGAGAAATCAAACCGGCGCGGTTTTTGAGGGCTTTGCAAAGGGCTCTTGAGGTCACTCATCGGTCTTTGGGGTTACAGCCTCGCCGTTTTGTGTCAAGCGCAGGTGTGGGCCAGGTCACAGGGTCCAGAAGTTGAGGATCCCGAATGCTGTCACCTTTGATGAAACGCTTGCGCAAATGGGCGCGCCCCGCGGCCCCCCATCCCCTGCTGTTAAAGGCCAATGACAGCTATAATGTCTATGAGGTCGCCAAATGGCGCGCCGCCGTCCAGAGCGCGCGCTATTTTGAAGAGCGGCTGCTGACCACCCTCCAGTTTGACGACCGCAGCGCGCTGCTGACCCATTCCCTGTCGCTCGCCCCCCAAGAAGGTCTGGTGCTCGAATTTGGCGTGGCGGGCGGCGAATCCATCCGCCAGATCGCGGCCGAGCGGGCGGGACCCATCTATGGCTTCGATTCCTTTGAAGGCCTGCCCGAGGATTGGTTCGGCTATCTCCGCAAGGGCTTCTTTGCCCAGGATCTCCCCAAGGTTCCAGCCCATGTCAGCCTGATCAAGGGCTGGTTTTCGGACACGCTGTCCGGCTTTTTGGCACAAAATCCGGGCCCCGTGGCCTTTTTGCATGTCGACAGCGACCTCTATTCCTCCGCCGATTACGTCTTCAAGGCGCTGGAGGGCCGCATTGTGCCGGGCACCATTGTGCTGTTTGACGAATATTGGAACTACCCCGGCTGGCGGCAGCATGAATTCAAGGCTTTTCAGGAGTTTATCGCCCGCACGGGGCTGGGCTACCGCTATGAAGGCTTTGTGCCGACCGCCCATCAGGTCTGTGTGGTGATCGAGGCGGCCTGAAACATTGACTCCGCCAACCCTACCCAATAGAAACCGCCCATCGATTGGCTCTCGGGCCAGTTGATACACGCACCCGTGGCCTCTCCCCCGCTTTAGGTAGAGAGACCTGTCGGCCCCTCGGGGCAGAGGAGGGCGCGTTCCTCAGCCGCCGGATGTCCGGCGCACGGCTGGCGGGGCGCGGATTGGACGGCGCTTGGCCCTTGGGGGCCCCTCGCGCGCGTCCGCCGTTTCCTTTTGGCCGTTCCACGTGAACCAAGGGGAACCGCGATGACGAAGCGCGCAGAATCCAAGTATAAAATTGACCGCCGTATGGGCCAGAACATCTGGGGCCGTCCGAAGAGCCCTGTGAACCGTCGTGAATACGGTCCGGGCCAGCACGGTCAGCGCCGCAAGGGCAAAATGTCTGACTTCGGCACGCAGCTG
>CANGBC010000018.1 GCA_947452005.1 Beijerinckiaceae bacterium | reverse complement strand
GGCTTGGCGGTATCTGGTTCGACAGGTGCTTTAGGTTTCTTTGCCATAAGAACAATATAGCACCTATCGGGCTATTTGTTAAGGTTCCTCTGATCAGTATCTTGATTACCCCAGTTCTGCATGTACTCAAGGGGGTCCTCAATGGGCTCTGGCGGGAACAATGCCGCCCCTACAACGAGAACGACCGGGAGCCCAAATATGACCGAGCAAGCTATGATAAGCGGCAAATCCATTTTACTTTACCTTTCTAATCCTTTTGGGAGAAAACCGTTTGACACCCTTATGGCATTATGCCACTAATGAGGGGCAAAACACGTTTTACCTTAATTAGTCCCCATGTGCTGGAGATACATCATGACTGAAGCAGAACGCATCGCCCAACTTGAACGCCGCGTTAAAGACCTTGAAGGAGCCCTTCAGCAAGCCATTGAGTACATCAGCGATGATGCCGATATGGATCAGGGCGCTGACGGTGAGGATGTGCCCAATAGAGCTTTGGCTCTGAGCAGCGACCTCGAATATACCCTCCGGAGATGGTAAACCTTACAACCTCTTAACTGGATGCTGACTATGACCAAAGCTATTCGCAGAGATCGCACCCGTTACCAAACGCCTCAGAAAATGATGGGCCTTCGCTACACGATGCGTAAGGCGGCATTCCGCTGCGGGTTTGAATCCTTTCACGCTAATCTCCCATTTGATCCAGATGCCTTTAAGGCCATCAATGATCAGTGGGCCTACGAGCGTGGCCGTCAATTTGCCGCCTGCTTTCCCGGGCGTCTGAAATACCGTCAGGCGCTATCCGAAAAAGCAGTCATCGCAATGGACGGACTGATTCAAGAAAAGGCGGTTATATAACCTCCGATTCTCTCTCTGAGAGTATAACACGAACCTGTCTAGCCAGCTCTGGGTAGGCAGGATTTTTTTTGCCTTGATTAGCCCCGTGCATAACTGTCGTGTGGTCACGCTTGCAGAATTTGCCAATGCTCGGGAGGCTATGCTGCCAGCAGAACTCTCGGGCAAGAGCCCAGACTAGAAACCGAGCCTGAACCAAATGCTGATGGCGGCGAACAGACCACAGGTCTTTTGGTTCAAGATTGACCTCCAAGCAGACCAGCGCGACCAACTCTTCAAGCCAAATTTTCGGTTGGGTAATAGTACTTTCATCAGTACCTTTAATGGTGCTTTTGAAGGTGTCCCCCCGCTGGCGCTCCAAAAACTTATCACACTCCGCAAACCATTGGGCCATAGAAACGGTTTGGGAGGCCGTGGGCGGCTTTTTAGCATGTTTCAGGTAGGGATGTAGCTGAATGATCTGCGGAAGCGGTTTTGGGGCATCTGGGGGCTTTGGGCGAAACTTTGTAGGGGCATTGGCAATCCGATTGCGAGTAGCCTTGTAGTGGGCCTGCATTTCTTCAACCGTTTTGAACTCTAACATTGGGAACTCCGTTAAATTAAATTGAACTTTGAGGGTTTCTCAATTGCATGCGTTTGCGCCAGTAATCGGTGTTCGACAATTGGCTGTCCGGGATGCTGGTTAAATCCCGCTCCTTTTTGGCCGGGGCTGTGGCCTTGGGGTCGTCCTGCCATCGGCGATCTCGCAGCCAGTTGACCGGCGAGGGGATGAACTTGGGGTCATCGTTGAATTTGTAGTTCAGCAGCCGATAAATAATCTCCTCTGGTTTTTCGATCTTGCTCGCATCTGCGAATGCCCTTTCGGCTGCGCCCTGCGCGACCTTGCGGGGATAGGCACTCCAAAAATCAGCAAATCCCTTATCGGTCTCGGTATTAGAGATACTATTCCTTTTCCCTATACATCCTCCATCCTCCATCTGCGGAGACTTTTCCCCACTGGTTCCGAACTGGTTCTCTACTAGTTCCGAAATGTCTTCATTTATAGCAACGTAAGTTCTCAACTCGTCCGTCAATAAACCGCTTGAATTTGGCTTCTTTGGACGCTGAAACTTGCGGAAGTTCCGCACTGCTCCGTAAATCTTGCCGCCAGACTGAAACACCTGAAAGAACTTTAAAAACTCCAATTCTGTAAGCAGATCACTGACATCGATATTATCTGCTGGAAAAATCTTGGCCTTCAGGGTGAGCGGCTTCAACTCAAACACGCCATCGTCCCAGCACTCGGTCCAGATGCCGATCAGCAATAGGCGAGCATTGGGCGAGGCTTGCATGAAAGCCTCGTCTGTAAATAATCCGGGGTGTATCGAACGGATGCGACTCATGTTGTGCCTCAATGGTTGCACGATGAGCCAGCCCCATGATAAAACGGGGTCAAGTCCAAAGCGCACTGCCTCTGCGTGTTTGGTTCCAGAAGCCCCGGATGGTTAGCGCCATTCGGGGTTTTGTTGTTTATAACTTACATGCCCTATTTCGAGTCGGCAAGGTCGTAAGCAACCTTTTCTAGCATCAACTCAAACATCGTCATGACCGATTTTGGGATCGGGCTTTCACCCGCCAGCCAACGAAACAGCGTCCGGGGATTGACCCCGCAGGCCTCGATGGCCTCCTTGTTAGTCAAATTCAAATCCCAAAGCAGGATGCTCAGGCGGCGGGCTTGGTTCTTTCGATCTTGCTCTGTCATCACACGCTCGCAAGTAGGAAGCTAGTTGCTGATTGCTCGGTCTTAAAATGACGAATGTCATCATAATTTGAGATCGCACGAAATTTCATGCCATGACTGTTTTTGACACCTATTGGATAGATGTGCCCCATTGCTCGGCCAAAGTAATAGATCGTCTTTGAGCCATCGGGATTGTGATCAACGTCGATGATTGGGCGTTTTTTAGTATCATACATTGGTATCGATCCTCATTAGGTAAGAAGTGGGAGGGGCCGAAGCCCCTCAGTAGTGGTGTCGGCTACCGACATAGTTGAAGTCTTCAATGCAGCTATCGGGGAAATATGCCTTGTGATGAATTTTTCCCGCATCTGTCTGCTTGGCGATTTCCCATGCGTGGGTCCATGCCTTAGCAAGGCTGGTGAAGGTGCGCTTGTCATGCGAGCCAGCAGAATGAACCGTCCACTTAGCGCCTTTGCAGGGATGGGTGATCACAGCAGCCAAAATGCGTCCAGCGCCGGGCAAAACCGGATCAACATAAGCGCCGACCTCGCACCAGCCATCTTCGCGGCGGTCTGTGACCTTGGTGACGTAGTGGACTTTGGTTTCGAGGATGGTCATATCAATCTCCATCAGGTGAGGGTGGGTGGGGGCCGAAGCCCCCTCCGATTAGAAAGCTTTGATTTTGACGCGGGGACGGATCGTCGGGTTGATCGCCGTAGCGTGGCAACGCTTGAAGTCTTCAGCAGACAGGAGCGTCTGGGCCAAATCCTTGGAGAACGTGGTCGGGTAGGTCTTGGTGAAGATCACATCGAAAACGTGACCGCCGACCGTGGCTTCCAGAACGTCCTTCTTATTGGGGGCAAAGGTAGCCTCGGCGATGAGCTGCTCCTTGATGGCAGTGCGCTGGGCATTGAGATCGCCGATCAGAGTGTCGAGGCGGGCATATTCGTCTGCGAGGGCTGCGAGGTTGCTCATTTCAAGTCTCCGTTGTTTTCGGCGTCTGTATCTTGCCGATGACCTTTTATGGCATAACGCCAGAAACGATGCAATAGCTTATGGCATAAAACCATCAATTATTTTCAATTATTTTATAAGTGTCTATAATCACTAAGCATTCTGGGCCATCTAAAACCCATCGAAGGTGTAAATCTTCGCAAAAACAATCATCTTCAATCACTTTTGCGGCCTGTAGGATGTCGCTGATTGCTTTTTCTAAATTGCCAATGTCCCGGCGGCGCTTGTCTGGCCTAACCGCTTCAATAAGCAAAGTGTATTTGCCTTTGATTTTCTGCTCGGCCACCTGTTCTTTAATCGACCGCAGGGCGTGTGTGCGCCAGCTCGTGTACTCAGGTGACCGATACATGCCCCCGGTCTTCTTGGTCTTCCAGAGGCGATTAACGCTGGGCGGGAATGGTAAAGCGATTCGGATCACGGCGGGCGTCCATAGCTTTATGCAGCGCCCTTGTTACAGAAGGCTCTGTAGCCGTCAGGAGGCGGGCGATGTCATAGGTGTTATAACCCTCGCGGAATAACCGCAGGACATGATCAGGCTCAGGCTTGGGCGGCAGCTTCATCATCGGCAAAGATGTCCGGGCGAAGGCGCTCCTTATCGATCCCGGTGATCCGGGCGACCTGACGGAGATGCTTGAGAGGAATCTTCTTCCACGAGCAGACTGCGGCACGGGTGATCTCCAGCTCGCGGGCGATCTGGGCGGGCAGTCCATAGATGGCATGAATTTCATGCAGAATGGGGTCTCGGTGTTTCATGTGAAACAAATTTGCATTTTTTGGTTTTTTTGTCAAATACCCGCTTGACAGCGTAAAGGTGGCCCTTTACAACGGGGATACTGATTTGAAACTTAGGAGTGCTTGATATGTTTGAACTGTTAGCTACCCCGGTCGCAGCCTGCACCTACACTCTCGACCAGTACGAAATGCCAAACGGCATTATCGTTTCGGGCGACCTCTACATCGAAGTTTGCGAATGGATGGATGACGAGCTGTATATCGATTCCATGAACCTCAACATTGAAGACGAAGACGGCAACGTCATCGGCACATGGAAGGGCGACTGCGACAAGAACGCAACCCTCCAAAAGGTGGCTGAAGCCATCCAAGGCGATGAGCGCATCTGGGGCTTCATTTACGATGAAGCCATGAGCGCCGCTGAAGACAACGCAGCTTACTAAGGGGAACTTAAATGAAAATGTCTGAATCAATTACCGCTATCTCTCCCGCCCTCGTCAAAGCTCAGGCTTTGATTGAGGACGCGGTGAAGGATAGTAATAACCCTGCATTTCGCTCCAAATACGCGGACCTGTCTGCGGTTCTGGCGGTCATCCGTGAACCGATGGCGGTAAACGATCTTTGTGTGCTTCAATCTCCTACCCGCGCTGATGGCGGCGTGGAGGTTGAGACGCTTATTCTGCACAAGTCAGGCGAGTGGATCAGCCAATCCTGTTTTATCCCGATCACAAAAGTGGACGCGCATGGCACTGGCTCTGGCATCACTTACGGTCGCCGATACGGCCTGATGTCGATCTTCTGCATCGGCACTGAGGATGATGACGGCAACACCGCTGTTGAGCGCCCGCTCGCGCCTAAACAGATTAGCGCCCCGGCGAAGCAAATTGTCATGGCCCCTAAACAGCTAGAGATTCGCGCTGAAGCCAAAGAGGCTGCAAAAAAGGGCATTGATGCTTTTCGTGATTACTACAAAGGATTGACCCCAGAAGCGCGTCAAGTGCTTCAAGGCGAGTTCTTGAACGAGGTTCGTTCTATTGCATCGGACGCAGACAAGAAGGAGATTGAAAATGAGCGCAATGGCTGACTTGTATAACGATATGGAAGCTGCACAAGCTCTTATGGGAGAGGGTAATAAAATGAATGATTTTCAAGCAGACCGCCTTTTAAAAGTGGCTGGTAATATCTCTGAAAGTTTAGCTACGATTGCAAACTGTTTAGAATGCCTAATGCATGATTCTCTTTCACAAAAAGACAAATTTGCAGCCGCAGCATTAACTGGGGTTTTATCAGGTGATGGCTGGTCTGGCACTCCTGATAAACTTGTTAAACTTTCTCAGGAAATCGCAGGGCATATGGAGGCCAATTCAGATGGCTGAACGTTGGTCAGATGCTTGGACTTACATGGGAGCGCGAACCAAAGGAAGGCGTATTGCTACCCTTTGGTGGTCAGACAAAGATGGTGAGGGTGATGTTACTGTAACCACTTTCTTTGATGAACTTGATTCTATTGAACAGCTCGATGCCCTCAGTGATGCAATCGGAATGATAGAACGCCAAATGAAAGTTTGTCGAAAGCGGTTTGAAAACGACTTCAGTATACCGATGGGTAGGGATGAATAATGGAACAGCGAACTGAAGAATGGTTTACCGCTCGCCTTGGTAAGGTAACCGCCAGCCGTGTTGCTGATGTCATTGCAAAGACCAAGAGCGGCTATTCAGCCAGCCGTGCTAACTATATGGCTGAATTGGTTTGTGAGCGCCTGACGGGTTCTAAGGGGGACTCCTATCAGAACGCCGCAATGGTGTGGGGGACAAATACCGAGCCTATGGCTAGAGCCGCCTACGAAGCCCGTACAGGCGATCTTGTTGAAGAAGTAGGGTTTGTCTCCCACCCCTCCATCGAATACGCTGGGTGCAGCCCTGATGGCCTTATAGGGGCTGATGGGCTCATTGAGATCAAGTGCCCTAACACTGCGACACATATTGAAACGCTGCTATCAAAAGAAGCTCCGTTTAAATATATGCCGCAGATGCAATGGCAGATGGCATGCACCGAGCGAGTGTGGTGCGACTTTGTTAGTTTTGACCCGCGCTTGCCAGAGAATATGCAAATGTTTGTTGGCCGAGTTATGCGAGATCATGGCACCATCATTGAGCTTGAACGGGAAGTTGAAAAGTTTCTGTTTGAATTAGACCAGAAAGTCACACGCCTGAAGGCGCAATACTGAGGAGAATAAAATGGCATACGAAGTTAAAGACCTGACCGGCACATTGTTTCAAAACAACCGTAAAACCACCGATAAGCACCCGGACAAGTCCGGCTCTTGCAAGATCAATGGTCAAGAGTATTGGATTAGCGGCTGGATCAAATATGCCGACAATGGTGAGGAACGGGTTTCATTGGCTTTCAAGTTGAAAGAAGAAACTGCAAATCGCAGTGGCCCAGCAACGGTTCGCCCAACTGTCGAGCCAGCAAAGCCGCAGATTGATATTAACGATGACATTCCCTTTTGAGGTGAGCGATGGATATTCTGACCCCCAAGGGGCAGGAATCTAAGCGTCAAGAGGACCAAGCTATCAAGTTGTGGCACAAAGCTTATCCTGATCTTAGATACTGTGAGACACCAAAAAATAAACCAGCGGCAATTGATGCCATCATTGTTAAAGGTGACCAGATTCAAGCTGTTGTCGAAACTAAATGCAGACCGCAATTGAATATGACCATCTTTGCACTCGAACATAAAAGCCGCTGGCTAGTTACTGATGAGAAAATAAGAAAGGCCCAACAAATTGCAGAAACTCTTCAAGTTCCTTTTGTCGGGTTTCTATATTTGCCGGAAACCGATGCGTTACTTTTCGAGACACTTTGGCATCCAGAGAAAGGATGGACGGTAAATATACAAGTGAAAGAGACTCAGACGCAGGCTACAATCAACGGCGGCAAAATCTTTCGCAAGAATGCCTATATTGATATGTCCCACGCTAAACTGATTATGGGAGATGACTTTGAGCAACCTACCACTGAGTGAACAATACCGATTGATTGCTAAAAAATGGGTCGATGCCAAAGCAGCAGCCGATCTGCTTGAAGAATCTAAGACCGCTGTTCTTTCGCAGCGCATGGTTTCATCCGGGGAGCAAACAGTATCTAAGGCTGAGATGCTGGTGAAAGCTTCGGATGACTGGCATGAATATCTGAATAAAATGGTTGAGGCGAGAAAGACCGCCAATATGCTGAAGGTTCAGTTGGAATATATCCAGATGCAATTTAGTGAGTGGCAATCATCTGAAGCCACACGCCGTGCAGAAATGAAATTATAAGGAATATAACATGACAGAATTTCACGAAGTATCTGACGAAATCCTAGAAATTACTGACGAAATCCTAGGTGTTTTGGATGGCGAAACTGCCGCTATGGGTTTGTATGTACTAACATGTGTTATCTCCAACATTATTATTCAAACAGCCCCTAATGCGGAGGTTGCGCTTGAAACAGTTGTAAGGATGTCTATGGCAATAAAAAAGAACATTATTGATTTGGACGCAGAGGGCATATGCGGATGGAATGAGAAAAATTTACAATGAAACGAGTCAAGATCACGGCAAAAATGCGGGCCGATATTTTTATGCGTCATGGTGGCGTATGCCATTTGTGCAGCATGAAAGTTGTGCCCGGACAAGATTGGGACGTATCACATGAGATTCCTCTTGAGGCGGGTGGATTGGACGATGCCAGTAATTGGTATGTCGCTCATCGCACTTGTCATCGTCAACACACTGCTAAGGTAGATGCACCATTGATCGCTAAGGTCAAACGCATCCATCAACGTCACATCGGCGCTAAACGATCTAAGTCGCCAATGCCTGCTGGTCGTCATTCACAGTGGAAAAAGAAAATGGATGGTTCTGTTGTAAGGAGAGAAAAGTGAGGTTTTTAATCACCATGAATATGGCATCAGCCCAAGGCTTTGCCGTTCATCAGATTACCGTTGACCACGAATCTACATCACTTGAGGAGTTCCTTGCGGAAGTTAATGATTACCCTTTCATTATGGGGCACCAATATTACCGAGTGAAAACGCCAGATGGTGAAGTTACTTGGAAGGATCGCGGAAAGCTAATCATCAACAGCTCACACATCGGCAAGGTGCAAGAGTTTATTGAGTTTGAACCGAGGGAAAATAATAATGACGAATCACATGGACATTTTGAGTCAGGCAGCAACTATTCTCGACCAGCGGGGCCGTCGATACGGAAGCATGGAGGAAGGGTTTGACCGGGCGTCTACGATTGCCTCGACGATCTTAGGCAAGCAAATCACTATCTTTGATTTGGCAATCATCATGACCGCTATCAAGTTGTCTCGCATCACTTCGACGCAAACACTTGATGACAACTACATTGATGGGATCAACTACCTTGCTTTTGCAGGGCAGTTTAGTGCCGCCGAGGAACAGGTAGCAGTCGCTCTTGAAGAGGACATTGCTGCAATGGCCCGTAAGTTTGCGCCGCGTAAATATGAAGTTGTTGCAAACGAACCTGAACCAACAGAGCAATCTGCATAACAATGGTGGCGGGGAAACCCGCCACTTTCACCAAGGAGATTGATATGAAAAAGACTGAGCTAACTGAACGAGATAAAAAAATCATTGAACTTTGGGATCAAAAGTTCACTGGAGGGCAAATTGCTGCTGAACTAAGCATGACCCGAAATGCTGTCATGGGCCGTCTAGGCCGGTTCCGTAAAATGGGTCTTGTCGCATATAAGATGAGCGCCAAGGTTGATCTGAAAGATATGAAGTCTGGCATTCTAAAAACAGTTAAAAAATATAATGCAAATCCAAAGATGTTTCGTGGGCGTCTTCCTCCTACGCCATTGCCAGAAATGCCGCCGGTAAAAGACAAGCCAATCGGATTCTTTGAGCTTACGCCTTTCACATGCCGCTACATCGTCAATGATGGAAAAGCATCTGAATTTCTATTTTGCGGAAAGCCAAAAATGATCCGGTCTTACTGCGAAGATCACGCTAGACTGTGCTATCTGCCGCCAAGGGTTAAGGAGAAAAGCGGATGGTAAATGGAGATACCTACATCAAGTCAGGCTGGCATTGGTCATTTGGCTGGCTTCGCCGCCCCGACATGGATGAGGACATCGGTTTCTGTTATGAAGATGGAGACGGTGATCTAATTTATTCCACGCGCCCAGACCATAAACTGGTTTGTTATTTGGACTGTTTCCAAGATCAGGCCAGCGGCGAAAAATACCTGACCATGAACCAAGAACCCATTAGCCAAATTGTAACTACAAAAGAGAAATTCATTAGAAATGGTTTTGGTTCCTAACATCATCCACTTCATCTGGCTCACGGGACCAAAATCCCGTGAGTTTTCATATATTAACTATCTAGCTGTGCGGGCAGCGGGTTTATGCCAATTGCCAGAGCAAATTATCATATGGACCAATGACCCGCCAAAAGGGAATGTCTGGTGGGACAAGGCTGCATACTACTGTGACATTCGTTCCGTAAATGCACCGGATTTCATTAACGGAACGCCGATCAAATACGTCCAATATCAGTCAGACGTTCTCAGACTTGAAATCCTGATTGCTCATGGCGGGGTCTTCATGGACAGTGACATGCTGCTTCTCAGGCCAATTGATGACCTAATGGGTGAGCCTCTGACACTGTTTGAGGAATCCCCTAGCTCTATTGCCAATGGGCTGATCTTTGCGGCCCCTAATTCGCCGTTCCTACGCCATTGGCTAAGTGCCCTGCCAGTAGCAATGAGATCGCCTGTGTGGGCCTATCATGCAGTCGTGCTGCCCGTAGAGCTATCGCATAAATATCCTGATCTAGTTCGTGTCATGGACCAGAGCCACTTCTTCCCGCTAGACCTAAAGCGAAACTATCTGTTGGAAGAAGACCCTAAACAAATTGAGGATAGCGTTCAGCGCATTGGCAATGCCTATGGCATCCATGTCTATGAGACGTATTGGCGGGACTATATCAAGGGCGTAGATGAGGATTTCCTGCTTGGCAGGGATACACTCATGGCGCATCTGTTTAGGAGGCTAGTGGAGGATTAAGCCCACGTTCCAATGTTGACGTTCGCGCCAGCCGCACCGATTGGGTAAATCTTGAAATACGACCCGATCTGAACCGTGAAGATTGGGCCTGTAGCCGATACGGTCACTTGCGGAATGAACGTGCCACCAGCATTGATAGAGACGATGCCCATCATCTGATAGATGTGATACGAAGTTGCGCCGGTCGCGGCAGTCATCGTTGTGGTGTTGGCAGCAGTTTGAACATATGCCATTGCCGATGTCTGGTTCGCCGTTGCAAAACCAGTTGTATCGTAATAGCGCATGGAAACGTAGCCAATGTTGTTCAGCGTTGCGGTTCCACCAAAGCCCGTGCCAATCGTGTAAGAGTTGGTCGTGGTCGTCTTGATAGCCGCAAACGTGCCTTCAAACGCATACACCGTACTAGCACTGAGAGTGCAGCCAACGCCCAGCCAAGCCTGTGCTGATGTGCTGGATGAAAGTGCCAGAGTTGAGTTCAACTCATAGACTTGCATACCCGGCACAACACCGCGCTGCGCTCCAGATGGCGTAAACATCAGCTTCGTGCCGTCATACTCCATGTTACCCGCAGCGGCTGATGTCAGGTTCGTGCCAGCCTGTAATTTCAACGGCGCAAGAGTCGTGCTGCCAACAGCATAGGTCAGAGCAGGAAAGCTCAGTGACCCGTCTGGGTAGGTAACGCCTGTGGTGCCGTTGAGAATGATACTCATTATTTGGCCTCAAGAGCCGCCACACGGGCCGTAAGCGCAGTGATGGCAGCCTGTTGTTCTTGGATGGCAGCGACAAGGTGAACCACGATCTTGCTGTAGTCCACGCCTTGATGGATGGGTTTGCCGTCAGCGTCTACCGCATCTTTCTCACCTGTGACGGCGTGTGGGATGACTTCCTGCAACTCATGGGCAAGAAACCCCTCGCCATCGCTATCATCTACGTTCCACTTATAAGTGACAGGCTTCAAAGCTGCGACAGTTGCTAGACCTGTAATCATTGGCGCAACAGAGTTTTTTAGACGATAGTCAGAAGATGTAAGATACGACGTAGCAGATGCAGTAGAATATACGCTGCCAACAATAGTTCCCGCAGCGTTTAAGCATGTTAGGGCATTGTAATTGTTTGCACCGGGCTGCGTAGCTATCGCATAACCGCCAATTGTTTTAACGGAAACTCCGTTCTGCCCAGAGCCATAAAGAAGGCTCGTCGTCCCCACCAGCAGATTGCCGGAGGTATCTTTGTAAAGCTGCCCAGAGCCGATGTTCATCACACCAGTGCTGCCTGTCAGGGTGCCCGTCACCGTGAGATTGTTGCCAACCGTGATGTTCCCGCTGGCATCATTGACGATGTTATTCGTCGTGCCAGATGGGTGGATGATGTTGATGGTCTTGAGCGTGCTCATGCTGCACCCTTCACGATGTTGACGATACGGCTATTGTCCTCAATAGCCTCAAATTCATGCGCCTGTCCGGCAATCCAGTCTGCGATCTGGCCTACTTTCAAGATCATTTCCCAATCATGCCCACGCGCAACAAGAGTGCCGCGATTGACAACCGTGATATGATTATCAGCGTCCCCATGCGTGTGCATTGGCAGCTTGTCTCCGATGACTTCAAAGTCATAGATCGTAGCGTTAAGATTGCCAAACTTTGCTTGGGACTGCTTCAACATCAGATCACCGTACCGCCAGAAATGTTGGTGTCTTGCAAGTTCGTGCCAGCCAGAACCACCTTGGCAGATGCCGACATGGTATATTCGCCAGCCAAACCAATCATGGTGATCGTGATTTTTTGCGACCCAACATTTGCAAACGTGAAATCCTGCGACCCATTGGCTGGGAAAAGCTGATCGCCAAACGTGGAGAGTTTCACATTCGTCGCGTTCTCAGTTGTCCATGACAGGGTTGTCGTCTGATTTTGGAAAACAGGGTTTGGCAAGAATGAAGACACACCGTTTGCGGGAGCAGTCCATACTTGCGTGGTGGGGTCGTAGTAGAACCCAATACCAACACCCAAACCATCAATGTTGACAGTGTAATGGTCAGACGGAGGCACCCATGGACCAAGCGTGTCATCCCAAACCACTACGTTGTCACAGATGTTCGTCGCAGTTGCGATCACAGCATACGTTGTCATGTTCGCTCCTTATGCCGGGAAGACAGTTACGATGATGCGACCAGCGCCACCAGCGCCGGATGTTGCGCCGCCTGACGTTCCACCACCACCACCACCCGGTTGAGTGCCAGCAGTTCCAGATGTAGCGCCAGCACCAGCAGCACCACCGTTACCGCCCCAATTAGATGTGCCACCAGCTGCTGCCGTATTACCATTGTTATAGTTTCCACCGCCGCCACCGCCGCCCCAAACGGAGTTACCGCCGCTGGAATAGTTGCTGAGGTTTTGAGCAGAATAAGCACCGCCACCGCCGCCATGCCAAAAACCATCTGCGCCGTTGGCAAACCCACTATTAGCTTGGCCGCCAGTTCCGGGGGGATAAAATGTTGCGCAGCCAAGATTATACCCAAGCCACGGTTTCCCCGAAACACCAGTAACATTGATTGGGCCAGAAGGTTGCGTACCACCTTGCGAACCAGCAGACTGCTGACCACCGCCGCCGCCGCCATTTCCGTTAGTATTACCACCGCCGCCACCGCCGCCATAAGCAGAAATCAGCGACCCCAGAGTTGTTGTTCCGCCTGTGTTTCCATTGCCGCCCGTTGTCAGGCCCGCACCACCAGCGCCAATAGTTGCAGTTTCAGTTGCGCCAAACTGCGAAAGCGTCAACCATACTTCGTTATAACCCCCGCCACCGCCGCCAGCTATGTAAGGCGTTCCTGATTTTGATCCAGAACCGCCGCCGCCCCATGCTTGAACAAGCACACGGCTGTTGGCGCTGTAGCCAGAAGGCTTTGTCCAAGTGCCAGATGAGTTGAATGTCTGGACGTTGATTGCTCCACCCGTAGGGGCTGCGCTGGTCCAAGTCGTGCCATTGCTGGTCAGGACGTTGCCAGATGTGCCGGGAGCAACAAAGTTTGGCGTTCCCGTGCCGTTGCCCAGCAAGACGTTGTTGGATGTCAACGTGGCAAGGCCAGTGCCGCCCTGTGCAACTGTGACAGTCGTCCCGGTCTGGAGAACCGTACCAGTGACCGCAGGAAGCGTCAGTGTATATGTGGAGGCCGTTGAGGGCACATCCATCGTGACGGAGCCGCCACCAGAAGATTTGAGGGTAACAGGCATCTTAAACCACCGTCCAGTAGCTATCGGGTGAAACTGTAACCGTGACACCCGCGTTAATTGTTACAGGGCCAGCGGTCATCGCATTTGATCCAGTCGGAACAGTATAACTGTCCGTAATTACAATGTCATTCAGATAGAAGGCTTTGTTTGTGCCGCCGCCTGTGGGAACATTGGCAGAAGCCGAAACAACCCAACAGTTCGTGCCATCACAGCCGATCAGGATGTAAGCATTGCGCTGACAGGTTGCGACCGTACCGCCTCCAGCAGAGGCGATCTTAACAACATTTCCGGTTGAAGTCGTCGTTGTGTCGTAAACCAGCCACTGCCCACCAACCCCTGTAGGGATCGTGTAGGTCACATCGGCAGAAATTGCGCCGCTGATCTGGAGGATCAAGGACCGATACTGGCTGACTGACAGGGTAGCCGAACCACCCGTAGCGTTAAGGCTGGTCGTGCCGCCAAACGCTTGGTCAATAATGGACATATCCCCGTTAACGGGGACGTTCCATGTATCAATGTAAGCGCCGTTCGCCGGAAGCTCTAGGGTCTTGTTTGTCGTATATGACGATGGCATCGGTTAACCCTCAAATATGCTTCTTGGCAACTGCCAAGGCGCGGGTGATCGTCTCATCAGGCTGTTCGAGAAGCGCCTCGGTGCCCTTGTTGATGTCTTTCTTAGCCACTTCAGCGGCGCGAACTAAAGCGTCTGCTTTGCTGTCTGGGCTGATACGGCCACCAGAAGCTCTCTGTGGGCGAGCCGTAGATTCAGTTACAGGAGGAGCCGTCTTCCCAATAGCTGAATATGTTTTAGCCAAAAACGAACGAGCGTCTGGATTTTTGGCAATAATTTCACCAACTTCTTTGGTTCTCGCCGGGTCTGCCATAATCTTCAAAAGCTGTTCGCCAATGCGCTGCTCTTTCCAATTATAGATTCCCTTACCAGCAGCGCCAACAATAGCGCCGATGATTGCAGTTGGAGCCATGTTGAAGCTAAGAGCTTGCAGCATATTTTCGCCGACAAGACCAACTTCGCCAGCAATGCCAGCAAGGGCACCGGCACTAGCCGCTTTACCAATCCCACTTGACCTTTGCAGATCGGGGATTTGTTTAATTGTGCTGTTTAGAAAAGCATTATTAGCCGCACCGATCAGCTCATTGGCGCGGTCATCCCCAAGCGCAAAACGCAACTTATCTGTATTAAACCCTGCGTTCTTACCTTGGAATACACCAAGTGCAGCCATCGGGTTTTTATCAATTGCATCTTTGTATGCAGATGCCATGCCATAGGCAAATTCATCTTGATGATTGGGGCCTAATTTATTGGCGACATACTGTTTTGCAGCGTCAATGCTTCTAGGGTTTGAATCAGAAAAGAACTTGCGGCCAGCTTCAATAGCATTGCGCGAGTTGTAAAGCTCAGAACCCTCAAAGCGAATTTTATTATATTCAGGAACAGCGGAATCAAGAGCATTAACAAGCGACGACTTAACGCCCATCAAATCCCTAACAGACCCTTCAGCGCCGGGCTTAATCTGTTTGGTAACTTCGCTATAGTGCGAACCAATTTGATCATCGATTGCCTGCTTTAATTCGTCCCAAAATTTGAGATGAGCGCCATTAGCTGGAATTTCGTAAACGCCATTAGCATTCTTGACGAGGCCAAGAGATTCAGGTGCAGTTCCGCTACGACGAAGCGATGTAAGAACTGATCTCATTGCCTCTGGATCAACGCGGCTAAATGCGGACTGCAATCCGGGATGAACAATGTTTTGAGCCTCTGGTGAAGCCATGACGCGAGAATAGTTAGCATCGTTAATTTCACGAGTGCGTTGACCTATGTTTCGCATCTCTTCAAACGCATCAACTGGACGGCCAAATATGTTGTCGATTTGATTGTGAATTGAATTAGGAGCTTCTTTATCAAGGGCCGCTTTTTTAAAATCTTGAGCGGCAGCGTTATATGCGCCCTGCGCTTCAGTTCCAGCCGCATTTGCAGCTTTCTGAATTGCACGTTCAGTAGTTTGACCACCAGCCGCGCCGACCGGCAAACCAGCATCAATAGCTTCCTGAATGCTAGCGCGAGCCCCTTTATTTCCACCTCTAG
>CANGBC010000017.1 GCA_947452005.1 Beijerinckiaceae bacterium | reverse complement strand
TTGCCTACAACGCTGGTGTAGGAAACTTGCAATCATCCACGCTTCTTAAAAAGGTGAATGCGGCGCAGTTTGATGCTGTGCCCGCAGAGTTGATGAAGTGGACCAAGGGCAAGATACCGGGAAAGGGTATGCAAGTTCTTCCCGGTTTGTTTCGCCGCCGCCAAGCCGAGAGCGCGTGGTGGATGGCCCACGAAATTGCGCCAATTGGCGCAGTATCACTTGTGTCTGCGCCGCAGGATGAGCCTACAGAAGATGAGCATGAGCAACGCACTGAACCAGACCCTGTGCCGGTGCCAAAAATGGCAGCAAGCAGTCAAGGCAATGCTGCTATCATTACAGCGAGCCTCGGTGGACTTGGAGCAGCCAAGCAAGTGGCTGCCAACGCGCAGGATGCGTCCGACCTTGCCGATCAGATTATGGGTCTACTCAGCAATACCAACTTCCTCATCATGCTGGCTGTTGTCGGCCTTGGCGGGGCAATCTGGTGGTTCCGCAAACAGCATATGGAGGAGCATGGTGTTTAGCATTCTCTTCACTCCCATAGGGCGTTACCTGATCCTCGGCGTTGCTATACTCATGATTGCGGCGGGAATTTACGGGAAAATTCGCGCTGATGCAATTGCTGAGGTTAAGGCTGCGGCTACCGCAGATGTTTTACGGAGGACGCAAGATGCGGTTCGTGCTGGCGATGCTGTTGATGTCACCCCTGACGGCTTGCTCAAGTCTGACGGCCATAAGCGCGCCGACTAATGGGGCCGTATGCGATGTCTGGCGGGATGTTTCTTGGTCTGCCAAGGATACAACTGCCACGATTATTGAGGTTAAACAGAACAATGCTCGCCGCGAAGGATGGTGTGCGGGGGCAAAATAGGTGGTATAGTGCCGTAAATCGGAGCCTTTTCCATGACGACCGGCCTTTCTTATGACGGTTCAGTAGCTGGCACCAACAGTTACAAGACCCAGATCGCTACGATGGCCGTTGTCGCAGAGACCGACCCGGCATACCTGATCATTTTGCCTCAGATGATCACCTATGCTGAAAACAGGCTGTACCGTGATTTGGACTTCCTGTTTACGTCCATCGCATCCACTTCCTACACGATCAGTGCCAACAGCCGCACGATTACGGTCCCGACCAGCACGTTTGTGGTCCCAGAGCAGATCAACGTAATCACTCCGTCTGGCACTACAAACCCGGATTCTGGCACCAGAAACCCGCTTCTTCCGGTTGCGAGAGAGTATTTGGACGCCGTTTGCGGATCATCTTCTTCAACTGGGTTGCCGCAGTATTTCGCCAACTTTGGTGGAAATGCCAATTCTAACTGGACTTTTTTGGTTGGCCCGTACTCTGATGCCAGCTACACCGTTGAAATTGTTGGTACTTTCCGCCCAGACAGCATGTCTGTGACGAATCAAACTACGTTTATCAGCCTCTACTTGCCTGATTTGTTCATCATGGCATCCATGATCTACATTTCAGCGTATCAGCGCAATTTCGGACGCGCCAATGACGACCCGCAGATGGCTGTCACCTATGAGAGCCAGTATCAGGCGCTTCTGAAGGGTGCGATGACGGAAGAGTACCGCAAAAAGATGGAAGGGGCCGCTTGGACTTCCAAGTCTGCCTCGCCTGTCGCCACCCCAACAAGGGGGTAAAATATGCCCCATCAATCCCTAAAATTAATTCCGGGCGTAGATGTCAACAAAACTCCTGCCCTTAATGAAGCTGCTATCTCTCAAAGCCAGCTTATCCGATTTATCCCAGACCGGACTCTCGGCGGCTTAGTTCAGAAGCTTGGCGGTTGGGTGAAATACTACTCCAGCGCGATTGGCACGACTATCCGTGCATTGTGGGCGTGGGAAGACACCAATTCTAATTCCTATCTTGGGGTTGGCGCTGAAGGTTCACTTCAGGTCGTCACTGGTGGTGGCGCGTCTACCATTACTCCGCAAAAAACAACAGTTAATGTCGCTGTCAGCGTATCTACAACGGCGGGCAGCAACGCTGTTGTCATTACGGATACCGGCAGGAATGTCAGCAGCTACGACAGCGTAGACATTCAAACGCAAATCAGCGTTGGCGGCATTGTCCTTTTTGGCCAGTATCAATGCTACAATCCGGGCGGTGCCGCCAATACATACACAATCTATGCAACAGATGCGCTTGGCCAGCCTGCGTTAGCCACCACTACAGTGACAAATGGCGGCGCTGTGCCGTCATTCGCAACCACATCCGGCTCTGCTGGCGTTTCTATCACCCTTGCCAATCATGGGTATTTGGCTGGAGATACTTTCCCGTGCCTGATCGCGACAACTATTGGCGGCGTGACCATATACGGGAATTATATTGTTTCCAGCGTTACCAGTTCTAGCGTGTTTGTCATCACTGCAAATACGACCGCTACATCAACTACCTCCGGTTCTGAAAACTCTGGTCTTGCTCATTACGTATATTACAAGGGCGTTGGCCCACTTCCCGCTGGAACCGGCTATGGAATTGGCGGGTATGGAAGGGGCGGGTACGGGGTTGGGACCGCGCCGACCCTTTCTGGCGGCACGCCCATCACGGCAGTAGACTGGACTTTGGATAATTGGGGTCAAGTTCTCATTGCATGTCCATTGAATGGCCCAATATACGAGTGGTCCCCAACTGCCGGTCAGCCTATCGCCTTGGTCATACCGCAGGCTCCTAGCGTTAATTCTGGCGCGTTTGTTGCTATGCCTCAAAGACAGATCGTGGCTTGGGGTAGCACAACAAATGGCATCCAAGACCCACTTTTGATTCGCTGGTGCGATGTTGATGATTTTAATCAGTGGACTGCATTGATTACCAATCAGGCTGGCTCGTATCGTATTCCAAAGGGATCACGGATCGTTCAAGGTATTCAAGCCGGGCAACAGGGCCTAATCTGGACCGATCTCGGTTTGTGGGCGATGCAATATGTTGGCCCTCCGTATGTGTATCAATTCAACGAACTTGGCACTGGGTGCGGGTTGATTGGCAGGAAGGCTGCTACATCCATCAACGGTGCCGTTTATTGGATGGGTGCCAGTCAATTCTTCAAACTTTCTGGCAACGGTGTCGAGCCTGTCCGCTGCCCTGTTTGGGACGTTGTTTTCCAAGATTTGGATACCAGTAACCTTGACCGTATCAGGGTTGCTCCAAATTCTCGGTTTGGCGAAATTGCTTGGCATTTCCCGACCATTGGCAATGGTGGCGAGAACTATGGCTATGTGAAGTACAACTTTGTACTTGATCAGTGGGATTATGGGTTCAACTCGACTGCCAATCCCTATGTGGCGCGTAGTGCGTGGATCAACGAATCGGTCCTTGGCGCGCCAATCGGTGCAGGTCTGAACAAATACATTTATCAGCATGAAACTTCGTCAGATGCTGATGGCACAGCAATGGACTCATATTTCCAGACCGGATATTTCGTCTTGTCTGATGCCGATGTGAAGACGTTTATTGACCAAGTGTGGCCTGACATGAAGTGGGGTTACTACGGTGGGACGCAGGGTGCCAATGTTCTCCTGACATTCTATGTCACGGACTACCCCGGACAGACGCCTACCGCTTACGGGCCATTTACGCTGACGCAGGCGACAACTTATGTCACCCCACGTTTTAGGGGTAGGCTGGTTTCTCTCCGCATCGAAAGCAACGATATTGGTTCTTGGTGGCGTCTTGGGAATTTCCGCTACCGCCTGCAACCTGATGGACGCTTCTAATGTCAGCAAACCTCGGTGACATCCTTACTACACAAAAGAATGGCGTTTTTGCCATTAATAATTTGTCGCAAGGAACCCTTCGGGGCCTTGGAACGCAGACATCTATTACAATTACCGCAGCTACGGTGATTTATGTAGGGGCAGGATACCTTGTAAATTTGTCAGTTGTTGTAGCAGGGACAACCGTTGGAACGGTTAGCAACACTGGCGCTATCGGCACGGTGGCGGCAGCCAATGCGCTCTGCGCGATCCCTAATACGATTGGCATTGTCCGTGTCGGGCAAGTTTTCTCAACAGGCTTGGTTGTCACACCCGGCACCGGCCAATCCGTTAATGTCACCTATTCTCCGGGGTAATCCATGCCGCTCGCCAAAGGTTCCTCACAAAAGACGATCAGTAGCAACATCAGCGAATTGGTCCATACTGGCCGCCCGCAGAAACAGGCTATCGCCATTGCTCTGAACGAATCACGGAAGAAGCGTGCCTATGGTGGCCCTACCCCTCTTGGCTCTACGGCTCCTGCAAAACCGCATATCGGTGCAATTCGCAGTCCGGTTGCTGGCCGCACGGACCATTTGCCAATGCACGTTCCTTCTGGCTCATATGTCATTCCTGCTGATATTGTCTCCTCCATGGGCGAGGGCAATACTTCCGCAGGCTTTAAGGTTCTGGATCGCGTTTTGGGTCAATACGGTAACTCGCCGCAAGGACGCGCCAGTGGCGGTCGCAATGACCAGCATCAAGTTCCAATCGTGGCAGCGGGTGGGGAGTATGTCATACCCCCTGAGGTTGTCACAGCAATTGGGAACGGGGATATGAATGCGGGTCATTCAGAGTTGGATACGTTCGTGAAGACGATGCGTAAAAAGCTGATTGACACGCTCAAGAAGCTTCCCGGACCAAAGAAAGATTAACCACGGACTAAAAAGGGGAAGTCCATGTTTGATGATCTAGGGGTGAGATTGGCAGAACCTACAGACGTTCACGAGTTGATGGACGTGGCGTTGCAAGCTTGTGCAGAAAATGGTTTCGTAAAACCAAATCCTGTCAAGCTTTTGCAGGAAATATGGGCAGGTGCAAACCTTGACCATGGGTTAATAGGTGCGATTGGCGACCCCGGAAAAATAGAAGGCGCGATCCTACTCAGGGTCACTGATTCATGGTATTCTGATGCCACAGTTTTGGAAGAGCGTGGAATTTTCATTCTTCCAGAATTTAGAAATGCCAAAGGGGGGCGTGCCAGACGCTTGTGTGAGTTTGCCAAAAAGTCAGCAGAGGTGTTAGATGTACCCCTGTTAATCGGGGTGCTTTCTAACCACCGCACTGAGGCAAAGGTTCGGCTGTACGAACGCCAATTTGGCAAGCCAACTGGCGCATTTTTCCTTTACAATGCTCGTACTGGTTCTGTGCGAGAGGCAGCGGAGTAGAAAGCATGGGCGGCGGCGGAAAAGGCGGCACCACAGTTCAATCGACACAAATTCCGCCAGAAGTCTTGGCGCGTTACAACGCTGTCAATGCCAAGGCTGAGAGTGTCGCGGCCACACCGTTTCAGTCTTATGGCGGTGAATTTGTCGCCCCCATCAACCAAACTCAGCAGGCGGGCATCAATGCTACGTCTGCGGGTTCCCAATTAGCGCAACCTTACTACGGCGCTGCTACGGGTGCCACGCTTGGAAGTATGCAAAATGTCGGTCCTTTGACACAAGGGCAGATTGGCTACTACCAAAACCCATATACGCAAGCTGTCGTAAACCCGACAATTCAAGCTTTGCAACAGCAGCAAGGTCAACAGCTTGCACAACAACAGGGCCAAGCAATCATGGGCGGTGCCTTTGGCGGCGACCGTGCCAATCTGGCTCGCGCTCAGCTTCAGGGCCAGCAGAACCTTGCCCTTGGCCAAGCTATCGCGCCCCTTTACCAGCAGGGTTATGGTCAAGCTGTCCAAACTGCCATGGGTCAGCAAGGCGTTGTGGCATCAGATTTGGCACGCCAAATGGCAGGCGGTATGCAGCTTGGCAATCTTGGTGCTGCTGCACAGCAAGCTGCTTTGTCAGGCGCGCAGGCCCAGATTGCTGCTGGCACATTGCCGCAACAAACACAGCAGGCACTGGATACCGCTCAGTACAACCAGTTCCTACAAGAGCGTGGCTATCCGTTCCAGACCACTCAGTTCTTGGCGAATATTGCCGAAGGCACTGGCGCGCTTTCTGGGAATACCACAACTCAAAACCAGTCTGGCGGATTCTTTGCTTCTGACGAACGTCTCAAGAAAAACATTGAGCATGTTGGCAAGCTAAATGACGGTCAAAACATCTACCGTTATCAGTACAAAGACGATCCGCACGAAAACACCCATATCGGCGTTCTTGGACAAGAGGCGCTCGCCAAACACAAACCCGGTATTGGTCTTGATCCCGATGGTTATCTTGCTGTTAACTATCATGATGTGACTGATGACGCTGCTCACCACGGCAAGGGTCTTGTGCCAAACTCCATGGGTGGCGCTGTCCATTCCTCTGGCGCGTTTGCTCGCGGTGGTTATGCTTTGGGTGGAGAGCCTGACTTTGGCGGCTTGGTTGCCGCACATGGAAGCATCTACGATGCCATGAAGAGCAAGGACAAGGCTTCTGGTCTTGGAATTCCTAATCAGCCTTCTGGTGCAAAGCTTTCTCCGACCCCTATGCTCCAGCGTAAACAGGGGCAAGACCCGCTGACAACTGCTGCAAACTTTAACAAGAACATTGTTGGCGGCAAAGAGTCTCTTGAGAAGATGGCCAGTTGGCGTCCATTTGGAGGCAAGGGAACCGGAGACAAACTTCAACAGCGCGCACCCTCTGAGGGTGCATCTGGCCAAAAGACTGTCGGTCTTGGGGGCAACAATGAGCCGTGGAAGCCGGATTCCACAAATAGCGTAAAGGCAGAATACTCTGGAACGGCGTACCCTGCTAATTCTGGTGCCGATTCTAAGCCTGCTTGGTACAATCCATCCAGTGATGGGAATACTGGAATTCGTGTGGCAGATTCTGGTCAAACTATGAATGACGCCAGCGTTGTTGACGCGCCAGAGATGGATACGACGAACTGGCAGGATTTGGGCAGCGTAGCTGATGATGCGCTCAGTTCCACTGGTGATCTTTCCAATTTTGGTGATTTCTTTGCTTACGGCGGACTGGTCCCTCGTCAACATCATGCGATGGGCAAGCCTGTCATGCCCGGCATGGATACGAGTGACGACCCAATCGGAGATGTTGTTTCATCTGGTGAGCAAGATACCAAGAGCCTTCAAAGCGAACAGCATGGCGTCAATGACCAGCGCATGAGCAGCAGCGGCGGCGGCGGGGGCGGTGGTTTAGGAAGTGCGTTGTCGTCTATTGCTGAAATAGGTAGTTGGTTTTTAAAAGATGGCGGTCGCGTTGGCTATGCTGAGGGTGGCGGAAGCCGCCTGTCGTATGATGCTTTGCAAGACTACCTACAATCGACATCTAGCCGTCCCAATGAAGTCCCGCTTCACTATGATCTTGATGATGGCACCCAGTTGCGTGGTTCTGGCTTGTTCTCTGGCCCATATTCACAATATGGTGTTGGACTAGGTACTGGACTTGGCGGCGGTCGTTTGGAAGCAAATGCTTCGCGTGGAAGCGCGCCCCATTCTCCCGCCCAATATCGTGGTGGCCTATCGTGGTCCAAGAATTTTGCTTACGGCGGTCTCGTGCCTCGCGAGCATCATGATGGCACAAGAGGAAATGTTGCTGGCGGGGATGGCACAACAACCATTAGCCAAGACAACGTTCCTGCTGGCCCGTCCGATCAAGATTTGGATTACATGACCCGCGTGATGCTGTCTGAGGCTCGCGGAGAGGGTGATACCGGCATGGCTGCTGTTGGCCATGTCATTAATAACCGTGCCAAGACTGGTAAGTACAAGAACATTTCTGAGGTTGTCACAACCCCAGATCAGTTTGCTGCGCCGATGGATATTGACCGCGAATCCGATCAATACAGGCGTGCGCGCGACATAGCGTCAGGTGTTCTTAGTGGGAACATCGAAGACCCAACTGGCGGCGCTACGCATTTTGCCAACGTAGAGAAGGTTAGGCAAGATCGTGGCAGTCTTCAGCCGTGGCTTCAAAACATGGTTGATAGTGGTAATACAACCCAAATTGGCAACCATACTTTTGGGAAAGCTGACGGACTTCCTGCTCCTAGCCGCACTGAAAGAGAAGCCGCACCGGAACCCGGACTTGGCGGCTTCATGCGCGGCAGAAGTGGCCCCGGAAAGTTCAATGGCGTTCCTTCTCGCTCTGCTGGCTTGGGTGATGTTTTCAGCGAGTATGCGCCTGAGGGTATGCCTACCTCTGAGAATTTCTGGATACCGGCTGCATCGTTCCTTGGCGGCATGTTGACTTCGCCTAACCGTTCTTTCCTTGGCGCGTTGGGTAGCGGTCTCGTGTCTGGCGCATCTTCACAGATGGAACTGGATAAGCTGAACGAGGAACGTGCCAAGAGCGTGATGAACTATGTGAAGGAAAACTTCACTACAGGTGTTCACGATGGCAAGCCTGCCGTGTTCGATCAGTTTGGCACGCCATACGCATCTACTCTTGATGCCCAAGCTGCTGTCGCTCAACTGTTCCTGTCTCGCGGCCTTAACCCAGAGAACTACGGAATTCCTAAGGCTGCTGTTGATGCCGCTAAGGCAAAAATAAGTGGCAAGGTTATCCCGCCTCAACTTCAACAAGAAGCTGGGAAGGGGCAGCCTAAGCAGACTGTTGATGCAACAATTCCGCCTCCCCCCAAGCCTACTGGTGCGGAGCAGCCTGCGGCTACTCCCAAAATAATGAATCAAGAAGATTTGCTGGCTATGGAGCCAAGGCAGCTAGAGGAATACGTTCAGTCTACCCCGCAGCTTAGGAGGCAGTATGGGTTAGAGGAACTTGACACCCTTGATCGCCGCGCCACTGAGAACAGACAGATTGCCAATAACCTTGCTGGCAATCCAAAGACTGCGGCTCAAGCGCAAGAGTATTCAAAGCGCGCTGATGAAGCCATCGCTCGCAGGAAAGAACTTTTGGAGAAAGCAACCGCTCAGCAGAAAGCTGTTAACGCGAACTATGCTGTTGGAACTAGCAAGAGGGTTCTTGAGGACGCTGAGGATCGCGGAAATCGCAATCAATCCAGAATGGAAACTCGTGAGGCTACAGATCGCCTTGCTGAAATTCTTTCTCGATATGAGACGAGCGGTCCAAAGGCAGCTATCCAGCCGTTCCGTGCTTGGGCGGGGGAACTTGGCATTCCATACGACAAGCTTAAGGATGCCGATTTTGCAGAGATCAACAAGATCGTGCAAGATTGGACTTACAAGAAGATGGATGATCAGAAGCTGACTCGCGCTCCTGCTTCGAGCCAGTCTGGTCTTGCCAAAACTGTTCCCGGAGCCAATGTCCCCGGACCAGCGTCTAAGATGCTTCTCGCTCGCGCCAAGGCTTATATGGACATGGCGGAAGAGCGTGACATGGAATATGCCCACGGCACTGACCCCAAGACGGGGAGGGCGAACTACGGAACCAATCCTGATCGTTTTGCTGACAAGTGGTTTGCTAATCCGCAAAACCAAGAGAAGCTTAAGGCAAAGATTGGGTCATATCTTTCGACCATGCCTGACCCCAAGGGAATTACGCGCGAGCAAAAGGAAGCGTGGAAGAAAGAGTTTGGCGACTACTATGACCCAGCCGCCGCTCTTCAAACTAGCGCGCCTCCTGCCAATCAACCTGCCCCCGTCAGGTCAGGAAGAACACCCTTCAACCAACCGTTCAAAGTGATAGGTGAATAATGCCAACACTTGAAATAGGCGGAAAAAGAGTCGAGGTTGGCCCCGAGTTCCTTCAGCTTAGTCCTGAGGATCAACAAACCTCTGTCAATGACATCGCTCGGCAAATTGGTGTTGCTCCTCCAGAGGAGCAGCAAGCTGCCAAGCCTATCACTGAGGGTGAGAAGCAGTTCGAGGACGATAAAAAGCTTCTTGCACAGTATGCAGGATACGCTCCTGATGCACTCAAGGCGTTCTCTTACAGCGCCTTGAACACGGCATTGCTAAACACGCCAGAGCATGTAGCTGCGGCTTGGGATTCCATCTCAAAAGGCAAAGATTATTCCAAGTCTCTTGAGGAGCAGCGGGCATATCAAAAGGCTCTTGAGCGCCAACATTCTACCGCTTCTGGAATTGGGACAGCGGCTGGAATTGGATTGACACTCGCTGTTCCGGGTGGCGCTATTGCCCGCCTTCCGCAAGCTGCCAAGTTGGCAACTGCTGCCAAATATGGTCCTACACTTGGCAGAGCAGCAGAGATTGCGACCGCAGGTGGTGTTGGTGCTGGCATGTCAGGGACGGCATCAATTCTTGGTACAACCAAGGATTTAACTCCGTCCGCCCTCGCGGAAGCCGAGACATCGTTTGAAACGCTCAAGGATGCCGCCATCGGCTTTGGTGGTGGTGCTGCCCTTCAAACGGTTCTTCCTATCTTGGCGAGTAAGTTTAGCCGCGCTAAAAAGCTGGTAGACGAATCTGGCAAGCCGACCCAAAAAGTTTTGGATACGATTGATGAGGCATTTGGCAAGGGTCGTTATACCCCTGAAGAAATCAATGATTTTGCAGAACATTTGCTGCCAGAACTTGCAAGAAAGGGGATAACCCCTGAAGCAGTAAGGGCCGCAAAGCTGAAGGAATCTGGTGTCGAGCCGACTCGCAGCATGACGACTGGCGAAAAGCCTCTCCCTTCTGCCCAAGAAGTTTCCGAAATGGGCCGCTTACGTGCTGAGGAAACCCTTGGCGCAAAGGCAAAGGAATTGATTGGCACTCCACCTGAAGGCACAGAACTTGCCGAAAAGATCAGGGAAGGCGCGCTTGCCGCCACCGAGAAGGGCGGCAAAAAGTATGAGAAGGTGAAGAAGCTTCCCGGCGAATTTACGCCTGAAGCAGAGGCTCAGCTTCTTGGAGAGTCCGGCAAATTTTCGCAGAACATTCAGCAATCTCTTCGCGATAAAGGCGTTCCTCTGAACCTAGATGCTACTCAAGGCTACACACAGTCTGAGAAAGCAATGAACTACCTTAACAACAACTTGCTCAACATGGAGGGCAAGTATCCGTTTGAAGGTGGACTGAATGCCAGAAACATTGATGCTGTCACTCAAGATTTGAACAATTTCTGGTTCAAGGCTCGTGGAGATAGGCAGGATCAGCGTGCTATCTCTGCAATTAAAGACGGCTATCTCCGTACCATTAAAGAGAACATCATCGACCCGAACATGTTCACTGGAGATGGTGAAGCTGTCTTGAAGGCTATGAAAAAAGCCAAGAAGACATGGGCAGAGATGCAGCAGACGTATTACCCAACGTCCGGTGCTGGTGGTGCCAAATTCAATGCCGTGATGAATGAACTAGTTGATCATGCAACTGGACGGATTGGTCAAAATGTCACCGCTGGATCGCTGGAAGCTGCCCAAGGCGCAATCAACTCAGGATTGCTTAACAAGAAAGCTGGGTTAGACTTCTACGAGCGTCTTGAGCGCGCCTTGGGGAAAGGCAGCGAAGAGATGAATGGCGTAAATGCTCAGATCAGAAGCTTGGCTCTCGACACTGGTGGCGATCTGAGCAAACTGTCTGCCAAGATCAACAGCCTATTCTCTGACAATCCTACAATTGCTGCTAAGGCGTTTCCTGACCCTAAGCAGCGTTATCAACTTAAAAGCTTGGCTGACAATCTTGATGCCATATACAGGACCAATAAGCCAAACGAGCAAAAGCAGAATGCGGCCCTAAAGGTTGCCTCAAAGGCTGGATCATTTCTCCTTGGCGTCGTCACAAGTCAAGCGAAGGGGCCGATTGCGGGTATGGCGGCATACAACGCTGCGGAAGGCGCAAAAGGTGTTGGCCGTGGCATCCTTGGAGCAAGGCAGAAGATCATAGAGGCTGGCGGTGCGCCCAAGTACAAGCCAACTCCTAGCTGGTCACAGAACCGCCCTATACCAAACTATGCCAAGCCGTTTGAGAGCAACGAGGAGGAAGCCAGCTATGGCGCTCCAAAGCCTTTGCCTCTGACGATCCATCGTGCGCCGATTGCACGCGCTACAGGCGGCAGGGTTGCAGCCAAACTTGTGTCTGATGTTGAACGCGCCAAGAAGGCAGTCAACGACGACACCAAGTTGTTTCTCCATGCTGACGACAGCCATGTGGCGCGTGCGTTGGAGATCGCTAACCAGAACACCGAGGGTTGATCCATGGCTTCCTCATTTACGACGAACAAGACGCTGGAGAAACCCGGAAACGGCGACTATGTTGATACATGGAACGTCCCTGTTAACGGTGACATGGACATCATTGATCAAGCTTTTGGCGGCGTCACGAGCCTCAATGCTACGTCAGGCTCCGCTACGCTGACGGCATCGCAGTACCGTTCCTTGACGCTCTTGATCAGCGGTGCCATTTCCGCTGGCGTGACCTACACTATTCCTTCTGGCGTAGGCGGCCAGTGGATCGTCAGAAACACAACGACTGATGCTACGGGTGGTCCATGGACTGTCACCATCGCCTCAGCAGGCGGCGGGGCGACTGTCACAGCATCGAGAAGCGCCAATATCCTTGTTTTCTCCGATGGCACAAACATCCGTCTTGCTAGTCAGGCAGTTCCGGGCAGCGACACGCAGTTGATCTACAACAGCGCGGGTTCCCTTGGCGCGTCATCTGGGATGACATGGAATGGCACAACGCTGACTGCCAGCGCGCTTGCTGCTACTAACGGTGTGACAGCAGGAACCAGCATTGCTGCCACGACTACCGTTTCTGATAGCATTGGAAATGTTCGAAACGTCCCTGCCAATGTCCAGACAACTGGCTACACGCTTGTAGCGACAGATAGTGGCAAGTTTATCGACATCACAACTGGCGGTGTCACGGTTCCGTCCAGTATCTTCACTGCTGGCCAGTCTGTCACGATCTACAACGACAGTTCATCTGCCCAAACCATTACTCAGGGCGGCTCCGTGACGATGTATCAGGTTGGCACTTCCAACACGGGTAATAGGACTTTGGCCCAGCGCGGACTCTGCACCGTCTTCTGCGTGGGTACGAATACATTCGTCATCACTGGCGGGGGACTTTCTTAATGAGCATCTACAATGTGCTTGCGGGAATGGGATCGGTAACGCCGGGTAGCCAAACCTTCGACACGGCTGGATTGACATCATTTCTGATCCCAGCATTCAATACTATGACAGTTGAGATATGGGCCGGCGGAGGCTCTGGCGGCACTGCATACAATGGGAACACTCTCTCGCAAGGCGGGCAAGGTGGCTCTTATGTCCAGTATGTGATTACCCCATCTCAAATCAACATAGGCGCAACCTATAGCGTATATGTTGGTGCTGGGGCCAATGCTGTCTACTCCTCTGGCGGTGCTGGCTTGCCCGGCACCTATTCATACTTTGCTGACGCTATCTGGGCGATTGGTGGGTACGGTGGGCGTGGCCAGAGTCAATCCTACACGCCAGCGTCATCCTACACGCCAAGTGTTTCTGTTCCGTGGACACTTGTGGTGTCAGAAACTGGTGGTGCGGGTGGATATGGTGCGCCGGGCGGGAGCGTTACTTACGCTGGTGGCGGCGGCGGCGGCGGCCAAAATACGAGCGGTGTTTTTCAAGCCGGTGGAACCTCGACATACGGCGGCGCTGGCGGGCGTGGTTATGGAAGTTGGGGATCATATGCAGAAACCAATGGCAACCCGCCAGCCGGGGGCGGCGGCGGCGGTGTTTACACTTATGGCAGCGGTGCTGGTGGGACCGGCAAAATCAAAATAACATGGTCATAAAAACCCCAGCCTGACCGAACAGACTGGGGCAAGTGCGTTTCGGACAAACGCAGGGACTAGGCTCGTAGACGGCTGACGCAAAACTATCGCCGTAATGAGTCTCGCACCATTGCTTGACCCTATGATCTTCTCACAGCATTACACCTTGTCAACAGTAGGATTGCTGTTTCTGTTTTTTGTTGTCCTATCGAACGTGATGTTGTTCTGTGCGCGAACAAATTTATTGTTCCAACACCAGATTTCAGCAGTGTCATTCTGGAACACAATCCAGACAATATCATGCTCAGGACCGTAGTCGATTAAGACTTGTGCTAACCCCTTCCCATGCGGTGTCGATACAGGAATTGGTGGGTTAAGTTGCAGCATCATTTTTGACGACCTTCTTCTTAATGATGAGGTTAGGCGTATTGCATCTGGAATGGTGTTCTTGGCAGTAGGGACTTCCAATCTTCTTCACCTCATTGCAGAACAAGAAGTCCTTTGCCATCGCACCACTGACGACATAGCGGCAGGATGATGGTTGCAAGTCCATAAATTTTACAGGTTTGCGGTTTCCGGTTTTGGGGCGCAGTTCCTCAAGTATCAATGGCAACAGTTCTTCAACGGCTTCCTCCAAAGGTTTTTCCTCTACCTTTTGACCATTCAGCGTTTCATCAATCTGCTTGGCGCGTTCCTTTACCCGAACCTTGTGCCTGATAGCTGCCGTTCTTGTGGCGATGTTCTTATATGTGATCACATGGCGCTCACGAAGCCTGTGTAGCTTGCCCATGACAGCATTGCGGGTAACTCCAATCTGATTAGCTATCTCACTTCCAGTAAGTCCATCCTCCCATAGCTTCAAGATTTCCTGTTCGTGTTCCGTAACTTTTGAAATCATATCGTCTCTCCATGATCAAAGAGTGGCGACCGTACCGACAGCCGCCACTCTGAGTTACACCTTAACAGTCTCTGTTATGATTCTGTGGTGCAAGCTTTGCCGCCATATCAGCAGTATCATCGTCCAACTCTTGGGTGATGGCATTATTAACGCCATATGGGTCATTTTGAGGCTCAGTAATCAACTCGCCAGCAAATGCCAGATAGTTGACGCCATCCACATAATGATCTGGGTTGGCCCGGTCGTTGTTCAGGCGTGACAGTTTTACGGCATGAAGAACAAGAGCAACATCATGCGGGGTGAGATGAATTCCTGTGATGATAGTGGCAATAGTAGCCACCTTCTCCATGCCGATCTTCATATCACCATACTTGGGATTGCGGTCGTTAAAGATGCGAATAGCATCTGTCATTATGTTCCCATATTCCATGTTTTTCCCCTTTGGTTATGGCCGCATTGGGCGGCGTGGACCTTGATACCCTGTACGAACTACGCCAGAACCTTTCTGGCTATCATCTGAGTAGCGTTCATCTAAGTCTATAAACTCAACTACCTTACCGATGTGAGAGGTATTAACAATCAGCTTACCCCTATCCATCCATTCGTCCTTTTGGGTGTACATATTTTTACGCCTGTACCAATGACTCCCAAGGACAAATTCTTCACGGTTCATTAACTCTTTCAATTCCTTGAGAGAGCCTACGCCATCTACTTCAAGGATGATCTGATGGATCAGATTACCCTCAAATGCTGGCATGTTCATTGTGATGAAAAACCTCACGATTCTCTCCTGACTACGGAGCCATCCATCTTCCGTTTCCACTTTGAGCCTTTGCTACCCGGTAGTGGATTTTTGGATTGAAGTTTGGCACCGATATGACGTTGATGGATACGCTTTACCTTTGCTATTAGGGGCATATCCACATTGCTAGTATGAACCCTGTGGCACTTGCGATGAGCAACGAACCAGTTACTTGCGTCGTCCTTACCGCCAGCCTCAAGAGGTATATCGTGGCTGACATCCCATTCCTCTCCGGGAACAACTTTCATATTGCATAGATGGCACATGCCATTACGCGACAGAAAAATGTCCGCCCTGCCTTTTGCAGATATTCTCAATCTCTTCGTCATCTTTCCATGCCCTTAGCTTGGATTGAGGTATAGCGTAGACATCATCATACCCAAAGTTGGTCAGGTTCTCTTCTTGATACAAGAATTTGGCAGAACACCAACCGGGGAACGCAAGAGTATTCCCAGTAAGGATAGCAAGAGCATAGGCATCTACATCTTTTGGTTTGGTTTGCCATTTTGTAATGCCATGTAGCTTTCCATGAGGCAGTTTTGTTGTCTTCATGTCAACGCGAACACCTCTAAAAATGAAGTCATACCCACCCGAACGGACATGCGTTGTTGGATCGAAGAAGATGTTGTTCAGCTTGCAAAATCCATACTCGCCAAAAACACCCATCTCATCAGCGGACCATACTTCTGACCCCAGCCGTACTCTGGCAGGGTCGGGACGTTTGGTGCTGTAGTTGACCATGGTTCGTAGGTTAGCAAGAGTCCTGCACAAAACCATCTCAGAGTCCGTCAGGGTATATGGACTCATCATTGAAGCGTACCTTCTTCCTCTTCATTATCTTCTTCGGTTTCGCTACGCATTTCGGCTTTGACATGCTTGTCAATCACCTCAACAAGGGTATGAGCGCAGCGTGCGACATAGGACATAGCTTCACTTGAGTCATCAGACTCATCCAAGATAGTTTTGCACAGAACCATACTGAGAACGCTTATTCGGATGGAGAACGGTGCGTCTCCAAAAACCTCATTGATTTTTCTGTTAAGCATAATCACTGTTCTAGCGTTCTCAAGTGTCTCTGTGAGGTTGTCAATCATGTCAGAAATGGTATCTTCTTCACGTCCACTCATAGTCTCATCTCCGCTCTACGTGACGCCTCTATGGACTGCCACTCATGAAATTTCATCCTGATGTATTCTAGTTTTACCTTAAGTAGAGCCGCTTTTTCCCGCGCCTCCACCATCTTTGTCACGAAATCACGCCAGTCGTTAGAGCCTTTGACTTGCATCTCTGCTCTACTAACTGGAATGTCGCCACACCCCAGCATCATACGCGCCAGAACGGCAGACTTGGTTTCTTCAAGAAGGTTGGCAGCAGCATCCGCATCTACCCAAGCCTTTGCCACTACACGGTATTGCTCAGACAGAGGAATGTCGTTGTCCATGTGCCACCTCAAAAAGGAATTGAGTCTTCGTCCAGATCGTAACTAGTAGGCTCAGCTTTCTTGGCTGGCTGTTCGGTTGGCGCGTCCTTTCGGTTAAACTTCTGGGCAAAGTACTTCTTGCCATCCTTAGTCTCGTTCACCCAAGCGGACTGCCAGTAGTCCACACCGTCAATGTTGACAGTTCCGGTGTAGGTTGGCGACTTGTCATGCTTCATCTTGTCGTTCTTAAAGAGTGAGCCGGTGTTCGGCTTGATTTCATATGCCACTGTATTTCTCCTCTAGCTTCTCAAGCTTCGCATCCATCTCGGTCAGGAAGTTAAACACTTCCTTTTCAAGTTCTTCGATCACCTTCTCATCACGAGGAATGCGCTTGATGAATAGTCGCATTTCCTCTGGAAGGCGTGGGTCATATGATACAAAATCGCACCACATACGGCCCGTACAGGCCATCTGCCACTGCATTTGCATCATGTACTTGCTGGGGGCCGCATCTGACAACAGGGTGTCAATGTGGGTAGCGGTCAACGGACATTTAATCTCGACAAGTCCATCAGCGTCTACCAGACCGTCTGGACTGGCACCGGCTTCTAAAATGTCGTTGTGGGGGGTAAACCCGACTTCCGTCACTAAAGCACCGATTCTTGCCTCATAGGCTGCGCGTGCTTCCGGTTCGCGATCTACCCCCCACTGCATTGCGGCGTTCATATAGAAGTCCCCCCTGACTCCTGTAAGACGCTCGCAAATCAATTCCGCCATGTAGTTGGCGCGTGATGTGCTGTAGCCTGTCTTGGTCTTGGCTACTACATCCGCGACACGGGACGCAGTGACCTTTCCCAGACGAGCGGCGTACCACTCTTCTGTCCGCTGTTCCATCACTCAACCTCCGTCTTTGCTATGGGGACGGTCCTTGAGGCATCAACGGAAGCGGCAATCTTTTTCAGATCGGCGATAGCGTCTGTATCGAAAGCTGAACGCTGGTCAGATGGCATAGAACGCCATTTGGCTGTAAGTGCCTCAATTCCTTGCTCAGCGGCAGCTTTCATCTCAAGGGCCAATGCGGAAACTTCCTTGGGAGAAAGAGCCTTCTTGGCTGGTGCGGCTGGCGCTTTCTCCACGGCAGCGTTGCCGTCATCATCGACGGCAGCAAGGCACAGGACAGACATAAGTCCATAGCGACGGCCATATGATATGCCGGAACCAATGCCATGAGCATCGAATTTGGGGACAGGGATTTCCAACGTCTCAGAGACAAATTCTCCCGACTTGTGCATCAGGATCGTCTCGACTTCCACGAAGCCTTGGCGGGTGCGAGGAAGCTGAATGATCGACAGGTCATTGACAGCCAGAGGCTCGCGAATCACTGCGCGGTATGCAGCAAGATCGGCGTACTTGGAGCGGAAGGCTGGATTGATCCCGTCCTTCGTCGCATCATCAATCTGGCCCTGTGCCTTGGAGAGAGCGGTAGCAAGTTCAGCGATAGTCTCAGACATTTTCATCGGTTCAGTTCCTTTGTTAAGACCACATGCCTTCGCGGGCGCAGTCATCGAATATATCGTCCATCAGCTTCTTGTCGTTATGCAGGAATTTCTGGATTTCCTTGGCTTCGTAGGATGGGGATCGTTCCCCAATGGTAAACTCATGGGTAACTGTGATTCCAGTGGTATCGTTTCTCACTGCGAGGATAAATGCCCAGACAACTGGCATGTCGTCAATCGGGTCTATCTCAATCTCCAAAGTGCCAGTCGCGAAGCGGTGGTCGGGAAGTTCATAGTCTTCTAACTTGTATTCGATAGGTACTAGGTTCATCGTTTTCTCCCGTATCAGGGTTCCATATCCATACTCTCATTTCTGGATAAATCAACCCCCCTCTTGACTTCTGTTGAAAAAAGAGCATTGTACTCACATGAGATTGGATCGAGACGCATCATTGATGGAAGTAATCCGCCGCTTTGGCACAGCCAAGCAGCTTGCGGAGAAGCTTGGTATCAGCAATCGGGCAGTTTCAGCTTGGAAAATGATCCCAGCCAAGCATGTGAAGTACATCTCCGTAACGACAGGGATGCACCCCTATCGTATCAGACCTGATCTTTACATAGAGGGTTTTTGGAACATGCAGATGAACACGGCAGACATAGCTAAGGAGATGAAAATCTCTGAGGGTGAGGTTTGCCGGTATCTCGCGGGGGTCATTTTCCGCAGAAGGTCAGGATCAAATGATAATTCTGTCTCTGCCCTTCCCACCGTCCGTGAACCGCCTGTGGAGAGCGACGAAGGAGGGTAAGGTTTACCGATCTGCCAAATACGTGGAGTGGCGCAAGCTGGCTATGTGGCAAATCGCGGGGCAGGTAAGGGGCAGGAAGCACCTTGGCGCGTACAAGTTAACGATCTTGGCGATACGACCAGACAAACGTAAACGTGACTTGGGCAACTTAGAGAAAGCCGTCAGTGACATTCTGGTGAGCCAGAACATCATAGAGGATGACAGCTTCTGTGAGTGGCTAGAGGTTAAGTGGGTTGAAAGTGGCCCATCATGCAAAGTGATCATACAGACGCTAGAAGAGGCAAATGATGCGGACGAAAAACTACCACGAAGCGCAGAATGAAAGATGGCACGAACAGTATCTTCAGGCTGAAGAATTGTTATTCCTTACAGAAAATGCCTTGTGCCAGCTTGAGCATTTAGTCCTTAAACATATCAGCGATGAGGCTGTCCGCGCTGATATTGCCAAGATTGTGGATAGCGTTTTTAGAAGGTGGGAACATGACAGAAAAGATTAAACAGAAGCGCGGTTTTGCCGCCATGTCTCCAGAAAAGCTTCGTGCGATAGCCAGCAAAGGTGGCAAGTCTTGCCCTGCTGAGAAACGCACCTTCAATGACAAGGCGCTTGCGTCAACTGCTGGTCGCAAGGGTGGGATGACAAAATGCGCCAAAAAGCCGTAGGGGTAAGCCATGGCAACAGATGCCGAGATCATCAGGACATTGCGAGAACGGATTGATGAGTTAGAGGAAGAAATCCGTCAGCTTCGTACCAATATGGTCGAAACTGATACCGTGTTTATGGGGGCATTAACGCGCCAACAGGTAGTGCTTCTTCAAGGTATCTATAGTCGCAAAATGGCAACATATCAATACATCGACGTTATCATGGCAAGTAAGGGGAATGATGGCCGTGGAGATGGCAGATACCTTGAGAAACTTAGGTCAAAGGTCGCCATTTACAATTTGCGCAAAAAGTTGAAGCCATATGACATCGAAATCAACACATGGCGCGGGATTGGCTACTATCTGGATGAAGAGAACAGAGAAAAACTGAAAGAATTGATGGAGACTAAGTGATGGGAACGATCAAACAGCATATACCAAACTTCGTGTCTGGATTTGATCCCGTAATACAAAACTTCGAAACTCTTGAAGAGTTGCTTAGCATTGATTTTGTAAAACGGTGGAGCTGTGACGATGATTTTCATCAATTTAGCATTGGGCCATATGGTGACAGATGGCATCTAATGGCTGAACAAAACAATGGAAAACGATGGTGGGTAATTGGCTATATTACAGGCATTGTAAGGGATGAACTGAATCTTCCAAATTGGAAGCCTAATAAAGGGGATGAGTGATGATCGACAAAAATAAAATCTACAAAACCAGAGATGGCCGTGAAGTCCGCATCTATGCGACGGATGGGGGTGATGATTTTCCTGTCCATGGGGCAATTAAAGACCGCGACGAAGCAGTTTGGCGAAATTATAGCTGGCACTCCAATGGCTTTGGGGTTTACAGCAATCTTAACCTCATCGAAGTCCGCCCTCGCCACAAGCGGACGGTATGGTTGAATGTGTATGGTAGACCCGACGATGTGACAGCTTACAATGATAGGTGGAAAGCGGACCAATCTGTTTCTCCACGCACCGCCTGCATCAAGGTCGAGTTGGATTTTGAAGAGGGGGAAGGGTTGTGATGACTGACAACTCAAAAATCCCTTGGATATGGACTGAGGGGCATGACTTCACAAGCTGGCCGGACCACCAGTATCCTCAGCAAATCATAGACGACTATGAGAAGGTGTTTTGCGGTAAATGGGTCTATGAGTTTGAAGCGCCAGTTGGTACACGCATTCTCAGTTCGCGATTCATAGGCATAACAACTCTTCACTTGGAATACTGGTGGAGCTATCAGCATAAAAAATGGTTGCCGATAGCTCAGCAGGGCGATGAAGGGGCAACTTCTACTGTTCACTGCAACTCCTTCAAGGCGTTTAAAAGGCACTTAAAATACCACCCTGAACTGATCTACGCTGAAGAGGTGATCTTGGTGTCAAGGTTTATCGGGCATAATATCACCGCCAGATATGTCACCGTTAAAAGCAATTGAGGGGAAAGATGACTGACGAGCCAAACTCCATGCTAGTCCACTGCGGTTGGTGCCGCCATGAGTGGTTTGCATTCAAGCTGCCAATGCCAATCACTGAAGCCGCAGAGTTGGCTGCCAACATGCGCTGCCCTGAATGCGATAAGCCAAGCAGCCAAATTTACTGCGGCCCTGCACCTGTCGATAAAATAAACACATCCGCAGAACGTGTTTAAAAAACGGGAGAAAGTTAACATGAGCGATGATCTTGTGAAACGGCTGCGCGAACATGCGATCCATCTAGACGCATGGGGTAAAGAGGCAATCCATGACGCGGATATTGTCGAAGAAGCCGCCAACCATATCGAGAAGCTGGAGGCGGCGTTGCGGGAAATAGTGGCTGTTAGATATTTCGGGTTAGAAGGCGCTGACATGGAGTCCCAAGAAATGCGCCAGATCGCCCGCAAAGCACTGGAGGAAAAAGATGACTGATCTTGTGAAGCGGCTGCGTGACCATCTTGAACTGCCATCAGCATACACTTGTTTCCACGCCGCTGATCGCATTGAGGATTTGGAAGCAGCATTAAAATTTTATGCCGCTAACAAAAATTACAAACAGATTTGGCATGAAAAACGCC
>CANGBC010000016.1 GCA_947452005.1 Beijerinckiaceae bacterium | reverse complement strand
CCACTATCGTCAGTGACAGATACTGAACTTGCTCAAATTGAAGACCTGTTGAATAATCGGCCCCGAAAGCGACTGGCGTTCAAGACACCACACGAGCTTTTCAGTCAGTCGCTAAACCGCGTTGCACTTCGAATGTGAATCCAGGTTTTTTATAACCGCCGCTCCTTCGGCGTTTCGCAATGACGATTACAAAGATTGCGCCCATTGGCGTGTCTGCTCGCCAAGCCGGGCAAGGTGGTCGCCCATGGTGAAGCCCGAGATGCTTTTGCGCGGGCGCAGATCGTGATCGCCGTCTTCCATCCAGACGATTTTGATTGCGGGGGCGAGGCGATAGCCCGCCACCTCTTCGCGCGTTCCAAAGGCATCGCGTGTCCCCTGGATGATGAGCGTGGGCGTCGTCAGATGTTCCAGATGCGCGGTGCGCGTCTGCTGCGGCTTGCCCACGGGATGGAACGGATAGCCCAGACATAGAAGTCCGGCAGGACCGACCTCATCGGCGATCATGGAGGCAATGCGCCCGCCCATGGATTTGCCACCGATGATGAGCTTGCTGGTCGCCCCCAGAGCCGCAATGGCGGCGTGATATTCGGGGATCAGCGTCTCGGCCTTGGGCGGCGGCCTGCGCGCGCCTTGGCGGCGGGCGGCCATATAGGAAAATTCAAAGCGGGCGACCCGCAGCCCCTCGGCCACCAGCGCCGCCGTGATGGCCTCCATGCCGGGGCTATCCATAGCCCCGCCAGCGCCATGGGCCAGCAGCAGGGTGTGGCTGGCGTCTTCGGGGCCGTTGAAGAGGAAGGCTGGGGTCATTGGGCCACCTTGAAATAAAAAAACGCGGTTCAAAGAACCGCGTTTTTTATGGTGCCCAGGAAAGGACTCGAACCTTCACGTCCTTTCAGACACTGGCACCTGAAGCCAGCGCGTCTACCAATTCCGCCACCTGGGCACGGGCGGTTTCTACGGGCGGTGGCTGGCCCTGTCAATGACGCAAGCATGGGTGTGTGCGACATATTTCCTCTTCCCAGCCCACTGAAAACGGGAAAGACTGACCCCATATGAAGGTGAGGCGCCGGGCCTGTCCCGGCACGTCAGAATCATCCGGGACTCCACATGACGAAGCGCATCGAGCAGAGCCTCATTCGTCTTCTGGTCTGGAACGCCTTTGCGGGCGCGCTGCTGGGCTGTGGGCTGGCGGCCTTCCTTCTCTATATGGATGTGGGCGGCATCGGCACGCTTCTGGCGCGCTCTGACCACCCGCTCCCGGCGCTGTTCCTGCTGTTTGGCGGTTTTGCGGTGACCTTTGGGAGCGCTGTCTGCGGCACGGCCATTATGAGCCTGCCCACAGATGACCGCGACGATGGGCCTGGCGGCGGCCACCGGGAGGATGAGCGCGATCTCGTCCTGATCCCGATCCCCATCCGGTCTCATCGCAAACAGTGATAGAGCGGGCTCTCGCCCTCGCCTATCGGCCCCCTGTACAGACGCCAGCGCCTCCTCTAATCAGCGGGCAACAAGACTGAGCGCTGAACGGGGATTTTTCCATGCTCGACAACCACGACAAGACAGGCCGTCTGGTGACGATTTTCGGTGGCTCCGGCTTCATCGGACGCCATGTCGTGCGCGCGCTGGCGCGTGAGGGCTGGCGCATCCGCGTGGCGTGCCGCCGTCCCGATCTTGCGGGCCATTTGCAGCCGTCGGGTCGTGTTGGCCAGATCCATGCCGTGCAGGCCAATCTGCGCTTTCCCGCCTCTGTCGCAGCCGCGGTGCGTGGCGCCGATGCGGTGGTCAATCTGGTTGGCATTCTGACTGAGACGGGCCGTCAGCGTTTTGATGCTGTGCAGGGCTTTGGCGCGCGCGCCGTGGCACGCGCCGCCAAGGACGCGGGCGTGACGCAATTTGTGCAAATGTCGGCGCTGGGTGCGGATGCGCAGTCTGACTCAGTCTATGCACGCACGAAGGCTGAGGGCGAAGCTGCCGCTTTTGAGTTTTTCCCCAACGCGACTGTGCTGCGCCCCTCCATTGTCTTCGGGCCCGAGGATCAATTCTTCAATCGCTTCGCCGCGCTCGCCCGCATGCTGCCGGTTCTGCCGCTGGTGGGTGCCGAGACGCATTTCCAGCCGGTGTATGTTGGTGATGTCGCACAAGCTGTTGTGAAGGTGCTTGGCGGACAGGCCAAGCCCGGTGCGATTTACGAAATCGGCGGACCGGAAGCCAAAACCTTCCGCGCGCTGGTTGAATATGTTTGCGAGACCATTGGCCGTAAGCGCCTGCTGCTGCCGGTGCCTTTCGAGGCCGCGCATTATATGGCGCTGGGCACTGAAATTGCGGCGGGCGCGTCGCTTGGCCTGTTTCCGAAAATGCTGCTCACCACGCGCGATCAGGTGCGCCTGTTGAAGCACGACAATGTTGTCTCGCCAGCGGCCATTGCTGAGGGGCGCACACTGTCGGGCTTGGGCATTACGCCGGAAGGTTACGAGGCCATTGTGCCGACCTATCTCTACCGCTTCCGCAAGACAGGTCAGTTCGAGCGTCAGCGCCCGGCCTGAATCATCAAACGATCTTCGCGCGTCAGCCTTGCATGGATTCGCACCATGAAGGCTGTGCCGAAGAGCGGCGTGAGCAGATTGACGATGGGCACAGCCACAAAGCCCGCGATCAGCAAGCCGCAGAGAAAAATGTAAAAGCGATGGCGGCGGCGCAGCTCTCGCGTCTCTTCCAGTGAGCGAAAGCGCAAAGACGCCAGCTCAAAATATTCACGCCCCAGCAAATAGGCATTGGCCAGAAAGAACACGGCGATATTCACGCCGGGCAGCAGAAACACGATCAATGCAAAAGCATTGACCAGCACCGAGACGAGCGCAAATTTGGTGGCCAACCACATGGCTTGGCCCGCAGGCAGCGCACGGCCCTGCGTGCCAATATCCTTCTCAACCACATCCGCCAGATCATCGAGATAGAAGCCCGCGACCAGAGACGAGATGGGCGCAACGAAAAAGGCGAGCCCGATCATCAACCCGAGCCCTGTGAGAAACGTCAGAATGCTGGCCAGCCACGGATAGGGCACAGCAATATAATTGATGATCGCCTTGTCGAGCCCGATCCACATGAGCGCGAGCAGCGCGAAGGTGAGCCCCAGACTTTTGAAAAGCACGGAGCGGAAGGGCGGGGTGAAGACCTGCGCAAGCGCAGCTGAGGCTGATGAGAACATGTCAGGTGTTTTTGGGTTCAATGGGGTGCGCAATGCCGCGCGCAAGCAATTGCGCCCAGGCGGTTTCAGCCGTCTCTGCAAAACTGAACAGCGAGAGATCGCGCTTTTCAATCATGCCCGACTCGACCAGTGCCTCGAAATTGATAATCGAGCGCCAATAGGCTTCATCAAACAGCACGACCGGAATATTCGTGGCCTTGCCGGTCTGATGCAGCGTGAGAACTTCAAACAATTCATCCAGCGTGCCAAAGCCGCCGGGAAAAACGACCAGCGCTTTGGCACGCATCGCCAGATGCATTTTACGCATGGCGAAATAGTGGAAGCGGAATGTCAGCTCTGGTGTTGTGTAGGGATTGGGCAATTGCTCGTGCGGGAGCGTGATGTTGAAGCCGATCGAGGGCGCGCCTGCATCATGCGCGCCGCGGCATGCGGCCTCCATAATGCCGGGGCCGCCGCCTGTCGCAATCACATTGTCGCGGCCTGATCCATTGCGCTCCAAGGCGCCGCCTTCGAGCGAGCACAGCTTGCCGAATTTGCGCGCTTCCCCATACCAGAGCGCATGTTGCGGATTGCCATTCTCGTGCACGCGTGCGCTGCCAAAGACGACGACCGTTGAGCGCACGCCCCATGCGCGCAAAGCCTGTTCGGCTTTTTCATATTCCAGCATGAAGCGCAGACCGCGCTGCGCATCTGAGAGAAGAAAATCCTGGTCGAGCGCGGCAAGCCGATAAGCGGGTGAGGCGAGTTGGGCTTCGAGATTGGGGTGTTGGCCGGGCGTGTTTGTCATGATGTGCGCTCGATGACGATTTTCTGCAATGTTTCACCCTTCAGCCAAAGCAGCAGATTGTCGGACAGAATTTTGCCCATGCCCGCACCTGTGCCTTGCGAGCCTGCACCTGCAACATGGGGGCTGAGGACGACATTTGAAAGAGTGTAAAGCTCATGCCCGTGGGGCAAAGGCTCAACCAAGGTGACATCCAGCCCGGCACCTGCAATGCGCTTGTCGCGCAGCGCCTCGACCATGGCTGGCTCATCGACCAGCGCGCCGCGCGCAATGTTGATGAAATGCGCCGTGGGCTTCATGGCCGCTATGGCCGCACGGTTCATCATCTGATGCGTGTCAGCCTCATAATTGGCAGCCATGACGATCACATCGGCATCGCTGATGGCAGGCAACAGATCGGCGCGGGGGCGCAAGCGATCAAAATTTGACAAAGATGCAAGTGATCGCGACAGGCCGGTCACCTGCATGTCGAAAACTTTTGCCTTGCGGGCCATTTCCTGCCCGATGGCGCCGGTGCCGATGATCAGCAGATGTTTGCCCGCCAGATTATCCATTTGCGGCGTGATGGCATCGCGCACCCATTGCTGATCGCGCTGGCCTTGCTCGGCATGGCGCGATTGGCGCATCAGCGCCAGCATCAGAAACAGCGCATGCTCGGCCACACTGAAAGCGCGCAAGCCCGCAGCATTGGTCACGATCACGCCTGAGGGCAGGCCAAGACCAATGGCTTTGTCGAGACCTGAGGTGGTGAATTGAATCCAGCGCAACGCTTGGCCATGAGCGCGAATGATTGCGGCCGCCTCTGCTTCATAGGCGCGGTTGCTGGTGACGAGAATCTCCGCCCCATCGAGATCTTGGGCCAAAGCCTCCAGCGTGGTCGGGCGCACAAATGCGATGTCGGGGAATGTGCGCATGGCATCGGCAATATCGGTGCGACGCGCATGCGGATCGTAGCAAACAAGTTTCATGAGCGGCGCTTCCCCTGTTGGCCCAAGGATAAGAGCGCCAGAGGGGAAGGTAAAGCGCCGCTAGCGGTAGGCCGTGGCCGTGGGCACAGCGTCACTTACATTGCGGTAACGGTTGAGGCGTAGCCCCATGGCCTGCTCAATCTTTTGGTGCACCTCGGCCACCGACAGGCTTTTGGATTTGTGCCCGGCGCTCGCAAAGAAAATAGGCCGGTTGGCACGGGCAGGCTTGGGTAGAAGTTTGGCGGCGACAAGTTTGGGTTCGTTATCGACCCGATCCAGAAATTTATAAGCATCAGCAGGGCCCAGAAAATGGGCGAGATAAATTTCCTCATTGCTCAAGGTGCGGCCAAGTTTCTCACCGATCTCGGCGGCGTCTTTCTTGAGCATTTCGGCTGCCATCAGAGCCGCGAGATAGGGATTCTTGCGCAAATCGAGAATCCGCGCGCGCTCGCGCGGGCTCAACGCGTCATCGCTTGTGAGCAATGTGGCTTCGCGTGCGAGCCCATGATCAGCGCCAAAGTCACGCAAGACTTTGAACCATGTGGCCTCCACAAATTGAAAAAGCCCCACGGCTGAAGACGTCGATGCGCTGATGCTGGCGACAAAAGAGGATTCCTTGTCGGCGATCGCCATCAGCAAAACGGGATCGGCTTGCGTCTCGCGCGCTGCGCGCACAATGACGGCCACGAGATTTTGCTGAATGCGCACAGGGCCAAATTTTAGCATATCGCCAGAAATGCCCAGCTCATCGGGCTTGATGGCAATCATGCTGCTGAATAGTTTTGTGAACCCATAGTCAGGCTGAATGGCAGCCGCACCTGTCACGCTTTGCGTCAGGGCGCTGGCGGCTGCGAGCTCTTGGCGGGCTTCTTCTGCGCGACGCGCGAGATCATTGGGTTGGGCTGCGACGATGGGGCGCGCCACAGGAATCATGTTTGGTGCGTTGAGCGACGTCGGGGCTGCGACAGAGGCTCTGATGATCATCGCCTCCGGCTTGTGAGGGATGGCATGCAGGGCTGACAGTCCAGCCATTGAGCCTGACGCCATCAATCCGCTCACAAGCAGGGAGCGCAGCGCAAAGCTGGCAAACTGATTTTGTGCAAACTTGCGGGAATCTTGGTGCGCGCGCGGTTGCGACAATGGATCAGCCTCTCAAGCCGTTTGCGATTGGCCCAAGGGTTAGAGGCGCAGTGCGGCAAGAATCCGGCAGCTTGAGCGTCAATTTGCGGTCATGTTGCGCGTTTGCAGCGGCAACTTAGCGCAGCGCGTCGCTCAACGCGGTAAGATTGTTGCGCATCATGTCGAGATAAGTGGGGGCTTTGCCGCCAACTGGCGACAAGGAATCCGAAAAAACCTGCGCACCGATTTTGGCACCTGTTTCAAGCGCAATCTGGCTCATGAGGCGAGGGTCAGACATATTTTCCAGAAAAACAGCCGGAATTTTTTCAGCGCGGATTTGGCGAATGATGCGCGCCACATCGCGTGACGAGGCTTCAGCTTCGGTCGAGACACCTTGCGGCGCGATGAAGCGCATGCCGTAAGCTTTGGCAAAATAACCAAAGGCGTCATGGCTTGTGATGACGCGTCGGCGCTCAGGCGCAATCTTGGCGAGACTCGCGCGAATGTCAGCATCAAGCTGATCCAGTTGCGCGAGATAGGCGTCACTGCGCGATTGATAAAGAGCCGCGCCACCGGGGTCGACTGCTGTCAGAGCGTCGCGAATGTTGCGAACATAGATTTTCGCATTGCCGACATCTTGCCAAGCATGGGGATCGAGATCGATTGTCGGCACGCCGTTTGAGAGCGTGATGAGGCGTGCCTTGCTGCCGGATGATTGCACGAGGCGCGGCAGCCAACCTTCGAGACCAAGGCCATTGATGAAGACAAGTTTGGCTTGCGCCATGCGGCGCGCATCTTGGGGTGAGGGCTGGAACGTATGCGTGTCGCCACCGGCGGCCACCAAGGTTGTGACGCTGACGCGCGGCCCACCCACTTGCTGCACAAGATCAGCGATGATCGACATGCTCGCAATGGTCTCAAGCTTTTCCTGCGCCAGAGCCAGAACCGGCATCAGGACGAGGGCGGCTGTGAGGGCGAGCCGTTTCATCATGGATCAGGCTTCCAGATGTTTGCGCGGGAGCAGTTTCAGAAGCAGGCCGCCGTGCGGTCCAAGCGCCAGCGAGAGAAGCCACAGCAGGCCAGCCACAAGAATAATGGCGGGGCCAGATGGCAAGCCGGTGTGAAAGGACAAGATCAAACCGCTGAGGCTTGAGACCAGTCCGATCAAAGTTGCAGCGATGATCATGCCGGTGAGTTCAACCGCCCAGAAACGTGCGGCAATGGCGGGCAGCATCATCATGCCAACCGACAGCAGCGTGCCTAGCGCATTGAAGCCCGACACAAGTGTCGTCACAACGAGCGCCAGAAAGACGAGATGCGCAGGCCCACCCGCGCGGCTGACCGAGCGCAGGAAAGAGGGGTCCACGCATTCCATCACAAGCGGGCGGAAGATCAGCGCCAGAACCAGCAAGGTGCCCGTGCTCATGGCTGCCAGCAGCATCATGGCGGCATCATCCAGCGCGAGAATTGAGCCGAAGAGCACGCGCAGCAGATCGACATTCGATCCTTTGATCGAAACAATGGTCACGCCCAGCGCCAGCGAGATGAGATAAAAGCCTGCAATCGAGGCATCTTCGCGCATCGTCGTTGAGCGTGTGACAAGTCCGGCCAACAGGACAACCAGCAAGCCTGTCGCCAACCCGCCAATCGTCATGGCTGAGAGGGATAGGCCGAAAGCCAGATAGCCCAGCGCAGCACCGGGCAAAATGGCATGCGCCATGGCATCGCCAAACAAACTCATGCGGCGCAGCATGAGGAATGTGCCAACAGGCCCGGCCGCCAGCGACAGAGCGAGGCACCCCACCAAGGCGCGGCGCATGAATTCAAATTCGACAAAAGGTCCGATCAGCGCATCGACCAGCATCATGACACGCCGTCCTGCGCGCAAATATGCGCCTCTTCATCAAAGGCTTCGATCATCTGCCGTGCGCGGGCGAGATTCTTGTCCGTCAACACATCATCGGTTGACCCATGCGCCACACATTCGCGCGCCAGCAACAGGCACTGGGGAAAGTGTTCGCGCACAATATGCATGTCGTGCAGAACAGCGATGATGGTGCGCCCCTGTGCGTGCCAGGCATGGATCATGTCGAGCAAATCAGCGCTGGTCTTGGTGTCGACGGCGGCAAAGGGTTCATCCAGCAGGATGAGATCGGCGTCTTGCAGAATGAGGCGCGCAAAAAGCGCGCGCTGCAATTGTCCGCCGGAGAGGGCGTCCAAAGTGCGCCGTTCAAAGCCCTGCAGCCCGACCTGCTCAAGCGCTGTATGCACGAGGCGGCGATCTGTGTCGGTCAGGCTGCCGAAGGCACCCGTGCGATGCCACAGGCCTGCTGCCACCAGATCAAACAGGCAGATGGGAAAGCTGCGATCAAGCGCAGCACTTTGCGGCAGATAGGCGATGCGCAGGGTCGCGTCGGCAACAATGGTCCCGCTGAGTGGGGCGAGCGCACCGGCCAAGGCTTTGAGCAGGGTCGATTTGCCAGCTCCATTGGGGCCGATGACGGCCGTCAGGCTGCCGCGGGCGATCTCGATGGAGAGATGATGCACGGCTGGGTGACGATCATAGCCCAGCGTCACGTCGCGCAGATGGAGGAGGGGGGCGCTCATGTCAGCGCCCAGACCACAGCGAGCCAGAGCAGGGCGGCGAGGCCGCCCGCCATACCCATGCGCCCAGCTGCCGAGGTCCGTAAAAGCGACAGCCGCAGGCTCGGGCCGTGCGAATGGGGCGCCGCATGGTGGTGCGCGTGCGTCCCGGCTGATGAATGGTCGTGCGGCATGGTTTTCGGGGTCCGGCCTCAGGCTGGAATGTTATAATGTTACATTCCGTCCGGAATCAAGGCACCCGGCCCGGGGGCCATCCGCGCATAAAAAAACCGCCGGGGGATACCCGGCGGTTCTTGTTGGTGTCGAGGCTTTGATCAGGCGCTCGGGATATGGGCCTTCCACCAAGGGAGGAAGTCACCCAGAACCGAACCCGGCCACGGGATCGTCAGCAGCTGGTCGAAGACGAAATAGACGAGCAAGGTCGTGCAGATCGCCATCGGCAGCGTGATGCGCCAAGGTTCTTTTCCTTCAACACGCATGAAGGAGATGATGAACAGCGGCACAGTCGGGATGAGGCCGATCAACGCCATGGAGGCGAGGAAGCCGATCATCCAGCCGAAGAAGATGGCGCCACGGGTGGCGATTTGCTTCGGTGTCATGTGGTCGATGGTCGAGGCGATGTCCATGTGCATCTTCTCGGCTGCTTCACCACGAGCGGCGCGTTCTTCTTCGCGCTTCTTGTGGATCTCACCCTTGAACACTTCGTTCGCCAGCGAGAGCAAGCAGAAGAGAATTGCGCCCGTGCCCACGATCATCGGGATGATCTTGGCCGAGAAGTTCCAGGTCACGGCTTCCGCCATCATCACGCCGAAGATGACGAGCATCAGCAGCGGGAAGATGTGGGTGACGTTGAAACGTGGCGCGTGGAACTCGGAGAGCATGCCACCGAGGCCGCCATGTGCCTTCACGTCGAGAATGAAGGGACGCACGAGCGACAGCAGCGCCATAGCAAAGAGCACAATCACAACCGGGCGGTTCCAGATCCAGTCGCTGCCATAACGCTGGATCGAGATGAACATATAACGTTCAAGGATCGCACCGAGAATGAAGCCCAAGACCAACGGCGGACGCGGCCATTTGAAGTGCTTCATGCCCCAAGCAAAGATGCCAAAGAACAAGAGCGAGAACAGATCGCCCCAGTTACGGTGACCTTCGAAGGCGCCGATATAAACCAGCGACAGAACGAAGGGCAGGATCAGCGTGTAGCGCAAGCTGGCGAGCTTCGCGAACTGGCTGGAGAACAGGTAGCAAAGACCCGAACCCAGAATGTTCGCAATGGCGATTGACCAGACCATCGAATAGGTGATGGCCAGATGCTTCGTCAGCATTTCCGGTCCGGGGACCAAGCCGTGCATGAGGAAGGCGCCGAGCAAAATGGCCATACCAGCGGAGCCCGGGACACCGAACACGATGGTGGGCACAAGAGCGCCACCTTCACGCGAACAGGTTGCCGATTCCGCTGCGATCACGCCGCGCACGTCGCCCTGACCGAAGGTGAGGCGAGCGCCCTTTTCGGTCTTGAGTGCGTGAGCGTAAGAGATCCAGTCAATGACCGAGGCCGAAATGCCGGGGATGGCGCCGATGACGGAGCCAATCCAGGCGCAGCGGATGTTGAGCCACCAATGGGTGAAGCAATCCACCGAACCCTGCCAAAGGCCACGCCAGTTGTTCTGCACCTTGGAGTCCGACACAACGGATGTGCGGGCGACAAGAAGATCGCAGAGCTCCGGCAGCGCGAAGACGCCGAGCGTTAATGGCACCAGCGGCAGGCCTTCCCAGAGGTAGAGGCTGTCCATCGTCCAGCGCAACGTGCCGGTCTGCGGATCGGAGCCGATCATGGCGAGCATGATGCCAAAGCAGGCCATCGTCAGGCCGCGCAGAGGCGTGTTGCCCGAGAGGACGGCGACCATGGAGATACCGAACACGGCCAGCGCGAGCAGTTCGGGCGAGCCAATGAACAAGATCAACGGACGCACGATCGGCAGGGTCACAGCCATGAGCACCGCACCGAAGAGGCCACCCATGAGCGCGGACATATAGGCTGCACCCAGAGCGCGAGCACCTTCGCCACGCTTGGTCATCGGATAGCCGTCCAGAGCGGTCGCGGCAGATGCCGCATGGCCCGGGGCGCCCAGCACGATGGCCGAGATCGGGTCACCGTGGGTTGTGGTTGCAGCAAGGCCCAGCAGCAGCGCCATGGCAGCCGCCGGATCCATGTTGTAGGTGAAGGGCAGGAGCAGTGCAGTACCTGCGACGCCGCCGATGCCCGGCAGGATGCCGAGAGCCAGACCGCAGAGCACGCCGCCCCAAAGGAGCATCATACGATGCGGCTCAAGGAGCAATGTGAGCCCCTGGCCTAATGCTTCCCAAATTTCCATGAAAGTCCCCTAATTTTATTCTGATGGTGCTTTCAGCCGGGATGTACTTGTTGGTCCGGCGGTCACGCCCTTGCGGGACGAGGAAAGGCCATCCTTTTTCAGAAATGGTCTTGCGTACCCAAAGTCCCTTGCGGAGACCGGGGCCGCTTCAAGCGAACGCGGGCGGTGGCCCACGTGCATGGAACGAGCGGCCGCAGCCGCTGACCCGAGGTGCCTCTTGCGTGTGGCAAAGCCGCTCGCCAAGGCGCAGGCCAACTTCATCGCGCCGGGCCAAGGTCCAGAGCGAGAGATCATCGCCGTCCAGGCCCTTCTTGGTCGCAGACTCGTCGGGAGCCTGATCGGCAAGGGCCATAACAGCGGCGTTTTCATAGGTTTTGAAGAGCGGGTCAGCCGGGACGACAACGAGCGAGAACAAAAGCACGAAGGCATGCAGCCAAGCGGCAGCTTTCGCCACCCCCGCGCGTTCCCTCATGCCCAACTCGTTACACATTTTTATTCGCCCTGCTCAGGCTCGCGCCCTTGTGATTTCATCCTAGGAGGATTTTTGGACCAGACTTGTGGTCGGAAACGAAGTCAGTCGAACGAAGCTGATTGTTTTCAGTGCCTTTTTGCCGTGCGACCCTCTGCGGGATCTGCCGGAATGGTGCGTTTCGTTCCTGTTTGTCTTGTTCTTATAGACCGTCAGGTAATCACATCTCAGGCCCAAGCGGAAGCGCAAACATCGCGCCGAATACGACGAAATGCGTAATCCGTAAGCCCAAGCCCTTGATTTTTCATGCTGCAGCGCAACAAGCCCGAGCCAAGCAGGCTCAGGCGACAGTGGTTTTCTGCAAATCCACGAGCTGGCCGATGCCATGGCGCGCGAGATCCATCATCGCGGTGAGCTGATCTTGCGTGAAGATCGCGCCTTCAGCCGTGGCCTGGATTTCAACCAGTCCGCCCGAGCCGGTCATGACGAAATTGGCATCCGTTTCGGCGGTTGAATCTTCCGCATAATCCAGATCGAGCACAGGTGTGCCCTTGGTCACGCCGCAAGAAATCGCTGCCACATGGTCGCGGATCGGCATGTCCTTGATGATCGAGCGCCCGCGCATCCATTTCAGGCAATCATACATGGCCACCCATGCGCCTGTGATCGCAGCCGTGCGCGTGCCGCCATCTGCCTGCAGGACATCGCAATCCAGCGTGATCTGGCGTTCACCCAAAGCCTGCAAATCAACAACGGCGCGCAATGAACGGCCAATAAGACGCTGGATTTCCTGTGTGCGACCCGAGGGCTTGCCGGATGTGACTTCGCGGCGCGTGCGCGTCGCGGTTGCGCGCGGCAGCATCGAATATTCAGCGGTAATCCAGCCGCGTCCCTGACCGCGCAGCCACATCGGCGGCTTGTCTTCGAGAGACGCGGTGCACAGAACATGCGTCTCACCGAATTTCACAAGACACGACCCTTCCGCATAGCGCGCAACATTGCGCTCCAGCGTGACGAGACGCATCTGATCATGGGCGCGTTGGGAAGGACGCATGAGAATTTCCTTAAAGCCAAAAAGACAGCGGGTTTCTCTAGGCGCTCTGACGCAACGACGCAACCAAAATCGGGGTCTGCCGATTCATGCGCTCATGTCTGCGAGGTCGGGTGGATTGGCGCCTGCGCGCATGCAGCACAGGCTTGCTGCCTTGTTGGCAAAGGCGAGCCAGCGGGCAACCTGATCGGGCGCAAAAGCCTGCGCAAGTGCACCCAGACATTTGTCCTGCGCCATGATCGCCAGCAGCGCGCCCATGAAACTGTCGCCCGCACCAATCGTATCGCAGACCTGAATCGGATGCGCTGGTACGTCGACCTGTGTCGAATTGAAAAAGGCGATGGCACCTTGGGCACCACGCGTCACAATGAGAAGCTTTGGACCCAGCGCGCGCCATTCGCCGACCAGATGATCATGCAAAACGCCCGGTGCGAGCACATCGAGATCTTCGCTTGAGACTTTGACAATATCGGCGTGCTGAATGCGCTGGGCCAGCAGAAGCGCGATCGCGCCGCGATCTGGAAACACAGGCGCGCGAATATTGGGATCAAAACTGCTCGTCATCTGGCCACGTGTGGCGCGCAGCGCTGCCAAAGTTGCCTCTCCACCTGGACCCAATGTTGCGGCGAAAGATGTGGCATGAAAATGCTGCGTGTCGTCAGGCCAGCGCCAGCAGGCGGGTGCGTCTTCCAGCGCGCTGCCTTCGAGATGCAAATCGTAGCTCGGCACACCTTGCGCATCTTTGCTGACATGCACATGCGGGCAGGATTTTTCGCTGCGATAGGCCGGCCCAAGATTGATTTTTTCAGCTTGCAGACAAGTCGCCAGACGCTGACCATCCCCATCGCGCGACAGGCTTCCTGCAAAAGACGTGTCAATGCCAAGCCGCGCCAATGCAACGGCTGTGTTGAGGCCAGAACCACCGGGCGTCCAATGTCGCGCGCCCGTTTCATTGGGCACATAATCCACCAAGGCTTCGCCAGTCACGCAGATGCGGGTCACGGCTTCACATCAACCTTGTGCTGCGCGACTGGAATTTGTGCGCGCACGCGTTTGATGAGGTTGCGATCAATCTGCGCGGTTGTGTAGCCGATGCCATCCGACACGCGCGCGATCACCAGACCCCACGGGTCAGCAACAAGTGTGTGGCCATAGGTTGAGCGCATTTCGGCACCCTGACGAAATTGCCCGGTCTGTGCGGGTGCCGCAAAATAGGTTTGTGTTTCGATGGCGCGCGCGCGGCACAGAACTTCCCAATGGTCTTTGCCGGTCTGCAATGTGAAAGCGGCGGGCAGCACAATCAGATCAGCGCCGCGTTTGGCGAGCGCATCAAAGAGGGCTGGAAAGCGCACATCATAGCAAATGGCGCACCCAATGGTGAGGCCTTCGCATTCATAAGTGACAGCGCCGTCACCGGGCTTCATCACATCGCTTTCGCGATAGATCATGCCGTCAGGCGTTGTGACATCGAACATGTGAATTTTACGATAGCGCGCGACTTCATCGCCGGTGCGGTTGAAGGCGACAGTCGTATTGCCCAGACGCTCGTCACCTGGAATATGTTCGAGCATGGAGCCTGCATGAATATGCACGCGATGGCGCGCGGCAAGGTCGCGCATCAATTGATAGGCCGCGCCATTGGGAAATTCTTCTGCGGCAGCCACTTTGTCTTTGCGCGAGCCACCCAGAAAGGAGAAGACTTCTGGCAGACCAATCCAGTCAGGATTTTCCTTGGCCACGCAATCTTCGATGAGCCGACGCGCCTGTTCGAGATTGGCGTCTTTGTCGTCTGTGGAGTTCATCTGAATGAGCGCGATTTTCAAAGGAGAGGGTGCTCCGATTTAAATTTGTTGATGCGGCTATTGAAGTATTCTGGGTGCGAACTTACCTGCGTCGGGTTGCGTGCCGGTAATGAGTAAAGGACCTCTTTTCGAGGTATCGATCTTTTCATAATCCCAATTAGGAGGCACTAGTGGCCAAAAAGCAATCAAGTTCAAATACTTCAACGCTCGCCGGGAAAGTTCTTTCCGGCTCAAAAAAACCTACAGCGGCTGATGCTAGGACGCTCGCTGCATCCGTCCTTTCCCAAGATGAGAAAAAAGGACAGAAGCCTAAGGGTAAATAATCAATGTTGGGGCGAGCCGGCGGCTCGCCCCAGTTATTGTTAGCGCACGGCCTCCAGCGACAGAGCAATGCCTTGGCCCACACCGATGCACATGGTGGCGAGCGCGCGCTTTTGGCTCCGCTCGTTCATTTCAATCGCTGCAGTGAGCGCAAGACGCGCACCAGACATGCCTAGCGGATGGCCCAGCGCAATTGCGCCGCCATTCGGGTTCACATGTTCAGCATCATCGGGCAGGCCAAGCCCGCGTGTGCAGGCGAGTGCTTGTGCAGCAAAAGCTTCATTGAATTCGCACACGTCAAAGTCAGAAATCTTCAGGCCCAAGCGGTCCATCAGTTTTTGCGTGGCGGGCACCGGGCCAAAGCCCATGATGCGTGGCGCGCAGCCCGCTGTCGCCAGACCATTGATGCGCGCCAAAGGCGTCAGGCCATATTTTTCAACTGCACGTGCCGAGGCGATGATCATGGCGGCGGCACCATCATTCACGCCTGACGCATTGCCAGCGGTGATCGAGCCGCCTTTGCGAAACGGTGTGCCGAGGGCTGCCAGCTTTTCAATCGTGGTTTCACGCGGATGCTCGTCGCGCTCGACGCGCGTGATATTGCCTTTGCGATCCTTGATCTCATAGGCGACGATTTCCTTGGCAAAACGGCCAGCGGCCATGGCCTTGGCCGCACGCGCCTGCGAGCGGAAGGCAAAGGCGTCCTGATCGGCGCGCGAGATTTGCTTGTCTTCGGCAAGGTTCTCAGCGGTCTCTGGCATGGAATCGACGCCATATTGCGCCTTCATCAGCGGATTGATGAAGCGCCAGCCAATCGTGGTGTCATGCACTTCTGCAGCGCGCGAAAAAGCTTCGGTCGCCTTGTTCATAACGAAAGGCGCGCGTGACATGCTTTCCACACCGCCCGCAATCACCAGTTCGCATTCACCTGATTTCACGGCCCGGGCGGCGGTGCCCACGGCATCCATGCCCGAACCGCACAGGCGGTTCAGCGTGGTGCCGGGCACGCTCAGCGGCAGGCCAGACAGCAGGCCCGCCATGCGGGCGACATTGCGGTTGTCCTCACCCGCCTGATTGGCGCAGCCGGCAAAAATCTCATCAATCGCTTCGCCCGGGATCTGCGGATGGCGGGCCATCAACTCGCGGATAACAAAAGCCAGCATGTCATCGGGGCGCACTGAGGACAGCGCGCCAGCATAGCGGCCGATGGGGGTGCGCAGGCCTGAACAAAGAAAGGCTTCGGTCATGATCTTTCCTTAAGTGTTCGCATAGAGAACATGTGGGCGGATTACGAACATTTTAGGCGTCTGGCGCTTGCTGCGTCAAGGCGCGGTTGAGGTTGGGAGCTGGTTCGGCCTATATCACGCGAGCCCCTGTTCCGGGGCATTGTTCCTCGTTTGGAAGAAGCCTCAATGTCCGCCGCCCTGATGCCCAGCGCCCAATATGTCCTGTCGCTTTCCTGCCCTAACAAGCCCGGCATTGTTGCAGGCGTGTCGACCTATCTCTTTGGGCATGGCTGCAACATTCTGGACGCCCAGCAATATGATGACACACAGACCAATGTGTTCTTCATGCGCGTGGTCTTCAATGGCGTGGAAGATGTGACCTTTGAAAAAGTCCATGCTGGCTTTGCCGAGCTTGGCACCAAATTCAGCATGAACTGGACCATGCGCGCGACCGCACAGAAAAAGCGCGTCCTCATCCTCGTGTCCAAATTCGATCATTGCCTGGCGGATCTGCTCTATCGCTGGCGCATCGATGAATTGCCGATGGAGCTTGCGGGCATTGTCGCCAACCATCCGCGCGATACCTATTCGCATCTTGATTTCGATGGCGCGCCTTTTCACCATCTGCCAGTCTCGCGCGACACCAAGATGGAACAGGAAGCGCAGCTTTGGAGCCTCGTGCGCGAGACCAAGGCTGATCTCGTTGTGCTGGCGCGCTATATGCAGATTCTCTCCGAGGGCCTGTCGGCCAAATTGTCCGGCCGCTGCATCAATATTCACCATTCCTTCCTGCCCGGCTTCAAGGGCGCCAATCCCTACAAGCAGGCGCATACGCGCGGCGTGAAACTGATTGGCGCAACCGCGCATTACGTGACGTCTGATCTCGATGAAGGTCCGATCATTGAGCAGGATGTGGAGCGCATTAGCCATCGCGATTTGCCGGAAGATCTCGTGCGCAAGGGCCGCGACATTGAGCGCCGCGTGCTCGCGCGCGCCGTGCGCCATCATTTGGAAGATCGCGTGATCCTCAATGGCTCGAAGACGGTGGTCTTCGGGGACTAGTCGTCATTGCGAGGAGGGCGCCCGTGTCTGGATTGCTTCGCTTCGCTCGCAATGATGGCCTCATCGGCCTCGCTTTGCTTTTGAGTCTGACGTTGGCCCCGTCCGCGCAGGCGCAAGACGCGGGCACGCTGAACCCAAAGCCCTTGGCCCCGCTGGCCAACCCCAATGATCCGGCGCTGGCGGCCAAAGAATTGTTTGGCCGCCGCGCAACGCCCGCCAAATTGGCACCCCAGCCCATTGGTTTTTATTCGCGCGGCTGCTTGGCGGGAGCCGACATGCTGCCGATTGATGGTGAGGCCTGGCAGGTGATGCGCCTGTCGCGCAATCGCAACTGGGGCCATCCCGCGCTGGTGTCCTTTCTGCAGCGCATCGCGCGTGACATGCGCGCGCAAAATATCTGGTCAGGTTTTTTGGTGGGCGATATGTCCCAGCCGCGCGGCGGACCGATGCTGACCGGCCATGCCTCGCATCAGATCGGGCTTGATGCTGACATCTGGTTCACACCCATGCCGGATTATCGACTGACGCGACAAGAGCGCGAAGAGACCTCCGCCACCAATCTGGTGCGCGAAGACTGGCTTGATGTTGAGCCGCAGCTTTTTGGCCCCCGCCACATCGCGCTGTTGAAACATGTTGCCCAGCAGGGCGAAGTGGAACGCGTCTTCGTCAATCCGGCAATCAAAAAAGCCATCTGTCGCGATGCGCGCGGTGATCGTTCATGGCTTGGCAAGATTCGGCCCATCTACGGGCATAATTATCATTTCCATATTCGCCTCGCCTGTCCGGCGGGCGATCAATCTTGTCGCGCGCAAGAGCCACCGCCCCAAAGCGAGGGGTGCGACAAGACGCTGGATTGGTGGTTCACCGATGAGGCGATGCATCCCAAGCCCGTGCCGCCAGAAAAGCAGCCCAAGCCCGTGACCCTTGCGCAATTGCCCGGCGCGTGTCGCGCCGTGCTTGAGGCTAAATGATCAATGCGCCTTGTTGCTGGATGAATGTGCTTCGCCGCTGATCTTGTCCGTCCAGGCTAGAATGATGCCAGAGATCACAAAGACCATGTGAATGATCACCGACCACATAATGTCGCGGTCGGAGACATTTTTCACATTCATAAAGGTCTTCAAAAGCTGAATGCCGGAAATCGCCACGATGGAGGAGAGCAGTTTCAGCTTGAGGCCGGTGAAATCAATTTTGCCCATCCATTCGGGCCAATCACGATGTTCACTTTCGTCAATTTTCGAGACGAAATTTTCATAGCCTGAGAAAATGACAATGATGATCAGCGAGCCCGTCAGCGTCAGATCGATCAACGACAGCACGCCCAGAATGACATCGCTCTCACTGGCGCTGAACGCATGGGACATGAAGTGCCACAGTTCCTCAGCGGCCTTGATCAAAAGGCCGACCAGGCTCACGACGAGCGCGACATAAAACGGCGCCAGCAGCCATCGGCTGGCAAAGAGAAATTTTTCAAGCGCGCGTTCGATCATCATGGGCCCCTCAAGGTCGCGCAACCTTGATGCCATGAAGATGCGCGGATGAGCAAGACAGCTTTACGCGCTGCTCACCCCGGTGCCGATGGCGCATGTGACGCCCGTGCCACCCAAGCCGCAATAACCATTGGGGTTTTTGGCCAGATATTGCTGGTGATAGGCTTCCGCATAATAAAAGTCCGGGGCCTGCCGGATCTCGGTTGTGATCGGTCCAAAGCCTTTGGCCGCCAGCGCGAGGCCAAAATCTTTTGCGCTGCGTTCAGCTGCTTCGCGCTGTGCCGGCGTGTTCACATAGATCCCGGAGCGATATTGTGTGCCCGCATCATTGCCCTGCCGCATGCCTTGCGTGGGGTCGTGATTTTCCCAAAAGGTTTTGAGCAAAGCGTCAAACGACGTGACCGCCGGGTCAAAGACAACCAGGACAACTTCATTGTGGCCGGTCTGGCCTGAGCAGACTTCTTCATAGGTCGGGTTGGGCGTCTGCCCCGCGGCATAGCCCACAGCCGTGGTCCAGATTTGGTCTTTGCCCATTTGCCAGAATTTGCGCTCCGCACCCCAGAAACAGCCCATGCCAAACAAGGCGGATTCATAGCCCTCTGCAAACGGGCCTTTGAGTGGGCGACCGGTGACATAATGCGTGTCGGCGGTGCGCACGGGCTGCGCGCGACCAGGCAGGGCCTCGCCCGGTGCTGGCAAGGATGTCATTTTCAGGAAACCAAACATGGCGCGCATCTCCCCGCTGTGTATACAACTCTATGTAGAGCGGCACGGGCGCGACTGAAAGACCCTGCGGGGCACAAAGCAAGAGAGCAGCCGATGGCAGAGCACAGCCTGCCATCGGCTTTCGCTTTAGGGCCGTGTTGTGGTTGAAGCGGCACCGGGCATGTTTTGCAGTCGATCCATCAGCTTGCCGACGGCATCGACGCAGGCGGCGATGTTTTCATGCGCTGGGCATCGAATATTGATGGCGGAATCGCCGCGCTTGAGATTCAGGTGCGCACCTGCGTCCATACCGCCACGGTGGTGGGCGCGCATCATGTCTCTGTGCATGCGCATCATCTCATGGTTTTTCATGCCCATATGCCCCATTTGCACAGTCCGTCGGGCGCTGGTTCCCGTGCTTGGGTCGGCATCATCTTCCTCTTCCCCATAGGACCGGTTGGAGCTGTCCCGGCTGCTGCCGGCGGTGGTTTCATCCTCATCCCGCCGATCGCGCCACTCGCGCTGGATGTCGGGTCGGGACGTCGAAGGGCTGACTTCGGTCGTGCTGGAGCTGCCGCCCGTGGTCTGAGCAAAGGCAACCGGGGTCAGGGCACTCGCCCCAAGCAGGGCGCACGCCATGGCAAACGGGATGGATTTCATGGGAAGGTCTCCGGGGATGGTTGAGTGGAGGCAACGTCCTGTTTTGGGGGCGGTTCCAGAAGGAATGCCGCCACGCCTGAAAGGACGGATAAAATCCCGATCCGTCCTTGCGCCAGCGCCCATGCTGACTATAGTGCGCCCTCCTGCGGGGGGTTCGCCCTTACCGCATGCGGAGGGGTGGCCGAGTGGCTGAAGGCGCACGCCTGGAAAGTGTGTATGCGGGAAACCGTATCGCGGGTTCGAATCCCGCCCCCTCCGCCATTTACGCAGAATTGCGAACTGACTCGCTCTGGCCCGAAGAACCCCTCCAGATCCCGCTAGAGCCGACATCTCAACCCGGAAAACCCGCTTCTTGCTAAATGGTTAGCGGTGATCCGCCGCTTGGCTACGCTTGCATCCAGCCCAAATCGAGCGAGCTTCACGCTCAGCTACTCTAGGCTCCGCATGTTCGTGATGATCCACTCGCATGCCGGGAAAGATAAAAACCGAAGTGGGCATTGTGGATCTTGTCACCAGAGTAGCCGCCAATACTTGGAAACAACCCGTCAGCCGCCAAAGCCGCCAGCGGGTTGCCATCATTTATTACCTAAAAGGACTATTATCCCGGTTGGCTGGGCCCCGAGTTTCGGTATTCGTGTAACGAATAACCTCATCTTCGAATGCTTCGATATCTTCAACTCTATAGGCGACTCGCCACCCGATTTTCAGGTAGCAGGGCCCGGCTTTGAGAAATCGCCACCGCTCAAGCGTCCTCGGTGAAATGTTCCAGCGCTTGGCGAGCTCTACCTGATTGAGATGCTTCACAGTCATACTAACCTCCAAAATTACCTCGACATTGAGGCGGGGCTAGTCTGCTTGGAGAAAGCTCAGAATTTTCTGACCACTAATTTCGTTGATCATGAACTTGTCTATTTAGGGTATTTTGGCTGATACCGTTCCAGCGGCGTACGCCACGACATCAGGAAATCTACTGGATCTTGGGTGCCTAAAAATTCGCGTGCAAGTCTTAGCCGGGTCAAAATTTTCTGCCGCCTTGCTTCTGGCACGTCAGCCGATTTGGCACGCTTCTCTACTCCTTTGAAAAATTCCTCTACACTCAGGGTGTAGGCCCAATCTTGCATCACTTTCGCGAGACCATCGCGGCTATCACAAATGGATTGTTCGATCCGTCTGCTATCTTCTTCTTTGCGGCGCTGTTCTTGTTCTTCTTCCCACTTTCGCTGACGCATTTCCTTCTGCTTGCGAGCTTCTTCAAGCCTGACCAAAAGTTCGTCTACGAAAGGCTGCAGGCTATTGATGATATTTTTCATGTTTAGCCGCATATCCGGCGTGTCCTGCCAACTCATTGAATAATCAACCAGGCGCTCTGTAGAATAAGCCATGATCCTATAGCGGCCAGTCGGGAGTTCGTTTGTTGTTGTCCAAGTGTGCTCGGTGTAACCGCGAGTTCGCTTCGGCTCTACATATTCGGATTCCCGTATGTACTTTCCTCGGACATAACGCATGAGAACGCTTTCAGTCATTTCGATGATCGACAGGCCAATTGCGACTTCTCCGAAATAAACGACTGTTGATCGTTGAGGGCTCCAAAAGCGGCTACACTCCCATTGCTCGTTTCGCTTCGCGGGCTTTTCATGAACGTTTGGCGTAGGGCGGCGACCATATGCCGTGGAAAGCATGACGCGATGACCACCAGACTCAAGCGCTTTGAAAAAGTCGTTTGCCAGAAGGATTGCCTTATCGAGCCCCGTCTTAGTCGCCGTGATATCGACCAATAGTTTCTTTCGCGGCTTTAAATGATCGTTTTCTTTGACTGGCCATCCGGCTTCAAAAAGCGGTTTGACCCCTCGAAGTAGCCCATGCAT
>CANGBC010000015.1 GCA_947452005.1 Beijerinckiaceae bacterium | reverse complement strand
TTAACTTCGCCTTGCGCATAGTTCAGAACATAGCGATTGCGATATTTGCGTAGATGCTTGTCCAGCTGTGTTGATTGCAGATTGCCCATGCGAACCCCAGTCATTGTGAGCAATTCGACGGCAATGGCGACATCGGCCAGAACGAGGGTTTGGGCATGGGGATGCTTCCCGCTCAGAACTTCTTGCTTGAGGCGCGCAGGGAGGTTGAGCAGCTTGGCAAGATGCTCCGGATCTTCAAATTGCATCAGGCGCTGGTGGTTCTTGTCCGTGAGGCCTTTGGTCTGATTGTCGACTCGGCTGACGAGAAAGCGCATGCGCTTCAACACGGCATCCGCCGCTTGATCGTCATTCTGTCTGGGCAGCACCCAATGGCGGGCGACTGCGATCATGGCCCCACCGAGATTCCCCAAAGTGGACGTGCGCGTGTTTTCTTTGCGCTTGAAGAGGTGGCGCATCCCAATCTCAAAAGTGGGCGGGTGAACCAGGTCGGCCAAGCTATGGAGTGTTTGTGGGTCAATGCCCGCTCCAACCAAGGCGCTGGCGAAATAGCGGAGCTGGTAGCTCCGCGTTTCGGCTGTGGAGGCTTTGACAGGTCGAATGGGCCCATCGGACAGCAGGTCCTTCCCTTCCAACCAATCTGTCCATGCCTTGGTGTCGGCTTCGAGCGTCTGGGGGAATACGGACCAAGGCAAGGTAACTTCCTTGCGGCGGCTTACGATCGCCAGCTCGAAGGGCGGAAAGCCAGGGATCTCGCGCGTAGCCTTGTTCCATTGCCAGACCAGTGATGCCCAAGCCCCCTCTGGGTCGCGACGCAAACTGTGGTTCAAGAGCTGATCGCGGTATCGAGCGAGGTCGTCTGCAGTGACTTGGTCCGGCCCGATGCCTTGTTCCGAAAGCCAGCGCGCGGGGGTCGCAAGGCGAATCCGCGCCGATTGGCTGCTGACCGTATCTATCAGGCGCTGCCAGGGTTCGAGCAACTGGACTGTCTGCTTGCCGGCCATGGCCGGTTGGACGAGGGCCATCGCTTTCAGGAGGAGAGACCGGATATTGGCGAGTCGGCCCTCGCTAAGCCCGAGGCCCTCTGCTGAGAGGTCTTTGAGCCGGCGGCGTAGTTGGGCGGTGTCCACGGGGACGTCGGAGGGGTGTCGTCCCAAGGCTTTTGTGACGGTAATAACCGCCGATTTCATGTCCCGCCGCCGAGCAGGTGGCAGGCCGGCCGCTTCGATGGCCGATAGTACGTCGGCCAATGTGAGCTGTCGTGAACCAGGGCTTTTGGACATGGTAAGCCTCGTGAAGAACGAGCGTGACTATAGGTCTATTTCGTGAATACAGCAACGTTTAAACCAATGCCTTTAACACTACTGTGTATTCACGACAACGACAAACAGTCATGCTTTTCAATGACTTGATATGACACGTTAAGCCTGCTAGGCAGCCTTCCCCGAGCGACCAACGTAGGCCAACATGTCACGCTCATGGATGCGCACAGCGCGGCCAAAGCGGGTGACGGAGATTTCGCCCTGAGCTATCAAGCGGCGGACCTGACGTTGGCTGATGCGCAGGTATCCGGCGACTTCAGCGACAGTGCGGTAAGGGGAGAGTGTGTTGGGCGAGGCGGGGGTCGGCATAGAGATCTCCTGTAATGAGCTGCGACAGCGAACCCGTCGCGTTATCAGGAGAATATATAAAGATGCATTCGGATCGTCAATAAGGATTTTTAGCCCGCCGACTTTCGCCCGCGCTTGAGTTCTGGCATGAGCGTAGCAACCCGTACGGCCTCAGTCGCAAGATCTGACAGGCGGATCGGGGGTAGGGGGTGAATTCCTGCATACAAACCCATATACCGGCTCAGCGCTTGCCAGGGGTCCAGCAGTCGTGGCCCGGTGGTTGTAAGTACACCAAGGGGATTAACCCTGGCCATGAAATCCAGATAAAGACCGCTGATATGAATCTCGCGGCCGTCTGAATGCTTCAGAGTAATAGGCTCTCCGAGCCCTTTATTTGCATCAGTAAAGGCTGATTTATAAGCTTCTCTTAGCTTTGGGCGATCTACAGTCAGCAATTCAACGATATGTCGGTGAGCGATACCATCGCGCATCATAATGATGGCCACAACGCATTCGACCAGATGCACATAGCCATATCGAACCTGCTCCCATTGCGGCTTATCAAGTTCCTCTGCTGTGAAGGGCACCTTGTCTCGCCGCAATTTTTTCAGAATGGAATCCAGTGCCGGGCGGTCTAACCATTCGGCAATATGCATGGCCTCAATGGTTTGAAGCACCTGGCCATGAGTGAAAGAAAGGGTAGAGATGTTTGGTTGGTCTGACATAGCCGATTTGTCGATCTAAAAGGATCTATTGTCAAGTAAGCGGCATCTTTTTTGGGGATTTAAGTCGATTTTGGTGCGCTCTATTGTTTATGGGGCAGATATAAATCGTGGAAATTTTAAACGAAAATTGGGTCAACCCGCCCCCCTGCGACGGATGGAAATAAACATGAAGTCTCGAGCCTAAGGCTATGTCTGGCATGGGTTCGGAGCGTTCGTGTGGTCTAATTATTTGAAAAATGAAACTATTTTTCTGGTAATTTGAATCAGCGCATTTCTACGTTCGGTTGTCAGAATCCGCCAAGCGTGACAAACACTGACATTGAAAAGAAAGCCACATATTGCATGGCAAATCAGTTTCAAAATAATGGGAAAGAGTGAGTAAGCTTTTCGCTTTCATCTCATCAGCTTATATGCAAACTCGTTTGTGAAATGGAGCGGGTTTTGGTTAGCAACTGGATTTGCATTCGGACCGAAGCACACAAGGAAGCCTTTGCAGAGAGCAATCTCAAAAAGGCTGGCTTTGAGGTCTATTGCCCGCGTTTTGAACGCTGGATTTCCCATGCGCGTCGTCGCCAACTCGTTAAGCGTCCGCTCTTTCCAAACTATCTCTTTGTGCGCTCCGATGCAGGGATCGAAGGAATGGGTGCTGTGAAGCGCACGCCTGGCGTCAGCACATTGGCTGCGCGCGATCTAGCCTCGTCTGTTGTCCCAGACGCAGTCATTGGAATGGTGCGCGCGCGCGAAGATCAATCAGGCGCAGTCGTGTTCCAGGCTGAGAGATTCAAGGCTGGAGAAACAGTGCGTGTCACGGCCGGGCCATTCACAGATTTTGAAGCGGTGTTTGCGGAAAGCCACGACGAGCGCCGCTGCCGCATTCTTTTAAGCATGCTCGGAAAGCAACATTCCGTGCTGGTGCTTTCGCATTTCCTGGATAAGGCCGCTTAAGGCGAGCCTTTTCTGGTTTCTTACGCTCTGGTCTCGGGTGAAGCGATTTCACCCGATGTGCGGAGCAATGGTTGTATCATTACCATGATATTGCAGCTGGCAATTGCATTTTTTGCTTCATTTCTGCTCTGCGCAGGAATGATTTGGCTTGGCTTACCCTATGCAAGTCGTCTTGCACTTGCCGTTCCCAATTCACGGTCCAGTCACGACACACCAACTCCGCAATCGGGTGGTTTGTTCCTTGCTTTGACGATTGTTTTGGCCCTTGTGTTCTGCGGATGGAACCAAAATTTCCTGATCGACCTTTTTCCCATTCTTCTTTTAATCATTTCTCTGACTTTGATCGGTTGGCTGGATGATCGTCGTGGCCTTCCTGTTCTGCTGCGACTTTCTTTATTCTCAGGGATTTCAATTGCCTATGCATTCTTCAGAGCCCCAACATTGAACGGATTTATTTCGCCTTACCTAGGCATCTTCTTAAGCGCTTGTTTCCTGATCGTTATGATCAACGTCACAAACTTTATGGATGGCATCGATGGAATGGTTGTCGCTGAATTCGTGCCGATGAGCGTATTAATTGCAATTTTGACTGGGGGCGGAGTGATAGGCCCCTTGTATGGCTTTCAAGCAATCATTATCGCCGGTGCATTGTTAGGATTTTTCATTTTCAATCGACCTAAGGCAAAGATATTCCTTGGAGATTCCGGATCACTCGTTGCGGGTTTCATTGCCGGAATTCTTTTGCTCGAACTATCCGAGAAGCAAGGACCTCATGCGATCCTTTTTTTGCCGCTTTATTTCTTGTGCGACGCAGGATTGACGCTTCTGCGTAGGTTGTTGCGCGGTGAAGCTATTTGGAAAGCGCACAGGGAACATTTCTACCAGCAAGCATTCGATAACGGGCAATCTAATTGGTCGATCATTATTAGGCTAGCCTTGTGTAACATCGTGCTCTGCGCACTCTTTTATAGCACCACGCTTCTACCATTTTGGGCTGATGTTATCGGCTTGATATTTGCTCTGGGTCTTATGGTGTTGCTGCTTGTTTCGCTTTCTCGAAATCTGCGGATCTATGAAAGAAAATCTCGAGGCACGGTTTGAGGCGAAAAGTAAAAACAAAGCAAGGTCGAGTAGTGCATCAAATACATCGAACGCTTCGGCTTACCGTTGTTGTTTTTCATGATGCCCTCTGTGCTGCATTTTCTTACTGGTTTGCTGCGGCTTTAATTTTGCCACTCTACCAATTTGCATCCGATCTCGATGCCATCATCCCAGTTGCCGCCATTGCAGGTTGCATGTCTGTCTTGATTTCTTCGTTTCTTGGTGTCTTTTCCACTAGGTGGCGCCTTGCATCGTTGATCGATTTCGTTGCACTCATAAAAAGCGCAAGCCTTCTTTTTGTTGTCCTGTTGCTAATGCGGGCCATCTACTATCAATATGACCCCGCTCCCCTCATTGTTGCTGAAGTGCGTATCATCTGCCTTGGCAGTATTTTTGTTCTGGGATCGCAGGCGGCTGGTCGCATAGCCTTTCGCTATTACCACTTTCTCCGGCGAAAGAGTGCCGAGCGCGTTTCAAGCGATACGACCATCTTCATCGGCTCTGCATCCGATGCTGAAAATGCATTGCGCGCTGCAGATCAAGGCATTTTGAGCTCCAATATTGTCGGATGTCTTCTTCGTAATGGTGATCCATTGCCAAAGCAGATCCGGGGGCGGCGCGTTCTGGGATCTGCTGAGGGCCTTGAACGGGCATTCAATATTCTCGCTGCAGGCGGGCAGGCTGTCTCGTCCTTGCTTCTTGGTCCGAGTATTTTGTCGAAAATAGACGATGCGCAGAAGATCATGCGCACGGCGCGGCGCCTGGGATTGGGTCTTCTCAAAATCGAAACCGTTGGTATTAGCAGGCGGGCTGAAATCAGGTTTGAAGATTTCTTGTTTCGACAAAAGCGACTTGTTGATCACCAGCTCATAGACGGATTTGTGGCAGGAAAATCGATCCTGATCACCGGTGGAGGAGGGTCAATCGGAGGTGATATCGCCCTTCGTGCCGCCGCACATGGCGCAACAGAAATTGTTTTACTCGATATTGCCGAGCTGGGGCTACAGAATCGAGCAGCACAACTGCGTGTCGAAAGCCCGAAGACCAAAGTTCATCTCGTTGTCTGTGATGTCCGCGATCGCGAGCGAATCTTCCGTCTCGTCGAACAGTTTAACCCCGACATATTGATCCATGCTGCAGCACTCAAGCATGTCGACCTTGTCGAGCAGAATTGGCATGAGGCTGTCCGGACCAACGTCTTCGGAACTCTGAACGTGTTGGACGCGGCAGACCAGGCGGATGTGGCAACGATGGTCAATATCTCCACAGACAAGGCCGCAGATCCTGTCGCGATGCTTGGCTTCACCAAAAGAGCAGGTGAGTTGCTGGTGGCGCACCGATCAAGTACTTCATCGCTGCGACGTTACTCGGTTCGGTTCGGCAATGTTCTCGGATCGAGCGGATCTGTCGTAGAAGTCTTTCTCGCCCAAATTGCCGCAGGTGGTCCGGTTACGCTTACAGATTCGCGTGTGACGCGCTATTTCATGAGCCGCGAAGAGGCGGCAGAACTCGTGCTCGCAACGGGCTCTCTTCAGGATCGATCGGGTCTTTATTTGCTCGACATGGGCAAGCCGATTGCCATACGCGATCTTGCAATTGAAATGATCGAATGGGCGGGCCTCGAACCGGAACGCGATATCGAAATCGTTGAAGTGGGTTTGAGACACGGAGAGCGCCTCGCCGAGAAATTGGTCGCGGCCGACGAACATCTCGATCCCACCGGCATTGCTGCCATCAACGTTGTGCGCACCACTCAAGGGAGCAGAGAGCTCGATCTAGGCTCCCTTGCCAAGGCGTTAGCCGCAAATGATAAGGGTGCTGCCCAAAAAATTCTCAAACAGGCCAAACCATCTGTCGGTGGTACCAAGCTTGTCACAGGCGTGCAAATGGCATGAGCCAATCAAGCTCTGCATTGACTTCGGGATATATGACGGCCTCCAGTTTCGCTTTGCGTCTCTTTTATTTGTTCGCTGTCATATTGCCTGTTGTGTTGCCCTTCGTGCGTCGTGCGGCGCCTGTCTTCTTGATCGGCGCGGCTCTTCTCGCGCTTCTTCATGGCGTTGGCAGGCAAGAGTGGAAGATCCAGCTTTCAGCTCTTTCCAGCACGTCAGCAAAATTAGGCTTCAGCTTCTTGCTTTGGGCCGCTATCACCTGCCTGTGGACACCTGATCCCATCCGCGCCTGGCAAGCGGTTTCAAGCGGTGCACTCGTATTCATCAGTGCTCTGTGTGTGAGTGTGTACGGACAAGAGCCTAACGGGCGCGCCCGCCTCTATGCATCGCTTTCGATGTCGATCGCCGCATTGACCATCATCGTCGATCTCAAGACCGGCGGTATTCTTTTACATCTGATACACAGTCGCCCTGAACCATATCGATACAATATGGTTTTGGTCAGCCTTGTAGTCCTGTCATTCGCGCTTTTTTATGACGGCCTAAATTTGGCGCAACCGGTGAAATATATAGCAATAGCAATCTTATTTGGCGCGGTCTTCATCGGTGAAAGCGAAAGCGCGAAGCTTTCCATGCTTGTCGGTTATTTCGTATTATTGCTGGCGCGCTTCGTGCCGCGTCAATGGAGTTTTTGGCTTTTTGTGATGGGAAGCCTATGCGCATGGCCGATTTTCTTGCTGAAGCCAGATTTGTTAAAAGTCGCCTCCAGCATCTGGCCTTCCCTTGCAGAGCAAGGGCACGCGGCAGAACGAATTCAAATCTGGCTCGCATATTCGAAATTTGCTTTGGCAGGATTGCCATGGGGATGGGGAGTCGAGTCTGTCTCCCACGTTCCGATGACGTCTTACTACGCAACCGTTCCGGAGCTGTTGAAACCCGATCTCGAATGGCTGCATCCGCATAATAATATTATTCAGATCCTCGCAGAAATGGGTTGGTTCGGATGCATGTTGGCTTTTGCCGGTTCATTTGCACTGGTCGTCTGGGCTCATTCCAATGAGCCATTGCGTCCTGCGCGAAGTGGTTTGGTCGCGGCGGTTGTCATTGTCTCACTTGTTAGCAATGGATTCTGGCAAGCCTGGTGGTGGAGCGCAGTAGTGGTGAGCATAGCGCTCTTAAGCCGGCCAAAATGTCCTCGAATAGTACATGAACCTTCGAATCTATGATGGAAGTTCTTGTTACGGGAGCATCTGGTTTCGTTGGGCAGCATCTCGTAAGAGCGATGCGTAACTCTGGTTTTAAAGTACGTGCTGCTGGGCGACGCCCTATTAATATTGTTGGAGTTAATTGGAGCTTATTGGATGATGTTAATTCTACGGATTGGAAGAATGTCTGCTTGGGAGCAGATATCATTGTCCATTTGGCAGGTATTGCCCACACCCGTCATGTATCTTCATCGGAATTCAAAAAAGTGAATCAGGAGGCACCTATTGCACTTGCTTCGGCGTTGGATCCGACACAGCATCTCATTTTTGTATCTTCGATTCGTGCGGCCGTTGGGGTCAGCTCTGCATCAGAAATCCTTGAGAACACAGAGCCGCTACCATCATGCAGTTATGGCTATACAAAGCTTGAAGCGGAGCGTGGGATTCAGAGAATCCTTCCAAATTCTTGTTTAATGCGTCCCGTTTCAATTTATGGTTCAGGTGCACGGGCTAACATTCGACATCTAGAAATATTTGCACGTTCCGGGCTGCCGTTGCCCGTAAAGTCATTCCTCGGAACTCGTTCTTTCCTGTCAGTTGAAAATCTCTGCTCCGCAATTATGTTTGCGGCTGAAAAGAGGCTTTCTGGTATTTGCAACGTCTCTGATCCCGATACTGCCTGTCTGTCAGATATTGTTGTCTGGTATAGAGAAGCGCTTGGGTTGAGAGCAAATATTTTCTCCATGCCAGAATCAGCCCGTTCAATTCTTAGTCTATGGCCGAGAATGAAGCCTATTTTAAGCCTCGCATCTGAGCCGCTTGTTGCTCGCCCATTACGCTTACTTGATAAATTGTGGTGCCCGCCGCATCAGTCAACGCGCGAAGGTGTTTCTTTATGGGCGATGAGAAATACAAGATAATTTTATGGGTACAGACTAGTCTCTTCGACAAGTCTGTTTTTTTGTATTTACAAGTGTAAATAATATTTCTTGCATAAGTCAAAAGCCGTCATAAAAAGCGATAGATCAATTATCAAAAGTCTTAAGATAAAAATGCGTCAATCATCAATCTTCAATATGTTTTCAAAACACAATATGCTTACGGTGCGTAGAATTGCTATTCGTGAGATCCGATTGCGAGTTGTAGGAACCATATTTGGCTTCGCTCATTACTTCATCACACCGCTTTTCTATCTTTCAATTTATACTTGGCTTTTTAGCGACATATTTGTTACCCGTTGGGCTGGGGGGGGGGGTAACTATGGTGAATTCGCTCTGCGGGTGTACGCAGGACTTATTGTCTTTCAGTTTTTTTCTGACGTAGTCTGTCGAGCCTCGAACCTAATCCTGGAAAATCCCTCCTACGTTACAAAAATTGTTTTCCCGCTTGAGATACTTGTACCTGCCGCTATGGCAACATCGTTTTTCGTCGCGTGTATAAATTACATTATTCTGCTCGGTGTGTATGTGATCCTAGTTGGTTTGCCGAGCATAGCTAGCTTGAGCATTCTGCTTGTATGGCCTGCATTTTTACTCTTCGTAGCTGGTATAGCCTGGTGCCTCTCATCGCTCGGCGTTTATTTACGTGACCTCAGTCAGTTCGTTTCAACTATTGTTCCAGCCACAATGTTTATTTCACCAATTTTCTATCCGATGACTGCTGTTCCTTCTAGCCTGCAGGGTATTCTTTTCTTAAATCCGCTAGCCTTATTTATTGAGTCGTCTCGTGGTGCCCTTATTGACGGCGTGATGCCGAGCGTGATGTCGTTTGGCCTACTTTACTTAATTGGCCTGGGCACAGCATTTATTGGCTATGTGGTCTTTGATAGTACAAAGCGTGGCTTCGCTGATGTTGTCTGAACCGAGAACTAACGTCCCCGTTATTTCCGTTGAAGGGCTCGGTAAAAGTTATCGTTTGTACGAGCGTCCACACGAACGCTTGCTGCAAATGCTATCGCGGGGACGCCACGAATACGGCACTGTTTTGAATGTCCTTGATGGTGTGACTTTTGATGTTTTGCCAGGCGAGACCGTGGGTGTCATTGGCCGTAATGGTGCTGGGAAAAGCACGCTCCTTAGAATTTTGGCTGGTACTTTGACCCCTTCCGTGGGACGGGCCCTTGTTAGGGGGCGGGTTGCGCCACTTATTGAGCTTGGCAGTGGCTTTAACCCTGAGCTCACTGGGGAGGAGAATGTTATTTTTAATGGCACACTCCTCGGCATGACTGAAGCTGAGGTGATGGAGAAGTTCGATCGCATTGCAGCTTTCGCTGATATAGGCGACTATCTTTACAGGCCGGTTAAAATATATTCTAGCGGCATGTTCGCCCGGTTGGCATTTTCTGTTGCCATTCATGTAGATCCCGACGTTTTGATTGTAGACGAGATCCTTTCAGTCGGAGACAGCGCATTTCAGCGTAAATGTGTCCGGCGATTTCATGAAGTGCGAGAGGGGGGATGTACAATCCTTCTAGTCGCACATGACGAGTATCTTGTTCGAACCTTATGCGCCAAGGCGCTTTATTTACGTGATGGTCAGATGATAGCATTCGGCAACCCAAGGGATGTTGTTGATCGTTATGTGCACGACACAATGCCGTCTTCTAATCCAGTTTCGCCGCCGACTTTCTCCGTCGAGATTGATAATACTACGATAGACGATATATTTTTAGCAGAAGCCGCTTTAACATCAGAAATTTCCGGTCAGGCATCGAGTGATGATGCCGCTAATAGTGCAATTCGACTTTACGGTTTCGAACTGGAGGATCATGCTGGGCAATCTGTGCAAGTAGCTCCTCACGGTTCTACGCTTTTCTTACGTTTTGCGTTTGAGGTTCTACAACCCAAAGAAGTGCCGAGCAGCATTACCTTTGTGTTTAATTTGTACTCTATTGATGGCGTATATGTTTGTGGCGCAACAACGCTGATGGATGCTGTTGGCGCCTTTCCCGCTGGTCCTGCCGGCGAGGTTGAAGTCACGTTTCACGATATTCCGCTCCTTACTGGCGCATACTTTTGGCGTGTCGCTGTTAACGATGCTCAGGGCCTTCTTGTCTTGAGCGAAAAAAAAGGCATCTGTCCTTTTCGCGTTACTTCGAGCGACTATCGAAGCGCTGGGTTGGTGCATCTCAGCCGTAGTTGGAATGTTCGAATTTCGGATGTTGTCAGCGGTAAGCATTGAGTGGCTTGTGTCGCCCATTAGACGGTCATAGAGCCAAAAAAACATATCAGATTTTCGGAGTGAAACATCATGGAGCGGTTGAAGGTTGAAGCCTCACAATCCTATGATCCAATTGAGGCCACTATCCACGTTGGACGCTACGCGCTGGCGATACCTTTTGCTGCTGGGCGTCGCGTCTTGGACGCATCTTGCGGCGAGGGATATGGTGCATGGCTACTCGCCGACGCTGGTGCGGAAGAGGTCGTTGGTGTTGATATCTCTTCAAACGCTATTGATGTGGCACGTGCAAATTTTCGGCATTATAATCTTCGCTACGAGATCATAAATGGGGAATCTCTAGGGGATCTTCTTCCTCTTTGTCATTTTGACTTAGTCGTGTCTATTGAGACGATTGAGCATGTGAAAGATCCCGAAGCATTTCTTCATAATCTTCGTCGAGTTGCTACCCCCGACGCAATTTTCATTCTGACCTGCCCCAATGACAATTGGTATTATGGTGATGGTGAAGGTAATCCGCATCACCTTCGACGACTTTCGTTAGATCAGTTTAAGGTTCTGACTACTGCAATTTTGGGTGATCGCGTCGAGTGGTTGCTTGGTAGTGCCACACGCGGGTTTGCCACTGTACCTGTGGATCATGAACAAAATGTCGATTCAACGCGATCTCTGATCACGCAAGCTGGAACAGCAAGTATCGCCTTGCGTGTACCTTCTGGGGACGCAACCGGGCCTTCATCTACAAACTGTAGCTATTTTGTCGGGGTATGGAATGCAGCGTACAGCGTCGGTAGTGCCGGGGCATATCAGGCGCTCTCCATGGATATGTATAGTCGCATGATGTGGCTTGAGACAAACACGGAATATCTTGCCGATCTTGAGGCGGAAGTAACGACCCTCCGTAGCCGACAGGAAGTTTTATCTAATGAAGTTGCCTCGCTAAGCCTTCAACGCGAATTTATGTCAGCCGATATTGCAACGGCAAACGCGCAGCGGGACGCAAAGATTGCTGAAGCAGCAGCTGCACTCCGTGAAACCACAATCGTCGGCATACAAGCAGCAGCTCTGCGGCGTGAGAATGAAATCGTATCTTCGCAGCTTTTGGCGCTGCGTGCGGAGCTTGATAACGGACACCGCCATACGATTGAATTGGACAACGCTCTTGCCTTGCAATTTGCCAGAGTTAACCTTCTCGAAGTTGATCTTGCTTGGCACATTGCAAGGGTTGCAAGTCTTGACGAAGCACTTGCGTGGCATGTCTCGCGTATTCAGGTCCTTGAAACAGAGTCGCTAGGTCGCCTTGTCAGGCGAGCTGCTAGCCGGTTTGTGTTAGCAGTCCCCCTTCTTGCAAAACTTGTCAGCCGTCTACGCCGACGCCGCGTCGTTCGCGCGGAGCCCGAATGATGCATCAGATTCCGTTCTTTGTGGATATTCGCCATCTCGCGTTCGCTGAGCCGGGAAATAAATGGCTCGCCGCCAACATCGGCGCCAAAGGAGAGAACATTACAATCGTTCTGCTTTCACTGAACCGTGCCAGTCTGACGATCCGAATGGTGGACTCAGTCAAAAAGCATGTCCCGCATTTCTGTGGCAGGATTTTGATTGCTGACAATGGCTCCTCGCCTGAGGAGCTTACGGCGCTGAAGCAGCATCTTGAAGAAAATTGTCCATATCCTTGGCGTATTTTGGAATTTGGAACCAATCTAGGCGTGGCTGGTGGGCGCAACCGAGCCTTTAGGGAAGTCGAAACTGACTGGGTTATGTCCCTAGATAATGACATTTATCTTGTGATGGATCCGTTCCCCACGCTCCAGCGCGATATCGGTATTGTGGGTTGCCGCTTTCTTAGTGTGCCGCTGATTAATCCGGATTGTCAGACCTTCTACAGCTTCGGTGGTCACTTGCAGACTTTAGTCCAGAAAGGAAAACCGCGGCTAACGATCGATGGTATGCTGCCACCTGGCAGTGCTCTTAGTTCTGCAGAGCGCGTCGCGCCAGGCGGTCAACCTTTCCTGTGCTCTTTTCTTTTTGGGGGCGCCTCTGTGTTACATCGAGATAGCTTTTTTGCTGCGGGTGCTTTCGATGACGCTATGCGTGTGGGCTTTGAAGACATCGATTTTTCTTTGCGGCTGTTCCGCGCGGGCATGAAAGTCGGCTCTTCTGCCCTCACTGCCTTCGTGCATGATCACCCGCCTGCGGGTAACGATCCAGATAGAGACTACGAGCGGCTGCGGTTCTCCCGCCAAGTGTTGCACGAATCTGCCATGCACCTTGAGCGAAAGACCGGCTTCCGCGTTTGGGGTGATGAGGTTGATTCCTGGTTGGCTGACAATGAAGCCAGGCAGGGGCTGGTGGAAAACGAAGTTGTTAGTGAAGGCTATGCGGCTGAGATGGGGGGCAGTGTCAAGGTTAAGCCCCGCATCGCGCTGGTCACCGACGTTGAGGACTGGGCATTCGCCAACATCTCGGAGCAGATCAGGCGTCACCTTAGCGACAATTATGATTTTGACATCATCCCAATGGTCCGGCTGGCTGAAATTGAGGAAGTTCGCTGGCGCGAGCGCGGGGCAAACGGGCATTATTGGGATGGTGGTTGCAGTGCACTGGGGCACGTTTTAATTCAGTCAACGGACTACGATATAATTCACTTCTTTTGGAGAGAGTATCTCACGCTCGTCAACACGCCTTTGCTTGAGGGCTATGCAGATTCCCTAGGCATAACATCTGCCGAGTTCCATGAACGCTTCATCCGTCCTGCGTGCATCACAACCGCAGTTTACGATCATCTTCACGCTGATCCTGAGGCCATCGAGGCACGCCAACATATATTTAATGATATCTGCACGGCCTACACAGTCTCGTCGGAGCGTTTGGGGCGTCACTACCGGGAGATACCTAACCTGCGTCCGCCGGCTATGGTTATTGAGGACGGTGTGGACACAATGTTGTTCAACGCGCAGAATCTTGAGCGTTTTGATGACATCACAGGCCGCGAGGTCGTAATTGGCTGGGTCGGAAATAGCAAATGGGCTGGAATGTTGGAGGACTTCAAGGGCGTCCATACCATCCTAGTTCCTGCAGTTGAGCAGCTTCAAGCAGAGGGCGTCCGCGTGCGCCTTGAGCTTGCCGACCGCCAGACAGCACACATACCTCACGCTGACATGCCGCACTACTACGGCTCCATAGACATATACGTTTGCACCTCCAAAATAGAAGGTACGCCCAACCCAATCTTAGAAGCTATGGCGTCTGGCGTGCCCGTCATCACGACAGATGTCGGAGTTGTGCCGGAGGTCTTCGGTCCATTACAGCGCGAATTCATCCTGCAAGAACGTTCCGTAGAGTGCCTCAAGGTAGCTATCCGCTGCCTGTTGTCCCAGCCCGAACTATTTCGACAGATTTCTACCGAGAATCTTCGTTCCATTGAGCCATGGGCTTGGTGCCGTCAGGTTGAGAAATTCGATCATTTTTTCCAGCATGTCCTAAGCAATCGTGCCACCGCTCGGGGTGAGCGAACGACAAAAATGTGCATGCTTCCGTTTACTAACCCTAGCCTCGAGCCCGATGGCTCCATCCGTCTATGCTCTGCCTCGAGTATATTCGCTTATCGCGACGAGACTAATATGGGAAACGCGCGCCAAGACGGGCTTGGCGCCGTTTGGAACGGAGATAAGTATAGAGCGATACGGCGTTCGTTGCTCACAGGTGACGAACTCGCACCCTACTGCACTGCATGCGAATACCGCCATAGTGGCCCCGCTTGGATGCTGCAGTTGCATCTCGCGTTGCACGCCCTTTACGCTGGTGTCTTGGACAATGAGGTACGAGAGTTGGCTGCGCGGCATCTGCATCGTTATGCTGAGTATCAGGCCAAGTGTATTTACTACGGGCTATCCCCGTTCGCGCTGCCTACCGACCTCTCTTCAATACCAGGACACGCGCGCCCCGTCCCGATGCCTGAGGCTCTGATCGACGCCAAGTTGCTGCCGATCTATCTTGATCTTAATACCCTCAACCGATGCAACGTGAGTTGTATCATGTGCCCGCCAGCTATTCGGCACGACAAATTAGGCGTTAAGCGCGCCCCCTATTACCGGCTCACAATTGACGAATACCAATCGCTAACCAATGGTCTTAATGTAAAAACGGCACATTTTGTGGGGGCCTATGCAGAACCGCTCTTAAACAAAGAGATATTTGCTTTGGTCAAGCTGGCGCACGACAATGGAGCCTTTACAGCCATTACCACCAACGCCATGCCGCTCAGCCGCGAGTTCGCTATTCGCCTTTTGGAAGCAGGGCTCGATATGATGTCTATCTCCTTGCATGGCGCTACCAAGGCCACTGCCGAGGCGGTGATGTTGAAAGCTGATTTTGATCGCGTTATCCAGAACATTAGGGTTCTGCAAGAGGTCAAACGAGAACGCGGTATTTCTTTACCGGAGATCCACTTCAATTTCGTCTCGCAGTTGGTCAACGTTCGTGAGATTCCAGAGTTCATCGATCTCGCCACACGCCTCGGCGTCCGGCACGTTAATGTCATCCACCTTATCGATGGCGACGATGCTGTCTGTAAAGAGGACAACTTGATGCACCATCCGGAACTACTAGTTCCTAGCATTCGGGAGGGGAAGCTCAGGGCCATGGCCGCCGGGATCAATCTGGTTATTAGTCCAGCTTATGCCGAGCTCCTTGAAAACTGGAAAGTGCAGGAAAGCATCGGTGAGGATGTATAACTTGTCGGCCGTGTCCATTTCGGCCGTTGGAGTTGTGCCTTCCGGCAAGGATGCCGATGCGCTCACCGCTGCCGGGCGAGTTATCGGCGCGGCTTTGGGGCATTACCTTGTTTGGTTGGGCAGAGCGGCTGCGCGCGAAGGCGCGCAACGCCTTCACTTCCTATCGAGAGAGGGAGCGTGGTTGGCTATCCATTATGCTCGCCTTCGGCAGCTTCATCCTAACGGTGATGCTTGGCCAAGGCCGGTGACGCTTGCGGTTAGTCGCCGGTCGACTTTTCTGCCTAGTCTTGCCGATGTTAGTCAGGCATCATTGGCGCCTCTTCTAGTGCAATATAAGCAAGTCTCCGCCGCGACTGTGCTTTTTAGTCTGGGCCTAAATATGTCTCGGTCCGCTACAGTCCCTGTTTCCATTACAAGCCTGCCGCTCGACCGACCATGGGCCGAGGCAGGCGTGGCTCAGACTATTCTTGGCGACCCGTGGATAGCGCAGACTCTAGAGCAGCGTCGAATAGCACAGCGCGATGCTCTGCTAAGCTACCTCTCGCAAAAAGAAGTGATGAATTGCGCGCCCTTGACTGTTGCAGACATAGGATGGAGTGGCACGATTCAAGATAACTTAGCTCGGTTAATGCCAGATCGCCGTTTGATCGGCCATTATTTTGCTTTAAGGCCGCAACGGTTAAGGCTACCAAACAATGAAAAATTTGGCTTTATTCTCGGCGAACAGGATCAGTATCGGATTGGACGGAGGCTACGCTTTGTTGCGCCGTTAGAATTCATAGCGACGGACGCTACAACCTCCGCGCTCGAGTATGTAATTGAGGACGGGCAATCAAGGCCGGTGATGGATGAGCTAGTAGTTGCCCCAGTCAGCTTGCCCGCCTTCAGTATCTTACAAAAGGGCGTAGAAGTTGGCATCGTAGATGCTGCATTTCTGACCCTGCCGTCTGCATCTCTCGCGCGGAGCAAAGTACTCAAGTTCCTCGAAGCGCCCCCGCTCGCACTTGTGAATGTTTTCTTTGAGGCTTGGCGGGACGATCGTTTTGGTGGGGGTGTATTGCGTCGCGGTGCTCCACCGCTCTGCCCTAAGCGCCTGCTGTTGGCATTGGTGAAAAAAGCAGAAAGGCGTGCTCTCGGTATCGAACTCGCCGAAAGCGGTTGGCCATGGGGTCTGTTAGTTCGTGACATGCCTTTCGTAGCGCCGCTCTTGCGGCGCCTTGTTCTTGGTTTCGATGCTCGGCTCTGAATTCAAAGAAAATAGCATCCGCGTGCTGCATTTAATCCCTCACCTTGGTCAAGGTGGTGCCGAGGCAGCTCTCGCTACGCTTCTCTCCGCTCCCCAGCCAGGCATTGAACATGTTGTATGCACCATAATAGCTGCACCGCATCACTTTGATGTCACGCAACGTGTAATCCTTGGCGCGGCTTCTCGTACATCGCCCTCGCCCTCGATTGCTTTGCATCTTCGGCGTGCCATACGAGACGTGCGTCCACACGTGCTACATTGCTGGATGTATCACGCTAACTTACTCAGCCTCGCTAGTATTGGTTTTGGTGCGCGGGTTCTATGGTCTATACATTCTGAAAGTCCTAATTCCTCCAAGGCACTGACTCGTGGGATTAGTGCGGCCTGCGCTCGGCTGTCACACTTTTTTCCCGAGCGTGTTGTCTACGTGGCAGAGGCTGGGCGCGTGAAGCATGAAGAATATGGTTACGCTGCCGCGCGGGGGTTAGTTATTCCTAATGGAATTAACACCGAGCGCTTTCGCCCAAAGACTTTTCGTCGCCCATCCGGTTCTACCATTCGCCTTGGCATGGTCGCGCGATATGATCCATCTGTGAAGGGACACCATTTCCTAATTGATGTACTGGCTAAGCATCCTCTTCGTAATCGGCTCCAAATAGTTTTTGCCGGTGCGGGATGTGATACAGCGCCTGAGCTATTAGACCACTTGGCGAGAACCGGACTTTTAGGGCAGGTTCGCTTGTACGGTGCTTTGACTTCAATAGAGCTTCTTTATGCTGAGTTAGATATGATGATTATTCCTTCGTACAGCGAGGCGCTGCCTATGTCGCTTCTTGAAGGCGCGGCTGCAGGCCTCGTTATTTGTGCGAGTCGAGTAGGGGATATCCCATGGCTAGGCCTTCCAAACGAGGTACTTTTTGATCCCGGCGACGCTCATGGCTGCGCTTCAGCGCTGGAGGCGGCTCTGGCGCTTGTTGGTGCGCCGGAGACAGCAATACGCCAGCGTTCCCTGATTTATCCCCGCTTCAGCGCACATACAATCGCGCGTCGATACGCTGAACTCTATAGTGAGTTAGTGGAAGCGCATCGGTTACGAAAATGCTAACGTTTCTGACTCAGTTTCTGTTGCCAAAAAACGTAATAGTCCGAAGCGTCCTGCGGTTTTGTTGAGCTTTACGTCTGTCTGGTCATTCATAAAATCTATGCGCTTCGAAACTCCAGTATTTAGTCGTTTGGCGGCACTTTCGGGCCCGGCACACGCCATCGCTAGCGATCTCCTTGACAAGGCAGTCCTCGCCGCTGGGCCTATAATCGCACTTGATGTATTTGATACACTTGTTGAGCGCAGCGTGCGGCCAGAGCATGTCAAGATTCTTGCCTGTGAACGAATTGTACAACATCTTGGACTGGATGGTACTTGCGGTCTTGATCTTTATGAGCGTCGCCGTCTAATCGAGATTAACCTTGGTCGCCGTGCCCTCGCTCAAGATGGCGAAGCGGAGTACCGCCACGCCGAAATGGCTGAAAACCTATTCGAAGAACTACAGAAGTCTGGCTGTTTACCCAGAGGCCTCCAAGCCGTCGATTTCATCGCCGCGGCCCTTTGCTCAGAGCTCAATGTGGAACGGCAGGTGCTCCGCGTAAAGGCTGGAGTTCTCAATGCTCTTCATGCCGCTAGGGAAGCGGGAAAGCGGGTGCTCCTTCTCTCCGACTTTTATTTGCCAGCACTCACTCTTACCAGTCTGCTAGCCTCTGTTGGTATTGAGCCAGCTCTGTATGATTCTATCTACGTCTCTAGCGATCGTATGGCTAGCAAGCGCAGTGGGCGTCTATTCAAATTAGTCTTAGAAGAGACTGGATTTTCCGCATCTGATATTACAATGTTTGGAGACAATCCCCATAGCGACGTAGCGATGGCGATAAAGAGCGGTTTCCATGCTGTGCTTGTCCAAGACGAGGCGCGTTTAGCCTACTATGGATCTGACGCTGCAGATGTTACGCAGCCGCTCCGGTTAAGGAGGGGGCTGCTTGCCTTGGTTGACGCGTCCAACGCGCCCGCCGTGCATCTGCGCCATGCAGTGCCTGCGTTGCTACTCTTCACTGAACGTCTGTACTGCGCCGCTCGACGACAACGTCTGCGGCACCTTTTTTTCCTCGCCCGGGAAGGGCAATTCTTGGAACGAATATTCAATGCCTACCAAGATGCGCTAGGCTACCAGTTATCGGAGAGGATCTCGACGCACTATGTCTTAGCTTCACGCCGAGCTTGCTATTCAGCTTCGCTTGAACCTATAGAGTTGGAGAGCTTTGTTGGCCTTTTCGCTCATTATCGCTGCATGTCGCTTCGTGATTTTTGCCGCAGCCTTGGCTTCTCGTCAGCTGATACATTGGCTGTCGCAGCGTGCCTTGACTGTAACGCGGATGAGGTGGAACGCGATTTTCCAAACAGCAAAATATTCTCTGCGCTGCGCAATGATCCCAATTTTATCTCGATCTATGATGCTCACCGCGTCAGGCAGCGCGACAATCTGCGCAGTTACCTATGTGGCTTTGGCGTTGACTTACTGCAGCACCCACTTGCAGTTGTCGACTGTGGATGGAAGGGGTCTATCCAGGATTTCCTCCGCTGTTCTTTACCGCGCACGATAGCTATACAGGGCTTCTATATTGGCCTCCTCGACGTTGGCCAGGAAGTTGCGTCTAAGGTTGGGCTTTTATTTTCAAATGTTGGCGGGTTATCGAAAGATTATCTTGTATTTGCCGAGAACCGCAGTCTCTTCGAGGTGTTGCTCTGTGCCGATCACGGCAGCGCAGTCAGCTATGAATGCGAGACGGATGGTTCTATCCGTGTCGTCCTTGACGAAGACCCTGTAGAGCGTGGCTTCACAGAGTTTACGCTATCGATTGTCCGTGATGCCGAGGAGGCCTTTCGCGACCTCGCTGCTTTGCGGACTGCGATGGTGACCCGCCCTGAGACGTGGGAGCGCATGGTTGCTGAAACGCATGCCAATTTGGTCTTCAGGCCTTGGCTTTCTCTTTCTCGCTGGCTGATGAAAGTTCAGCACCGTGAGAGCTTCGGCGTCTTTCACCTTAGTCAAATGACGCTCGGCGGAAAGCTCTCTATATCAGATAGGCTCCTTTTTCTATCAAAGCTTCTTCGCCGCCCACGAGAGTTGATTTCTAGCGCTTTCTGGCCAGCCGCGTTGCTCTACCTTCATGGAGGACGGCCGCTAGTTTACGCATACACTTTTACTCGCAGGCTGAGGAGCTTAATGGTGCGGAGCCGGACGCGTACGTCGTGAAGATCTGTTTTCTCATTGGATCAACTGAAATCGGGGGCGGCACTTACGTCATCTATGAACATGCTCTGTACCTTCAGCAGATTGGCTGGGATGTGACGCTAGTGCCGATCTGGTCACCTGATTTTTCTTCTCGGCCATGGCACCGAGCTCTCGAGCATCTGAAATTTGCTACCGTCGCGGAAGTTGCGGGCCAAGAGTTCGACCTCGCTGTTGCAACATGGTGGCGTACGATTTATGAGCTTTTGCCGAACGTTCGCGCTCAGCGTTACTGCTACTTCGTTCAGTCCATCGAGAGCTGGTTTTACCAAGATTCTGACGTTGCCCTCCGCAATCTAGTAAACGCCACATATTTATTGCCAATGCCGGGGGTAACAGAGGCCCGCTGGATAAAGAAGCACCTAGGGGAGCGGTTTGGGCATGACTACCACCTTGCGCCGAATGGCTGTCGCAAGGAGGACTACCATGCAGTGGGTCCTGTTGTTGCCTCGAAACGGTCCAATCGTCTGCGAGTGCTTGTTGAAGGCCCGCTAGGCGTGGACTTCAAAAATGTCGCTCGTACAATAGCTCTCGCGCGACGCAGTTTAGCGGATGAAATCTGGCTACTAACGTCCACTCCAGTCACATTTTTTCCGGGCGTGGACCGTGTATTCTCTCGTGTCCCAACATCAGAGTGCGGTTCGATTTATCGCTCGTGCAACGTTCTTGTGAAGCTCAGTACTATAGAGGGGATGTTCGGGCCGCCTCTCGAAATGTTCCATTGTGGCGGCACAGCCATTGTCTACGACGTAACTGGACACGATGAGTACATAAGTCATAACTATAACAGTATAGTTGTGCGTACAGGTGATGAGAATGCAGTGGTTGCAGCTCTCAATAGATTAAGCACAGACCCAACGATACTTGCCCAGCTCGAGAGGGGTGCGCTTGATACGGCGGCCGCATGGCCCGATTGGACACAGGCTTCCGCGTACTTCGCCGATGCGATGTGTGCCATAGTCTCAAAACCACCGACTGATAATAAGATCCTAATGGGAATGGTGCGGGAGTTCTGGGCGCAGTATGTGCGCGCCGAAAATGCATTTCAGAGCTCAAAGCGAAGCAGCTTCTTAAGGCGTGTCTCGGCTGTATTGGAACAGCGCCAGCCTGGGTTGGTCAATGGGCTTCGTGTTGCAAAAGCTTGGCTTGTCGAGGGTCGTCGTCAGCCGGCGCCGCGAGAGCATATTTGACCAGATCATGCCGATCTTGAAACAGAGGGAGCGCGTCTAAGTATGGCAAAGTATTTGGTAACTGGCGGTGCCGGCTTCATAGGCTCACATTTGGTCGATGCCTTGCTGGCTAACGGCCACGAAGTGGCAGTGCTTGACGACTTCTCCACCGGTAGAGTGGAGAATGTTTCCTCCGCAGCCAAGGTCATAAGAGCAAATATTACCGATCCACTTGTTGTGAGGGAGGCTCTGGCGGGTAGTAATGGATGTTTCCATCTTGCTGCGATTGCTTCAGTGCAGCGTGGAAATGAAGATTGGCTTGCATGCCACAAGGTAAACCAGAGCGGAACAGTTACAGTGCTCGATGCAGCGCGTGCCAATGGTGGCATTCCGGTTGTCTACGCGTCGTCGGCCGCCGTTTACGGTGACACCGACGGAGCTATCGCCGTAGAGGACCGCTTGCCCGCCCCACTTACTGCTTATGGTGCAGACAAATTGGGCTCTGAGCTCCACGCAGACATAGGCTGGCGTATTCATAGGGTCCCGAGTTTTGGGTGCCGCTTTTTTAACGTTTACGGTCCCCGGCAGGATCCATCTTCGTCTTACAGCGGGGTAATTTCCATTTTCGCCCGCCGCGCGAGCGAAGGGCAAGAACTCATTATTAACGGCGATGGAGAACAGATACGTGACTTTATACACGTCTCCGACATTGTGGCACACCTTCTCGCGGCAATGAATCTGCTTCATTGCAAGCCCGCAGCATATGTCGCTAACGTCTGTACGGGACGTGGGACAAACGTAAGAGATCTAGCCGATTTAATCGCAAATTTAGCGGAACGTCCAACCATGGTACGGCTAGGACCCGCCCGGCCCGGCGATGCTCGTCATTCTATAGGAAATTCCGACAAAGCTACTGCGTTGCTCGGTATCAAGGCTCGGGTGGAGCTCGCTGAGGGGCTAAAGGAAACTTGGGATCACCTAAGTGGCCGCCTGAATACACATACCAACTAAGGCGCGCGATTTGACCGCTGTGTCCGAATAACAGGGGAGCTAAGCGAAGTGCGTACGGCCAGTCGCATTCTACTCACCGTAATTAATGATAAATCTTACTTCGAGCGACATCGTGCCCATGTTGTCGAAGCTGCTTCATCAGCAGGTTGGCAGTCTCTTGTTGGTATGCCTTTTGTAAAGAGTGCAGATCTTATACCTCCTCGTGAGTGGTGTCGTATCGACTTACGTGCAGGTAAGATTGCACCACTTGATGACGCAAAAGCTCTATACCAAGTTACGGATCTTATTTTCCGTGAAAAACCAGATCTGGTTCATGCTATCACTCTAAAAGCTATTGCTGTTACCGTTATTGCACTTCGCTTGTATAGGGCTCGCACAGGAATATGCATTCCGCTCGTGGCGACTTTCCCCGGCCTTGGGTATACTTTTATGAAACTGCCGTCGCCCACGTTGCGTTCGGAAATTCGACAATTTTTAGCAAAAACGGCATGCCGTGCTGCCGCAACATGGCCTTACATTTGGGCAACTTTTGAAACAGAATATGATCGTGCGCAAATAGTTAAGAATTTTGTTATTCCGTTTGATCGGACTACGGTGATTAAAGGGACAGGCCTAGATATTGAAACGTTCAATGGTCCCGAAAAAAAAAATGATGAGCCTTTTGCTTTGTTATTCGCTGGGAGACTATTGCGATCCAAGGGTGTCAGCGCTTTTTTGGATGCTGCTAATTTACCTGGTGCCTCACAGTTTAGATGGCTGGTCGCGGGGTGGCATTACGAGAGTCCTGATGCACTGAGTGCTGAGGAGGTCAGCGCGTTGAAATGCTCACCAAATGTAGAGTTTCTTGGTAATGTATCCGACATGCCGTCTCTTTTGAATAAGACTCATGCACTGGTGATGCCCTCAACTTACCCTGAAGGTATTCCGCGTATCTTAATAGAAGCAGCTGCAGCCTCTGTGCCGATGATCACCACAGATTTTCCTGGTGCACGCGAATTAGTTCGAAATGGTGAAACTGGCCTTATAATTAAAGAAGCTACTGGAGCCGCTATTCTTCATGCCGCACAATCTTTAGCAATTCTTTCAGATAGAGGCAGAGAAATGGGTTCTCGTGCGCGGGAGTTGGTGTCTTCTGGTGGCTTTGATAGCAAATCAGTGCAGAATAAGTTTCTAAGCATTTTTGACGCCGCAATGCATGATCGCCCATTTTCTTCAGGGGTGCTCCCTCCTTAAAGAAAGAATTTTGTCGGATGAAGTAATAGTGCGACTTAGTGTCATTTAATTGGGATCAGAGCTGAGAATGATTGACCTAACACCGAAAGCTGAGTGTCCACTATTGAACAAGCTAAAAATCATATCGCAAACAGATATTTATCCAACACGACATGACTATTTCGCTTTCGATTGAAATTCTTAAAAAAAATAAGCTACAAATAAAAATAGGATCGACGGAGAGAAAATTGACAAGCGTTAATCTTTATCAATCTCTTGATATGTCTCGTCCTACAGTTTGGTATGGAAGTGTAGTGGGCGCCACAGGAACTCAGATTAATATTTCTGACGGTATAAACACACAAATTTATAATGGAAATTTCTACTATGGATCATTTGGCCTTTCGGGCGGTACCATAAATTCAACTTATTATTACTATGGAGGTGCCCTCATTTATTCGATTACAAGTGGAAGCGTTGACGCGCTTACAGCTTTTAATTTCATGAATAGTGGCAACGCTCTTGGGCTCTTGGGTTATGTTTTATCGGGATCTGATTCAATAAATGGTTCATTTTATAATGACACCATTCTCGGATTTTCTGGCAATGATTTAATATATGGCAATGGGGGTAATGACATAATTGTCGGAGGGGGGGGTTAACGATACGGTTGCTTATAATTATAATTTTAATCAGTACTCAATAGTCCCTGAGGCTGCAGGTTGGCTTATTGTCTATGGCCCAGAAGGCATTGATTGCATCAACCAATGTGAAGCCATAAAATTTTCTGATTCTACTTATAATACGTCATCATTTTCAACTGTAAGCGTAATTGGAGGCGTTTACGCTGCCGCAGTATCTAAAATTGATATGAGATCGCTGTATGTATGGACGGGTCAGTATACCTATAAGGACTCCTCATTATTTGCTCTTACCGATGGTACGCATACACAAGCAAGCTTCGGTTCTTTTATTTATGATGTATATGGAAATCCGGCTTCAGGAACAATTCAGTCAATTGCTTATGCGCAAAGTGGAGTGCCAACTTACACGATTACGGGTATGAATTTAAATTTGTTTACATATAATAATTTTATCGCCAGTAATGATGTTCATGGACTTGCTACATTCATTCTATCGGGCAGCGACAAGCTAGTCGGCAGCATATTAGATGATTTTATAGAGGGCTTTGCTGGCAACGATACGATCGACGGAGGTTCGGGGAATGATACGGCCGTATATCTCTCAGACTTTTCATCTGCGCAAATAACTAAAAATTTAAATGGGACGTATACTGTTAGCACTCCGATTGACGGAACAGATACACTTTCGAATATTGAGT
>CANGBC010000014.1 GCA_947452005.1 Beijerinckiaceae bacterium | reverse complement strand
TGGGTGAGCCGGACACAGGGGATGGATGTGAGCCCAGCCAGTTTGGCGGCTTCCACGCGCCCATGGCCGGCAAGGAGCCGGTTGTTCTCGTCAATGAGGGCCGGTGAAGTGAACCCGAATTCCAGAACGCTCTTTTTGATCTGTTCGATCTGTTTTTTGGAATGGGTGCGGGGGTTTTTGGGCGAGGGTTTGAGATCCCGGACGGCCACGAATTCGAGGATCGGGATCAGCTCGGCTTGGGCCGAGTTGAACCGGGCTTCGGTCTGGTTCTGGTGGTTTGCTTTATGCGCAGTCTTACGGTTCCGGGGCATGGGCGCCTCCAAGCTTGGACCTCCGTGCAGCACGCACGTTGGTTCAGGTTTCGGATGCTGCCCAAGCCCACGCCGGGGGGCTGGCCGCTAGGTTTACTCGCTCTCACGATGCAGATTGCTTCGTAAGGAGGACGCCGAGCCTCTCAAGCTTTTCGACACAACTGAAAATATACCGTCAGCCCCGATCGTCAAGAGTTTTTTGAGGTGAATAATTTCAATAAACACCTGGAGCAATTGGGGATTTCAACCAAGGCTTGATTTGTAAACTCTGCCCTTTACGTGCCGGTTTTTTTATTTCTGTCGCGGCCTGAATTCTTCCCGCAGATTTCCTGATCCGGCGCATTAAATTCCCTGTTCTGAATTCATTCCTGTCGACCGGAAGTAGCCAGTTTTCGCGAGAAAATCAGGAAAATGGCCTGAATTTTCGGGCCAGGGTCTCTTGTATTTCCCTGTAAATTCCCTGTATTTGCAAAAGTGAAGCGAGACTGGTTCGGGCAGACTGCCCCCTCCGCCACGCTTTAGTCTCTGAGCCCCAGACTGGCTTTTCTCTGACACGGACGTGTCACGCAAAGCATGGGGCGGTTCAGTCATCAACTCCGACCTTGTGAACGGTGCAGTGAGGAAATCAATGCCTACATATCGGCTCATGGTTGCGGACGTAGACTCACCTTCGTATTTCGTGGCGACAGCGGCGGTCAAACTCGGTTTCTTCAAGCAGCAAGGGATTGACGTCGAATTCGTGCCTGAATATGGCGCCAAGCATGGGCCCGAGCAGCTGCGCGACGGCGGCATTCATTTCTTTGGCGGGCCAGCGTTTGCTGCGACGCGCGCCTTCCCGGCGTGGAAGGGCGCCAAACTGTTATGCGCGCTCTCGCAGAACTCTTATTGGTTCATGGGCGTGCGCAAGGATCTCGACATTCCACGCGGCGACATCAAGGCGCTGAAGGGTCTGCGCATCTCCTCATCCTTCGCCTTCCCGCGCACGGCGCTGCGCCACATGCTTGTGGAGGCCGGCCTCGACATGGACCATGACGAAGTGCGCATCGTCGAGAGCTTGCCCACCACTTCCGAGTGGCACAGCCGTGATGGTGTGTCGGCCATCCAGCAGAACCATGCCGATGGGTTCTGGGGCAATGGTATGCGGCTGGCGCTCGCCGAAAAAGCGGGTGTTGCGAAGTTGCATCTCGACCTTCGCCGGGGCGACGGACCACAAGGCGCGCATCGCTACAACTTCGCGGCACTGACAGTTACCGAGGCCTTGATTGAAAAAGAGCCCGAAGTCGCGGCAGCGGCCGTGCGTGCCATCGTTGCGACGCAGAAAGCGCTTCAGGTCGATCCGTCGCTGGCAAAGAAAGTCTGCGATGAGCTGTTTCCCGGTGAAGATGAGGCAGAGGTCATGCCAATTCTGATCAGCCGCGATGCTCCGTTCTATGATGCCACAATTTCGCTCGAAGTTGTGGACGGATTGAACAAGTTCGCAATGGCAAACGGGTTGGTCGACAAGCCGCTGGCTTTCGCGGATATCGTAGCTGAGCGGTTCAGCCATCTTTGGAAGAGCTGACGTGCACTAGCAGAGGGATCTGGATATCCCGATCGAGGATATGGCGGGGCAGGGAGCGGCAGAGCTGCACCTCAAGGCCTCGCTGAGGCCGCTCAAAAAAAGGCCAGCCGAGGCCGAGACAGGGCGCAGTGCTGAGATGCTGCCCCCGTCCACTCCCTTTTATTTTCCAGCATTGATGATGACCGCCGTGTCCACGCCCTATTGGACCCGAACATGCTCGCCCAATTCACACTCTGAACGCCTCTCGGGTTACACCATGGTTTGCACTGTGATCTTCACAGAAGGCGCCAAATAGGTTGCCGACGACGATAGACGCATGATTGGATGTTTGTGTTCCATATTTTGACGTCACAAGCTGGCTCCAGCTCCACAACGTTGGCCGCAAATAAAGTCTTGCTGTGCCTGTGCATCTGAAGAGAGAAGTTACTGCCCTTGACCGTTATCTCGATCTTTTGTAGTGGTCGGAGACCATTTTTTAAAACTAAGATTTTTTTCGTCAGCGCTCAATAACTAGCACTGAATCCATGGCATCACGACGATGAATTTGAACAAAAGATTTTCATAAATAGGTAATTGGAGTCAAGGGAATGGCCACGAAAGTCATCATCAAACATCCGCAATCTGGTTTAATTCGGAATGGTTATGTTGGGTTCAGCTGGACTTATCTTCTCTTTGGTTTTTGGGTTCCCTTGATCAGAGGTGAGCTGGGAGTAGCCGCGCTTCATTTCCTGTTTACGGTTCTGACCTTCGGGCTTTGGCAAATCGTCGTCTCATTTCTCTACAATAAGCAATATATGGTCCGAAAACTTACAGCGGGCTGGGTGTTAGAAGACACGCCTGATGTCAACAAAATGGCGGCGGCGCGGCTTGGAATGGCTTATCCGTAAGTCGCCCAACAGTGCTGCTGCACCCCAGACAGGTTTCGGGTAGCACCGCCACGCATAAGACCCCCAGACCCGCCCGACTTTGGCCACTTTGCGCCTGCGCGCAGGGGGTGGCAGCGGATTGTGAGTCAAGTCGGGTATTTGAGCTCTGGGAAGCTTTGCTTTTTCCGGTGCCCGGGGGCCTGACTCCCGCTTCAGTCTTGATATACTCGTCTCAACACAGCGCCTCGAGACGCTGCATTTGGGAGGAGTTTTGCGATGGCCCGTCAGCCCCACGCTCTTATTGCGTCTGTCCTCAGCGCTATTCTTGTTTGGCCCTGTGTGGCGCTGGCTGACAAGGATCAGCCAATCGCAGAACGCAAAGCGCTCTATGCGCCGTGGGACCCCGCTGACATGGCCAAGCGTCGTCAGGAGCAGGGCTTGATTGGCCCGGGCACGACGGCAGCGTTTCCTGCGCCTTCTTTTCCGTCCTATCTGAAAAAGCCAGACACAATTGACAAGCTGATGCCCTCGGCGCGCTCGGCTTCGCGCCAGACAGGCGGGCGCACGCCGCTGGGTCTTGTCGAAGCTGGCAAGCATTTGCTGATTGTCGTCGGCGAAATCCGCGATTCAAAACCCAATATGATGGTGCAAGAAGCCATCAAGCGGGCGATGGAAGAGCGCGGCGCGAAGACCACCATTCTGCCCATCTGGGAATTGCTCGGACTAAGTGAGGCAGAATATCAGGAATTTCGCGAGGGCATTCGCACCTATACGATTGGCGATGGTCAGCGCGAGCTGGAATATTTTTTCAATTACACAGGCTTTGTGCCAGATCCGGCCAAGGGTCGCGAATGGGTGCGCCAGCAAGATCCTGATCTTTATGCCGCCACTTGGGCCGCGCCCAAATTTGCCAATTCGCGCTATTCGCAGCTTGCCAAAGATTACAACGATCTTGTGCCGGCCAAGTTGAATGCCTGGCTTGATCAACACCAAGAGATCAACTGGATCGTCTGGCGCTCAGGCAATCGTCCCAACACGCGCAAAATGCTCAACCAGCATGGCGAGCGATTTTTGGGCAATTACACCTATGTCGATTTGTTTGACCTGATGGGGCAGGTGCCCGATTTCCCCGCCGACGTCTGGCGTCTGGTGGAATCCAAAACCATTGAGCCGCTGGGCCATGTTGATCGTGCAGAAGTCACCGATCCAGAAGGCACAGCATTTGGTTATGACATCAGCGACGAGGCTGCAAAGGGTTGGGCGGAAGGCGTCTATAACCAAGGCCATCTCTATATGTTCCCGCCACAGGCCACCGGACGCACGCCTTATTCCATGGTGGAATATCCGGTGATGAAGGGCCGCTATATTCCCCCCGTTCAGGCAGAAGTGCAGGGCATTATTGCTTCAACGTCCAGCCATGCGGCGACCTATCCGCGCATTGAGGTGCAGGTGAAGGATGGTCTCATTGCCAATGTGAAGGGCGGCGGTCTTTACGGTGAAGGCCTGAAGCTGTTCCAAAATTATCCTGGCACCAAAGAGCTGACATGGCCGATGCAGAAAAAGCCTGGCTATTGGTGGCTCTATGAAGCGGGCATGGGCACCAATCCGAAATATTTCAAACATCCGGGTGAGGTGACGGACGGCAACAATCTGTCCGAGCGCAATGTGGCGGGCGTGATTCACTGGGCTTTTGGTGCGGAAGTCGCCATGGGGCCTGATGTGGTTGGACCTTGGGGCAAAGAGACAGAAGAATTTGCCAAAAAATATAATCTGCCCAAGGGCCACTCCATGCATCAGCACAATTTGCTGCCGACCTATCAGGTGCGCGTGCGCGATCTCGATCAATGGATCACGCTGGTTGAGCATGGTGGATTGACCGCGCTGAAAGACACGTATGCGCGCGCACTTGCCTCGCGTTATGGCAATCCGGATCGCATTTTGAATCGCGATTATGTGCCCGAAATCCCCGGCATCAATGCGCCCGGAACCTATGATGCCTATGCCCGCGACCCTGGCACCTATTGGACCAAATGGGCGGCGAGCATCGAAGACGGCAAAAACAATTATTTCAAACCTTGATCGGGATGACCACAATGAGCGGGCGCAAAACCCTTCACGTCCTCACGGCACTCAGCGTGCTTGCCACGCTTGCTGGGATAGATCTTGCCCGCGCAGACAAAAGCCAGCCTCTTGCTGAGCGCAAGCAAGCCTATGCACCTTGGGATCCCGCCGACATGGTGGCGCGGCGCAAGGAATATGGATTGATCGGACCAGGCGCGAAAAATCCGGTGCCTGCGCCTGTCTTTCCCTCTTACTTGAAGAAGCCGGATTCCATTGATCAGCTGATGCCAGCCGCACGTGCGGCCTCGCGTCAAAGTCAGGGCCGCGCGCCGCTGGGACTGGTGGACGCGGGCAAACATCTGCTCATCGTTGTGGGTGAGATCCGCGATACGCGCCCCAATATGATGGTGCAGGAAGCCATCAAACGCGCGATGGAAGAGCGGGGTGTGAAAACAACTGTGCTCACCATCTGGGATTTGCTCGGCATGAGCGAAGCGCAATTTGCGGATTTCCGCACCGGCATTCGCACCTATGCGATTGGCGATGGTCAGCGCGAGCTCGAATATTTTTTCAATTACACCGGCATTATGCCTGACCCCGAGAAGGGCCGCGAATGGGTGCGCCAGCAAGACCAAGCACTTTACGACGCGACATGGCCGCTGCCCAAATATGACAACGACCATTACGCACGCCTCGCGAAGGATTATGTCAAAGAAGTGCCTGACCGGCTTGTTGCCTGGCTCGACAAACATCCTGAAATTGACTGGATCGTCTGGCGTTCGGGAGGGCGCACCAATACGCGCAAATTTGTGCGCCACCATGGTGAGAAACTGCTTGGTAATTACACCTATCTTGATCTCTACGACCTGATGAGCCAGGTGCCAGACTTCCCCTCAGATGTCTGGCGCATGATTGAAACCAAAACCATCGAGCCGATTGGTTTTGCTGATCGCGCTGAAGTGACAGATCCCGAAGGTACAGCCTTTGGCTATGACGTCTCGGAAAAGGAAGCCAAGAGCTGGGCCGCTGGTATTTATAACCAAGGCCATCTTTACATGTTCCCGGCGCAGGCCTCGGGCCGCTTCCCTTATTCGCTCGTCGAATTTCCGGCTGTCATCGATAATTATCAGCCGCTCATTCTGCCCGAAGTGAATGGCGTTGTGGCCTCGACCTCGAGTCATGCGGCGACGTATCCGCGTTTGGAAGTGAAAATTCGCAGCGGCAAAGTGGCTGAAGTCAACGGGGGCGGCCTCTATGGCGAGGGCTTGAAACTGTTTCAGTCCTATCCGGGCACGCAAGACCTGCAATGGCCCTACGCACCCAAGCCCGGCTATTGGTGGCTGTTTGAAGCTGGCATGGGCACCAATCCGAAATATTTCAAACATCCGGGTGAAGTGCTGGAGGGTAACAATCTCTCCGAGCGCAATGCTGCGGGCGTGATCCACTGGGCCTTTGGCGCGGAAGCGGCCCAAGGCCCCAATGACACGCGCGAATGGTCAAAAGAGACGAATGAATTCGCGATCAAGAATAATGTGCCGCGTGGACATTCCATGCATCAGCATAATCTTTTGCCGACTTATCAATTGCGTCTGCGCGATCTCGATCAATGGGCGACATTGGTGGAACATGGTGGCCTGTCGGCCTTGAATGATGTGGGCGTGCGGGCGCTGGCCTCGCGCTATGGCAATCCTGATGTGATCTTGCGACGCGATTATATTCCCGCACTTCCTGGCATCAACGCGCCGGGGACATATGAGGAATATGCGCGCAACCCTGGCGCCTACTGGACGCAATGGGCGAACAAGATCAACGGCGGCACCTATGAATTTTTCAAGCCCTGATGGAATTTGAGACCATGAACCAAGAAGAAAAAGCCTCAGTTCGTCTGGAAAATGTCTCGAAATATTATGAGACGGCCGCGCAGCGCGTGACGGCGCTTGAAAATCTCTCATGGAGCGTCAATCCCGGCGAGGCGGTGGCGCTGATGGGTCCATCGGGCTGTGGCAAGTCGACCATTCTGAATTTGCTGGGCGGTATGGACCGTCCGACAAAGGGCAATGTCTTTGCCGGCGGCATCAATGTCGCCACGATGAATGAACGCCAGCTGGAAGATTATCGCCTGCACAAGATTGGCTTTGTCTTCCAGTTCTTCAATCTGATCCCCAGCCTGTCAGCCTTTGAAAATCTCGAATTGCCGATGCTGATGGCGGGGCTGCCTGTCGAGCAGAGAAAAGAGCGCGCCGAGAGCCTGCTCGACTCGGTTGGGCTCAAGGCCAAAGGGTTCAAGCGCCCTGAAGAATTGTCGGGTGGCGAGCAACAGCGCGTGGCGGTGTGTCTGGCCTTGGTCAATGATCCGCCGATCATTCTCGCTGATGAGCCGACCGGCAATCTCGACAGCACGAATGCGCAGATCATCACCAAAATTCTGATTGATCTGGCCGCCCAGCGAAACAAGACGGTGATCGTGGCCTCGCATGATCCCAAAGTCGTCGAAATCTTCCCGCGCGTTTGTTACATGCGCGACGGCGTTGTCGAGCGCGTGTCGTGAGCCTGTCGCCCGGCCGTCTTCTCCACGCTGTTCTGGGGCGACGCCCCTTTGCGGTTTTCGCTCTGGTGACGGGGCTCATCGTCTTTCTGCTCGCAGCCATCACCGTCACATCGCGCCACGCGATGCAGCGCTATGTGGCCGATCAGATTGAGCGTGTGCCGTGGGATATTTCGGTCTATCAGACGGCTGAAATCGGCCTGTCAGAAAAACTTGTTGATGCGATCAGCAAAGTGGACGGCGTGACGCAAACGCAGCGCCTTTATTTCCTGCGCACGATCTTGCCCTACACAACCAAGCCCGAAATTGACGGGGAACAGATCCGTTCGCCTTGGGTGTCATTCTTGTCGCCCACCAATCCCACCATGTTGCCACCCGATATTCGCCCCAGCGGCGAGGGGGCTGTGCTTGTGCTGGTTGGCTCCAAAGCGCAAATGGGTGACGCTTATTTGCGGCTGCAAAACAAAAAGCAGTTTCGTCTCGTCGTCGATCGCAAGGATTTGTCGGAAGATGGCGAAGACGATCACCATGATGCCGATGAGGCGCATGGCGCAGATGGTCACGCGCACAATCATTCTCACAAGTCGAAGGGCTATATTGTCGTCGAGACGCCCATCGAGCGTGTGATCCGTGTCGACTCGAATGAGATCAACCGTTGGTATATGGAGACGACCTCCTCGCCGACATTGGTGCCCGAGCTTGGTCTCATTCTCGTCACCCCCTACAATTTCAAACGGCTTGATGATTTCGATGCCATTTCGCGCGGCATTATTCATGTGCACGATCATGCCGATGTGCATGGCGACCCGGGAAAATATTTTCCTGAAGTCATCCATCTGGGACGCCTTGATCGCGACAAACTGGTCTCGGGTTGGGATATTGATGGATCGCTGACGCGCATTGTGCGTGCAGGCTCACTGATCACCGATGTCGTGCAGGATATGACGCAAAGCGCTGCGGTGGATCATAATCTGGGTGCCATGTTCATTCGCATGGCTGACATTGCACGCAAGATTGCTTTGATCGCTTTGCTTGTCTCACTGCCTTTGCTGATTATCGCAGGCATATTGCTCGGCAATCTGGCGAGCCTCTTGTTGCTCAATGAGCGGCGCAAGCTCGGCTTGCTGCGGCTTCGCGGTGTCAAAAGTACAGATATTGCACGCACGCTGCTCACCGCCATCGGGGCTGGCGGCATATTGGGTGGTCTGATTGGCGCGGGCCTCGGCTCGCTCTTGCCCATGTGGCTCTATATGGGGCGTCTGCCGTCTCTTGATCTGGCCTTGAAAGTACAAGAGCCGGCCTATCTAGGTGGCTTTCTGGCCATTGGCATTTTGATTTCGCTGCTCAGCGGTTGGCGCTTGGTGCGCGAGGCTTCACGCGTCTCGCCGCTGGAAGCCTCCCGCCGTGTGGCTGCTTTTGAAGCCAATGCCACCGCCACGCGTTTTGGGCTTGTACAGGCCATGGCGCTGATCGTCGGTCTGGTGAAACTCGCAGGGTGGATTTTTAGCTGGTCGATCAGCGATTTTGTCGCCGGGCCCTGGATCTTTGAAGCCGATCGCGCGCTCGACTTTATTGCTTTCCCACTGCTCGTCTACGGCTTGGTGTCACTGCTGGCCTCACGCGAGGGGGTGATGGCCATGCTGATGGCGCCAGCCGCCTATCTGCTGGCGGGGCCGCTGCGTGTGGCCTCCCTGAAACACATGGGCATCCGGCGCCATCGCGCCGCTTCGTTCCTGCTGATTGTCGCCATGCTGTCGACGCTGGCTTTGTATCCCACCGTCATGACGGCTGTCTTTGACAACAAGACGCAACGTGGCGCCAAGGCGCAGTTGGGGTCTGATCTGCAGATCACGATAAACGCGCTTGATCTCATGCCGGCCGAGGCGCAATCGCGCGGTGGCATGAAGCAACGTCTGGACGTGCTGAAGACTCGCCTCGTGCCTTTGGTCGAGAAACTGAAAGCGCAGCCGGGCGTGGCCCATATCGATTATATGGTCGAGGGCATCACCGAGGGCGTCTATATGCCCGACCGTGGTTTCTCTGGATTGCCGATCTATCTGCTGGGTGATCCGGCTGCCTATCTGGCTGCCGTTCATGCTGAGCAGGGACTGGGCGAATCTGAACCCTTCGATGCCTTGATCGAGCGCCTGCCGCGTCAGGATATTCTGGGGTCGTCGTCGGTGACAAAATTCTATCGCCGTGCGATTGGCGGGCCGATGCCCATTGGCCGCAACGTGGCCCAGCAGATGGAGCGGGCACCTTTCGGCGGATCGTTGCGCTTCCTGCCCGGATTGCCGCTGAAGACGGTCAATGACCGCGAGGGCTTCATCAGCGCGCGGGTGGATTATCTCAACCACCTGTTCTCTTCGAGCCCCTATCTGGTGGCATCCGCCAGCAATCCGCATTTCGATCAGCTCGATGTGTTGTTGCCGCGTGTGGTTTTGATGATTTCGGCGCGGCCGGGTGTGTCTGCGCAAAGCTTGCGGCAGAACATGCTCGATACTTTGGCTTTGCAGCCATTGGATGTGCGCGATGTCGAGACGGAGGTGGCGCGGCTCGGCTCAGATATGTTTATCTTCCTGGCTCGCCAGAATGTGCAGATCTATCTGTTTGGCGGCTTGATCCTGGCCTTCATCGGTATTTTTGCCGTGGCCTATGCCAATTATGTCGAGGACAGGCGCACGCTGGGGTTGCTGCGCATCCGTGGCGCGGGGCCGGGCGCTGTCGTGCGCTTCTTCCTGCCCAATGTGATCGGGCCGTCTTTGGCAGGGTTTATGATCGGCGCCTTGATCAGTCTTGCCGTTGGCTTTGGCATTACCAAAGTTGTTTGGGACATGCGCCAATTGCAGACGGTGATGAATTATCTACCGACGCAATTGTCGGTCTCGGCCGAGACGGGGGTCGTCGCCCTTGTTCTGCTCGCACTCGTGTGCGGCATCGGCCTCGCCTTCGGTCGCTTCGTGTTCAACAAGACGGCGCGTGAAGGAATTTCTGAGGGACAGTAAATGCGGGAGAGCCAGCCGGCGTCATTGCCGACCCGGCTCTCCTGAGGCCTGCTCCAAAATTACTTCACAGTGATCGTGATCCGCTCTGACATCACGGGCGGCACATGCGGAACATGGGTCCAGTCAGCCAGCACGAGCTGCAATGTGTGCGTTCCGGCTGGGAACGCAATCGTTGCTTCCGTCTGCCCCTTGCCGAAGTGTCGGTGATTGTCATCCATCGGGATCGGGTTCTTGAGTGCGGTGCCTGTCAGCTCCTTGTCGATCAAGAGATGATGGTGGCCCGTTCCCGCCGTTGCATCACCCTGAAGGCCAGCAGGCGCGATGCCCATGCCCACAAGGCCAAACTTGACGACCACCGGGCTGGAAACCGTGTCACCGTCCTTGAGGTTGATGAAATAAACTTTTGAGCCTGCAGGCGAGGGCGATTCTTGCGCCAGGGTAGCCGTAGACAATGCGATTGCGAACAATGCGGTAGCTAGCGTGGTCTTGAGTGTCATAGCCGTCTCCCTTGGTCTTGCAGAAAAACCATTTTGATTGCTTATCTAGTTGGGCTTACGACCAGCCCCTGACGGCGGATCAAGAGAACGAGAGTGCCACGCATGCTCAAGCGACACCTCCCAATCTACGGCCTCGTGGCGGTTCTCACCCTGAGTGCTGCTGCGGGTCGGTCTAACTGGACCATCGATCCGAAGAAAACCCGGATCAGCTTCGCTGTGGATGCGACCGGTTGGCCTAAGACCGTCGGCGTCTTTCACGATTTTGATGGCAACATCAGTGTCGATTTTGAAAAGCCCAAGCAAAGTCGCGTGACGTTCAAAGTCAGAACCGGCTCTGTGGATGTTGGCTCCGACATGTTGGCGTCGCTCATTAAAGGGTCGGCATTTTTCAATACGGACAAGCATCCGGAGGCCACGTTTGTGTCAACGGGCATTGAGAAGACGTCGGCCAAGACAGTGCGCGTGACGGGCAATATGACCTTGCTTGGCGTCACACATTCAGAAAGTTTTGATGTGCTGGTGGAGACCGGGCTCGCCGATAAAGGGCGGCTTGGCTATAAGGCGACAGGTGCCTTTGACCGTTCAAAATATGGCATGACCACAGGCATTCCGGTGATCGCGGATGTTGTGGCGCTTGAAATCACCACGGAACAATATGAACAAAAAAACTGAAGCGGCGCCCGATAGCTGGGACATGGTCACGTGCGGGCTCCATTGGATCAGTGCGATTTGGGTCACAGGCCTGTTGGGTTTGGGTCTTGTGATGGTCAATCTCGTGGCAGCCAGCGGGCCCAAATTTGAACTGTACCAGCTGCACAAAAGCTGGGGCTTCGTGTTCGGGATTGTCTTGATCGCAAGACTGGTCTGGAAGCTTTTCGTGCAGCGGCCCAAGGCATTGGGCGCAGGCGTGCTGCATAAAGCTGGCGTTGCAAACCAAAATGTCATGTTGGTGATGCTGCTTGTGCTCGTTGTATCTGGTTATGCCTTGGCATCTTTTTCGATCATTCCCATCCCGATCCAGATTTTGGGTTGGAATGTTCCCGCGCTGCTCAGCTCAGATATGGTGATGGAGCAGAGAGCGACCGCGGTGCATCATGTCATCGCGTTCGCTCTCATCATTCTTGTTTTCGCCCACAGCGGCGCGGCTCTCTTTCATCATTTCGTTTTGAAAGACAGAACGCTCGCAAGAATGCTCAAGAAATCGAGCTGAGCGCGTCTTGTTAAGCCATGAACATGCCGCCCGAGACATGGATCGTCTGACCGGTGATGTAGCTCGAGGCTGGCAGGCAGATGTGGTGCACAATGCCTGACACATCATCGGGCGTGCCTTCGCGCCCGACAGGGGGTGCGCCTGCAATGCCGTGTCCAGATGTCTGCGAGCGATGGCCGCCAATGCGCCCCGGCACGATGCAATTCACCGTGACGCCCTGACTTGCAAATTCATTGGCAAGGCTATGCGTGAAGCCCACAAGACCCGTCTTGGCGGTCACAACATGAGCGCGATTGGCTGCGCCCAGATGCGCGCTGACGCCGCCAATATTGATGATGCGACCATATTTGTGCGCGACCATGGATGGCAAAACAGCGCGCGAACAGAGAAACGTGCTGTCGAGTATATTCGCCGTCACGTCACGCCATTGCGCGAAAGACATGTCGAGAAATGCGGACTCACCGCGGATCGCAGCATTGTTGATCAGAATATCGATACGCCCGGTCTCGCCCAGAATTTTGGCGACCATCGCATTGACCTGTGCTTCATCGGTCACGTCGGCCAGATGAACAAGGGCTTTGCCGCCAGCGTCCCGGATTTCCTGCGCGGTCGCCTCCGCCTCGTCACGCGAGCGCAGGGCATGAATGACAACAGTGGCGCCATCGGCTGCCAACGCCATGGCCATGGCCTTGCCGATGCGTCGAACGCTGCCGGTGACCAGGGCGACTTGTCCTTCAAGGGCGCGCTGTGCGCTCATTTAATTTCTCCGTTTCAGCCCTTCGGGCAGTGTGATCTATCAGGCTTTGAGTCTATACGCCGCAGGCGAAACTTGCTAGACGCGAAGGCGGACACCAGAGCCTCATCGGCCGCGCGAGGATCCTTGCGCCTCTGACGATTCACAAAGGAACCTGCGCATGATTCTCATCTCAACACCCACGTCACCCTTTGGGCGCAAGGTGAAGATTGCAGCCATCGTGCATGGGTTGAAGGATCGGATCACGATTGAAAAGGGCGACCCTTGGACAGAGGGCGACATTCTGGCGCGCACCAATCCGCTGGGCAAAATGCCAGCGCTCATCACAGATGATGGCATGGCGATCTATGACAGTGGCGTCATTCTGGATTATTTCGACACGCTGCTGGAGCAGCCCAAACTTTTCCCCGTCGAGCGCCGTGTGCAGACGCAGGTGATGCATGTGCTCGCCAGCGGGCTGATGGATGCAGGCATTCTGATTGCCTATGAGCGTCTGCGCCGTCCCGTTGAATTCTGCTATCAGCCGTGGATCGATCATCAGCTCGCCAAATTGCGTCGCGGCCTTGAGCATTTGACGCACAACGCGCCCGATCCGCGAATTGCGGATGCAGGCTCCATCTCGCTGGCCTGCGCGCTGGGATATTTCGATTGGCGCAAGCAAATCGACTGGCGCCAGGAATATCCCGCGATGGTCGATTGGCTTGCCGCTTTCAGCGCAGCTTTCCCGGCTTTTGAGGCGACAAAAGCCGAGAGCTGATTTTTATCGCAAAACGCGCTTCGCCCAGGCCGCAATTTCGCGCGCGATAAAGTCGGGCTGTTCGGCAATGGCCGCGTGACTCGATTGCGGAATCTTGATCACCGTCAGACGCTCGCCCAGCGCAGCTTTATATTCCACTGCATCTTCGGCATGGGCCAGCGGATCGTGGCTGGGCTGCATGTAAAGAACCGGCACGGAGCCCGAGGCATAATCAATCGTGCGGGCCGTCTGATCGCCAGCAAAGCGTTGTGCCGCAAGCACATCCGGATACCAGTTTTTTAGCCACGGCACGGCATCATTGCCGGGTGCAAAGAAGGCAAATTGCAAAGCCTCCAGCCGCACGTCATCTGCCAGCGTCGGGTTGGCGCTGTTGCGAATGGCTTCACGAACTTTTGGTGGGCTGGGTGCGTGGCCAACATTGGCCGCCACCAAGACAACGCCCGTCACAAGATCAGGGCGGATGGTGGCGAGCAGGCGCGAGACGCGATTGCCAAAGGCGTGACCGACCATGATGGCGGGGCCATTGCCATCCGCTTCAATGATGGCGGCAATATCATTCGAGCAATCTTGCAAATCAGCATAGGTGGGCGTTGCGCTCGAGGCACCAATGCCGCGCGGCTGCGGACGCAGGACGCGATAGCCTGCCGCCACAAGAACATCCGCCATCGGGTCGAAATCTTCCGCACCACGGCCAAGCGAGGGCAAGAGGACCATGCTGGATCCCTGGCCCTGTGCGAGCACGTCCAGTTGCACAGCGCCCCGTGTCACTATTTTGCGTTCAAGCGATCCCGACACTGATGATCTCCTTTTTTGTTGGCGCAGATTAGGCTGTTGTGAGCGCGGCTTCACCCCCTTGCTGCAGGCTTTCCACTGGTTCCGCTTTTGTTTAGGTTACCGCTGACCGCGCGGCGACACAGACAGAACCGCGCATCTTGCAAGGTGAGGATCAAATGGCCGGTTTTGCTTTCCCCGTGACGCATGCTGATGGAATCGTGCGGATTGATCTGGGTCGCCCGGACGAGGGCAATTCGCTCACACGCGGCATGATGCGCGATCTGGCAGACGAGATTCGCAAGGCGGGCGCCGATCCCCAGACACGCGTTGTCGTGCTCGAGGGGCGTGGCGCGCATTTCTGCAAGGGGCGCGATGGACGCGGCGAAAGCACTGAAGGTCTGCGCCCGCACGAAGTGCGCGAGCAGATGATGGGCGCTGTGCTGGGCGTCTATGCTGCCATTGGAGCCTGTCCGGTGCCGGTCGTGTCGCTGGTTCATGCGCAAGCGATTGGTTTTGGTGCGGCGCTGGCGGGTGGATGTGACATCACGCTCCTGTCAGATGCAGCCAAACTTGCCTTTTCAGAAGTGAAGCACGGCATTCCGCCCACACTCGCCATGGCTGCAGTGATGAAGAAAGTGCCGCAAAAGGCGCTTTATTGGCTGATTTTCTCAGGCGACGATGTCACGCCCAGCGAAGCCCTGACCATGGGTCTTGCCAGCAAAGTTTATGCGTCTGATGCGTTCAAGGCCCAGACAGACGCGTTTCTGGCAGAAATGGCTACGCGTCCGCGCCTTGTGCTGGAGACGATCAAAAAATTCATGACGCATGCGCAGGATATGTCGGCGGCCCAGCAATCGGAATATGCCGGGACGCTGCTGGCGCTGGTGCGTTCCTGACCTGCGTTATTTTTTGATCAAGGCAAGGCCTGCGTCATCGCAGGCCTTTTCTTTGGCCAATTGCTCGCCGAGGCGCACAATCTTGTAATACTCGTCGAGCGAGATGAGCTTGTCCTGCAAATTGTCGAGCGCAAAGTCGCGCTTGAGAATGGACAGGCTGTCGCGCACCGCTTTGGCAGCTGCAAATAATGTGAGCGAGGGCAGGGTTGCCGCAGCCACGCCGAGTTTTTCAAGCGCAGCTGGTGGCGTATGTGATGGGCCAGCCGCTTGCGAGAGTGTCGCAATATGGGGGCCGGGCACATTGCGCAAGAGGCGCGCAATGGCATCGGGTTGATCAATGCCTTGTGGTTTGGCCATGTCAGCGCCCGCTTCCATGAACAATTGGCAGCGATGAATGGCGGCCTCTTCACCTTCTAGCGCGAACACATCGGTGCGCGCGCAAATCATCATGCTCTCGTCGCTGCGCGCATCCAGTGCCGCTATTAATTTGGCAAGCATGTTTTCAAGTGGAATGACTTGCTTGCCCGGCAGATAGCCGCAGCGGCTTGGAAATACCTGATCGGTGAAGAAAAGCGCTGCAACGCCAGCTTTCTCGAAAGCTTTCACCATCTGGCGCATGTTGTTGACGCCGCCAAAGCCGGTGTCACCATCGGCATAGACGGGAATTGCGACCGCATCGCAGATGCGCGCATAATGGTCGGCAAAGTCGCGCATGTTTGACTGCCCGGTGTCGGGCTGTCCGAGCAGACTGCCCGCCGCCGCATAGCCACCGGCCACAATGGCAGAAAATCCCTGCTCTTCGATGATGCGCGCGGAGAGTGCATCATAAGCGCCGGGGATCAGCGTGAGGCCCGGACTTGCCAGAAGCGCACGGAAGGATTGGCGGGCTGACGTGCTCATCTGCTTGGCTCCGTGCCGGGTGCGCGCACAGCGCGCTGCAGCCAGGGCGACGCCTGTTGCATCTTGTGTTCAAAGGCCGCAATGGCGGCCGCGTGTTTCAGGCTGAGACCAATATCATCGAGCCCTTCGAGCAGGCGCATGCGGTCTGCAGCACTGATATCAAAATGCACATCTGCACCACCTGGCCCACTGATGATTTGCGTGGTGAGATCAACGCTAAAGGGTGCGCGCCCATCAGCTTCAATCACACGCCGCTCAATGTCGCTGGCCAGATCGTCGGGCAGTTCAATCGGCAGAAGGCCGTTTTGCAGGCAGTTCTCACGATAGAGATCAGCGATGGAGCGGGCGATCAGACATTCGATGCCCATGGCCTGCATGGTCCAGACCGCGCCTTCGCGCGAGGAGCCGCACCCGAAATTGCGCCCTGCGACCAGAATGGCGAGGGACGCAAATTGCGGGCGGTTGAACACCTGCCCAGGGTTCAGCGTATCGTCGCCGTGGCGGCGCGCGCGATGGAAGAACATCTCGCGATAATCAGGTTTCAGACTGCGTTTGGTGGGAATGGGTGCAATCTGGTCCGTGTTGACGTCATCTTCCAGAAACGGAACAGCAATGCCGGTGAGGCGCGAAAAAGCTTTCATCGTGCCGTCTCCAAATAATCGCGCGGATCAGCGATATATCCTGCCAATGCGCAGGCCGCCGCCAGTTCAGGCCCGGCCAGATGCGTGCGCACACCCTTGCCTTGGCGTCCTTCGAAGTTGCGGTTCGTGGTCGAAATAACCCGTTCCTGCGGCTTGCCGCGATCACCATTTCCGCCCGCACACATGGAACAGCCCGATTCACCCCAGAAAAAGCCCGCATCTTTGAAAACGCGATCAAGCCCTTCGCGCTCGGCCGCCCGTTTGACGCTTGTTGATCCGGGCACAACCATGGCGACCACGCTTTCATGCACGCGGTGACCTTTCACAATGCCAGCGGCGATGCGCAAATCCGACAGGCGTGCATTGGTGCAAGAGCCGATGAAAACGCGATCCACTTTGACACCGTGGAGGGCCGTGCCTGGCTCCAGCCCCATATAGGCATAAGCGCGTTCAAGTTTGGTGCGGGCCTCGGTGTCGGCGGGCAAGATCGGCAACGTGTCGCGCACGGAGATCGTCTGGCTTTGGTCTGTGCCCCATGTGATTTGTGGCGCAAGATCGCTGCAATCCACGCGCACATCCTTGTCAAAAACACAGCCTTCATCGCTGGCCAGCGCGCGCCATTGCGTGATGGCATCATCCCATTCTGGCCCGCGCGGCGCATAGGGGCGGCCCGCGAGATAAGCAAAGACGGAGTCGTCAGGCGCGATAAAGCCAGAGCGCGCACCCATTTCGATCGTCATGTTGCACAAGGTCAGACGCGCCTCCACGGGCAGAGCGCGGGCAACGGGGCCTGCATATTCAATGGCCATTCCGCGCCCGGCCGCCGTGCCCAAGACGGCGATGATTTTTAGCGACACATCCTTTGCACCCACGCCGGGCTTGAGCTCGCCATCCAGCCAGATCCGCATGGTTTTCGGACGCTTCAGCGCAATCGTTTGCGTGGCCAGAATATGTTCCAGCTCACTGGTGCCGCAGCCAAGGCCAATGGCACCCAAGCCGCCCACCGTGCATGCATGGCTATCGGGAACCGCATGCATGGAGCCCGGCAGCACGAGACCAAGCTCGGGTGCCACCACATGCGAAATGCCCTGTTCGGGGTCATCAAGGTCAAACAGGCGGATGTTGTTGCGTTGAGAGCCCTCGCGCATGGCGCGCTGAAAATGTGCCCCGTCAGGATTGGTGTTCTCATCACGCCCGGGTTTGGTGGCCACTGTGTGGTCTTGCATGGAAAAGGTGAGATCGGGGCGGCGCACGGCGCGCGTAGCGGCTGCGAGCTTTTCAAAGGCGTGTGGCGCATGCAGATCATGCAAGATATGGCGGTCAATATAGATGAGATCTCGGCCATCGACCCGGGTCGCTACAAAATGCGCATCCCAGATTTTGTCGAACATCGTTTGTTGTTTTTGATTCATTTCATGTTCCAGAGCTGCTCTCCCGGCACATGCTGGACAGGCACGCGCGGCAGCGCTAGGAATCTCTTGCGTGTTAGCGTGAAGATCAAGAAAAAAATACAAGACTGCCAATCTTGGCAGGAGATGAGGAATAAAAGATGCGCAAGTCAGTGCAAGACGACAGTTCACGGGGCCTTGATCGGTCAAAATGGCTTTCAGCCTGTTTTGCAGCCCCCCTTGCACTGCTGTTCGCATCCACGCTCGCCCATGCCGAGACGGAAGCTGAATTTTTCAAGGGCAAGCAAATTCGTATGGTTGTCGGTTTTCCGGCAGGCAATGAATATGATCTGGGTGCGCGCTTGCTCACACGCCATTATTCGCGCCATCTGCCCGGCAATCCGGGCATCATCGTCCAGAACATGCCCCAGGCTGCCAGCATTGTTGCGGCCAATTTCGTCTACACACAGGCGCCGCGCGATGGCACAGTGGTTGGCGCGATCACGCGCAACATCGTCAATCAGGCTTTGTTCGGTCACCCCAATCTCTTGGCCGAACCGCAGAAATTCATCTGGCTGGGCAGCACATCTTTTCCGGGCCGCATTTGCGTCGTGGGACAACAAGCGCCCGCCACGGCAGCGTCTGACATTTTTGCCAAAGAACTCGTGTTTGGCTCAGTCGGGCCCGGCAATTCCACCAACACTTTGCCGACCGTCTTCAACCATGTGCTGGGCGCCAAGATCAAATTGATCGAAGGCTATCGCGGCACAGCCGATGTTTTGCTCGCCATTGAGCGCGATGAAGTTCAGGGCGTTTGCGCATCCAACGGTCAGTTCCGGGCGGTCTCGCAGGCCATTGAAAGCGGCAAGTTGCGCGTCTTGTTGCGAGCGGAAGAAGCCAAGATGGCTGATTATCCCAATGCGCAATCGATCTATGATTTCGCCAAGACAGAAGAACAGCGCCAATTCATGCGCTTCGTTTTTGCCAGCACCGAATATGGTCGCCCCTATGTGCTGCCACCTGAAGTGCCAGCCACGCGCGTGGCCGCCATGCGCAAAGCTTTGGCTGAGGCTGTCGCTGATCCCGAGCTGATCGCAGAAGCTGAAAAGGCGCAGGTTGATATGGCCTGGCGCTCGCCTGAAGATCTCGAGCGCATCACTGCGGCGCTTTACAAGACGCCGCCCGAGCTGATTGAATCGGTCAAGAAATTGGTGCCGAATTTGAATTGATGCCGGGCAACTCAAGCTTGGCCCAAGGGACATGCGACATGAGCGGATATAAAAATGCGCGCTGGGCGCTGGGTTCTTGTCTCGTTTGGGCAGGGCTTATGGTCACGCCATCGCTGCATGCGGAAGAATTCCGCGTCACCTGCCGTGGTGAAAAGGGCGTCTATGTGATCGTTTTTGATTCCACCAAAAACACGTTCACGAGTTCGAACCCGCAATTCGTGCCGCCCTACAAGCTTAAGCGTACTCAGGTCGATGAAGATGGAGCCTTGGTCTGGGCATCGGTTGCTGTGCATTATGGCGAGCGTGATCTTCTCGTGATGATCGGCAAAGAGAAGTGGGTGCGTTACTTTTATGGTAACGGCAGTACTGTTGAGGATACGTGCCGAAACTAATTTTCCGACATTAGTGCATCTCATCAACTTTATTTGTCGGCCGCGTGAACCAGCGCCGCCGTTTGCCGTTGTTGTTCTGTCCAGCCTCTTTTTGTCAAAGACAGATGCACGCAAATCTCAAAGGTCGACGCATCCTCATGGTCGAGGATGATCAAAGCTTCGTCCACGCTTTGCGCGCAGCCTTTGCAGCCTGCGGCGCGCTGACGGTGGGTCCATGTGCGGCTGATGATGCTTTGCATGTCATCGAAACAGGCCCTGAGCTTGATGCTGCAGTTCTCGATATTAATCTCGGCGATGAAGCCGCTTTCCCGCTGGCAGAAGAACTGACACGGCGTCACATTCCCTTTGTGTTCTGCGCTGAATCTGGTCGCGAGGGCGCAATTCTTTTGTCCGATACGGATCATATCTTGGGTTCTTTGGCGCAGCGCATGATGGCGATTGCGCATCGACGCGCACACCACAAGCACAACAAAGCCTGGGCTAACCGTTTTATGGCGCAGCTGCCGCTCGAAGAGCGTGCGTTTCTGGCGGCGGCATCGCAGCCAGTCGAACTCAAGCCGCGCGAGGTTTTGCTGGAGGAATCACAGCCCACTCTCCATGTCTGGTTTCCCGAGACAGCAGTGATTTCGCTCATGGTGGGTGCGCGCGATGTTCGCCCCATTGAAGTGGGCATGGTGGGGCCTGAAGGCTTTTCGGATTTTGTGCCGCAGGGTTTCGATGTCAGCTATTTGCGCGCCGTCACATTGATCGGCGGTCATGCTTTACGGATCAGCACTGACGATTTCAGATCTATCGCCCAGCGCCGTCCGGTGATTGCCGCAGCGATCAGCCGTTTCAAAGACGCCATGTCGATTCAATTTGCTTATTCCGCCTTATCGCATGGCACGGCGACCATCGATGCGCGCGTGGCGCGGTGGATCCTGATGCTGAGTGATCGGTTGGAAAGTGACACGATTCCCGTCGTTCACAATGTCATTGCCGATATGCTTGCGGTGCGCCGTTCGGGTGTCACGACCGCGCTGCATATTCTGGAAGGCATGGGCGCGATCCGATCTGTTCGCGGATTGATCATTTTACGCGACCGCGAACACTTGCGGCGTCTGGCCGGGGGCACCTATGTGCCCCCCTTCGGGACGCCGTCAGCTTGATGCGGGTTTGGGCTTGGGCGGGCTCTTCTTTTTTGGAGCAGCCTTTTTAGCCTCTGGTGGCGTCGGAGCTTTGGGTGCCGGTTTGTGCAGACTGTGCCAAAGGGCGCGTTCTGCCTCTCCCACATCGTGACTGGTGAGAAGATGCCGTGCGACGTCTGGCGCATTGGGCAAATGCGCGATGCGTTTGATCTGTTCAAACAGCACACGGAACTGGGCTGCAGCAATATTGGCATGCGCCATCAGATAATCAGCGGGAATGAAAATATCATTGCGTGCGCGTTCGTCCGTCTCACGCTTGGCTTTGTCGATCAGAATCTCAAGCTGGTCTTCCGACATATTCATCTTGCGCGCGAGCTTTTCGACCTCTTCATGCTCTTCATCCGACAAGACGCCATCATCAAGCATTTCAAACAGCTGGTTCTCAACGGCTTGGCGTTGGGACTGCAGCTCTTGTGTGAAAGCCGATGACAGGATTGATGCCGGAATAGCAAACAGACCAAGGCCAATGAGTGCCATCAGCGTCGTCATAAAGCGGCCCATCGGCGTGACCGGCGAAATATCGCCATAACCCACTGAGGCCAGCGTGATCACCGCCCAATAAATTGCGGTTGGAATATTTTCGAATTTATCGGGCTGCGCCTCATGTTCAAAAAGATAGCCAAGGCTCGCCACCAGCACGACGAGCAACATGAGCGTGAATGCCGAGGTCGCCAGAATCGGCGCTTCACGCCGGATGATGGTGAACAGCGTATTGGTCGAACCCGTATAGCGGGCGAGTTTGAACAGGCGCATCAATCGGAATGAGCGCAGGAAGCGCAAGTCGATCAGATGATGCAAGAAGACTTCGAGGAAGAAGGGAATAATCGCCAGAAAATCAATAATGGCAGCGGGCTTTGTCACATAGCTGATGCGCCCGACAATGAGACGTTTGAAACGCGGCTCTTCGACGCAAGAATAAAAGCGCATCAAATATTCAAACGAGAAGACCAGCACGGCAATGGCATCGAGAAGGACGAATTCGACCGACAAATTATAATAGATCGAATCCACCGATTCCAGAATGACAGCCAGAACCGAAATCAGCACCCAGACGACAACGAAGAGATCGTAATAATGGTGCAAGACGCCCCCATAGGGGCTTGGGAAGACGAGCGCATGAATCCGCTGGCGGAATGTGCGGCCCTCATTGAGGTGACGAAATTCTTCAAAGGCTGGCAGTAGGGTGCGCAGCAGTTTCAGCAAACGCAGCAATCTCAAAATACGCAAGAAGCGCAGATCAAATGTTGCCAGCGAGCCCATATAGAAGGGCACAATCACCAAGGCATCAATGATGGCAAAGAATGAGAAGAGATATTTCAGGCGCGGATGCGCAGCCTCTTTGAAGTCAGGATCTTCGGGCGCAACGAGCAGGCGCACAAGATATTCGGCCGTAAAGATGACGATTGAGACCAATTCGAAGAAATTCAGCCAGCGCTCGAAGGGCGCAAGGGCGGGAATCGTCTCCAGAATCATGCTGGCAATATTGGCGATGATCAGAATCGACAGCCAGTCTTCGAATTTCTTGCTCGTCGGCACACCGTCTTTTGGCTTGTAGAGCCAATCATAGATGATGCGGCGCAGCGGCCGGCTCGCAGGCGTTTTCGGCGCAGCCTTGGCAGGCGGTGTCTTGAGCGCAGGCTTTGGGGCCTCGGTCGTCTCGTCCTTCGTCGGCGTGCTCATTGTGTCACATCCCTCAGAAGGTCAGTTCGGTGGCAACTTTGATGAGATGAAAGCCGCGGCCACAGACGATCACGCGCACGATCATGTCTTTGGCGAGGCTTTCAGTTCCATCAAAGGCGGAATAACCAAGTGACGTGGAGCCAAGTGGGATGGTGCCTTTTTCGATGATGATGGTTCCAACAGTGTCGGGATTGCTCATGTCACATTTGGGGGCGAAGAAATCGCGCGATTCCTCGAAGCGATTTTTCTTGTCGGCGAAGGGGCCGCCTCCCGCCGTCAGGGCAGCAATGCAGGCCTTCCAGTTTTCCGAACCCGTCTTCTTGCAGGCGGCAGGGTTGAAATCATCTTCGCCCCGCTTGTCGCCACCATTTTCCTTGATCCAGGCGACAACAATCTCGGCCTCGCGTTTCACATCTTCCACGCGGTGGGTTTCATTCATCGAGTGGAAGCCCAGCATGATGACGGCAATCGTGATCGCGATACATGTGGCGATAAAAAGCAGATCCGGGATGCGCAGGATGCTCAGCGCCCCGACAACGGCGCGGATCGTCTCGAACTTCGGCATATGAAGCGTGGGCAGGCGTCGGGCCGGTTTGGCCGCGGGCTTGGCCCTGAGGCTGGCCAGTGTCGCTGTTGGGCTGGCGGGGGCGGTGCCCGGCGTTGCGGGGGCAGCAGGTGCGTTGGGACGGTCGAATGTCTCCATCCAGAGGCGCAGCAGAATCACGCGATCCTCGGGGCTCAGCTTCTGCTTGCCCTTGCCTGACAGCACATCCTTGATCTCAGTGCGCACGAAGACGCGATCATCAGGCCCCAGAGCCGTGAGATCGGTCGATCCGTATTTGCCGACAAGCGGATGGGCCATGACGCAGAACTCGGGGTACGCAACACTTGCCAACCGAGGGGCAGGCAAGGAACCCCGATCCAGCGCGTAACGCAGGATAGGCTTCGGTTCTATTAACGGAGCCAAGAGGTTATGCTTTAGCTAAGACCGGTTCTTTTGAGCGATTATTTGCCCTCAAGGGGGGCAAAACCGTCAGCCGCGGGCCATGCAGGCCTCAAAGGCGCGCCGATAGGCGTCCTGATGGGGCGCCATCCGCATGGTTTCAGGGCGCATGTCTCGCTGATTGGGCATGGGCAGGCCCGGCGGCTGCTTCAGGGCAGGGGCACCCGTGCGGGGGGCCATGATGTTGGCATAGTCTTGCCCCTCACGCTCGCAGCGGCGCGGATCGCCTGCTCCAAAGCTGGGGCCTGCGCTGAGGACGACAGCAACACAGGTTACGAAACGACATTTCATCAGCAAGGCTTTCGACGCTACGTCAGCGTTTTAGGCTTCCCTTAACGGCTGTCAAACAAAGCTTTGCCTAATTGTCTCCAGGTGCCTTGTGCAGCCTTGATTGCCTTGGCTGTGCATCATAGTTTGGTGGCGTTTTCATTTTCCCTTTTCATGTTTTGATTGGTTTTTTCATTGTCTTCCAAGCGCAAAAAAGCTGCGCCTGCGCGCGCTGTTTCTGTTTTTCCAGATGATCTCCGACCTCAGCTGTTGGACGAGGCCCGCCAGGCGCTTTCCGAATCCCGCTGGGCGGAAGCCGAAGCGCTGTGTCGCAAGGGGCTGGGCATCGGAACAGATGCTGGCCTCGAATATGCGCTGGGCGAAGCCGTCATGAAACTGGGGCGGCCCGGAGAAGCGATGATTTGTTTCTCGCGTGCGCTGGGCATCGCGCAAAAAGGCTCCTCCGTCTGGCTCGACGCGGCGCGCGAGCGCGCGAGGCTGATCTTGCCGCGCGGAGACACGAAAGAAGCCGCTGAATTGCTGGCTGAGGTGGTGCGGCTCTGCCCGGATGATCTTGTTGCCCGCCGCGGATATGCCGTCGCTTTGCGACGCAGTGGAGATTTATCGGGAGCCGGTCAGCAATATCGGGAGATCGCGAGGCGGTCGCCGGATGATCTGGATGCAGTCATCGATTTCAGCTGGTTTCTGGAAGAAATAGGCCAACAGAAAGAAGCGCTCGAAGAATCTGTGCGGGCGGTCGAAAAATTCGGACTTGATGATCGCATCATTCGCTTGCGTGCTGTGGTGGAGCGTCGGCAGGGTCGCCACAAGGAATTGATTGTCTGGTTGCAAGAGCAACTGAAGGCGTCGCCTGATCATATCATGCTCTGGCGTGAGTTGGCCCATACGGTCGCGGCTTTGGATGGTTCCAAATCTGTTGATTTGTACCGCGAAGTCTTGCGACGCGCGCCAGATGATTTCGAGACCATGGTTGATCTCGCCAATCGCTTGCAGCGGACACGCGGCCCGCAAGAGGCGCATCATATTGAAGAAGCCTATCAGATTATTTTGCGCGCACTTCAGCTTGTCCCCAAACCAAAAAACAAGATCAAGGATATTTATGAAATCCTGGCGCGGGTCACGGATTACGAACGCTTGGCGTCCATGGGCTCCTTCCGCGATTTATGCGCCGAATGGGCGCGGCAAAATCAGGTCGCGGCGCTCCATGGCATGATGGGGCGGGTGATCACCCCCGAAGACCGCATTCATCTCCTCAATTGTCACCACTCCTGTGGCCGACAGATCGATTCCTTTGCTGCCTTGTCGCCCCTGCCAGCGCGCCCCGCGCTCATAGGGCGGGCGCGTATTCGCTTGGGCTTTATGTCGTCGGATTTGCGCAATCATCCGGTCAGCTATTTTGTCTGGCCATTGCTGCAGAAGCTGGATCAAAAGCGGTTTGAGGTTTTTTGCTATTCGTGGTCGACATCCGCCATTGATCCGGTTCAGACGATGATTGCTCAACATGTCGAGCATTTCCGTCATGAGCCGGTGATAGGCAATAGGGACGCCGCGCAACTCATCGCCAGTGATGATCTTGATATGTTGTTCGAGCTCGGCGGCTCGACCCATATGAACAAGCTGGACGTCATGTCATGGCGCCCGGCGCCGCGACAGGCGAGCTGGTTGGGCTATCCTCATTCGGCAGGTCTGGACTCGATTGACTGGCCTGCCCCCTGAAAAGTGGTCCTCCCTGATGTATGGCTTATGAGCCTTGAGGAGGAATGCGCATGGCTAGGAAAAGGCACAAGGCGGAAGAGATTGTCGCCAAACTTCGGCAGGTAGAAGTTCTTA
>CANGBC010000013.1 GCA_947452005.1 Beijerinckiaceae bacterium | reverse complement strand
GGATTGCTTCGTCGCTACGCTCCTCGCAATGTCGAGGCTGGCGGGTCGCTTCTCCTTCGTCATTGCGAGGAGGCCGTCAGGCCGACGTGGCAATCCATGGTCGCGTCTTGCAGGATTGAGAGCACCGCCATGGATTGCTTCGTCGCTACGCTCCTCGCAATGACGAGGCTGGCGGGTTGCTCCTCCTTCGTCATTGCGAGCGACTGAGGAGGTACCCTCTCCCAGAGGGAGAGGGTCGCTGCGCATGCAGCGGGGTGAGGGTTGAAGCTTCATGCGGCTAGAGGGTAACCCCTCAACCGGCCACTGCATTACCACCTTCTCCCTCTAGGAGAATGAAAGAGCGAACGTGTTTGGGTTCACGTCTAATTGTCAATTAGAATTCGAAATTCGGCGGACCCGTCTATGTGCAATTTATTTCCAATTTGACTGCCTAATAAATCCAGACGCGGGTCACCCGTCGGCTCTCCTTTTATAATTGTATAGTCAAAGTCAAAAGCTGCGACCCCACGAAATTCATTTTCCTGAACGAATCCGGTTGCTTCTGTATAGGCCTTAACGTCGAAACCAAATGGCAGTGGGATTTCCATTCCCGGAAATAGGCTAGCCTTTATGCCAGGTTCAAGCTTGGCAGATATCGTATTTTGGAAGATCGATGGAGCGTCTGGATCATCGGAGATGAACTCGTCGGCACAGAAGAATTTGAAGTTTTTTATTCCGGCTAACGCATTCAACGACGAGAGTTGTTGGTAGGGACTGCGGACGCTAACTTCGGCGCATAGTCTCCCATCCTTATCGCGATCAACTGCCACACCAGTGATGCCGCCGACCATTCCGTTCATCACGTCTGTCTTGAATAGTGGATGATTTGATACATGCGGTCCGTATACTACCTCGCCACCGATAATCTTATGATTAGATTTCAAACCTTTCCCCAGGGGCTTTTGAGTATCGTGTAACAAGCGGGATTTTGTTCGGCAAATCGCATCATAACCTAAGATGTTTAGGAGATTTAAAAATTTAGACTCTGTTTCGGCGTAGCGCCACGACAACAATGGTGCTTCAAGTTGGCCTGTTATGTAAAGTGAGAATTCCTTTCCATTGGTCAGCAGAAAATATATTGCTGCTACCTGAGGATGAGCAGCATATGTGTGTGCTTGCTCCACGTCATCGTGCGTGAGTGGGTTTTGAGGCGATTTTACTTCAACGATCCATCTTCCAAAGGATACGGCATCGCAAATGTAGTCGGCTCTGCCCATGAGGCGAGGATCTTTCGCCTTGTTCTTCCTGCCGAGGAAGGCTCGGTCGTAAGTTAAATGGACCTCGGTTCGAATATGAGCTTTCGTCCCATACTCGTAACCGAGGCGGTTTAGAAGCGGTCGGACGATCACTTCGCGCACATCTGTTTCGTTCATTGAATCAAAATTTATCATCGTGAAATTTCCTAAAAAAAAGCCCGGCGTTTCCGCCGGGCTGACTATAATTTTTGAGACCGCTCAAATCACGAGCAGCCCGTTGTCGAGCCGCAGGTGTCGCACTTCAGGCAGGTGCCGTTGCGCACCAGCGTGAAGTTGGCGCATTCCGGGCAGCTTTCGCCGACATAACCCTTCATGCGCGCTTCCGCGCGCTTGTCGGCCACCGATGGGCCGGTCGCCTTTGCAGATGGTGCCTGCCAGTCGAGCGTGTCGAGTTCCGTGGTCACCGCGATTTCCTCGCGGTAAGACACTTCGCTCTTCAAGGCCGTTGCGCCAACCGTGGCAAGGCCTTCGGCGCCGCCATGGACAACCATCAGCTTGTCAGTCTTCGAGCGGATGAAACCGCGCGAGACCAATTGCTGCGAGCTGGTGTTGGGCGCGCGACCCTGGTCTTCGCCCTTGCCGATGGCGGTCGAGCCGATGTCGGAGGGGTCGACATGGGCCAGATCGTTGCGGCCGAGGTAGGAAATGGCGAGTTCACGGAACACATAGTCGAGGATCGACGTCGCATTCTTGATCGCGTCATTGCCCTGCACGAAGCCAGCTGGCTCGAAGCGGGTGAAGGTGAAAGCATCGACATATTCTTCGAGCGGCACGCCATACTGCAGGCCGACCGAGATGGCGATGGCAAAATTATTCATCAACGAGCGGAAGGCAGCGCCTTCCTTGTGCATGTCGATGAAGATCTCGCCGATGCGACCATCCTGATATTCGCCGGTGCGCAGATAGACCTTGTGGCCACCCACAACCGCCTTCTGGGTGTAACCCTTGCGGCGATCAGGCAGACGCTCACGCTCGCGCGTGCGCTCCACACGTTCCACAATGCGCTCGACAATCTTTTCAGCGACCGCCGATGCGCGTGCTGCCACAGGCATGGCAGCCAGCGCTTCCATCGTATCGTCATCTTCATCTTCGTCATCGGAGATGAGCTGCGAGTTGAGTGGCTGCGAAAGCTTCGAGCCATCGCGATAGAGCGCATTGGCCTTCAGTGCGAGACGCCAGGAGAGAACATAAGCCTCCTTGCAATCCTCAACCGTCGCATCATTGGGCATGTTGATCGTCTTGGAGATCGCACCCGTGATGAAGGGCTGAGCGGCAGCCATCATGCGAATGTGGCTATCCACCGACAGATAACGCTTGCCCGTGCGACCGCACGGATTGGCGCAATCGAAGACCGCATAATGTTCCACCTTGAGGTGCGGTGCGCCTTCCAGCGTCATCGCGCCACACACATGCGTGTTGGCCATTTCGATCTCGGACTTGGTGTAGCCCAGGAACGGCAGCAGTTCGAACGACGGATCGTCGAGCTTCTCGGCTGGCACTTTCAAAGCGCCTGTCAGGAAGTCTGCACCCAGCGACCATTTGTTGAAGACGAACTTGATGTCGAAGGCGCTGGCCAGCGTCTTCTCAAGCTCTTCGAGCTTCGCGTCGGTAAAGCCCTTGGCGCGCAGCGTTGAATGGTTGATGCCCGGCGACTGACGCAGCGAGGCATGACCCACGGCGAAAGCTTCGATTTCCGCCAGCTGTGCTTCGCTATAGCCAAGCGCACGCAGGGCTTCAGGAACCGCGCGGTTGATGATCTTGAAATAACCACCGCCCGCGAGCTTCTTGAATTTCACCAGCGCGAAGTCAGGCTCAATGCCGGTCGTGTCGCAATCCATGACCAGACCAATCGTGCCGGTTGGGGCAACGACCGAAACCTGCGCATTGCGATAGCCGTGCTTTTCACCCAAAGCCAAAGCCTGATCCCAGGCATGCTTGGCGCGTTCCACGAACAGCTTGCCATTCTGCTTCATGCCATTGAGCGTGGCATGATCCAGCGGCACCGGCGCGATGGAGAGCTTTTCATAGCCATCCGACAGCGCATGCGCGGCGCGGCGATGATTGCGGATGACGCGCAGCATATGGTCCTTGTTCGGCTTGTGGCCGGGGAAAGCACCATGTTCCTTGGCCATTTCAGCCGAGGTTGCGTAGCACACGCCTGTCATGATCGCCGACAGAGCGCCGCAGATCGCGCGGCCTTCATCGGAATCATAGCTGAAGCCAGACGACATGAGCAGGCCGCCAACGTTGGCATAGCCCAGACCCAGCGTGCGGTACTCGTACGAGAGCTGTGCGATTTCCTTGGACGGGAACTGCGCCATCAGCACCGAGATTTCGAGCACAACCGTCCACAAACGAACAGCATGTTCGTAAGCGACAATGTCGAATTCACCCGTCTTGGGATCGCGGAAGGTCAGCAGATTGAGCGAGGCAAGATTGCAGGCCGTATCGTCGAGGAACATATATTCCGAGCACGGATTGGACGCATTGATGCGGCCAGATTCCGGGCAGGTGTGCCAGTCGTTGATGGTCGTGTCGTACTGCAGGCCGGGATCGGCCGACGCCCAAGCGGCGAAGCCAATCTTTTCCCACAGATCGCGGGCCTTCAGCGTCTTGTGAACCTTGCCGTCGGTGCGGCGCATCAGGTTCCAGTCGGCGTCCGTTTCAACGGCGCGCAGGAAGTCATCGGTGACACGCACCGAATTGTTCGAGTTCTGGCCAGCCACCGTCAGATAGGCTTCTGAATCCCAGTCGGTGTCATAGGTGTCGAACTGGATGTCCGTGTAGCCCTGCTTGGCGAATTGCAAGACGCGCTTGATATAGCTGTCTGGAACCGCATCGCGGCGTGCGAGCTTGATCGCCTTTTTCAGAGCCGGATTCTTTTCCGGGTTGTAGCAATCATCGCCATCGCCTTCGCAATTCACGGCGGCCTTGAGAATGGCCTTCATGTGCTTCTTGACGATTTTGGAACCTGCAACGAGCGAGGCGACCTTCTCTTCTTCCTTCACCTTCCAGTCGATGTAGGATTCGATATCTGGATGGTCGGCATCAACCACAACCATCTTGGCCGCACGACGCGTGGTGCCGCCCGACTTGATCGCGCCCGCCGCGCGGTCGCCGATCTTGAGGAAGGACATCAGGCCAGATGACTTGCCACCGCCCGACAGCTTTTCGCTTTCGCCGCGCAGCTTGGAGAAGTTCGAGCCGGTGCCCGAGCCATACTTGAAGAGGCGCGCTTCACGCACCCACAGATCCATAATGCCGCCTTCGTTGACGAGATCGTCAGCGACCGACTGAATGAAGCAAGCGTGCGGCTGGGGATGTTCGTAGGACGACTTCGACGCGGTCAGCTTGCCGGTCTTGTAGTCGACATAGAAATGGCCCTGGCCCGGACCATCAATACCATAGGCCCAATGCAGGCCGGTGTTGAACCATTGCGGCGAATTCGGCGCAGCAATCTGGCGCGCGAGCATCGAGCAGAGTTCTTCATAGAAGGCGAGCGCATCGTCTTCGGAATTGAAATACTTGCCCTTCCAACCCCAATAGGTCCAAGCGCCGGCCAGACGATGGAACACGTCTGTGGCGGTTTTTTCCGAGCCGTAGCGCTCTTCCTTGGGCAGCTTTTCGAGGTCGGCTTCATCAGCGACCGAACGCCAGAGGAAGGACGGCACATCGTTCTCTTCCACCTTCTTCAGGCGGGCCGGCACGCCGGCCTTGCGGAAGTATTTCTGGGCGATGACGTCTGTCGCCACTTGGCTCCAGGTCGCGGGCACGTCAATATTGTCTTGTGAGAAGACGACCGAGCCATCCGGATTGCGGATCTCGCTCTTGCCTTTGCGGAATTCAATGCCCGCGTAAGGACCCTGGCCAGCCTTGGTATATCGCCGCTCAATGCGCATTCACGTCTTCCCTGTCAGTCACACGGGGTCACTCGTCCCCGCGGGGCCGCGGTCGGCAGCCCTGATTCCCAAAACACTTTTCAATGACAAAACTGGCCGTCCGCTCTTGTGAAACGGCCGGAACACTCAAAGGCAGCGCGCCTCGTTGGGGGCGCTTCTGCCTTCCTTTTTACCCCCCTGGCGCACAGCCGTTTCCGGCGCGTTGCAAGCGGCAATCAGCGATGAAGTCAAAGTGAACCGAGATGGCGCTCTCGTCAAGGTCTTGTGTTTCGATTTGATGAAAAGACTAGATGTTGTGCTGCCTGTGGAGATTGGGGATGGTTTCCCCGCCCACTCTGCAAACCCTTGTTAACTATAGCGATTTCGCCCGAGACCCGGGCGGCTGGCCTGTTGGCAGCATGTGATAAGCGAGCTTTTGGAGACACATAGGCCCGCTATCGGAGGGGCAAAACTTGTGGCCAGTTGCGCGCGGCGGTCCTTTGGGGCAGGCGCAAAGGCGTCCAATTGGTGCCTTGTTTTCGCTCGGTTTCCCTTGGCGCAAGCTCGAATCGGCCTTGATTCGAGTGTCTTGGCTGGTCTCTAGCGGCCCCCTACGAATCGATGGCCGTTTTTTGGCGGGTCCGGCTGGACAGGGCAGGGTGCGCGGGCCATATTCCGCCCCGCGAAGTGATCGCGCGACGGGGATTCTCATGCCGAACTGGCTCCTACAGCTTTTGACCTGGTGGAATGGGCAGACGCTCAACACGCGTTTCCACACCTGGCGCAATGGCGAGCTCGTCGGCCAGGATGAGTTTGGCAATCTCTACTACCAGACCAAGAATGCGGCCGTGGACCCGGCGCTGGGCTATGTGCGCCGCTGGGTGATCTATAGCGGCGTGACGGATGGCTCGGCAGTCCCAACTGGCTGGTATGGCTGGCTGCGCTATACGGTCGACACACCGCCCTCGCAGGAAGATTATGAGCCCCGTGAATGGGAATTGCCGTTTGAGGCGAACCAGACCGGCACGGCCAATGCCTATCGTCCCGCGGGCTCGACACTGGCCTCCGGCCAGCGTCCCTCAGCCACAGGCGATTACCAGGCCTGGACGCCTGGCCAATAAGCCTGTCCTTAGCGGAGCCATGTTTCCGCCTCATCTGGCCCGCATGACAATCCGAGCATGATCAAAGCATCTTCACTCTTGCGCCTCGTTCTCGTCGCTGTGGCTTTCGCTGGCGGGCTTGGTGCTGCGCAGGCTGACAAGATCAAACATCCGACCGCCGTCTTTGCTGGTCTCGACAAGATCACCGGGCGCATCATCACATTCGATGTGGCGATTGACGAGACCGTGCAATTTGGCACGATCCAGATCACGCCACGCGTCTGCTACACGCGCCCGCCCACGGAAGCGCCGCAAACCACCAGCTTTGTCGAAGTTGATGAAGTGCCCGCCGCCAGTGCGATGAAACGCATTTTTTCGGGCTGGATGTTTGCGGCAAGCCCGGGCCTGCATGCGATTGAGCATCCTGTCTATGACGCTTGGCTCACCGATTGTCGTGGCGGCAAAGATATTATCGTGACGCCGCCTGAAACGGCTGATTTGCGTGATAGCGCACCACCCGCAGAGCGCACACCGGCCCAGCGCCAGCAGCCTGCGCGCCAAGCCGCGCCGACCATTCCTGGCGCTGTTGCGCCACTGGGCAATGCCATCGAAGTGGGCGCCCCTCCAGGCTTGCGCGGACCAGCCACGCCGCCAGCCTCAGCACTTCCGGCTTTGCCGGTGATCGAAGCACCCAGCTCCGCACAACCGCTTGCGCCACAGCCACAAAACGCACCTGCGCGTCTGCCCACAGCGCGCGAAGCACCAATTGCCTTGCCACCGGGAAATATTCCAGGCGGCCGCTAGTCTTTGAGAATGTCGAGAATGCGCTGTCCTTCGACGCGCTCGCCTTTCGGCCAGACAAAGAAATCCGCACTGCGTCCAATCGCATCATCCAGCATCACATGATAGGCGTCGCGCGGCACTTCGATGGCACCCAGCGTCATCAGATGTGGCGTGACAAATTGTGTGTCGAGCAGGCGAAAACCGCCCGCGCGCAGCCGCGCAACAAGATGCATCAGCGCAACCTTTGATGCATCGGTGGCGCGGTGAAACATGCTTTCACCAAAAAACGCACCACCGATTTTCACGCCATAGAGTCCGCCCACGCGCTCGCCATCGAGAAAAGTTTCGACCGTATGGACGAAGCCGAAATCAAACAGGTCGCGATAGAGTTTGCGAATGCGCTGATTGATCCACGTATTGTGGCGGTCGGGTGCATCGGCGGCGCATGAATCGATCACCGCATCAAAATCATCATCGACGCGCACTTCAAAGCGATCGGCGCGGATCGCTTTGGCCAAGCTTTTCGAGATGATCATTTTGTCGAGCGGAAAAATCCCGCGCATTTCCGGATCGACCCAAAAGACCGACGGATCGTCAGCGCCTTCCGACATGGGAAACATGCCAATCGCATAGGCGCGCAACAAAATCTGCGGCGTAATCTCCGCAGGTCGCTCGTCATGGGGAAGTGGCGTGGTCATGGGGGGAAGGTGGGGTGGAGACGGGGCGGCGTCAACCCTTCTCCCGCTGGCGGGAGACGGTGGTTGCCGGAGGCAACCGGATGAGGGCGGGGCAACCGCACTCTCCCTCACCCGTCATGCTGCGCATGACACCCTCTCCCGCATATGGGAGAGGGGGATTGGCCTATTCGCCGTCCATGCCACCCTTGGCCAGGAACTTTTCCAGCCAATGAATGTCATAGTCGCCATTTTGCACATCGCCGTTGCGCACCAGCGTGCGAAACAGCGGCAGGGTTGTGTCGATGCCATCGACGATGAACTCATCGAGCGCACGGCGCAGGCGCATCAAGGCTTCGGTGCGGTTGCGGCCATGCACGATCAGCTTGCCAACCAGCGAGTCATAATTGGGCGGGATCGTGTAGCCCTGATAGACCGCTGAATCGACGCGCACACCCAAGCCACCCGGGGGGTGGTAATAGGCGATCTTGCCCGGCGAGGGACGGAAGGTGGCGGGATGCTCTGCATTGACGCGGCATTCAATCGCCGCGCCTTCAAAGCGCACATCTTCCTGACGGATCGACAAAGGCGAACCAGCCGCAATGCGGATTTGCTCGTTCACCAGATCAATGCCGGTGATCATTTCTGTCACCGGATGCTCGACCTGAATGCGCGTGTTCATCTCGATGAAATAGAAACGCCCGTCTTCATAGAGAAACTCGATCGTGCCGGCGCCAGAATATTGCAGCTTGCGCATGGCTGCCGCACAGATCTCGCCGATCTCGGCACGCTGTTCAGCGTTGAGCGCGGGCGAGGGGCTTTCTTCCAGCACTTTTTGATGACGGCGCTGCAATGAGCAATCGCGTTCGCCCAAGTGAATGGCATTGCCTTTGCCGTCACCCAAAATCTGGATTTCGATATGGCGCGGTTTCTCGAGATATTTTTCGAGATAGACAGCGTCATCACCAAAAGCGGCTTTGGCTTCCTGCTTGGCTGTATGGAGCGCGTTCAGCAGATCAGCTTCGGTGCGCGCGACTTTCATGCCGCGACCACCACCACCTGCGGCTGCTTTCACGAGAACTGGAAAGCCGATTTCGCGGCCAACGCGGATCGCCTGCTCGTCACTGTCGATGCCGCCTTCTGAGCCTGGCACGCAAGGGATGCCGAGCGCGAGGGCTGTGCGCTTGGCTTCGATCTTGTCGCCCATGATGCGGATATGTTCCGCCTTGGGACCGATGAAGCCAATGTTGTGCTCGGCCAGAATTTCGGCAAAGCGCGCATTTTCGGACAGAAAGCCATAGCCCGGATGGATCGCATCCGCGCCGGTGATTTCGCAGGCCGAGAGAAGCGCTGGAATGTTGAGATAACTGTCGCGCGCAGCGGGCGGGCCGATGCACACGCTCTCATCCGCCAGCTTCACATGCATGGCTTCCGCATCAGCGGTGGAATGAACGGCAACTGTTGCAATGCCGAGTTCTTTTGCTGCGCGCAGAATGCGCAGCGCGATTTCGCCGCGATTGGCAATGAGGATCTTGTCGAACATGTCTGTTCTTTCTGAAGCCGTTGCCCTTATTCGATGACCAGCATGGACTGGCCATATTCGACCGGCTCGCCGTCTTCGACGAGGATCGCGGTAACCGTGCCACCACGCGGGGCGACGATCTCGTTAAATGTCTTCATCGCTTCGATGAGGAGCAGTTTCTGGCCTTCCTTGACCTTGGAGCCCACTTCAATGAAGGGCTTGGCGTCGGGGCTAGGACGGAAATAAGCCGTGCCCACCATCGGCGACTTCACAGCGCCCGAATGATCGGCGGCAGGTGCTGCCACTGGTGCGGGGGCCGCAGCAGCCACAGGCGGGGGCGCGATCACAGCGGCGGGCGCGTGATGGGCAGGCGCCATGCTGATCGAATGACCAGAGCTCAGCTGACGTGCCACACGCACGCGCATGCCGCCGCGTTCCACTTCCACTTCTGACAGATCCAGACGCGACACGATCTCGGCCACCATCTCGATCAAAGCCGGATCAAAGCCGCCAATCGGGCCTTTCTTCGCGGGCTTTGCTGCTGCAGGCTTTGCTGCAGGCTTTGCTGCAGGCTTTGCTGCAGGCTTGGCAACAGTCTTAGCGACAGCCTTTTTGGCTTTTGCCGGAGCCTTGGTCTTTTTCACGGGCTTCTTCATGGAGGTTTAGCTCTTGCTTTTGGATTGGGTGATCAGCGCATCAAGTGCGAGATCATAGGAAAGAGCGCCAAAGCCGAGGATCACCCCGGCGGCGACAGCGGAAATCATCGACTGATGACGAAAGTCTTCGCGCGCATGCACGTTCGACAGATGGACTTCAATCACATGCGCGGCTGCGCCACGAATGGCATCATGCAGCGCGATGGATGTGTGCGTGTAAGCGCCCGCATTGAGGATCACAGGCTCGCTCGCGCGTCCCGCTTCCTGTACCCATGTCACCAGCTCGCCTTCATGGTTCGACTGGCGAAAGACAAGCTTCAGGCCAAGCCCATCGCAACGCGCCTGCAGACGCGCTTCAATGTCAGCCAGCGTCACCGTACCATAGGTCGCAGGTTCGCGAGAACCCAGCAGGTTCAGGTTCGGACCATTGAGGACATGGACAGTATGCATCACGAGGACCAATCGGGCGCCATGGGGAGGGGGAGACTCAAAGCGTGAGCCCCTCTTTAGGAGGGGAGTCTCTTAAACCGGTTAACGGGCTGATGGAAGCCTGTTCCCCCGTCATAACAGGGACTCCCACAGGCCCGACCGGGCTCTTGGGGGCTCGTCATTGCGAGGAGGGCTTTAGCCCGACGCGGCAATCCAGTGGCGCAGGCTTCCCCTGTTGGCGGAGCCTACCCACAAACCGCCTTGCCGCATTTGCGGACATTATCCAGCTTGCTCTTGATCTGCCCGTAGCCAACCGCACCCACCACGACCTCATCGCCCACGACATAGGTCGGCGTGCCGGTCAGGTTCAGCGCATCGGCCAGTTTGGCGCTTTCCTGCAGGGTGGCTTGGACCTCTGGCCCGTCCATATCCTTGGCGAGCCGGTCCATATCGACGCCGCTGTCACGCGCTGCCGCCAGCGCCTGCGCCTTGCCGACCTGGCCGCGCGTGCCCAGAAGCTTCACGTGAAAGGCCCAGAATTTCTCGCCCTGCAGCTGTTTCTTGACCGCAATGGCAACTTGCGCCGCCTCCACGGACCCTGGTCCCAGAACCGGAAAATCTTTCAGGACAACAAGCACATCTCCATCTTCCTTCATCAAGCGCTGGAGGTCGGGGAGGGCCTGTTTGCAATAGCCGCAATTGTAATCGAAGAATTCGACCAGCGTGACCTTCCCTTTGGGATTGCCGACATTGGCCTGATAGGGCGATTTCGTCAGCAGGTCTTTATAGGTCTTCAGCGCATCCGCGCGCTGTTCGGCTTCGGCGCGCGCCTGTTTGGTTTCGAGCGCCGCATAGGCATCACGCAGGATCTCCGGATTGGACAGGAGATAGTCGCGCACGATCTCTTCGATCTGCTTTTTCTGCGGGGCGGAAAAATCCTGTGCCATGGCCGGTCCGATCAGGAGGGCAGCTCCCAGACCAAGGGCGGCAGCACAGCGGGCGATGAACAACATGGGGCTCTCCTAAGCCGGGGGCGGCTCACTATGATCTTTGGACAGACTTAGCGCGGCGCGCCCGCTCAGTCGAATGTGGGGGGACGATAATTCAAAATATCGTCGGCTTTGAGCCAGCCCGGAGAGCCGCGAGCAAATTGTTTTTGCGCGCGATCCGCCTGGGTCCGGGCGGCCACCATATTGCCTTGCAAGAAGAGCGCTTGGGCGGAGGCCAGCTGGGCATTGGGCGTATCGCCGCGCCGCTCATAGGCCATGGCCAGAAAGCCCCAGGCCTCGGCGTAATCATCCTCACGCTGCACCACCTGCATGAGGAGCGCCGTCGCCTCTTTGGCGTCAGCGGCACTGCCTGTGCCGATCAAGGCATGGCCTAGCAGCACTTTGATCGGCATGGCGTCCGGGGTGAGGCCCAGCGCCCGGCGCAGATAGGGCAGGGATTGGGCGGCCCGCCCGCTCTCCATCAGGGCTTGGCCCTTGAACTCCTGGAAATAGGGATTGCCGGGCTGGGCTGCGATCAGTGCATCCACTTGTGCCAGGGCGACATCCAGCTTCCCGACTTTATAGGCCGATATCGCGCGGGCATATCGCGCTGGCAGGGAATTGTCGGAGACCGGATAGCGGCGCGCGACTTCAGTGGCTGGTGCCACAAAGCCAAACAATTTGGCGCGCATCAGATCGTGGCGCGCCTGGATGGCGGGCGCGTCTTTGGAGGAAAATGCGGGGGCTGCTTTGACCGCCGCCTGCAGGCTTGAAATGCGATCATTGGGCAGTGGATGCGACAATGTATAGGGATCAAGCTGCGAGGTTTTGAACAAGGCGTCATTCTGAAAACGCTCGAGCGTGGTGAGCAGTCCCTGTCCGGATTGGCCGGTCGCAGAGAGATAATTCACCGCCGCACGATCAGCCGCCTGTTCTTCGCCGCGCTGATAGGCGAGCAGCGAGCGGCGCACCATTTCAGCGGGGCCGAGCAGCGCACCCATCGTGCCCACGCCATCCGAGCCCACACGACCATAAGGGCCCGAGCGCGCGGTAGCCACCACAGCGCCCGCACCCATCAGCATGCCAGCCACCATCAGAATTTGCGCGCGCGCCAGTTCCTGACGCTGACGCGACAGATGACCACCCGCAATATGGCCGCTCTCATGCGCCAGAACGCCAATGATTTCGTTGGGCGTCTTGGATTCCATCAGGGCGCCGACATTGATGAAGATCTTTTGCCCATTGGCCACGAATGCATTGAAGGAGCGATCGCCAATCAGAAAAATCCGCGTCGCACCCGTATTGATTTTTGCCGCGCGAAAAATCGGCGCAGTATATTCGCGCATCAATTGTTCGATCTCGGCATCGCGAATGATGTTGGGCCTTTGCTGGGCGGACGCTGGCAGGCTTGGCAGTGCCGCCAGAAGGGCCGCACAGAACCCAAACGCGCGACGCACTGGCGCACGGCGCGCGAGCCTGCTAGGGCTCGAGGCGTGGGCTGGCATATGGGTCGGGCTCGCGGTCATGAATCTTGGTTTCCGTCGCAAGCGGAATCATCCGCCCCTGATCTCAACGTGGCTATTATGGCGCGAGCGGGGCAGGGACGGAACCTGAATTGGCTTTCAGCAGATGAGTTCTCACCCGGTCACACCCTCTTTGCGCTCGCGCATCGCCCCGTTCATCGCCATGGATGTGATGAGCGCGGCCACAGAACGCGAGAAAGCTGGCGGCAGCGTCATTCATATGGAAGTCGGCGAACCCGGCGCACCCGTGCCAGAGGCTGCCCGCAAGGCCGCGCAGCATGCGTTGGCGCAGGGGCGCGTCGGCTATACGCAAGCGCTCGGACTGCCAAGCTTGCGCCAGCGCATCGCCGATTTTTACCGGGAGACCTATGGCGTTGATGTGCCAGCGGCGCGCATCGCGGTGACCACGGGGTCGTCGCCGGGCTTTCTTCTGAGCTTTCTGGCGCTGTTTGATGCTGGCGCGCGCGTGGCCATTGCCGCACCGGGCTATCCTGCCTATCGCAATATTCTGGAAGCGCTTGGCATCACCTGTGTGACCATCGCAACCGATTCCTCGACCCGCCATGTCGTCACAGCGCAGATGATCGAGGCGGCGCACGCTCAAGAAAAACTCGACGGCATTTTGCTGATGAGCCCGGCCAATCCGACCGGCACGATGATGTCGCCCGACACATTGCGCGAGATTTGCGAGACCTGTGATCGTCTGGGCATCGCCTTCATCTCGGATGAAATTTATCACGGACTAACCTATGACGCGCCCGCGCAAACGGCGCTGGCATTTTCCGACTCGGCGATCATCGTCAATTCGTTCTCGAAATATTTCTGCATGACGGGCTGGCGCATCGGCTGGCTTGTGCTGCCCGAAACGCTCGTGCGCTCGGTTGAGCGTCTGCAGCAATCCATGGCGATTTCTGTGCCCTATCTCAGTCAGATCGCAGCCGAGGCGGTGTTTGACGCACGCGATGAGCTGGAGGCGACCAAACAATCCTATGGGCGCAGTCGCGCTTATCTGATGGAACATTTGCCAAGGATCGGATTGGGAAAATTTCATCCCGTCGATGGCGCATTTTATGTCTATGTCGACATCAGCCATCTGACAGATGATGCGAGTGCATTTTGCAAGCGCATGCTGAACGAAGCAGGTGTGGCCGCGACCCCGGGTCTCGATTTTGATCGCGAGCGCGGCGCGCATTACATGCGCCTGTCTTTTGCTGGGCGTGAAGCCGATATTGTCGAGGGTGTGCGACGCATGAGCGAATGGCTGCCAAAGACCAATCGCTGAGGCGCGAAAAAAAGGCCCGCATGAAGCGGGCCTTTTGTTTTTTTAGGTGCCACCAAACGTCTGTTTGGCGCGGCTCCACCAGCCTGAGCGCTTGGGGCCAACAGGGGCCTCCGGCAAAGGCTCGGCGCGCGGCACTGAGGCCTGCTCGTCATGGCGTGCGGGCTCAGCTGCATGTTCCACCGGCATGGAGGCTTTCACCTCGGCAGGCTTGTTGTCTTGGCTCGGTGCAGAGGCCGCAATCGGTGCCCAATCCCAGGCTGGTGCGACAGGCGCTTCAGCAGCAGGCGCTGCGACCGGTGCAGCTGCTTCGCTCACATGCGCGTCAGCATGTTCACGCGGCGCGTCACCATCGCGGCGTTCCGTGCCATCACGGCGGCGGTTGCGACCACCACGGCGCGAGCGACGACGGCGGCGCATCGGATCGCCTTCACCCTGTGCTTCGGCATCAAAACCTTCGGCTTCAGCCGTGTCGACTTCGCCATCACCATCATCGGCGCGGCGCGTAATATCACCGCCGATTTCGGCCATGACATGCAGGCCATCGTCAGAAGGCTGCGGTGCATCGGGATCAATGGTTGAACGGTCACCGCGTCCACGACGGCGACGACGACGGCGGCGCTTGCCGCGCTCGTCAGCGGTTTCACCATCGCCACGACCTTCTGTTTCGGTGCGGGCTTCGGTTTCGCCTTCTGTGTCGTCTTCGTCGTCCTCGACCTCGTCCTCAAATTCCTCATCGGACATGGGGATGGAATCGACGCGGACCAGTTCCTTCTTTTCGTAGGAAATGGGCGGTGAAGCGAGATCGCCGCGCTCCAGCGCATGATAGGTCGTGCCGGTCAGCGTATCATCGGCTTCCACCGTGATCTGCACACCAAAGCGCTCTTCCAGCGCGCGCAGATGAGCGCGCTTCTGGTTGAGAATATACAGCGCCACATAAGAGCGCGTGCGCACGATGATATTATGCATCGCATTCTTGACCAGCGCATCTTCCAAGACGCGCATGACATGCAGCGAGATGGACGAGGTGGCGCGCACATTGCCAGAGCCTGCGCAATGCTGGCAGATGATCGTCGAGCCTTCCAGAACGCCGGTGCGAATGCGCTGGCGCGACATTTCGAGCAGGCCGAAATGCGAGATGCGGCCGACCTGAATGCGGGCGCGATCATTCTTCAGCGCATCCTTGATGCGCCGCTCAACCGCACGATTGTTGCGGCCTTCTTCCATGTCGATGAAATCGACCACGATGAGGCCGGCCAGATCGCGCAGACGCAATTGGCGGGCGACTTCATCAGCCGCTTCCAAATTGGTGCGCAAGGCCGTGTCTTCGATATTATGTTCGCGGGTCGAGCGACCCGAGTTCACGTCAATGGCGACCAGCGCTTCAGTCTGGTTGATGACAATATAGCCACCCGACTTCAGCGTAACATTGTTGGAGAACATGGCATCGAGCTGCGCTTCCGCGCCAGCTTTGGCAAAGAGCGCCTGCGGCTCGCGCCACAATTGCACATTCTTGGCGTGGCTTGGCATCAGCAGGCGCATGAATTCGCGTGCCTCGCGGAAGCCTTCTTCGCCCGAGACCGTCACATCGTCGATGTCTTTGTTGTAGAGGTCGCGGATCGCGCGCTTGATCAGCGAACCTTCCTCATAGACGAGGCAAGGGGCCGAGGATTTCAGCGTCAGCTCGCGTACGGTTTCCCACATGCGCAGCAGATATTCAAAGTCGCGACGCACTTCCTGCTTGGTGCGCGAGGCACCCGCCGTGCGCAGGATCACGCCCATGCCCTCGGGCACTTCGAGTTCCTGAGCGATGGACTTCAGACGCTTGCGGTCGGCAGCATCCGTGATCTTGCGCGAAATGCCACCACCACGTGCCGTGTTGGGCATGAGCACCGAATAGCGACCGGCCAGCGACAGATAGGTGGTCAGCGCTGCACCCTTGTTGCCGCGCTCTTCTTTCACGACCTGGACGAGCAGCACCTGACGGCGCTTGATCACTTCCTGGATTTTATACTGGCGGCGCAGGCGCTGGTAGCGGTTGGGCACTTCTTCCATGGCGTCGCCGCCAATGTGCTCGACATGCTGTTCTTCGTCTTCTTCGCCGTGATCGTCTTCGTCTTCATCCGAGCGCTCGCGCGCCTGCGTTTCACCCTCAGCACGCGGCTGGTCGTCGTCGGCTTCCACCGTGACGTCGGGGTCAACGGCCAGCACTTCGTGATGATGCTCACGGTGCTCGTCGTGATGTGTGTTGTCCTGTGCGGCGTCAGGCGCAGGCGCATCATGATCGTCGCGGGCGACGATTTCACCTTCGATCACATCGCCGTTTTCACCGTCAGCATGATCGGCATGTTCGCCTTCAGCCTGTTCAGACACGCTGTCATCGGGACGCGCGCGCTTTTCAGGGCGGCGGCGGCGTGATGAGCGGCGCTGGCGATTGTCGTCTTCGTCCTCGTCGCGATGCGAGCGTGCTTCTTCTTCAAGAAGAGCCAGGCGATCAGCGACCGGGATCTGATAATAATCCGGGTGGATTTCCGAGAAGGCGAGGAAGCCATGGCGATTGCCGCCATATTCCACGAAGGCAGCTTGCAAAGAGGGTTCGACCCGCGTCACTTTTGCCAGATAGATATTTCCCCGCAGCGGCTTCTTGTTGGCCGCCTCGAAATCAAATTCTTCGACGCGGTTACCACGCAGTACCACCACCCGGGTTTCTTCCGGGTGGCTGGCGTCGATCAGCATTTTGTTGGCCATGTGAGACTCTTGTCCTCACGTCCGGCCTTGGAGAGACACGTCGGGTGCGAGCGCGCGTGAGCGCGGAGACGGACGACGATCCCGGCAAGGGCAGGGACGCGACATATGTTTGAGAAAGATAGACCGGTTCCGCTGCACCAGCTCGTGTGAGCAGGGCGAGGGCGGCACCGTGAATGAGGGAAATCGGGCCGAACAAGGCCCGCAGATGGTCTGCACGCAAGGAAGACAAAATGGACGATGCGGCGCGGGAAGCGGCCTCGAGAAACATCTCAAGTCCGGAAACTCGACCCTGGGCCGTCATATGATCCCGTTCGGAACGGACCATTTGCTTCAATACCTTAAATGATCGGCCGTAAGTGGCCGGGCATCCCGCTTCCGGGTCTCAACGCGGTCATTGGCGTCGCCTTGTCCGAACGCAAAAACCCTTGGGAAGGGATGGCGGGGATGGCGGGGCACCAGGGCCGTCGCGGGGGCGCCCGTTTCGGGGCGCTAACCTGTCCCGGAAAATGGACAAGACCTTCATAGCGGTACATCTGGCGGTTTGGCAAGGCGCGCGTGGGCTTATGTTTTGGACCCGCTCCGGGTGCCGAGACGGATTTCCGCCACGCGGGGGCTGAAAAGCTCAACCATTTGCGATTATAGATGGCCCTAGCCGGCATGATTCCGGCCTAGAGGTCGGATCCGCCCGTGTCCCAGCGTCTAAAATCATCTTATTCTCAGTGGCTTGCGCTGGTCGCCGGGGCGCTGTGGCTGGTTTGTGCCAGCGCGGCCCATGCCCAGCCCGTGGCCCGCGCGGCCAGAATCGAGCAGGATGGGCCTGTCACGCGTCTGATTTTCGCACTTTCTGCCCGGGTGGATGCGGAGGCCTATGTCATGTCGTCGCCCGACCGGGTGATTGTCGACATGCCGGAAGTGTCCTTCCAGCTCCCAAGTGACGCTGGATTGGCCCAGCCCGTGGCGCGCGGCAAGAAGCCGGTGCCCAAAGTTGTGGCCTCCTATCGCTATGGCCAGTTCGCCCCGGGCAAGTCGCGGCTCGTCATTGATCTGGGGCGCCCGGCTGTCGTTCTGGCAACCCATGCCATCCCCGCCACCGGCGGCTATGAGCTGATCATCGAAATGCGGGAGGCCGATCAGGCCGCCTTTGCGGCGGCGGTGAAGCGCGCGTCCCAAGAGGCCATTGCCCGCGATATTCTGGCAGACGCCCCGCGCGGACCCGCCAAGCCGCGCGATGGCTCAGCCGCCTTGCCGGTGATTGTGATCGATCCCGGACATGGCGGCATTGATGTGGGGGCTCAGGCCTCTTCCTCTGTGCAGGAGAAAGACATTGTCTTCGACTTCGCCCGGACCTTGCGCACACAGCTTGAGAAGACGGGGCGCTATAAAGTGGTCATGACCCGCAGTGGGGATGTCTTTGTGCCGCTGGCCCAGCGCGTGAAGATTGCTCGCGATGTCTCAGCCGACCTGTTCATCTCGATCCACGCCGACATTCTCTCCGATCCGCAGGGCGTTTCGGGTGCGACCTTTTACACGGTCTCGGACAAGGCCTCGGACCGCGAAGCGGCGCGGCTGGCGGAGAAGGAAAATCTCGCCGACAGCGTGGCCGGGCTCGAGGGCAGTGATGATGCGGGCGATGTCTCCGACATTCTCTTCGACCTGACGCGCCGCGAGACCCGGGCCTGGTCCCATACTTTTGCTAAGACTCTGGTCAATTATTGGGGCGAGGCGGGACCGGTGAACAAGAACCCGCATCGCTCGGCGGGTTTTCGGGTGCTGAAGGCCCCTGACGTGCCCTCCGTCCTGCTGGAGCTGGGCTATCTGTCCAACGCCCGCGACACAGCTGCCCTGATCCGACCCGAATGGCGGGGCAAGGCGGCTGAGGCCACGACCCGGGCCGTCGACAGTTTTTTCACCAATCGGGCGGGTAGCGCGGCCACAGGCAAAGCGGACAACAAGTGAGCTTCGTCGCCTCGGCCATTGCCGGGGGCAGCGCGCCCCATTAAGACCACAAATCATGCGCAAGGCTGGCCCCTGATGATTGGGATGGCCGCCGGGCAGACAAGGGTTTTCACGTGATACGGCTGATAGCGCGTTTCTTCGGCTTTGCATTTGCCACAGGCGCGATCCTGTTTGTGCTCGGCTCTGCCGTGACGGCGGGGCTTGTCTGGCACTTCCAGCAGGATCTGCCCGATTATACGCAGCTGCAAAATTACGAGCCGCCGGTGATGACGCGCGTGCATGCGGGCGATGGTTCGCTGATCGCCGAATATGCGCGCGAGCGCCGCCTCTATCTGCCCTCGTCCGCCATTCCACCGATGGTGAAACAGGCTTTCATCTCGGCCGAAGACAAGAATTTCTATTCGCACAATGGCATTGATCCCGAAGGCATCGCGCGCGCTGTCGTGATCATGCTGCAAGGCTCCAAGCGCGTGCAGGGCGCCTCCACCATCACGCAGCAGGTCGCCAAAAACTTCTTGCTCGGCAATGAGCGCTCCTTCGAGCGCAAGATCCGCGAAGCTTTGCTCTCGTTCCGCATTGAAGCGGCCTATTCCAAAGAGCGTATTCTCGAACTTTATCTGAACGAGATTTATCTGGGGCTCGGCAATTACGGCATTGCGGCTGCGGCGCTGAATTATTACGGCAAGGCCGCCCAAGAGCTGACGCTCTCAGAGGCTGCTTACCTCGCCGCTCTGCCCAAAGGCCCCAATAATTATCATCCCTTCCGCTATCGCGATGCTGCGATTGCGCGCCGCAATTATGTGATTGATCGCATGACGGCAGACGGCGCGATCACCAGTGCGGAAGGCGAGAAGGCCAAGACGGAACCGCTGGGCGTCAATCCGCGCGTGCTCTCACCCAATTCTTATGCAGCCGGTTATTTCGCCGAAGAAGTGCGTCGCGAATTGCTCGACCGCTATGGCGAAAAGAAACTCTATGAAGGCGGCCTGTCGGTGCGCGCCACACTGGATCCCAAAATGCAGCTGTGGGCACGCAAGGCGCTGGTCGATGGACTGGTGCGCTATGATGAAGCACGCGGCTTTCGTGGCGCCATGCGCTCGGTCGATGTGTCTGGCGATTGGGGCCCGGCGCTTGCTGAAATTCCCGTGCTCGGCGACGTGTCGCCCTGGCGGCTGGCCGTTGTTCTGGACGTGAGTGATTCATCCGCACGCGTCGGTTTGCAGCCCGTCAAAGAACGCTCCGGCGAAATCAATCGCGAGCGCGTGACGGGAACAATCCCGGCTGATGGCGTGAAATGGACGCGCAAGCCAATGCGTCAGGCGCTGCAATCGGGCGATGTGATTTATGTCGAGCCGGTTGAAGGCAAGGCCGGCCAATATCGCCTGCGCCAGATCCCCGATATTTCCGGCGCCATTGTTGCGATGGATCCTTATACAGGTCGCGTGTTTGCGATGGTTGGCGGTTTCTCGTTTGACCAGTCCGAATTCAACCGCGCCACGCAGGCTCTGCGCCAGCCCGGCTCCTCGTTCAAACCGATTGTCTATGCGACCGCGCTCGACAATGGATACACGCCGTCCTCCATCGTGATGGATGCGCCGATTGAAATCGATCTGGGCCCGGGCGTTGGCATCTGGCGTCCTGAAAATTATGACGGCAAGTCGGGTGGTCCGCGCACGTTGCGCTATGGCATTGAACATTCCAAAAATCTGATGTCGGTGCGTTTGGGCCGCGATGTCGGCCTGCCGCTGGTGGCTGAATATGCCAAGCGCTTTGGCGTCTATGACAATATGCTTCCCGTTCCCTCAATGTCGTTGGGCGCGGGCGAAACAACTGTGATGCGCATGGTCGGCGCCTATTCGATGCTCGCCAATGGCGGCAAACGCATTCAGCCGACTTTGATCGACCGCATTCAGGACCGTTTCGGCAAGACGATCTATCGTCACGACCAGCGCGATTGTCAGGGTTGCGATCCGGGCCGTTGGGCCAATCAGAATGAGCCGCGTCTCATCGACGCTCGCGAGCAGGTCATTGATCCGCTCAGCGCCTATCAGATCGTGTCAATGATGGAAGGCGTTGTGCAACGTGGCACCGCGCAGGTGGTGCGCCAGGTCGGCAAACATCTGGCGGGCAAGACAGGCACGACCAATGAAGCTAAGGACGTCTGGTTTGTGGGCTTCTCGGCCAATCTGACGGTCGGCGTTTATATGGGCTATGACCGCCCGCGCTCTCTGGGCTCATCGGCGACCGCTGGGCAATATGCTGCGCCGATCTTCCGCGACTTCATGATGACGGCGCTGAAGGACAAGCCCGATGTGCCGTTCCGTGTGCCGCCGGGAATCAAGCTGATCAGTGTCGATGCCAAGACGGGCATGCGCTCGTCTGGGGGCGGCACGATTATGGAAGCTTTCAAGCCCGGTACTGCACCGCCGGACAATTTCGCGCTGGTGGGCGGCGAGCCCATGGGCGAGCAGTCGATTGGCACAGGCACGGGCGGACTTTACTGATCCGCTGAAGGCCTCTAGTTTCTCGCCAAGATTCTGTTTCCGGCGGGCTTGCCCGCATTTCACGAAAGTCATGACACCATGCGCGCCGAGGCCGAAGCACTCGTCGAACAGATCAAGCAGTCCGTGGGACTGCTGAGGAGGCATCTTTGACGTCGATGCTGCAACACGCCGCCTCGCGGAACTGAACGCACGGGTCGAAGACCCCGCCCTCTGGAATGATGCCGATGCCGCGCAGAAGATCATGCGCGAACGCACCGATCTGGAGGAGCGCCTGAACTCGCTGTCGCGCTTTGAGCGCGAGCTTGAGGACGCCATCACGCTGGTCGAGCTGGGCGAGATGGAAGCCGATGAAGCCACCGAACAGGAAGGCATTGCCGCGCTGAAAGGTCTCAAGACCGAGGCGGAGCGCCGCCATATCGAGGCGTTGCTCTCGGGCGAAGTTGATGCCAACGACACCTATGTCGAAGTTCATTCGGGCGCTGGCGGCACGGAAAGCTGCGACTGGGCGCGCATGTTGCTGCGCATGTATGTGCGCTGGGCGGAACGCCAGAAGTTCAAAGTTGAGATCATCGAAGAAACATCAGGCGACGAAGCCGGTATCAAATCCGCGACCATCCACATCAAGGGACATAATGCCCATGGCTGGATGAAGACGGAATCGGGCGTGCACCGCCTCGTGCGCATTTCGCCTTTCGATTCCAATGCGCGTCGCCACACGAGCTTTGCATCGGTCTGGGTCTATCCGGTGATCGACGACAAGATTGAAATCGATGTGAACGAAAGCGATTGCCGCATTGATACCTATCGCTCGTCAGGCGCGGGTGGTCAGCACGTCAACACGACCGATTCCGCTGTGCGCATCACGCATATTCCCACCGGCATTGTGGTGGCCTGTCAGGGCGAACGCTCGCAGCATAAAAACCGCGCGACCGCCTGGAACATGCTGCGCGCGCGTCTCTATGAGCGCGAGATTGAAATCCGCGAGGCGGAAGCCAATGCGCAGGCGGCTTCCAAGACCGATATCGGCTGGGGTCACCAGATCCGCTCTTATGTGCTGCAGCCCTATCAGATGGTGAAGGATCTGCGCACGGGCGTTGTGTCCGGCACGCCTGATGAAGTGCTGGATGGCGACCTCGATGAATTCATGGAAGCCGCACTCGCGCAACGCGTTGAGGGTGGTGGCCCGACACATGTCGAGGATGTGGACTGACGGCTTTTCTCGTCATTGCGAGCGAAGCGAAGCAATCCACGGCGCCATTCTAGACAAGTGGCGCCATGGATTGCCGCGTCGCTCCGCTCCTCGCAGTGACGAGCGTGTCGTCACTCCGCCGCAGCTTTTTTCGCTTTCGGCTTTTCTTCCACGATTGGACGGCGCGCCAACACTTCTTTCAGGAAGCGGCCCGTATGCGAGCGCTTCTGGCGGATGATGTCTTCGGGCGTGCCTTGGGCAACAATCTCACCGCCGCCATCGCCGCCCTCTGGACCCATGTCGATGATCCAGTCAGCCGTCTTGATGACTTCGAGATTGTGCTCGATGACCACGACGCTGTTGCCTTGGTCGACCAGCTCATGCAGCACTTCGAGCAGCTTTTTCACATCGTGAAAATGCAGGCCAGTGGTCGGCTCGTCGAGAATATAGAGCGTGCGGCCGGTGGAGCGGCGCGACAATTCTTTCGACAATTTCACGCGCTGGGCTTCGCCGCCTGACAGCGTGGTCGCTTGCTGGCCAACCTTGATATAGCCCAAGCCGACGCGTGCCAGTGTGACCATTTTCTCGCGAATGGTCGGCACAGCCTTGAATAGGTCACGCGCTTCTTCCACCGTCATGTCGAGCACATCGGCAATCGAATGGTCGCGATATTTCACTTCCAGCGTTTCGCGGTCATAGCGTCGGCCCTTGCACACATCGCAGGTGACATAGACGTCGGGCAGGAAGTGCATTTCGATCTTGATCACGCCGTCGCCCTGACAGGCTTCGCAGCGTCCGCCCTTCACGTTGAAGGAGAAGCGTCCCGGCGCATAGCCGCGCGCCTTGGCTTCGGGCAGGCCTGCAAACCATTCGCGGATCGGCGTGAAAGCGCCGGTGTAAGTTGCCGGATTGGAGCGCGGTGTGCGCCCGATGGGCGATTGATCAATGTCGATCACCTTGTCGAGATGCTCCAACCCTTCAAGGCGATCATGCTGGGCAGCATGTTCCAGCGCGCCATTGAGCTTGCGCGCAACCGCTTTGTAGAGCGTATCAATGACCAGCGTTGACTTGCCACCGCCCGAGACGCCGGTGATGCAGGTGAAAAGGCCCAGCGGAATTTCGGTCGTGACATTTTTCAGATTATTGCCTTTGGCGCCGACCAATTTGAGCTTGCGCCCCGGTGTTGCCTTGCGGCGTGCGCGCGGCACGTCCACTGATTTACGCCCGGTCAGATAATCGCCGGTCAATGAATTCACATCGGCCATGATTTCATGCGGCTTGCCTTGCGAGACAATCTTGCCGCCATGAATACCCGCACCAGGGCCGACATCGACGACATAATCGGCGGTCATGATCGCATCTTCATCATGCTCGACCACGATGACCGTATTGCCGAGGTCGCGCAGACGGCGCAGGGTTTCCAGCAGGCGCGCATTGTCGCGCTGGTGCAGGCCGATGGAGGGCTCGTCCAGCACGTAGAGAACACCCGTCAGGCCTGAGCCAATTTGCGAAGCCAAGCGAATGCGCTGGCTTTCGCCGCCCGACAAAGTGCCAGAGGCGCGCGCCAGAGTGAGATAATCAAGGCCCACATCGACCAGAAAATTCAGACGGTCACGAATTTCCTTCAAAATGCGTCCGGCAATTTCATTGCGCTTCTTGTCGAGCGATTTGGGCAGCGTCTCAAACCAATATGCCGCATCGCGCACCGACATTTCGGAGGCGTGGCCAACATGCTTGTCGGCAATTTTGACGGCGAGCGCCTCCGGCTTCAGGCGATAGCCTTTGCAGGCCTTGCAGGGCGTGGCTGACATGAAGCGGCTGATTTCTTCACGCGCCCATTCGCTCTCTGTCTCCAGATAGCGGCGCTCGAGATTATTGACGACACCTTCAAAAGGTTTGGACACTTCATAGGCACGCATGCCGTCGTCATATTGGAAGCGTATCTTCTGCTCGTCGGTTCCGTAGAGAATGGCGTCCTGGGCTTTTTGTGGCAGTTTTTCAAACGGCGTGTCGAGACGGAATTTGAAATGCTTGGCGAGTGATTCCAGCGTCTGTGTGTAATAGGGCGAGGATGATTTCGCCCAAGGCGCAATCGCACCTTTTCGCAGAGTGAGGGCAGGGTCAGGCACGATCAGATCAGGATCAACCGTCTGTTCGGCACCAAGGCCCGAACAGGTGGGGCAGGCGCCAAACGGATTGTTGAACGAGAAAAGGCGCGGCTCGATTTCGGAAATAGTGAAGCCTGAAACGGGGCAGGCGAATTTGGACGAGAAGACGATGCGCTTGGGGCTGCCGTCTTTTTCTTTTTCATCCGCATATTCGGCAATGGCAATGCCATCAGCCAGTTCTAGCGCCGTTTCGAAACTGTCGGCCAAGCGCGCGGCAATATCGCCACGCACCACGATGCGGTCGACGACAACGTCAATATCGTGCTTCAGCTTCTTGTCGAGTGCGGGAACGTCGCCGATTTCATAATAGGTGCCGTCAATCTTGAGGCGCTGAAAACCACGCTTCATATAATCGGCGATTTCCTTGCGATATTCGCCTTTGCGCCCGCGCACGGCAGGGGCCAGCAAGAACAGGCGTGTCTTTTCCGGCAGCGCGACGACGCGGTCCACCATCTGGCTGACAGTTTGGCTTTCAATCGGCAGGCCGGTGGCGGGCGAATAGGGAATGCCGACGCGCGCCCAGAGCAGGCGCATGTAATCGTGAATCTCGGTGACTGTGCCGACCGTCGAACGCGGATTTTTTGAGGTTGTTTTTTGTTCAATCGAAATGGCGGGCGACAGGCCGTCGATCTGGTCGACGTCTGGCTTTTGCATCATTTCCAGAAACTGGCGCGCATAGGCGGACAGAGATTCCACATAGCGGCGCTGACCTTCGGCATAGATCGTGTCAAAGGCGAGCGAGGATTTTCCAGAGCCTGACAGGCCGGTGAAGACCACCAGCTTGTCACGCGGAATGGTTAGATCGACATTTTTGAGATTGTGCTCACGCGCCCCACGCACCGAAATCACCCGATCATCGAACAGGGCATCAGCGGAGCGGATCGTCTCTTTGGTCGTTGTCTTGCTGGTTGTTGCTTTGCGGGCCATTGGCTCTTGCTTCTGATGTGGGCGCGCGGATCACGCGCGCGGTCATGTGTCTTACGGTCCAGGCGCCGTTGCGGTTTCCCGCTTTCGCCCTTGAAATAGCCCGTCGGGCAGAGGATTGCGACCGGGGCCGGATGCGCGTCCCCGGTGCAAATCGTCACGCTGGCGGCGGCGGGCGCTTGCGGCGATCAGGGCTCCATGTTAGGAACAAATAGTGAACAGATTCGGTTTGGTCTGATTCCGCTCACATCCGCGCTGTGGACAGCCCTTGTTTCGCCTCTTCGTTGGGGCGCTTTGGGCAGGGCGCGCGTTTACTGTGTGCGGGAATTCAGGGCGACCAGCGAGTCGGCTTGTGCGTGCGGGTCTGTGGTCCGGCGCTTTACAGTTTCAGGAGAGCCTCATGTCGGGCAGCGTCAACAAAGTCATCCTCATCGGCAATGTCGGGCGCGACCCGGAAGTGCGCCGCACCACCAATGGCGATGCCATTGTCAGCTTTTCCGTGGCGACCTCGGAAACCTGGCGCGACAAGGCGTCGGGCGAGCGCAAGGAAAAGACTGAGTGGCACAATGTCACGATCTTCAACGAACAGCTTGGCAAGATTGCCGAGCAATATGTGAAGAAGGGCACCAAGATTTATCTCGAAGGCCAGCTCCAGACACGTGAATATACGGATAAGGAAGGCAATCAGCGCAAGGCGACCGATGTCGTGCTGCAGCGCTATCGCGGTGAACTGACCTTGCTGGATAGCCGTGGCGGTGCCCAAGGCGGTGACAGCTTTGCGGGCGGCGGCGGTGGCGAACGCCAGAGCATGCCCCGTTCGAGTGGCAGCGATACACGTCCGGCTCCCGCGGGTGCTGGCCGCACTTCAGCAGCGATCGACGATGACATTCCGTTCTGATCCTCGCCCGGCTGATTTCAAGCCGCTCTTCCACGCGCGCGGGCGCATGAACGAGGCTTTGCGCCGCGTGCGGGCGCAAAGCGTCGGCTATTTGCGCCCGGGTTACCCGCGCGTTTTGGAAGAGTTCGCTTTTCTGTTTCCCCCCGCCGAAGTGGTGGATCTCGACGCCGTGCGCGCTGCCCGCGATGGCCGGCCAGCCCCCGCGCGCCATGAGGCACTTGTGGCAGAGCCCGCAGCCTCGACCACGCAAATGGTCGGCCTTCTGACGCGCCTGTTGCGTCACCTCAAGGGCTGAAGGCGCACTTTTGTCAGAAGCCGTTCTTTTTTAAAAAGGCCTCGACAGGTGGTTGCCAGACGGTTTGATTTTTAGCGAACGTGGCATGCCCGTCCGAGCCATAGGCCGGGAGCGGGACGAATTCAGCTTTCCCCCCACGTTCTGTATAGGCAGCAACCCATTTTTTGGGATGCTCTGGACCCCAATAGGCGTCATTGGCTGAATAGAGCCAGAGCGTCTGAACCTTCGCTTTCGCACCATAGCTTGCGTAGGTTTGGGCAATGCGTTCCGGCTGGCAGGGATTCCAGGGACGACCTTTTGGATCGCCACCAGCTCCACCGGCAAAATTGATGGCGACTTTCACGCCGGGGATGTTTTCGGCAGCCGTCCCGATCGTCGTAAAGCCGCCGACCGATTGCCCCAAAATAACGCCGCGTGACCCATCAACTTCTGGCTGTGATTTCGCATAACGAATGGCCGCACTGATTTGCGCGATCGCGGCAGAGTTTGCCGTCGGGTAATCCTTGCTTGAACAGGGGCCAGAATTTTCAAGATCCGGGCCCTCAGACACACCATATCCGATGCGCGTTGGCATAAAGACTGCGAAACCCCGTTCGACAAAATAACGAGACTGCATTTTGAAAACGGCGCGCCCGTAATTCCTGCGCTCCTGTGGATCACCAGAGCGGCCGTGATTGAGCACCAGGAAGGGGCTTTTCTTCCGGGCATCGTCATAGACCATGGTCAGAGTGATTTCCTGGGAATAGGGGGCGCCATCTGGCCCCGCGACACGGACGGGGAGCTTCACAATTTTTTCCCGAATGGCCGCTTGTGCGGGGCCCGCACAGGCAAAGAACAGAGCCAGAGAAATGGGGGCCGGATGGCGCGGTGAGCTGAAAATCATTTTGGAAATTCCTGCACAAAACGAGGTCATGCTAGAGCGCGGCAGGGGTCATGCAAGTTCGATTTGTGGCTAATGTCACCAGCTTTTGTCAGGGGATTGTCCCTCTCTAGCGCGGGATCACGTCGCACGATCATAATCGACTGAATCTACAAGCCTTTGGCCGGGTTATCCCAGCCGTTCAAAACTGGCTTCGAAGGGCGGAATCGGGTAGACAGAAGCACGATTCTTGAAACCCATTTAGGGACTGAATTTTTGGCTGACGAAAAAGACGACCAAGCGGGCAAATCGGGTTCCGATATCCGCCCGGTTTCCATCACCGATGAGATGAAGCGTAGCTATCTCGATTACGCGATGAGCGTGATCGTCAGCCGCGCGCTTCCTGATGTGCGCGACGGTTTGAAGCCCGTGCATCGGCGTATTCTCTATTCGATGTATGAAAACGGCTACACGCCCGACAAGTCCTATGTGAAGTCAGCGCGTATCGTTGGCGACGTGATGGGTAAATATCACCCCCACGGCGATAGCGCGATCTATGACTCGCTCGTGCGAATGGCGCAGCCTTTCTCCTTGCGCGTGCAGCTGGTCGATGGTCAGGGCAATTTCGGTTCGGTTGACGGCGATCCGGCCGCGGCCATGCGCTATACGGAATCGCGCCTCACCAAAGCCGCCATGCCTTTGCTCGAAGACATCGAGGAAGACACGGTTGATTTCCATCCCAATTACGATGGCAAGGAAAGCGAACCGGCGGTTTTGCCCGCGCGCTATCCCAATCTGCTCGTCAATGGTGCGGGTGGCATTGCGGTCGGCATGGCCACCAATATTCCGCCCCATAATCTGGGCGAAGTGATCGACGGCGTGCTCGCTATGATGGAGCGCCCCGACATTTCTGTCGAAGATCTGATGGCGATTATTCCGGGTCCCGATTATCCGACCGGCGGCATCATTTTGGGTCGCAGCGGCATTCGCCAAGCCTATTTGACAGGTCGCGGCTCTGTTGTGACGCGCGCGAAAACGCGCATTGAACAGGTTCGCAAAGATCGTGATGCAATCATCGTCACCGAGATTCCTTATCAGGTGAACAAGGCGACTTTGATTGAGCGCATCGCTGAACTGGTGCGCGACAAGAAGATTGAAGGCATTTCAGATCTGCGCGATGAATCGGATCGCGACGGCATGCGCATGGTCATCGAGCTGAAGCGCGATGCGGTTGCTGATGTTGTGCTCAACCAGCTCTATCGCTTCACCGCGATGCAATCGTCTTTCGGCTGCAACATGATTGCGCTGAATGGTGGTCGCCCGGTCATGCTCAATCTGCGTGACTTTTTGACTGCCTTCATCGATTTCCGCGAAGAAGTGGTGACACGGCGCACCAAATATCTGCTCAACAAGGCGCGTGATACCGCGCATGTGCAGGTCGGTCTTGCCATTGCGGTGGCCAATATTGACGAAGTCATTCGCCTGATCCGCACATCGCCTGATGCTGCCACCGCACGCGAAGCCTTGATGGCGCGCGATTGGCCTGCGCGCGATATGGCCCCATTGATCCTGTTGATCGCTGATCCGCGTCACGCCTTGCATGAGGATGGGTCTTATCGCCTGTCCGAAGCACAGGCGCGCGCCATTCTTGATCTGCGCCTGCAGCGTCTGACAGCGCTGGGTCGCGATGAAATTGCCGATGCCTTGAACAGACTTGCGATCGAGATTGCTGACTATCTCGACATTCTGCGTTCGCGTGATCGCGTGTTCACGATCATCCGCGAAGAAATCACCGCTGTGCGCAATGCCTTTGCCACGCCACGCCGCACTGAGATTGGCGAGAGCGATGCTGATTTCGATGATGAAGATCTGATCCAGCGCGAAGACATGGTGATCACCGTGTCGCATGCTGGCTATATCAAGCGCGTGCCGCTCTCCACCTATCGCGCGCAGCGCCGTGGCGGCAAGGGTCGCTCGGGCATGCAGACACGTGACGAAGATTTCGTCGCACGTCTGTTTGTGGCCAGTACGCATCAGCCCGTGCTCTTCTTCTCCTCACGCGGAAAGGTCTACAAAGAAAAAGTCTGGCGTCTGCCACTCGCCGCCCCGCAAGCGCGCGGCAAGGCGCTCGTCAATATGTTGCCACTCGAACAGGGTGAGCGCATCACCACCATCATGCCCCTGCCGGAGGATGAGGCAGCTTGGGAGAACATGGATGTCGTGTTCGCCACAACGCGCGGCACGGTTCGCCGCAATAAATTGTCTGACTTCACGCAGGTGAATCGCGCGGGCAAGATTGCCATGAAGCTCGATGAGGGCGAGGGCATTGTTGACGTGCAGATTTGCTCGGAAGCCAATGATGTGTTGCTGACGACAGCGCGCGGTCAGTGCATTCGCTTTGCCGTTGGTGAAGTGCGCGTGTTCAAGGGGCGCGATTCCATGGGCGTGCGCGGCATTAATCTGGCCGATGGTGATAGCGTGATTTCGCTCGCCATTCTGCGCCACATTGACGCCAATCCGGCTGAACGTGCGGCCTATCTCAAAATGCGCCGCGCCATGCAGGGCGAAACGGGTGTCGAAGAGACGCTTGAAGTGGCTGATGCTGAAGAGGCCACAGACGCCATTTCGATTTCGCAGGAGCGCTACGTCGAATTGTCGCTGCATGAGGAAACCATCCTCACCCTGAGCATCAATGGTTACGGCAAGCGCACCTCGTCTTACGAATATCGTGTCACGGGGCGTGGCGGCAAAGGCATCACAGCTATGGCGGTCACGCCGCGCAATGGTGATCTTGTTGCGTCCTTCCCGGTTCTGCACAATGACCAGATCATGCTTGTCACCGATGGTGGCCAGCTGATCCGCTGCCCGGTCGAAGACATTCGCATTGCGGGTCGCGCGACGCAGGGCGTCATCGTCTTCCGCACTGATGCAGAGGAACGTGTCGTGTCAGTCGAGCGTATCGGTGAAGATGAAGGTGACGAGGGCGAAGAGGCCAATGGGTCAGCCGAAAGCTGATCCGAATTTGGCGTCAGCCAGGAGTGGGACGACACATGGCGTGTATCGGCTTTTATACCGGCTCCTTTGATCCGTTGACCAACGGTCATCTTGATGTGCTGCGCGCAGCCACTGGCTTTTGCGACAAGATTGTCGTGGGCATTGGCACGCATCCGGGCAAGGCACCGATGTTTTCGGTTGCCGAGCGCGAGACGTTTATTGGCGCAGCGATGCGTGACATGGGCGTGGCGGTTGATTTTGTGACTTTTGATGGCTTGGCTGTTGAAGCCGCACAAAAGGTCGGAGCCAATGTCATTTTGCGGGGTCTGCGTGACAGCACAGATTTCGATTATGAAATGCAGATGGCTGGCATGAACGGCACAATGGCGCCAGCCGTGCGGACCATTTTCCTGCCTGCTAGCCCGGCGGTGCGCCATATCACGGCCACCCTCGTGCGCCAGATTGCGATGATGAAGGGTGACGTGTCTGCCTTTGTCCCATCCCATGTGGCGCAGGCTTTGCGCGACAAATTCAAATCCTGAATTTTCTTTGGAGTTTTGACATGACGATCGATCGACGTTCGCTCGTGCTTGGCCTGCCTGTGGCGGCTTTGGCCGGCGAGGCTCTGGCGCAAGCGCAGCCAGACAAGAAGAACACTCTCTATCTCGATCTGAAAGATGGTCGCGTCACGATCCAATTGCGCCCTGATCTGGCCCCCAAACATGTCGAACAGATCAAGACGCTCACCAAGCAGGGCTTCTACGATGGCATTGTGTTCCATCGCGTGATTGAAGGTTTTATGGCACAGACTGGTGACCCAACGGGCACCGGCATGGGCGGCTCCAAGCTTGGTAATATTCCGGCGGAATTTTCATCAGCACCTTTCAAGCGTGGCACGCTTGGCATGGCGCGCTCGTCGCAGCCCAATAGCGCCAATTCGCAATTCTTTATCTGCTTCCGCGAGGCGTCGTTCCTCAACGGGCAATATACGGTGTTTGGCGAAGTGATCAGCGGCATGGATCTTGTCGACAAGATCAAGCGCGGCGAGCCGCCGTCCAATCCCGACAAGATCATCAAGATGAGCTTGGCCGAGTAACCGCACACCCTGCGTCATTGTGAGGACGCCAAAGGCCGACGCGGCCATCCAGAAAGTTCCTATGTTGCTTCTGGATTGCTTCGCTTGCCTCGCAATGACAATTCATATTTTCAATGGAGAACAAAATGTCCGAAGCCGATCAGATCCTCACGCTCGAAACCACGCAAGGCAATGTCAAAATCAAGATGCGTCCGGATCTCGCGCCCAATCATTGCGAGCACATCAAGCGCCTTGTTGCAGAGGGCTTTTATGATGGCATCGTGTTTCATCGCGTGATCGATGATTTCATGGCGCAGACTGGCTGCCCCAAGGGGACTGGCACAGGTGGTTCGAAATACCCGAACCTCAAGGCCGAATTCAACAATGCCCATCACGGTCGCGGTACCGTGTCCATGGCGCGTTCGTCGAACCCGGATTCGGCCAATTCGCAATTCTTCATCTGCTTCACGGATGTTGGCTTTTTGAACCGCCAATATACGGTTTGGGGTGAAGTGATCGAAGGCATGGACAATGTCGACAAGATCAAGCGCGGCGAGCCCGTGCAGGATCCTGACAAGATCATCAAGGCAACCATCGCCTGATCATAAACTCCGGGCGGGAAGGCTGAAACAGGCGTCCCGCCCGTGCTATTCTCCGGCTCAGAATCAAAGGGCCGGAGTGTTTGCATGACCCGTCACGTCCATTTCATCGGCATTGCCGGCATTGGCATGAGCGCGACCGCTCTGTTGATGCGCCAGCAAGGTTTTGAAGTGACCGGCTCGGATGAGGGCTTTTATCCGCCAGCCTCCGAATTGCTGCCGCGCTTTGGCATTAAAGTTCAAACGCCCCATGCGGCCTTCAATCTTCCAGCCTCTGCAGATCTGATTGTCATTGGCAAACATGCCAAGCTGACGATGGAGAATAAAGAAGTGGCGGCCGCTTATGCGAGCGGCAAGCCGATCACCTCTTATCCGGATGTGTTGGCCGGCATTGCACGCGAGCGCCGCTCGCTCGTGGTGGTTGGGTCTTATGGCAAATCGACAAGCGCGAGTTTGCTGACATGGGCTTTGGCGGAAGCGGGCCGTGATCCGGGTTATTTCGTTGGCGCAGTACCCAAAAATTTGGGGCGCAATTCAACGCTTGGCACAGCGGCGGAATTTGTGATTGAGGGTGATGAATACCCCTCGAGCAACACAGACCCCCGCGCAAAGTTTTTGCATTATGACGCGCGCTACGTGCTGATGACGGCGGCTGTTCATGATCACGTCAATATTTTTCCGACCCAAGCTGATTATGAAAAGCCCTTCCAGGAGTTGGTTTCTCGCATGCCCAAGGATGGGCTGCTGGTTGTGTGCAAAGACGAGTCGCACGCCATGCATGTGGCAAATGCTGCAGCCTGCCCGGTGGTGACCTATGCGCTTGTCGATACCTCTGCTGATTACCACTTGAGCAATATTGTCTATGGCGAGGTGAGCCGCTTCACGCTTGTTGCGCGCGGCAAGGAATTGGGGCGCTTTGAAACCTCCCAGCTTGGCGCGCATAATTTGCAGAATATGGCAGGTGCTGCCGCCATGCTGTTGGAGCTTGCGCTCGTCAGTGTTGCCGACTTGCAAAAAGGCTTTGCGTCCTTTCTGGGTGTCGTGCGCCGCATGGATAAATTGTCGACGCATTCGGCCATCCCCGTTTATGAAGGCTTTGGTTCGTCACGGGACAAGGCGCGCGCAGCGATTGATGCCATTGCTTTGCATTTCCCCGGGCGTCGGATGAAAGTGATTTTCGAGCCGCATACATTTTCGTGGCGCAATCGGTCGACCATCCACTGGTATGATGATGTCTTTGCCGGCGCGGATGAGATTTTTATTTCCGCGCCACCTGATCACGGGGCTGAGAGCCATGATCAGGTCAGCTATGATGAGATTGCGCAGCGTGTGGCGGCCACGGGCTGCAAAGTATCCCGCTTGAGCAAAGATAATCTGCGGAATGTTTCAGACATCACTGGCGCATTGGCCTCGGGTGACGTTGTGCTTGTGCTCACCTCTGGTGATCTGGGTGGTCTCATTCGCCAGCTGGTTGATGATATGGAGACGCGTTTTGTTTGAAATGTGCTCCCGCGCTCGCCATGACGAGGTTTTGCCTTGAAAGTCGATCTCTTCGATTTCGATCTGCCAGATGAGTGCATCGCTTTGCGCCCGGCAGAGCCGCGTGACAGCGCGCGTCTGTTGCACATCCCCGCAGGTGACGCGGACTTTGTTGATCGTCATGTGCGCGACCTGCCGGATGTTTTGAAGCCCGGCGATGTTCTTGTTGTCAATGATACGCGCGTGATCCCGGCACGCCTTGACGGCACACGCCGTCGTGGCGAGGCGGTGGCGCGGATGGAAGTCATGTTGCACAAGCGCGAGAGCGATTGCCGCTGGCGGGCTTTTGTGCGCCCAGCCAAAAAGCTGAAAGAGGGCGAGCGCATTTCTTTCGGATCTGCGGATGAAAACGCGGCGTGTCTTCTGGGGCAATTGCATGCCGATGTCGCTGAGAAAGGGGAGGGGGGAGAAATCCTTCTCGATTTTTCGCTCTCAGGACCAGCCCTCGATGATGCGATCATGCGCCTTGGCCATATGCCGCTGCCGCCCTATATCGCGGGAAAGCGCCCTGAGGATTCCAAAGATAGCGCTGATTACCAGACACTTTTTGCCAATGAGCCGGGAGCCGTGGCTGCACCCACAGCGGGTTTGCATTATACGCCCGAGCTTGTTGCGCGGCTTGAGGCACGCGGCATTAAAATTGTGCGCGTGACTTTGCATGTGGGGGCGGGGACATTTCTGCCCGTCAAAGCCGACGATACGCAAGACCATCGCATGCATGCCGAATATGGCACGATCTCGCCCGACGTTGCGCAAGTCTTGAATGAGGCGCGCGCCAATGGCGGGCGGATTGTGGCGACGGGCACAACGTCTTTGCGCATTCTTGAGACAGCCACAAATGATGCCGGGGTGGTTGAGGCTTTTGCAGGCGACACGGCGATCTTCATCACGCCGGGTTATCGCTTCAAAGCGGTTGATGTGTTGCTCACCAATTTTCATCTGCCACGTTCAACCCTGTTCATGCTGGTCTCGGCATTTTGCGGGCTTGAGCGCATGCGTGCCGCCTATGCGCATGCCATTGCGCACAACTATCGCTTCTATTCCTATGGTGACGCCTGCCTGCTGGAGCGCGTCGCGCGATGAGTATGGCGCGTGTGATTGCCCGCTGGGTGGACGACAGTCTGGAGAGCCCCTTCGCCGTGGACGTCGCAATCGAGGACGGGCAGGTGACCGGTCCGAGCCTCGCATTCGGCTGCATCGATTATGACGGGGCGCGTCGCCCATTCGTGCTGGAGGAATCTGGCCGGATTGATTTCGGCACAGGCGTCTTTTGGAACTGTGATCTGCGCCAGGTCGTCATGCGGGTCGGCACGACGTTTCGGATCGATTTCGGCCAGGGCGATGAAGGAATCTACAAAATCGTGAAAATTGCCATGCCCGGCAGCAAGGCGTGAGCTGATTGCAGCGCTTCAGTTTCGCGCTTATATGCAAGACTGAATTACTTTGATCTCCGCCATTGCAATTCTCGCTGTGGCGAACCTGATGATGAGCTGATTGTGACCCTGACCGACAAATTTTCTTTCGCTGTTCATGCGCGTGATGGCGCTGCGCGCACTGGTGCGATCTCCATGCCGCGCGGTGACATTCGCACGCCGGCCTTCATGCCGGTGGGAACAGCGGCGACCGTCAAGGCCATGTATACCGATCAGGTGCGCGCGCTTGGTGCGGATGTTGTGCTGGGCAATACCTATCACCTGATGCTGCGCCCAAGCGCGGAGCGGGTGGCGGAGCTGGGCGGCCTGCATAAATTCATGAATTGGCCGCACCCGATTTTGACCGACAGCGGCGGCTTTCAGGTCATGTCCTTGTCGAAGCTGCGCAAGCTTGATGAGAACGGCGTCACCTTTCAATCCCACATTGATGGCGCGCGCCACGTGCTGACGCCTGAGCGGTCGATGGAAATTCAGGCGCTGCTGGGTTCCGACATCCAGATGCAATTTGATGAATGCGTGAAACTGCCATGTTCCGATGGAGAAGCGGAACGCGCCATGCGTCTGTCGCTGCGTTGGGCGGAGCGCTCCCGCAAGGCGTTTGCGGGAAAACCGGGCCAGACGACCTTTGGCATTGTGCAGGGTGGCGCTGTGCCAGCGCTGCGCATTGAGAGCGCCAAGGCGCTTGCTGATATGGATTTCGGAGGCTTGGCCATTGGCGGTCTTGCGGTCGGCGAACCGCAAGATGTGATGCTGGCCATGATCGATGTCGTTGAGCCGCATCTCCCCCAAAACAAGCCACGCTATTTGATGGGTGTGGGGACACCTGACGATCTGATTGAATCCGTGTCGCGCGGTGTCGACATGTTTGACTGCGTCATGCCGACGCGTGCGGGTCGTCATGGGCTGGCCTATTCGCGCTTTGGTAAAATCAATCTGCGCAATGCCAAACACGCGAGCGATCCGCGCCCTCTGGATGCAGATAGCACTTGCCCTGCGGCGCGCGATTATTCACGCGCTTATCTGCACCACCTCGTCCGCTCGGGCGAGATTTTGGGCATGATGCTGCTGACCTGGGTTAATCTGGCCTATTATCAGGATCTGATGGCTGGCATGCGTGCGGCCATTGCGGAAGGTCGTTTTGGGGATTTCAAATTGTCGGTCAAAGAATCTTGGCAACGCGGAGATAATTGATCGATTTATTTTTTTAGGAATATTTGCAGTGTCAAATTCCCCTTCTAAGGGGGCGGCGGTTGTTGTTCCGCGTAGCCCTCGCGATCAGCGCCTCGATTTTTTTCGTGGCATGACCATGTTGATCATCTTCATTGCGCACACGCCCGGCAATAGCTGGAACGACTGGATTCCAGCCCGTTTCGGCTTTTCTTCGGGGACGGAATTATTTGTCTTCTGCTCAGGCTGCGCGAGTGCGGGTGCGTTTGGACGCGTGTTCCAGACACGTGGTTGGTTGCTTGCAAGCGCGAAAGTGCTTCGTCGGATATGGCAGATCTACTGGGTACAAATGTGTCTGGTCTTGACCTCTGCAACCTTGGCCTATCATGCTCAGGCTTTCGTCGGTCCAGTTGCAGTTCAACGCTTTGTCCCGCTGATGGATCATGGTTTGGTCGCGCTGATTGCTTTGGTGCAATTGTCCTGGCTGCCTGAGTTTCTCGATATCCTGCCCATGTATATTGTGATCCTGGCGCTGCTGCCGGTGATGGAAGCACTTGGGCGGCTGTATCGCCATTTGCCTGTGCTTGCTTCTGCAAGTCTGTGGGGCTGGGTTCATGTGATGGGCCTGAATTTTTCTGGCAATCCATGGACTGAAGATGGATGGTTTCTCAATCCCTTCGCTTGGCAGTTTTGTTTCATGCTGGGCTATAGTTTTGGGTTGAAGAGATTGGTCCGTCCTGCGCGGCGCCAAAGGTCTATGGTTGCTCTGTGCGTTCTGGTGTTGTTGCTTGGGGTCGTTTTTTCTTTTCAGCCTTTGGTCAACGCCATACCGGGTCTGCGCGATATTCAGGCGATCCTTGTGCCAGAAGATGCCAAAACCAATCTGTCGCCAGTGCGGCTCTTGCATTTTCTGTGCTTAGCCTATCTTGTTTTGGGGTGGATCGATCCTTTTTCAGATCGGCTTGATCGCGGTTTTGGTGCACCTATTGTGCTGATAGGCCAGCAATCTCTGGCTACTTTTGTCATGAGTATCATTGCAGCCGAATTAGGTGGTTTCATTCTTCAGTTTGCCGGGACGGGTGCGTTTGTCACCCTCGGCGTCAATGTGTTTGGTTTTTCTGTTTTGCTCGTCACGGCTGTCGTGATGAATTTTGTCAAACGTGAGCCGCAGTCCAAATCCAACGGGAAACGAGACATGGCGGACTCTGACGGTGCGGCAAAACAATGAGGTTTTGAAGGAGCGCAAAATGCCTGTGACTTTGAAAAATCTATTAGCTTGGCTGGGTGCCCTTTGGATTGCTTTTGAATTCTTCTGGTATGAGCAGTTCAAGCTGACGGGGCCAACGCTGGTTTTTGAGCGGTTGTCAGATTGGTCCGGCATTCCTGAGCAGCCGTTCCGGCTCTTCGTTGCCAGTTTGGAGATTGCTGCCGGCATTTTGGTTCTTGTCCCAGTCACACAGGGTTTGGGCGCCTTGTTCGCTATGGGCATTATGGCAGGTGCGATCATGTTCCACCTTTTCACGCCTTTGGGCGTTGATCCCTACGGGGATGGTGGTCAATTGTTCAAAGAAGCCTGCTTCACATTCGTCGTCGCTGGTATTGTTGTCGCCTTTCGGCGTGACTATCTGGGGGCTCTGGCCAACATAGTGCTTCAGCGCTTCGGATTTGGTCCGCTTTTCAAAATCTGAGCTGATCAACTGGGCCTTAAAAAAACAAAAGCAAGGATCAACCCCTCCGAGGTCGATGCCTTGCTTTTTAGGCTCCTTGTCTCGCCCTTTTCCGGTCTTCTTATGACCACCTGTTGGTGGTTCACGAACCATGGCAGCTCTTGTCCGCCTATGATCGCACCAGAAAAGGTTCCTCCCGCGACTTGGACTGCAGCACACCTGAGGGGGTAAGCCCTAAGGATGCCTCCTTACGGATTAGCGGGGGGACTGTATCCGAGGATTTTGACCTTGTCACGGGGTGTGTGAAAAGTTCCAAAGCGCCTCCCTTTCAGTTACTTAAGGTACTGGCAGGTCGTTGGATTTTTCACTGGGACCGGCGGGAACAGCGCTGTCTTCAGCGGAGCCGGGCCGGGCTCGCTTGTCTTTTGAAAGCGTTTGCGATTGTTAGCCGCTAGGCTGCGGTCTCACCCCGTCGCCGTGTGATTCTTTCCTCTTGTCCGGACCTTCAAATGCGCCTGTCTCGTTTCTTTCTGCCCATCCTGCGCGAAACGCCCAAAGAGGCGGAAATCGTCTCGCATCGCCTGATGCTGCGTGCGGGCATGGTCCGTCAGGAAGCCGCGGGCATTTATGCCTGGCTGCCGCTCGGCCTGAAAGTGCTGAACAAGATCAACGCGATTATCCGCGAAGAGCAGAATCGCGCGGGCGCGATTGAATTGCTGATGCCGGTCATCCAGTCGGCCGATCTGTGGCGCGAGTCCGGTCGTTATGATGATTACGGCAAGGAAATGTTGCGCATCAAGGATCGCCATGAGCGTGACATGCTGTTTGGCCCGACCAATGAAGAAATGATCACCGAGATCTTTCGCGGCTATGTGCGCTCGTACAAAGATCTGCCGCTCAATCTCTATCACATTCAGTGGAAGTTCCGCGATGAAGTGCGCCCGCGTTTCGGTGTCATGCGCTCACGCGAATTTCTGATGAAGGATGCCTATTCCTTCGATCTGGATGCCGCCAGCGCGCGCCATTCTTACAATAAAATGTTCACGGCCTATCTGCGCACCTTTGCGCGCATGGGTTTGAAGGCCATCCCGATGCGGGCTGACACCGGCCCGATCGGTGGCAATCTTAGCCACGAGTTCATCATTCTCGCTTCAACGGGTGAGAGCGAAGTGTTTTGCCATAAGGATTTCCTTGAGCTGGACGCGCCGGCCCAAAACATCGACTTTGACAGCCGCGACGCCATGCAGGGTGTGTTCGATAGCTGGACCGCGAAATATGCAGCCACCTCCGAGATGCATGATGCGGCCGCTTATGAAGCCATGCCGGAAGCCGATCGCGTGTCCGCGCGTGGGATTGAAGTTGGCCATATCTTCAATTTCGGCACGAAATATTCCGAGCCCATGAATGCTGTGGTGAATGGACCCGATGGACAGCAGGTCGCTGTGCAGATGGGCTCCTATGGCATTGGCCCCTCGCGTCTGGTGGCGGCCTTGATCGAAGCCAACCATGACGAGAACGGGATCATCTGGCCTGACGCCGTCGCACCGTTTGATCTGGGTCTCGCCAATCTGAAAGTAGGCGATGCGGCCACCGATGCGGCTTGCACCAAGCTCTATGAGGCCTTCACCAACGCCGGTCTCGATGTACTGTATGATGATCGCGATGATCGTCCGGGCGCAAAATTTGCGACCATGGATTTGATCGGCTTGCCCAAGCAGGTCATCGTTGGTCCCAAGGCTCTGGCCGATGGACAGGTCGAAGTGAAGGACCGCCGCACGAGCGCGCGGGAGATGTTGTCGCTGGATGAAGCGATGAACAAATTCACGGCGAAGAAGGACTGATTGTTTGGAGCATGCAGCACTCACTCTGCGCGTAGTGAAGCGCTCTTTCTCCCTCCCCCTTGTGGGGAGGGCGACTCTGCGCAGCAGAGCGGGGTGGGGGTCGCGACATATTTCTCACTTTTGGTTTGCCATGACAGATTTGAAAGATTGCGCGACCCCCACCCCTAACCCCTCCCCACAAGGGGTAGGGGGACTGCTCGCATTGCGCGTCTTTGGATGGGTGGCGTCATGATCGAGCCCACCGGCGCCAAGGCTTTTTCGCCTTTTGAATGGATGATTGCGCTGCGCTATTTGCGGGCGCGGCGTGCTCAGGGGTTTGTCTCGGTCATTGCCGGGTTTTCCTTCGCGGGCATCATGCTGGGTGTCGCGACGCTCATCGTTGTCATGTCGGTGATGAACGGCTTTCACATTGAGCTGATGAACAAGATCATCGGCATCAATGGCCATGTCTTTTTGCAAGGCGTCGAGCGCCCGCTTGATGATTATGATGAGGTCACAGAGCGGTTGCGCAAAGTGAAGGGTGTCACTTTGGTGCTGCCCATGGTCGAGAGTGCGGCCGGCGTGTCGTCTCCCTATCAGCAAACGGGCGCGCTTGTGCGCGGCATTCGCGAAGCTGATATCAAACGACTGCCGGGCATTTCAAACAATGTGCGGCTCGGCACACTGGACTCCTTTGACTCGGTGGGTGGCGTCGCGATTGGCCAGAAAATGGCTGAGACGCTCTCGCTGCGTATTGGCGACACAATTACCATTCTCACGGCCAAGGGAGCTGCCACGCCCTTTGGTGTGGCGCCGCGCATGAAGGCCTATCCCGTTGTCGCCATCTTCCAGATTGGCGTGACTGAATTTGATGGGCTGTTTGTCTATATGCCGCTCGAAGAAGCGCAGGCCTTCTTCAACAAGGAGGGCGAGGCCTCGGTGATTGAGGCTTTTGTTGATCAACCCGAGCGTATGGATGAAATTCGCCCCATCCTCGATCGTGCTGTCCAGCGCCCGATGATCATGACGGATTGGCGCCAGCGCAACAAAAGTTTCTTCGATGCGTTGAAAATCGAACGCACAGTGATGTTCTTTATTCTCACGCTGATCGTTCTGGTGGCTGCTCTCAATATCATCTCGGGCCTCACCATGCTGGTGAAAGACAAGAGCCGCGACATTGCGATCCTGCGCACGATGGGCGCAACACGCGGCGCCATTCAGCGCGTCTTTCTGATCACGGGTGCAGCGATTGGTATTTCGGGCACGCTGGCAGGTTTTCTGCTGGGCCTTGTGGTTGCGCATAATCTTGAAGCGATCCGCCAGTTTCTCAATCGCCTGCTTGGCATGAACATTTTTGACCCGACCTTTTATCTGCTCAGCCGTTTGCCATCGGTCGTGCAGATGTCGGATGTGGTCACGGTGGTGTTGCTCTCGCTCACACTCTCTGTGCTCGCTACCATTTTCCCATCGCGTCGGGCTGCCAAGCTCGATCCGGTGGATGCCTTGCGTTACGAGTGAGTGACATGAGTGATCCCGCCCTTTTCATTCGCAACGTCGAGCGCCGCTACAAGCAGGGCGATAATGAGCTGGCTATTTTGCGTGGCGCGGAGCTGGCCATCTGGCCCGGCCAATCCGTGGCGATGATTGCGCCCTCGGGGGCTGGCAAGTCGACGCTGCTGCATATTGCAGGTCTTCTGGAAAAACCCGATGCCGGCGAAGTGTTCATCGGGCGCGATCCGACGAGCCATCTTGATGATGAAGCGCGCACCACATTGCGGCGTCTCGATATTGGCTTTGTCTATCAATTCCATCACCTGCTGCCCGAATTTACGGCGAGCGAAAATGTCATGCTGCCGCAGATGATCCGCGGCCTGACCAAAAAGGTCGCGCGTGAGCGCGCCAGCGAGCTTTTGAACTATCTGGGTTTGGGCGCACGCGAACAGCATCGCCCCGGTGAATTGTCAGGTGGCGAGCAACAGCGCGTCGCCATTGCGCGCGCGGTGGCCAATGGGCCGCGCATTCTTCTGGCAGATGAGCCGACCGGCAATCTTGACCCGCGCACCGCCGACCATGTGTTCGGCGCACTCGCTGATCTCGTGCGCTATTCAGGCCTCGCAGCCTTGATCGCGACCCATAATATGGAGCTCGCGCGGCGCATGGATCGGCGTGTCACTTTGCGTGACGGCAAGATCGTCGAGCTGGAGTAGGGCACATGGTGCAGGTATCCGGCGGGGCGCTTGTTCTGTTCTCGGGTGGTCAGGATTCAACCACCTGTCTGGCCTGGGCGCTTGAACGCTACGACCGTGTCGAGACCATCGGCTTCGATTATGGCCAGCGCCACAAGATTGAAATGCAATGCCGCCTTGACGTTCTTGCTTCGATCCGTGCGCGCTTTCCGGAATGGGCGGGCAGGCTGGGTGATGATGTCGTGGTGCCGGTCGAGGCGATTGGGACGCTGTCCAACACGGCATTGACCCGGGACGTCGAAATGAAAATGGGCGCCGATGGCTTGCCCAATACATTCGTGCCCGGCCGCAATCTGATCTTCCTCGCCTTTGCCGCTGCCTATGCCTATCGGCGGGGCTTGAAACACATTGTGACGGGTGTCTGCGAGACGGATTATTCGGGCTATCCCGATTGCCGGGACGACACGATCAAGGCGATGCAGGTGGCGCTGAACCTCGGGCTGGAGCGCCGCTTTGTTCTGGAAACTCCGCTGATGTGGATCGACAAGGCGCAGACCTTTGCGCTGGCGCGCGAGCTGGGCGGCGAGGATTTCCTGACGCTTGTGCGCGAGGAAACGCATTCTTGCTACATGGGCGACCGGACCGGCCAGTTTGATTGGGGCCGGGGCTGCGGCTCATGCCCGGCCTGCCGGCTGCGCGCCGAGGGCTGGCGCCGGTTTGTGGCGGAAGAGGTTTAGAAACAGCGGTTTGGGTGTCTTTTTGTCGCGCAGTTGACATTAGAACAAAACAAGAACATACTCTCATCCTGACTGATGGAGGTTGTTATGTTTCCTGTCGCCGTGAAGAACATCGCTGAGGACATTGCCGAGGGTCTGGCCGCTGCTGCCTTTCTGGCTGCCATCATCATGTTTGCCAATGCTATGACGGGCGGCATGCCGGTCTGAGTTTACCCTCTCCCATAGGGAGAGGGTCATGGACTGTTGACGGTTCTACCATGGCGCTTTCACCTCCCGTTCGATTGGCCGATAAAGGGCCGTCCTAACGGGAGCTTCTGGCCTTGAATCGTGTGATCAAAGACGTCGGTTTTGTCCATCTCCACGTCCACACGTCCTTCTCGCTGCGTGAGGGCGCGCTGACCATTGCCAAGCTTGGCAAACTGGCCGCCGCCGACAATCAGCCTGCGCTCGCCATCACCGACACCAACAATCTGTTCGGCGCGCTCGAGTTTTCCGAGAAAATGTCGAAGGACGGCATCCAGCCAATCATCGGCATTCACCTGACGGTCGACTTTGGGGATGCCGCCACGCTTGGCGCTCGCGGCGCTGATATTCATGGCGTCGGACGCGCGCCGCTTGTTCTCATCGCGCAAAATGAGCAGGGCTATCTGAACCTGATGAAGCTCAGCTCAAAAGCCTGGCTTGATCCGGAGGCTGGCGATCTGCCCCATGTGCCGCTGGCGCTCGTGCAAAAACATGCAGCCGGCATCATCGTGCTGACAGGTGGCCCATCTGGGCCCATTGATCGCGTGCTGCGCATGAACCGCCCCGAAGTGGCCCGCGCCCGACTGGAGGCCCTGTGCCCCTTTTTCGACACGCGGCTTTATGTCGAATTGCAGCGCCACGATACAGATGAAGAGCGCTCTGTTGAGCCCCATCTCATCGACATGGCCTATGATATGGCTCTGCCGCTGGTGGCCAGCAACGAGCCTTATTTCCCGGCGCGCTCTGATTATGAAGCCCATGATGCGCTGCTGTGCATCTCCGACAGCACGCTTGTGTCAGCGGGAGATCGTCGCCGGCTGACGCGCGAACATCGCTTCAAGACGCGCGCCGAGATGATCGAGCTGTTTGCCGATATTCCTGAAGCCACCGACAATAGTGTGGCCATTGCGCTGCGCTGTTCCTATCGTCCGCTGACCCGCAACCCCATTCTGCCGCGCTTCACCACAGGTGGCGTGGCGGCCGATGCGGCAAGCGATGAATTGGCCGAAGAAAAAGAACTCGCCCGTCAGGCGCGCGAGGGTCTCAAGGCGCGGCTCGACAAGCATGGCGCTGCGCCCAATCTGGCGATCAGCGATTACGAAGAGCGGCTCGAATTCGAGCTGTCCATCATCACGCGCATGAAATTCCCCGGCTACTTTCTGATCGTGGCCGATTTTATCAAATGGGCCAAGCAGCAGGGCATTCCAGTGGGGCCGGGCCGTGGCTCGGGTGCAGGCTCGCTGGTCGCTTATGCGCTCACCATCACGGATCTTGATCCGTTGCGCTTTGGCCTGCTGTTCGAACGCTTTCTCAATCCAGAACGCGTGTCGATGCCCGACTTTGATATCGACTTCTGCCAGACGCGACGTGAAGAGGTCATCCGCTATGTGCGCCAGCGCTATGGCGCGGATCGTGTGGCGCAGATCATCACGTTCGGTTCGTTTCTCGCACGCGGCGTGATGCGCAATGTCGGGCGCGTGCTCGAAATGCCATTGGGCCAAGTCGACAAGCTCGCCAAACTCGTGCCGCAAAATCCAGCTGCACCTGTATCGCTGAAACAGGCGATTGAATCCGAACCACGCCTGCGCGAAGCGGCCGAGGCTGATCCGCGCGTTGGCCAGATGCTCAAAATCGCCGAGACGCTGGAAGGGCTTTATTCCAACGCTTCAACGCATGCGGCCGGTATCGTCATCGGTGATCGCCCGCTTGATGAATTGGTGCCCATCTATCGCGATCCGAAATCGGATATGCCCGCCACCCAGTTTAATATGAAATGGGTTGAGCCTGCGGGCCTCGTCAAATTCGACTTTCTGGGATTGAAGACGCTCACAACGCTGTCGACCACGGTCGAGTTGCTGAAGAAGCGTGGCATTGACGTCGACATCAGCGCCATTCCGCTGGATGACAAGAAAACCTATGAAATGCTGGGGCGCGGCGAAACGATTGGTGTGTTCCAGGTGGAATCGGCTGGCATGCGCAAGGCGCTGGCAGAAATGCGCGCTGACCGACTGGAAGATATTATCGCGCTTGTGGCGCTCTATCGCCCGGGCCCGATGGCCAATATCCCCACCTATTGCGCGGTGAAGCACGGCGAGATTGAGGCTGATTATATTCACCCGCTCATCGAGCCTGTGCTGAAAGAAACCTGCGGCGTCATCATCTACCAAGAGCAGGTGATGCAGATCGCGCAGATCATGTCGGGCTATTCGCTGGGCGAAGCCGATCTTCTGCGCCGCGCCATGGGCAAGAAGATCAAGTCTGAGATGGACGCGCAGCGCGAGCGCTTCGTCAATGGCGCGACCGCCAATGGCATCACCAAGCAAAAGTCCGATGAGATCTTCGACCTGTTGGCGAAATTTGCCGATTACGGTTTCAACAAATCGCACGCCGCCGCTTATGCCTTGATCGCCTATCAAACAGGCTGGTTCAAAGCCAATTATCCGGTCGAATTTATCGCCGCCTCGATGACGCTCGACAAAGGCAATACCGACAAGCTCTCGGAATTCCGCAATGAAGCGCGCCGTCTGGGCATTCGCGTTGAGCCGCCGTCCTTGCGCTCGTCGGGCGTTGATTTCGACGTGCATGAAACGGAAGACGGCACGCTGATCATCCGCTACGCGCTGTCAGCGGTGAAGGGCGTGGGCGAGGGGCAGGCGTCGGCCATTGTCGAGACACGCGGAACCAAGCCGTTTCGTGATCTGGGCGATTTTGCCGCCCGCATCAACCCGCGTGATGTCAACAAACGCGTGCTGGAATCGCTCTGCGCGGCAGGGGCTTTCGATGAATTGGAGCCTGATCGCGCGCGTGCCTTTGCAGCGCTCGAGATGGTGCTGGCGATTGCCAATCGCACACAATCCGAGCGAGCAGGGGGGCAGGACTCGCTGTTTGGTGGCGCCATGGCCGAGCCCGAAAAAATTGTTGTTCCCAAAGTGCCGTCCTGGCCCGCCGCCGAGCGGCTGCGGCGCGAATTTGACGCGGTCGGGTTCTTCCTATCAGGCCATCCGCTCGATGATTATCAGAATGTGATGGAAAAACTGCGCGTCGAACGCTGGGCTGAATTTTCTCGAGCCGTGAAGAAGGGCGCGACAGCCGCGCGTCTGGCCGCCGCTGTTCTCGATCGCACAGAGCGGCGCACCAAGTCTGGCAACAAGATGGGCATTGTCACCTTGTCGGATCAGACCGGGCAATATGAGGCCATCATGTTTCAGGAGGGCCTCAACCAATATCGCGACCTGCTCGAAAAAGGCGCGGTTGTGCTGGTGGGATTGCAGGCCAATGTTGAGGGCGAAGACGTGCGCGCGCGCATTGTCTCGGTGGAGGCCTTAGAGGTCGCTGCCCAACGTGTGCAAAAGGGGCTGCGGATTTTCTTGCGCGATGAAAGCCCGCTGCCCTCACTCTCGGCACGCCTTGGCGCGCGCGGCGAGGGCGAGATTTCCTTCGTCCTGATGCTCGACAAAGAGCGCGGCGAAGTTGAGGTTAAACTGCCCGGTCGCTACCAGGTCACCTCGCAAATGGCGGGTGCGATCAAGGCCATTCCGGGCGTCGTCTCGGTTGAGCATGTTTAGTTTATTCAACCTGTAGGTTGAGACTCACCATTAATTTTTACGTTACGGCCATGTTGGCGCCTGTCGTGGGTGGACCTCGGGCTTTGCCGTGCTATGTTATGCCTTTGTTAACATAAGCCGTTGCGTCAGCTCCTCGTTTATTTTTCCAAATTCCATTTACAGCCTCGGTCATTGCCATGAACAAGCCATTTGCGCCTTTGTCTCGCGAAGAAATTGCCATTCGTGCTTTGGGTTTGCGTCGTGATCCCCTCGCAGGAGAGTTGATCGCGCTGGAACCGCGCATGGTCTTCGACGGCGCGGGTCTTGCGGTTGCAACTGATGCAGCCAAACAGGCTTCCGATGCGTCAGATGCGGGCAAGACGGGGTCAACCGACAAATCAACGGCCGATGCTGCGGCCGAACTTGCCAGGACCATTGCCGAGGCAGCTGTCCCTCCGGCGCAGCCTGCGCCAACGCCGGTAGAGGTTGTTTTCATCGATAGCCGCGTGGCCGATATTGATGCGTTCAAAAAGACGGCTGGTGACTCGCGCCGTGTTGTCATTGTCGATGCGCAAGACGATGGCTTTGCCAAAATCACGCAAACATTGAGCAGCCTGCATGATGTAAGCGCTGTTCATATTGTCGGCCACGGCACCGATGGCTCATTTGAGCTGGGTAAAGACTGGATCGGCGTGGACGCGGTGAAAGCGCATGAGGCCGAGATCAAGAGCTGGCAATCAGCGCTGGCGCATGGCGCCGATATTCTCCTCTATGGCTGCGATGTCGCCAAGACGGCGAAGGGCGATGAGCTGATCAAAGTGCTGGCCGCTGAAAGTGGTGCCGATGTCGCCGCCTCCAGCGATGCAGTGGGGCTCACGGATCATGGCGCAGATTGGACGCTGGAAAAGACAACAGGCACGATTGAAGCGAAAGCAATTGCACCGGACAATTACAATTATGAGCTGGCACAATCGCCGGATATTGCTCCGGTCAATATGACTGATGATCAGCAGCCGGTTACCGTCAACGGCGGCACTTTGATCCGTGGTGTCACCAACACCAATGCCAATTGGACGAATGATTCAACACCCGGATTTGGCGGGACTGCGACAGCCAATGCGACTGTCCGTGTTTATGTGGAGGTGATGAATAATGGAGTCGCCGAATGGCGCCTGGCAGGCTCCCAGAGAGCTGGGGCAACTGGTTCCTTCGGGGTTACTGTTGGAACTTTTTTGGCGGCGGACGCCAGTGTTGCCAACAAGGTCACATCCCTGAGCGACGGACAGTATAAATTGCAGTTCCGTCAGACTGTGAGCGGGCAGACCGAGTCGCCCGGGAGCGACGCCAATTCGACAGTGATCATCAATGTCAGCATCACCACTGCCCCGCCTATGGCCACTTCAGACCAATTGAGCCGAGACAGGATTCCTGTCAATCCAGTTGTCACTTATGAGACCGGATCAAGATCGAACATCATCGCATTCACACTCACGCAAGCCCAGAAAGACGCTATCCTGCAGAAAGGCACGAGTGCGCTTGATTGGAGGCTCTATCAGGCACGTGTCGATCGTGCGACGGGCGCGGTGCTCACGGGCACCTTCAGACAGATTAGCGCTACTTTGGGCAACGCATATTCCGCTTCGGGTGTGACATTCTACTCAATGCCGGATGTCCAGGACAATGGCGGCATCATTGATGAGACAGTTACCTATTCTTATTATGTGATGGACGGGGCCGGCAATTTTCTGGAAGGCAACGGGACTGTAGTCAAATCGTCTGCGCCAACCGTGAAGTCGTCTGCGACCCTCACGCAGCACGTGCTCATGCTGGGGACTCCGGTGTCCGTGGGCTATGCGGATGATGCCGGGACTCCGCGCACCTCCACCGATGTGTCAAAGTCATTTATCACCGACGACGCCACTGTTACAGTCACTGCAACTGGCTACCAGGATGGAATGTTTGTTAATTATGAATTGATCCGTCGCAACGAGGATGGAACCAGTAATTGGCTGGCAACCAGGCAAAGAATTACGACAGAGACGACGGGGACAGGACGTCTCACTGTCGATCCTCAAACAGGTAAGTTTTCTTTCACGATCCCAGAAGTTGAGAGGGGCGTGTCCCTTAATCTGTTAGATGGAACATATAGCGTCAAACTTTCCTTGGGAAAGGACGTCGTTGAGAATGGTGTTGTGACCAAGACCTTGGCGTCTGACCCGGCTTTGTTCAGTTTTATTCTTGATCGTCAAGCACCCACTTTCACCGTGGCTGATCGTCTCGGCCCTGTGCAGAATAATAATTTGACAGGCACAACGCTTGTTGACGGTCTGTCACTGACGGGAGTGGGAAAAAAAGCTGCGGGATCTACCATTTCTGTCGATGTTGATTTTACAGATATTGCCTTGTCGCGAGATCCAAGCGGTCAACTGGTTGAGACACCAGGATCGGCCGTCAGGAAAACCTATTCGGTGACTGTGCGCGATAATGGTCTTTGGTCCTTTGCGATTCCCAGCGCCGATCTCGGAACCGGCCTGAAGAGCATCAAAGCGTCAGCAACGGATGGAAATAGTCTCTCCTATTCGATGGATGCGCCGGTTCGTGTCTATCTGACAGGCGCGTGGACTCCGGGCGGAATTGGGCAGGATGGCCTGAGCCTGTGGTATGATCCAAAGGTCACCGGCGGAGTCACGGCGAATGACAGCACCGGTAAGGTCAGTAGTCTGAATGATCTGAGCGGCAATGGGCTGGATGCTACTCAGTCCAATTCTGATAATCAGCCCATTCTGGTGAGGGATGCGACGAACAAACCGCTTTATCTGCTTTTCACCAGCAAGCGAACTGTGACCAGTGCAGGCGCGAGCGTTACTTATTCGATCGATCCGACAATCGCCGATTTTCTGTCACTACCCTCAGTCTTTAAGGCAAGCTCGCTGGTTTATGTCGGGCAACAGTCCGTCCCTGATGGCACTGACGTGATCAATCAACCGGGCAATACAACGACACCGTTCAATGCTTTAACGACTGGATTGAGCGCCTCCAACACAGGTTTTTATCGTACAGATACTGGATTTGGCCTTGCCTTCAGCACCGGTCTGACCTCCGCAACCACTCTCAATTATTATAATTCCGCGGCGTCTTTGGCCGGGATGCTGCCGGTTTGGATGACGGGAATTGTATCGGGAGCAGCGGCTGGAACGACAGTTGCGACAACACCCAAAATTTATGCGGATGGTGTGGCCTATAACGGGCAAAACAGAAATCAGGATTATTTGTTCAGCATTGGCAGCATAGGCGCGCGCTTTTCTGGCCAGATGGGGAGCATTATCGGCTACACGCGGTCTCTGACTGCTGCGGAGGCCGCCATCCTCACCAATGCCGAAGCGCAGGAATACGAGTTACCGCTGGGGTTAAATGTCAGCGATCTGTTTGTGGTGAATACGCGCAGCGGGGCCACTGCAGCTGAGATCGCGTCCGCGCAAAGCCGTTTCAACAATGATATGGGCGGCATTGTGAGTCTTTCCTCTGACACTTCAAGGAAATCGATCTCGGCCAATGGCGGTCTTGTGATTTCAGACATTTCATTTCTGACCGGTGATGCCAGCATCATGTTTGGCAATAATGGTGCAGGATCGGCGTTTGGCGCTACGACGATACCTGACACAGTTAATCCTGGCATCACACGCTTTGACCGTTTCTGGGCGGTGGATGTGCGGGGAGGGAATTCTGGCGGCAAGGTTGATCTGTCTTTTGATGTGGCCTCTCTGGCTTCACAGGCGCAAGAATCTTACGAGGCATACCAAGCGAAATTCAGCGGCCGTCAGGGCATGAGCCTCGCATGGCGCGCCAATGAGACGGATGCTTGGACCGTGATCGGCACATCCAACTCTGACGTCGTTCTGACAGGCGGCAAAGTGACCTTTAGCGGTTTGACGGTTGGCGAGGGCGGCCTGAAAGATGGTTTCATCACGCTGTTAGACGGGCCGACGGTGAGAGCGATCACGCGCACCAATGTGACTGTTGGAGCAAGCGATACGACAGCGACATTCCGGGTGAATTTTTCGGAACAGGTGTCGGGCCTTGGCATATCTTCCTTTAAGCCGCTGACGGGCGAATTGACAGTCGCACCACGCATTCAATCTGTGAGTGCACTGCAGAGTGATGGTGCAGGTAAATTTTGGGTAGACGTCACTATGAGCTATGTAAATGGCTCCGGTTATGTTGGGCTGGATTATGATTTCGGACAAGTCACGGGCGTAGATGCTGGCGCGGCAAATGCTGGCAATGCCATGGTCAAGACCGCTTACTTTCGCTCCGATGCGGTGGGACTGGGCGATCCGGATGCGTCATCTTTCAAGATGTCGCTGGATAAATCGGTTCTGGGCAATGCGGCAACCACTGCCGGATCAACTGTTGCGACGATCAATTTCCTTGAGCCCGTGTCAGGCTTGGACAAGGATGATTTTGCCGTCCTCGACGCCAACAATGTTGACGTCACGGCGAGTTTTACCGTGACGGCGGATGCAACCAATCCGACCGGATCCACCACGGGCACCGTCTATAAATTCACGGTTGCGCGGAAGACAGGCGCGACACTCGCCGATGGCCAATATAAGTTGGCGCTCAAGCCCTCTGCAAATTCCTGGCAAGATGCGTCTGGGAATGTTGCCACGGCCGCCAATACGGCCAATATGAAATTGTCGCTGGCCTTCACGCTCGATGCGGTCGCTCCGACACTGGTCTCCTTCGCCCGCACAGATGCCAGCGGGAATCCGCTGAACGCACCCACCAATGCCGATACGCTGACATTCAAGGCAACCTTCTCTGAGGGTGTCAAAAATGTGGATGCGACGGACTTTGTTCTGGTGGGCCCAACAGCAGCACAAGCCGCCAATATTGCCATCACTGTGGTGGCATTTCCGGGAGACACATCGGGCAAGACCTATCTGGTCACGCTGACAGACAAGACCGGCAAGACAACTCTGGCCAGCTATAACGGATCAATCGGTCTCGCCTTGGCTGAAACGCCGACCCAGAATGTGACCGATCTCGTCGACAATGCTCTGGATCCCACTTTACCGACGGGGACGAATAACGAGGCTTATACGGTTGACAATATTGCGCCAGTGATCTCGGGCGTAACTAGCCCTTGGACAAGCCGAATAGCAACCGGGAGCACAACGACATATAATTATTTTCTGACCAGCAGCGGGATCGGGGCGAACGGTGATGTTGAGTTTGGTTTCGAAGCCACTACCAAACTGGAATATACGTTAAATTACACAGCTGGTGCGAATGCAGTGTGGACAAATGTCCCTGTTAGCAGGACAGTCGGGACAAATACTACGGTCTATGGGCAGTTTCATCTTGCTGACCAAACAGTTGCCGGTGCAGATTTCTATCTGCGGTCAACGGATGCTGCCGGAAATGTGACGGTCACTCAAGTGAACGCGACCGGCGGATTTATTAAAATTCAAACAACGAACCCAGTTTTGACCCTCACGGGATATGTTGATTCTGTTGCTCCTGTCACATCGTCAGAAGCAGCTCCTTCATCATTTGATACACCAACGAATGATCCAAAGCCTTCCATTGTTGGGACCGTAGATAATTATTCAACTTTATTGCTGCCCTCGAAAAATGGATCGCAAATTGCAGGTACCTACACATATGGTGCCGAGAATAGCGCGGGTGTCGGCCTGCGCACTTGGAAATTTACGCCAACAGCAAATATAGGAAGTGGTATAATTAATTTGTCTTTTATGGCGATGGCACCAAGCTCTCGTCTCAATAACGTTTATGGGAATTTAACAGTCGACACCAGCACACCTACGGTTCCGACTTTCCGTGGATTTGTTGATGACGCAGGCACTGTGACCTCGAGTGTCGCCACCCCGTCTCTCTCGGGCACCACAACCGATGATACGTCGCCGCTGCTGGTCGGGACCGCTGCGGGTGCAGGCAGAATTAATATTTACGAGGGGACGATAAAAGTCGGGACGGCCACTGTGGATACGTCCGGGACAACGCCAACCTGGTCGGTGCAGCTGACCGGCGTGATCGCCGGCACCCACAGCTATACGGCCAAATATGTGAACCTGGCTGGTGCAGAATCTGCTGCCACGGGTGCGGTCACGATGATTGTTGATACGTCGACAGTCAGTGCACCGAGCTTTGCTTTGAACAGCGATACGGGTTCGTTTCCCAGCGACGGAATTACCAAAGACACCAAGGTTAATGTGAGCGGCATTGCGGCTGGCTCGACATGGTCGTGGTCTGTCGATGGTGGAATCACTTGGAGTGCGGCAAATCTTGCGAGTACGGTGACGTTTTTCAATTTGCCTGAAGGCGAATATGCGGCTGGAAAAATCGTCGTCAAGCAAACGGGCACCAATGGAAGTGAGGCCAGCACGTCAAATAGCGCGACAATAAAAATTGATACGACGGTGCCTGCCTATACATTTATCGATACGGTGGATGGCTCAGCACCAAACGATACGGCCTCTGGGCGCAAATATTACACAAGTCTCTTCAAGCCGCGCGTCTATGAATCTAGCGCCAAGGTAGAATTCAGTATCAATGGGGGTACGAATTGGACCGAGGTGACGTCTTCCGACAAGTCCTTCACGATTGCTGACGGGACTTATACCGAGGGAATGATCAAGGTGCGCCAGACGGATTTGGCGGGAAATACCAGCGTTCCTTGGACAAATACGGGATCGACCATTCAAGCCAAGGTTTTTATCGTTGAATCTACACCACGCGTATCTGATATTTCGATCTCTGCCACCGGTGCACAAAATAATCTTCTCAATGCGGGTGATGTTGTCACCGTCACCGCCAATTTCACGCAAGCAGTCACTGTTACGGGAACGCCCCGTGTCGCGCTGAATATTGGCGGAATCACGCGTTATGCCACTTACGCGCCTGCCACCAGCAGCGGCACGAGCCTCACCTTCACCTACACGATTGCGGCCGATGATACGGATCCCAATGGCATCAGCATTAACGAGAACAAGCTGGAGCTGAATGGCGCAACGATTGTCGCAGCCTCCGGAAATAATGCCATCCTCGACCATGTAGCTTTAGCCGATGTGGCCAGTCTGTTGGTGGATACGGCGGCCCCCTCGTTGTCGATCGAAGCGTCCAAAACCGCCCTGATGGTCGGCGAAACGGCAACGATCACATTCACAATGTCAGAAGCTGTGAGCGGGTTCGATGCGTCTGATCTGACCGCGACCAATGGTACCTTGAGTAATTTCGCACGTGTGGGCACGACCAATGTCTATACGGCGACATTCACGCCCACGGCTGGTTTTGAAGGCGCGGCGAATATTTCCTTGAGCGGATCGTTCACAGATCTGGCGGGCAATTCCGGCGTGGGGCCATCCTCGGCTCTGTCGCTGGCGATCGACACCAAAGCCCCCATTGCGCCCTCGATCACTTCCGTGACGGATAATGTCGACCCTGTTCAGGGCATTGTTGCCAACAATGGTTTCACCAATGACACGGATCTGACGGTGAAAGTGTCGCTGTCGGGCACGGGCGCGGTCGCGGGTGATGTGGTCACACTCTACAATGGCACAGGCACAGGGACGCCACTTGGCACCAGCTATACGCTGACCAATGCGGATATCACCAATGGTTGGATCAATCTTCAGACCGGCACGCTGATCAACGGCACGACCTATACAATCACCGCGCGCGTGACGGACCAGGCTGGCAATCAGAGCCAGGCCTCGGGGAGCAAAAGTGTCACGATTGATACGGATGGGCCGGGTAATCCGACGATCACCAGCGTCACCGATGATGTGGGCTCTGTGAAGGGCGCTGTTGCGGATGGTGCCACCACCGATGACACAGACCTCACTGTGAAAGTCTCGCTGGCGAACACTGGCGCTGTGGCTGGTGACACGGTCCAGCTGTACAATGGAACAGGCACAGGCACTCAGCTTGGTGCGACCTATACGCTGACGGCCAGCGATATTACCAACGGCTTCGCCAATGTGCAGACCGGCACGCTCAGCAACGGCTCGTCTTATGCGATCACCGCTCGTGTCACCGACAAGGCGGGTAACCAGAGTGGCGCTTCAGCCAGCTCGACGGCGATCGTCGATCAGACCGCACCAAATAATCCGTCTATCACCAGCGTCACAGATGATGTGGGCTCTGTAAAAGGTGCTGTGGCGGATGGTGCCACGACGGATGACACGGACCTGACTGTGAAAGTGTCCTTGACCGGCACAAATGCAGTCGCCGGTGACACGGTCCAGCTTTATAACGGAACAGGCACAGGTACTCAGCTTGGTACGACCTATACGCTGACGGCCAGCGATATCACCAACGGCTTTGCCAATGTGCAGACTGGCACGCTGAGCAATGGTTCG
>CANGBC010000012.1 GCA_947452005.1 Beijerinckiaceae bacterium | reverse complement strand
TGGCCATCAATCAGCACCGTGCAGGCGCCGCATTGGGCAAGGCCGCAGCCAAATTTCGGGTTGCGCAATCCAAGGTCGTCACGCAGGGCATAGAGCAGCGGCATATCCGGATCTGCGTCTATGGTATGCGCCTTCCCATCGACGTTCAGCTCGATGCGTTTGGCCACGTTATCCTCCTCTTATTATCCAGGGTCATTCACCCCGTTCAACGCCTATCCTGTCAGCTTTTGCGCGCGGCTCCAATATGCGACTTGCGGTTTGGTGCAGAACAGGCTGAAAAAGTGACCTCGTCAGGGTGAGGGGCCGTCGGGTGATCGATTTTTATGGGAGCGCCGACAAAGGCTTGGCCCCGCTGATTCTGACAGCGCGGTTCGAAGCCGAGGCTCAGGGCTATTTCGACCGCCTGCGCAAAGCCTACTTCCCGCCCGCCCGGAACATGATTCCCGCCCATCTGACGCTGTTCCATGCCCTGCCGGGCGCCCAAAGGGCCGAGATCGAGGACGAGCTGGCCGAGCGCTGCTGGCAGGCGGAGCCTTTTATGGCGCAGGCCAGCGGCTTGCGCTTCACGGGCAATGGCGTGGCAATTGTGGTGGAGGCACCCGCGCTGGTTGCGCTGCAAGTTGGCATTGCCAGCAGCTGGCGCGAGGTTTTGATCCCGCAAGACCGCCAGCGGTTTAGTCCGCATGTGACCGTGCAAAACAAAGTGACGCCCGCCCACGCCCGCCAGACCTTTGACGCGCTGCAGAGCGTCTTTGTGCCTTTCGATTTCGAGATTGAGGGGCTGGATCTGTGGCACTATCGGGGTGGCCCATGGGAAGCTGCGGGCAGCTTTCCGTTTGGTGGCATGCCTGTTGCGTGAGGGCGCGCCGTCTCACCCGTCATTGCGAGCGAAGCGAAGCAATCCAGAGCCACACGTGTTGCCCCTGGATTGCTTCGCCTTCGGCTCGCAATGACGAGCCTGAAACATCGCACAACCCCCACCCTTAACCCCTCCCCACAAGGGGGAGGGGGATCAGATTGCGCGGCTCGGGGGCCTCCTGCCGCAAAGGCAGGATGAGGCGCAACTCTTGGAGCGATGCGCACGACATGTTAGCAATGAGCCATTGCTCATTGGTTTTTTTGATAATGAAATCTTTTTTAAATGCTGAGCGCCGTGTGCTTGTCACGGGCGGCGCGGGTTTTCTTGGTTCTCACTTGTGCGACCTGCTCATTGCTGAGGGGCATGACGTATTATGCGCCGATAATTTTTTCACGGGCTCACGGCGTAACGTCGAGCATTTGCTGGGCAATAAGCGCTTCGAACTGATGCGCCATGATGTGACCTTTCCGCTCTATGTCGAAGTCGACGAGATTTACAATCTCGCCTGCCCAGCCTCGCCCGTGCATTACCAACATGACCCTGTGCAAACAACCAAGACCAGCGTGCATGGGGCGATCAACATGCTGGGGCTTGCCAAACGTGTGGGGGCCAAAATTTTTCAGGCCAGCACCAGCGAAGTTTATGGCGATCCAGAAATTCATCCGCAGGTGGAGAGCTATTGGGGGCGCGTCAATCCGGTTGGGCCGCGCTCATGCTATGATGAAGGCAAGCGCTGCGCTGAAACGCTGTTTTTCGATTATCACCGCCAGCATCAGCTGCGCATCAAAGTGGCGCGGATTTTCAACACCTATGGCCCGCGCATGCATCCCGATGATGGGCGCGTTGTGTCCAATTTCATCATGCAGGCGTTGCGAGGCGACGACATCACCATCTTCGGCGATGGGTCGCAGACGCGTTCCTTTTGCTATGTCGATGATTTGCTCGCTGCTGTGCTGGCGCTTATGCAAACAGATGATGATGTCACCGGGCCCATCAATCTGGGCAATCCGTGTGAATTCACCATGCTCGAGCTGGCGCAAGAAGTGCTGCGGCTGACGGGCTCTTCGAGCAAGCTTGTCTTTCTGCCGCTGCCGCAAGATGACCCCAAACAGCGCCGTCCCGATATTGCGCTGGCGCGCAGCACGCTTCATTGGGAACCCAAGGTCCAGCTTGCCGAGGGCTTGGGCGAGACCATCGCTTGGTTTCGCCATGTGATTGCGGGGCGCTGACATGCGCATCTGCCTGATCGTCGCGCATTATTTCAAGGCTGAGGCCAATCCCGCCTATTCCTCCGTGGATGCGCGCAAGCGTGACCAGCGCAGACAGGCTTTGGCGCGTGTGCTGATGGCTTGGCGGGCGCAATTTTCGGAAAGTTCGAGCCTCGATATCGGGCAGAAAATGACGGAGCTTCATCCACATCTGTCGCGCTTGATATGATCGTTCTGGTTCAGGGCGAGGATCATCTGGTTGATGAACATCTGCAGCGCGGTTTGGGGGTGGAGCTTGTGGGCACGCAGCTTGCCAATCCGCGCATGCTGCCTTTTGGCGCGCATCAGCTGATGGCCGAGCGTCGCGGGCAATATGATTGGTTTGTCTATTCAGAAGATGATCTTTTGCTGCATGATCCGGCTTTGTTTCAAAAAATAGCGACATTCAACCGTGTCTTTGGGCCACGTCGGCTGTTGCAGCCCAATCGCTATGAGCTCAACCCGCAGGCCTGGCGGCTCAAAACCTATATTGATGGCGATCTGCGCCCCGGACTCGTCGACGGATTGTGGTCTTTGGTGGACGACCCTCAATCGGCGCTGGTTCATGAGAGTGATTTCGGTCCGCTGCATTTTGCGCGCGCCCGCAATCCGCATTCCGGTTTTTTCGCGCTGAGCTCCGAGCAGCTCGCCTATTGGATGGCCCAGCCATATTTTGGCGATCAGGATTGCTCCTTTGTGTCGCCGCTGGAGAGTGCCGCTACGCTGGGCTTGGCCAAGACCTTTTCGATCTACAAGCCAACTGCGCCCAACCACAATCATCTGGAAATCGAACACCTCGACAACAAGTTTTCCAACCTGCGCCTGCCGATCATGTATCGCGGCGGATGATCTAAAAAACGAGGGTGGGGAGAAATGTTTGGAGCGGGCGAAGGGAATCGAACCCGATCCGGACGAAGTCCGGCGATAAAAATAAAACGAGGGTTTGCGGAGGTTTTTGGAGCGGGCGAAGGGAATCGAACCCTCGTATGAAGCTTGGGAAGCTTCCGTTCTACCATTGAACTACGCCCGCATCGCAGATCCACACCATAGCAATTCCTGGGTCTCCCAAGCAAGTGCGCGGAACCGCAGAGCCAAGCGGAAGTTGGATTTCGCTTCGAGGGGCCGCCTTGAGGGCTGAGCCCCGCTTGATGAGCGGAGGACGCCTATGCGTAAGTCATTGATGAATTCGGTCGCCGTTGCTGCGCTGTCGATCAGCGTGGCGGGGGCCATGGCGCAAGAGCGCCGAAACGAGCCGGCCAGCGGCTCACCAGCTGCGCAGTCAGAAGGCCAGCGCGGCAATGCGCCTGCACGCAATGAGGGGCGCGGCGAAGAACGATCCCAGCAAGGGCAGCGCGCCTCCGAGGGCGCAGGGCGCGAAGGGGCCGGTCGCAATGCGTCCGAACGAGGACAAGAGCGTGGCGAGCGTGCGCAGCCCTCAACCGCCCAGCAACGAGATCAGGGTCGCGACCAGAACCGCGAGCAAAGCTCGCAAGATCGCTCACAAGAGCGTTCACAAGATCGCGCAAACACGCCCTCAACCAGCGCGCAGCAGCAACAGCAGCAGCGTGATCAGGATCAGCAAGGTGGTGCGACGACGCGCTCCACGTCCTCAGACCGTGATCGTGATCAGCAACAGCAGCGGCCCGCACCCACCAATGCGCAACAGAATGAGCGCAATCAAAGCCCGCAGAGCCAGCCATCGTCCCAGCGCAGCACTGATCAGCAGCGCCAGCAGGGCACGCAGGGGGCGCAGCAGGATTTTGATCGCAATCGCGAGGGCGCGGCAGCGACCAACACAAGCGGCGATCGTTCGGGGCGTGGGCAGACCAATGTTCAGGTGCGTGGCGAGTTCAACCTCGATCAGCAGGCGGCAACGCGTGTGCACGACCGCCTGATCCGCGACCGCGATGCGCGCGCCAGTGATATCAATATCAATGTCGATGTCGGCCGCAATCTGCCCAACAATGTGCGCCTGCGGCCAGTGCCGCGCGAGATTGTTGAGATCAATCCGCGCTACCGCGAATATGATTATGTGGTCGTGCGCGACGAGATCGTGATCGTCGAGCCGCGCACCAGAAGGGTCGTGCAGATCATCTCGAGCGACGGCTCCCATGGCGGTGCCCGTATGGTGCGGCTCGACAATCGCCAGCGTGACATGGTGCGCCGCGACATTATGCGCTCGCGCACCGCCTCGCGGCGCGATCAGGATTTCAACTTCGACCTGCGCGAAGGTGTTGAGATCCCGGATCGCGTTGCACTGCAGCGCTTCCCTGAAGAGGTGTGGCGCGAGGTGCCGGACCTGCGCGACATCCGCTACATCATCGTGCGTGATGATATTGTCCTGGTGGATCCTGACACGCGTGAGATTATTGAGATCATTCGCTAGGCCAGACCTCTGCGAGGGGCGGACATGCTTGACGAAAGCGCGCCCCTCGCGCATTGCATAAGCGATGACCGATCTTGCTTATCCCAGACCCTCGTCCGACCTGCGCATCATGAGTGTGGTGGGCGGGGCGCATTTTACCTCGCATTATTTCCAGCTTGTGATGCCGCCGCTGTTCCCGCTGATGCGCGAAAGCCTGGGTGTCACCTACACCGAGCTAGGCCTGTTGATGGCGGTGTTTTTTGCCGGCTCCGGCCTGTTCCAGATTGTCGCGGGCTTTGTGGTTGACCGCATCGGCGCACATGTGGTTTTGCCCGCTGGCATGGCTTTGCTGGCGGGTTCTATTTTGCTGATGGGCTTCGCCCCCTCGCTGTGGATGCTCTATGTGCTGGCTTTGCTGGGTGGCATTGGCAATAGCGTCTATCACCCCGCAGATTATGCGGTTCTCACCGGGCGCATCAGTTCGGCGCGCATGGCGCGGGCTTATTCTGTCCATACGGTCATGGGCACTCTGGGCTGGGCGGCTGCGCCTGTCAGCATGACATTTCTCGCCCATGTGTTTGATTGGCGCATGGCGCTGGCGATTGGTGGCGCCATGGGGCTGGCCTGCGCCGCTGTCACTGCGCTCGACAAGGCCGATCTGGTGCTGCCGCATCTGAAAAAACATCGCGAAAAGACGCAAGACCGCTCCAGCCTGCAGCTCTTCCTGTCGGCTGGTATTTTGATGGCCTTTGTCTATTTCACGCTTTTGTCGACGGCCTTCACGGGTGTGCAAAATTATCTGCCCACGCTGCTGCCGCAAGTGCAGGGCGTGTCGTTGCAATTGGCGACGACGGTGACGACTTTTTATCTCATCACTTACGCCATCGGGTCGCTGGCGGGCGGGTGGCTTGCGGATCGTGTGGCAAGTCATGACAAGCTGATCGGCTTTGGTCTGGTGCCGATGATGACGCTGGTCCTGGCCATGGGCTATCTCGCCATGCCTGCACCTCTGTTAATGCTGGCAGCCATGGGCACTGGCTTTTTTGGCGGCATGACGATCCCCTCACGCGACATGCTGGTGCGCAGTGCCTGCCCGAAGGGCTCCGAGGGCCGGGTGTTCGGCTTTGTCTATTCAGGCCTGGATCTGGGCGCTTTGACCGCCCCGCCGGTGATCGGCTTCATGCTCGACCATGGCGCCTTGCGGGCGCCCTTTTTGTTCATTGCCGGAACCATCGTCCTGACCCTGGCGCCGGCCTTTTTCGTGGCCCGGCGGCATTGATTGGATTATAATGGCGGCATGACACAGCCTAGCGATATCAGCCCGCAAGAGTTTGCCGCCCATGATGGCGAGTTGTCGCGCATCATCTGGCAGATGGCGGCCATTGGCTTTGCCTTTCTGGCGGCTGCTGCGGGCCTGTTGTGGTGGCATTTCGGTCCCGTCATTTTCTTTGACACGCTGGCGACGCTGCAGGGCTGTTTCTGATGGCTCTCTCGGCGCAACAAAAAAAGCTCATCCTCCCGCTCGTCATTTTGGCATTTGGCTTTGTTTCGCTGGTGGGTGTGGCGCTGTTCATTGTGGCGCAGCCTTCAAGCGACGCGCCGCGGGGCTCCGCCATTGGCGGGCCGTTCCAGCTCGTCAATCAGAATGGCGTGCGCGTCAGCGAGGCCAGCTACAAGGGCGGGCCTGTGGTCATGTTCTTTGGCTATACGCATTGCCCGGATGTCTGCCCGACCACCTTGTTTGAAATGACGGAAGTGCTGAAGCGGATTCCGGCGGATAAAAAAGTCTCGGCGCTGTTTGTGACGGTGGACCCGGAACGCGATACGCCCGCCAATCTGAAAGATTATCTGTCGAGCTTTGATCCGCGCATTTCCGGCCTGTCAGGCTCGCGCGAGGAGATTGATGCAGCACTCAAGGTGTTTCGCGTCTACGCCAGAAAAGTCCCGCAAGAGAATGGCGAATATTCAATGGATCACTCGGCCATCATCTATCTGATGGACAGCCGAGGTCGCTTTGTGAATGCCCTGAATTTGCAACAGGCGCCCGAAGTGGTGGCGCGCGAAATTCTTCGCCAGATGTGATCAGAGCGTTTTGGTCATGGACGTCGCATCCATGCCGAAATCATCTTCATCCTTGTCATATGCCGCATAGCCGCGCAGGCTAAAGAAGCGTTGCGCCGTATCGGTTGACACCAAGGCGCAGGCTGGCAAGCCCAGCTCACGGGCCTTGTTTTCCAGTGTGACGAGCAAGGACTTGCTGACGTCCTGAAAGCGGAAATCAGGCGCCACATAGAGCAGCGTGATTTCGCCATCGCCCGTCAAAGCCCCCACACCCGCCATGATCGGGCCGACTTCAGCCACGAAAAAATAGGAGCCCGGCGTGGCGATCCACGCCTGCATATTGTCCTGCGTCTTGTTGATCAGCATGCCCTCGATGATGGGCGCCATATTGTGATGGTCGGCCAGGCACAGCTCGGCAATGGAGCGACGCACAAGGTTGGTGGCTGCGGCGACATCGTCGTTTTGGGCGGGGCGGATGACAATATTCTGACCAGCGCTCATTTTTTCTGCATTCCTGACCTGTTTCAGCTCTGACTTTGCCCTAATTTAGACCGCAAGAAGGCTCGACGCCATGGGTGTCTTTGGGGCAAGGTTAGGCAATGTATACATCCGTCACCCGCGATATCCAGATTGTCGTCATGCCTCAGTTTCTGGCTGACCGTTCCGAGCCCGATGAAGGCCAGTTCTTCTGGGCCTATACGATCGAGATTACCAATCTCGGTCGCGAGAGCGTGCAGCTCGTCGCCCGCCATTGGGTCATCACTGATGGCAATGGCGTGGTGGAGGAAGTGCAAGGCCCCGGCGTTGTCGGCGAACAGCCGGTCATCCCGCCGGGTGAAAGCTTCCGCTACACGTCGGGCTGCCCGCTGACCACGCCGTCGGGCATTATGGTGGGCAGCTATCGCATGCTCGATGCATCGGGCCGCCCCTTTGAAGCCGAGATCCCGGCTTTCTCGCTCGACTCGCCTTACGCCAAGCGCATCCTGAACTGACATGACGCGCGCGACGCCCAACACCCGTCTCGAAGAGGCCATCGATATTCTGGCGCATCTGGTCGCCTTCGATACCGAAAGCTCGAAGAGCAATCTGCCGCTGATTGACTGGGTCGAAGCCTGGCTCGCGCGCCATGGCATTGCGAGCCTGCGCGTGCCCAATGCCGAAGGCGACAAGGCCGCGCTTTTTGTCACGGTCGGTCCGATGATTGATGGTGGCATTGTCTTGTCGGGCCATTCTGATGTGGTGCCGGTGGCGGGACAAAACTGGACGAGCGATCCGTTTCATTTGCGCCGCGCTGACGGGCGTCTTTATGCGCGTGGCGCCTGCGACATGAAGGGCTTTGATGCGCTGGTGCTGGCCTGTCTGCCGCATTGGAAAGACATGGCGCTGAAAGCGCCGCTGCATTTCTTGGTGTCTTATGATGAAGAGACAACCTGCCTTGGCCCTGTTGATACAATCGCGCGCTTTGGCAAAGATCTGCCGCGCCCGCGTGCGGTGATTGTGGGTGAGCCGACCATGATGCAGGTGGTCGACGCGCATAAGGCGGTCGCCACTTACCGCACCATTGTCACGGGACGCGAAGCGCATTCTTCCAAGCCTGCGCTCGGGGCGAGCGCCGTGCAGGCGGCTTGCGAGCTGGTGAGTGAGCTCTACCGCATTGGGGAGGAGATCGGCGCGCAGGGTGTTGCGGCTGAGCGGTTTGATCCACCTGTCTCCACCGTCCATGTGGGCACGATTTCTGGTGGCACGGCGCGCAATATTATGGCGCGCGAATGTGCGTTCCACTGGGAGTTTCGTGCGCTGCCGGGTGTCCCGCTCGATGCAGCCTATGCGCGTTTTGAAACCTATGCACGCGATGTCGTCTTGCCGAAAATGCGCGCAACTGCACCTGAGGCAGATATTGTCACGCAGATTGAGATCACAGTGCCGGGGCTTGCGCCTGAGCCGGGTTCGGCCGCTGAACAGATCGCCTTGCGGCTGACGCGTTCCAACCGCACCCATGCTGTTGCCTTTGCCACAGAGGGCGGGCGTTTTCAGGCAGCCCACGTGCCAACTGTTGTGTGCGGGCCGGGCTCAATCGATCAGGCGCATCAGCCCGATGAATTTATTTCCGAAGACCAGATGGTCGCGGGCCTCGCCTTTATGGATGAATTGGCGGGCGATCTTTGCTGAGTCCGTGACGCGTTTTTGACCAGTGAAACGGGTTGCGGATGAGTTCGAGCACAGCCTGTAGGGCTGCCCATGACAAACAGATCCAATAGAGTGCGCGCAGAACGAGCCAAGGCAGGCTTGTGAGCAGACGGCGTCTTGTGGCGGCCAGAACAGTCGCGTTCACCATCGACACAAAGCCTGCAATCGCGAGGCTCGTCCAGCAAAGATCAGCCAGATAGCTGGTCCAATGCGCGGTCGGCTGAAACAATTCGCCTGTCCATGCGTGCCACAGAACGAGCCAGGTGAACCAGATCCCCACCATCGGGCCGAATGTATTGGCGATCAGAAGCGACTGAATGTGGAGACCGCTCAGCAAGCCGGTTTCGTAAAAGACGGCATGAGGTTTCCGCGTATGCGTCAGGAAGGTTTGCAGCCAACCTTTCATCCAGCGTCGCCGCTGCGGGAGCCAGTCAGCCAGCGTGGGTGGTGCTTCCTCCCAGGTGGTTGAAGCGAGCATCTGGCAGGCAAAGCCATGGCGCGCCAGACGCAATCCAAGGTCTGCGTCTTCTGTCACGTTCCACGCATCCCATCCGCCAATTTCACGTAAATGCGCGGTGCGGAAATGATTGGATGTGCCACCCAGCGGCAAGGGCAGGCCCATGCGTGCATGGCCCCAATGCACAACATCGAAATAGCCCGCATAATCGATGGCAAACAATCGGGTCAGCCAGGAGTCACGCACGTTTTCGATGGCAAGCGAGGCTTGCAAACAGGCGAGCTTTGGGGAGCCTTGGGCGAAAGTGGCAGCGGCTTTGCGCAGCTGGTCGGGTTCGGGCCGGTCTTCGGCATCATAGATCACAAGATAATCACCGCGCGCATGGAGAAGGCCAACATTGAGCGCGCGCGGCTTGGTGCGTGGCCAGCCAGCAGGCATGATCAGGACGTTCATATGCTGGGGCAATCTGCGCTGGGCCAGCGCCTGATGCGTGGCCTGATCGTCTTCTTCAATCAGCAGGAAAATTTCATGGCGCGCGCGCGGATAGTCGAGCGCGGTGAGATTGGTAATCAGCTGATCGAGAATATTGGCTTCGCGATAGAGCGGCACCAAAATTGTGTAGGTGGGCAAGAGCGCATCGGGCAGGGGTGGCGCCTTCTGGCGCACAGGCGCCAAAGCTTGAAAGGTGCCGATGAGGCGCATGGCCACGCTGAACGCCATGGCCATGCTAAAAAGCGCGCAGCACATCGCCCAGACCGCGCCACCATCCACGAGACCAAAACAGATCATCGCTGCAAAGGCTGATAGCAGACGTTTTTGGCCCCGTGAGATGCCGGTTTGTGCTGAAGCATCCGGTTTGATCTGGCTGAGGTGCTGGGCTGCGTGAGTGCTGATGCGCGCACCAAACTGGCGCATGATGGCGTGCCTGAATAACGACGGGCTTGTGATGACAAGATCGGGCCGCGCCGCGCGCGTCAGGCGGTGCGTCAGGCTTGTCAGCGCACCATCGCGTGGCGCCATGATCCAGCGACCATTGGCAAGCTTGGCTGTGCCGCTGCGCAAGGCCGAGATCCAGTCGCACGCCTCAGAAAAAAGCGGTATGTCGGCTGCAAATTCAGCGCCCATGAAATGTGCGTAATGGCGATAAAATTCATCCTCTTGAATCTGGCCTTCGCCGATCATGAGCTGCGCTGGTGATACAGCGAGCGCCGTTGCACGTGCGCGAACACGGGCCAAAGAAAGATCTGAAAAGCCGGCCGCGCTCAGGCACGAGATTTCATCGTTTGCCTTGCGCGTTGCACGTGAAACATTTTGGATGGCGGAGGGGGCGCGGAAGCGAAGGCCATCGCGCGTGAAACGAGACACAGGACAAACTCCGCGCACCAAAGCGCTCAGACTAAGCTGGCCTGCCATCTTCTGTCATGCTGCATTTTTGGCTTATGTGATGGGGTGCGTTGCATCTTTCGCATTTGCGCAATCATCGGTTGTGCCCATGCTGTGGGATCTTCAGCAACGCGCTGAAAAGCCGGATGTCACCCTGCCGCGACAGATCCGGTTTGTGACAGCCGATGATTATCCGCCGTTCAACTTTATTCTGCCTGATGGAACGTTGTCGGGGTTTAATGTCGATCTGGCGCGCGCGCTGTGCAACGAGCTGGCCTTGCCTTGTTCCATTCAGGTTCGCAGGTTTGATTTGGTCGCCAACTCTTTGCGTGATCGGTCGAGCGATGCGGTGATCGCCTCTTTGTCTTCGCGGGGGTCGTTTGCCGAAGGGCTTGCCTTTACCGCGCCCTATTATCGCACACCGGGACGCTTTGTTGGCCGTGTGGATGGCTCAGCGCCGGAGCCCTCTCCGGAAAGTACAAAAAATCTGGCCATAGGCGTGCGCCTTGGCTCAGCGCATGAGGCTTTTTTGCGTGCGGCTTTTCCGCAGGCGCGGGTCGTGCCCTATGATGGCGACTTGGCATTGCGATCGGCGCTGCGCGCGAAAGATGTGCCGCTGATCTTTGGTGATAGCATCACGCTTGGGCTCTGGCTCAACGGATCAGAGGCGGCGGGCTGCTGCATGTTTCGCGGCGGGCCTTATCTGGATGAGCGTTTTTTCGGGCCCGGCATTGGCATTGCTTTGCGCCAGGACAATCGCAATCTGCGCCGCCTGCTCGATTATGCGCTCAAGCGCGTGGCAGAGCGCGGCGTCTATGCCGAGCTCTATCTCAAATATTTTCCACCCGGCGTGTTTTAGAGCGCAGTCAGCCCGCGATTCACATCGTCGATAAGGTCTTCGACATCCTCAAGCCCGACTGAGAAGCGCAGCAGGCCTTCGGGGATGCCCATTTCGAGACGCGCTTCCAGCGGCAGCCGCTGATGCGTGGTGGTCGCTGGATGTGTGATGATGCTTTTGGCGTCACCCAGATTGTTGGAGATTTTAACAATTTGCAGCGCATTGGCGAAGCGGAACGCGGCAGGTTTGCCACCCGCCAGTTCGAAGGACAGAACGGTGCCGCCACCGCGCATCTGTTTTTTTGCGAGCTCATATTGCGGGTGGTCGGTGCGTGTTGGGTAGAGCACGCGCGCCACACCAGTCTTGCCCGCCAGATGATCGGCGAGGCGAACGGCCGATTGCATCTGATGATTGACGCGCACCGGCAATGTTTCGAGCGATTTCAGCAACACCCAAGCGTTGAAGGGTGAGAGCGCTGGGCCAGTCTGGCGCAGGAGATTGTGGATCTTTTCCTGAATGAATTGTTCAGAAGCCAGAATGATTCCGCCCAGACAGCGCCCCTGTCCATCGACATGTTTGGTGGCTGAATAGACCACGCAATCGGCCCCCAGTTCCAACGGGCTTTGTAGCAGTGGCGTGGCAAAAACATTGTCAACGGTGAGCGATGCGCCGCCTGCATGCGCAATGTCGGCAACAGCGGCAATGTCGATGATCTCCAGCTGCGGATTGGTCGGGCTTTCCAGAAACAGCACTTTGGTGTTGGGCCGCATGGCGGCTTTCCACTGGGCGAGATCCGTGCCGTCAACCAGCGTGCAGGCGACGCCAAAGCGCGGCATCAGATCTTCCACCACATAGCGGCAGGAGCCGAAGAGCGCTTTGGCGGCGACAATGTGGTCGCCTGCTTTCACCTGCCCCATGACAGACGCAGTGACCGCCGCCATGCCGCTGGCGGTGGCGCGTGCGGCCTCTGCCCCTTCCAGCTCGGCCATGCGGCGCTCGAACATGGCGACTGTGGGATTGGAAAAGCGCGAATAGAGAAAGCCCGGTGTCTCGCCTTTGAAGCGGGACTCGGCTTCCTCCATCGAGCCATAGACATAGCCCTGCGTGAGAAACAGAGCCTCGGATGTCTCGCCAAATTGCGAACGCATGGTGCCGCCATGGACAAGCCGTGTGGCGGGGCGCAGGTGGCGTGTGTCGATGGGGGTTTTCTCACTCATCAGCAGCCTCAAAGATCCAGAGCACCCGTGATGTGCACGGGTGGGAGCTAAAAAACGAAGCTCTGCGAAGCCCCGGCCTTTTAGCTCTGTTTAACGTGGGAGCAAGCCGACCGGCTCAAATGACCACGGGCCAAGAGTAAGGCGAAGCAGCCGGGCGGGTCAATGCGCCAAAGGTCGGCTTGGGCCGGACGTATCGGCCATCGACATAGACAATGGTGCGCACGGCGGAGCTCAAAAAATTAAAAAAGCAAAGGCCGCGCAGGGCATGCCCCGGCGGCCCTTGAGCCTGCGGCAAGCCGCAGGTGGGTAATACCCCAAATATAGCTCGCTTACGGCCCCAGTCAACGCCGTCACATGTGGGTATCTTTCGCTTCGGGTTGGCGCGGACCGCCCTTTCCGCTAGAGCCGGATGATGACCCAATTCACTCCCGCCGGTCAGGGCATTCTGGCCGCCCATCAGATCGAGGCAATGACCGCAGCCGGGCGGATCCGCCCGGCCCAGCCCTACGCCGTGGGGCAGGTCCAGCCAGCCAGTCTTGACCTGCGCCTTGGCACACGCGCCTGGCGCATGCGGGCGAGCTTCTTGCCCGGCCTTGGCCGCAGCGTCGCCCAGTGCATCGAGCATCTGTCTCTGCATGAGATCGACCTTGCAGACGGTGCCGTGCTCGAGACCGATTGCGTCTATGTGGCCGAGCTTCTGGAAAGCCTCGCGCTGCCGCCCACAATCGCAGCGGCTGCCAATCCGAAAAGCTCGACCGGGCGCATTGACGTGTTCACCCGCGTCATCACCGATCATTCGCGCGAATTCGATCTGATTGAAGCGGGCTACCATGGCCAGCTCTACGCCGAAATCTCGCCGCGCACTTTCCCCATTCTCGCGCGCACAGGCTCGCGCCTGTCGCAGGTGCGCTTTCGCCACGGTCAGGCACGTCTCGACAATGCGGGGCATCTGGCTCTGCATGCGCGTGAAAAGCTCGTCACCTCGGCTGAGCCTTCCATCGCTGGCGGCGTGGCTGTGTCAGTTGATCTGTCCGGCTTTGGTGGCACCAATCTGATTGGCTATCGCGCCAAGCGTCACACGGGTCTCATTGATGTGGATCGTGTGGCCGCCCATGAGGTGCTGGATTTCTGGGAGCCGATCCATGTCGGCCGCCACAAGGATCTCGTGCTGGATCCGGGCGAGTTCTACATTCTGGCCTCGAAAGAAGCTGTGCGCGTGCCGCCCGATCATGCGGCCGAAATGACGCCGTTTGATCCGCTGGTTGGAGAATTTCGCGTGCATTATGCAGGCTTCTTCGATCCGGGCTTTGGCGCGGCAGAAGCGGGTGGTGCCGGTTCGCGTGCCGTTCTCGAAGTGCGCTCACATGATGTGCCCTTTATCGTGGAAGACGGGCAGATTGTCGGTCGTCTCGTTTACGAGAAAATGGCGGAAGCCCCGAAGTCGCTGTATGGCGCAAGCCTCTCGTCCAATTATCAGGCGCAGGGCCTGAAATTGTCGAAACATTTCCGCGCGCCCTGACAGCGCGCGATTTGACGGGTTCATGCACGCTTTCTATCGTGCGGCCCCTCTCGCAATCTGATGATCCAAGAAGGAACGCCCATGTCTGCCGAACTCCTCGATGCCGCGACCAAGGCTGCCGCCTGGCCCTTCGAGGAGGCGCGCAAACTTGTCGAGCGTGTGAAAAAGACCGGCCAGAAAGAAGTTCTCTTCGAGACGGGCTATGGCCCCTCAGGTCTGCCGCATATCGGCACGTTTGGCGAAGTCGCGCGCACGACCATGGTGCGTCATGCCTTCCGCGTGCTCACCGAAGACAAGATCGCGACACGCCTGCTCGCCTTCTCGGATGATATGGATGGCCTGCGCAAAGTGCCTGACAATGTGCCCAATGGCGACATGTTGCGCGAGCATCTTGGAAAGCCGCTGACGCGCATTCCCGATCCATTCGGCAAGTTTGAAAGCTTCGCCCATCACAATAACGCCATGCTGCGCTCGTTTCTTGATCGCTTCGGCTTTGAATATGAATTTGCGTCGTCGACGGATTATTACACGTCAGGTCGCTTTGATGCGGCGCTCTTGCACATGTTGCGCAGCTTTGAAGCCGTGCAGGCAATCATGCTGCCATCGCTGCGCGCGGAACGTGCGTCTACCTATTCGCCCTTCCTGCCTGTGCATCCTGAGACAGGCGTCGTCATGCAAGTGCCGATGGATTCGATGAATGTCGAAAAGGGCACGATTTGCTGGACCGATCCTGACACAGGCGCGAAGTTTGAAACGCCGGTGACGGGCGGCCATTGCAAGCTGCAATGGAAGCCTGATTGGGCGATGCGCTGGTATGCGCTGAAGGTCGATTATGAAATGGCCGGCAAAGACCTGATCGACTCGGTCAAACTGTCGGGCAATATCGTGCGCGCTTTGGGCGGTGTCGCGCCCGATGGTTTCAACTACGAGCTGTTTCTGGATGACAAGGGTCAGAAGATTTCGAAGTCGAAAGGCAATGGCCTGACGATTGACGAATGGCTGACCTATGCAAGCCCGGAATCTCTGTCGCTGTTCATGTTCCAGAAGCCGCGCGAAGCCAAGCGTCTCTATTTCGATGTCATCCCGCGCACGGTCGATGAATATCTGCAATTTTTGGGCGGCTATGCGCGCCAAGATATCAAGGGACGCCTCGGCAATCCGGTGTGGCACATCCATGCTGGAGAGCCGCCTGCGGCAGAATTGCTGCATCGCGCCGGTGAAGAGGGCGCTGGTGCGTCGATCTCTTTTGTCATGCTGCTGAATTTGGCGGCTGTGGCCAATAGCGAAGATGCGAGCGTCTTGTGGGGCTTTTTGCGCCGCTATGCAGCTGATGTGTCGCCCCAGACTCATCCGCGTCTCGACAAGATGGTGGGCTATGCGGTGGCCTATTTCCGCGATTTCGTGCGCCCGGCCAAAACCTATCGTCTGGCTGATGACGTTGAGCAGGAAGCCCTGCGCAATCTCGACGCCATGCTCGCGGCTCTGCCACCCGATGCGAGTGGGGAAGATATTCAGACGGCGCTTTACGATGTCGCGCGGCCGATTCCGCGCTATCAGGATTTGAAAGCCAAGAATGCAACGCCTGAGCGTCCCGGTGTGTCGAACGATTGGTTCAACATGCTCTACCAAGTGCTGCTGGGTGAAGATCGTGGCCCGCGCTTTGGGTCTTTCGTGGCGCTCTATGGCATCAAGGAAACCCGCGCTTTGATTGCTGACGCGCTCTCAGGTGCGCTGAAGGAAAAGCACGAGGCGTTTATCGCCAGCCGCAAGGGCTAATCCCTAGCACACGCCGTCATTGCGAGCCGTAGGCGAAGCAATCCAGAGGCCTCACGTGTGGCTCTGGATTGCTTCGCTGCGCTCGCAATGACGGGTCTTACTGACTCGACCAGATAATCCGTGCCACCCAGGCGATCTTGTCAGAAGGTAGCGTGCGGTCTTCATGATCGGGGTTGAGTGATTTCAGCTCGATCAGATTTTCTGTGCGCCGCTTCAGCTCTTTGGCCAGCACTTCGCCGTCTGTCGTTTTCACCACCACGCGGTCGCCGCGACGCACGGAGGCGTTGGGGGAGATGATGATCACATCGCCATCGCGATAAAGCGGCAACATCGACTCGCCTGAAATTTCCAGCGCATAGGCATTGGGGTCGGGCATTTCGGGGAAGGCGACTTCGTCCCAGCCGGCGCCTGTTGGAAAACCGCCGTCGTCGAAAAATCCGCCAGCTCCCGCCTGCGCCATGCCAATCAGCGGAATGGTGCGCTTGGCGCCCTCGCGTGCGGTCAGATAGCTCATGAATTCATCGAGCCCCGCGCCGGTCGCTTCAAGAATTTTGGCAATGCTCTCGGTCGAGGGCCAGCGCTGGCGGCCGTCGGTCGTCTGGCGCTTGGACTTGTTGAATGTGGTCGCGTCTAACCCGGCCTTGCGGGCAAGGCCTGAGGCGGTCATCCCGTATTTTTGGGCCAGCGCGTCAATGGCAGCCCAGACCTGTGCGTGGGAAAGCATGGCGACCTCCGGGAACATGATCTTGTTCCTGCAAGATAGGTATATATGCCTGTTTCACGAGGGAAGACAAGCTGTTTCACAGGATGGGCGGCCCGCCCACGTGCCAATTGGCCAGCTCTGACCTATCTATCGGGTCAGATGGCTCTTTCTGATCTCCTCACGCTGACGCCGCCGGGCCTCTATTGCCCGGCCGCCGATGTCCATATCGATCCCGTGCGGCCCGTGCCGCGCGCGTTGATCACCCATGGCCATTCCGATCATGCGCGCGCTGGCCATGGCCGGGTGCTGGCCACGGCTCAGACAATGGCCATTATGGCCCTGCGCTATGGCGCGCAATTTTGTGAGAGCCAGCAGGCTGTGGCTTACGGCGAGCGCGTAACCCTCAATGGCATTGAGGTGAGTTTTCACCCCGCCGGTCATGTGTTGGGTTCGGCGCAAATCCGATTGCAGGGGCCATCAGGCTGCGTGGTTGTGTCGGGCGATTACAAACGCGCCTATGATCCCACCTGCGCGCCGTTTGAACTTGTCCGCTGCGATGCCTTCGTCACCGAAGCAACCTTTGGTCTGCCTGTCTTTCGACATCCCGATGCGGCGGGTGAAGTCGCAAAGCTTTTGCGCTCCTGCGCTTTGTTTCCAGAGCGCGCGCATCTGGTGGGCGCTTATTCGCTGGGCAAAGCGCAGCGCGTGATGAAGCTGTTGCGGCTATCTGGTTGGGATAAGCCGATCTGGATTCACGGCGCTTTGGAAAAGATCACGCATTTCTACCAAAGCGAGGGCATTGATCTGGGCGACATTCGCAAAGTGAGTGCGGCGGATCGCGCCACTCTGGCTGGCGAAATCATCATCTGCCCGCCCGGCCAGTTGGCCGATCTCTGGTCGCGCAAATTTCCAGATCCCGTCACGGCTTTTGCGTCCGGCTGGATGCGCGTGCGTGCGCGTGCGCGCCAGCGTGGCATTGAATTGCCGCTGGTGATTTCTGACCATGTCGATTGGGATGATCTGTGCGCGACGATCAGCGAGACAGGCGCCTCTGAAATCTGGGTCACGCATGGCGCAGAAGAGGCGATTGTCCATTGGTGCCAGACGCGCGGGCTTGATGCCCGGCCCCTGCATATTTTGGGCTATGGCGATGACGAAGTCGAAGCACTGGCCGAGGGCGCGCCATGAACCGCTTTGCCCAATTGCTGGATCGCCTCGCCTATGAGTCCTCGCGCAACAGCAAGCTGCGCATGCTCGCCGATTATTTCCGCACGACGCCTGATCCCGAGCGCGGCTATGCGCTGGCAGCGATGACAGGGGCTTTGTCCTTCACACATGCCAAGCCCGCCATCATTCGTGCGTTGATTGCCGAGCGCACCGATCCTGTCCTGTTTGCCATGTCCTACGATTATGTCGGCGATCTGTCGGAGACGGTTGCGCTGCTATGGCCCGCACCACAAACCGAGCGGCGCAATGTGGCGCCGCCCTCGCTGGGTGATGTTGTCCATGGTCTGCAGCAGGTGGGCAAAGCGCAATTGCCGCAGCTTCTGGCAAGCTGGCTGGATGATCTTGATGAGACAGGGCGCTGGGCTTTGCTCAAACTGATCACAGGTGGGTTGCGCATCGGCGTGTCCGCGCGGCTGGCTAAAACCGCAGTCGCTTCGCTGGGCGATCATGACCCCAATGAGATTGAAGAAGTCTGGCATGGGCTGAGCCCGCCTTTTCTTGAGCTCTTCGCCTGGGTCGAGGGGCGCCAAGAGCGCCCGAGCGCCAATAATCCTGCGCCTTTCCGCACGCCCATGCTCGCGCATGCTTGGGATGAGGCCGATTTCGACAAGCTGGATCCGGCGGATTTTTCGGCCGAATGGAAATGGGATGGCATTCGCGTGCAGGCTGTGGCTGGCACGGATGAGGAGGGGCGGCGCGTCGCGCGGCTGTATTCGCGCACGGGCGAGGATATTTCCAAGAGCTTTCCTGATCTCATGGAGATGCTGTGCGAAGCGCATTTTGGTGATGTGTCGATTGATGGTGAATTGCTGGTGGTGATTGAGGGCGCGGTGCAGCCCTTTGGTACGTTGCAGCAGCGGCTCAATCGCAAAAGCGTGACGCAGAAACTTGTGGCGCAATATCCAGCCCATATTCGCGCTTATGACGTGCTGTCAGAAAACGGCGAGGATTTGCGCGAGTTGCCTTTCGCGGATCGTCGCGCGCGACTGGAATCGCTGGTCGCACGGTTGGCACATCCGCGCCTTGATCTGTCGCCTGAAATTCCATTCAGCGATTGGCCAGCATTGGCGCAAGCGCGGCGTGATCCGGCCAGCGCCGGTGCCGCAGCTGCAGCTGACGCGATTGAAGGCGTCATGCTGAAGCGTCGCGACTCGGTCTATGTGCCGGGCCGACCCAAGGGGCTGTGGTTCAAATGGAAGCGCGATCCGTTCAATGTTGATGCTGTGCTCATGTATGCGCAGCGCGGCCACGGGCGTCGCTCGTCCTTTTATTCGGATTTCACCTTTGGCGTCTGGAAAGGCAGCGAGCTTGTGCCGGTGGGCAAAGCCTATTTCGGCTTTACCGATGCTGAGCTGAAAGAACTCGACCGTTATATCCGCAACCACACGCGCAACCGCTTCGGGCCGGTGCGCGAGCTTGATTTTTCCATGGACCAAGGCTTGGTGCTGGAAATCGCCTTTGAGGGCCTGTCGCGCTCGACCCGGCACAAATCAGGGGTGGCCATGCGCTTTCCGCGCATCGCCCGCATCCGCTGGGACAAGCCCGCGCGCGAGGCCGACCAGATCGAGGTGCTGGAGACATGGCTGGACGTCGGTCTGCGGCAAAGTGCCCCCAACGCCACATAGAGACGAAAAAAGCGTTTAATCGCATAAGTTTATGGTGACGCTCGCGCCATTGCCTGTGTAGTCTGAGCTTCGGCTTGGGGGTCGCCCTGGCCGCATCTTTGGCGCAACCCCACACCCGCAGGTCATCAGCCGTGAACTCCATCACCGTCGTGCATCTGGTTCTCGTCCTGCTGGGCGCGGACGGCCAGACCAACACCCAGGTTCGGGAATTTCCGAACGTGACCGAATGCCGAGCCGCCGAAAATGCCGCGCACGATGCCGCGCTGCTGGCAGGAAACATTACGGATGTCGGCACGATTTGCGTGAAATCTGAGTTTGATGCGGCCATCAAGCCGCGCGTCTGACGCGCGCGGGCGCAAGAGGCATCCGCTTGGGCTTGCGTCTGAGGAAGAAGCCATGAAAGATGGGCCTCAGGCTTTGGGGAGCAGACCATCCGTCCCGCCCCGGGCAGGGGCGACTGAAATCCGATCTGGATCAATGTCTGCCCGGCCGGGACTGGTCTACTCACCCTGCTCTATAATGAGTAGCCCAAGGGTTGCAGGGGGACACGCGTGGACCAGAATACAACGCGCATTTTTATTGCCGATGATCATCCGCTGGTGCGGGGCGCTCTTCGGCAAGCTGTTGCGGGCGCAGTGACAGATTCCAGCATTATTGAATGCGGTGATCTTGAAGCACTCAGTGCTGAGCTCGAAAAAAATTCCGATGCCGATTTGATCATGCTCGATCTGACCATGCCGGGTGTGCGTGGCTTTTCGGGTTTGATGTATTTGCGGGCGCAATATCCCGGCGTGCCGGTGGTGGTCGTCTCCGCCAATGAAGATCGCGGCGTCATTCGCCGTTGCATCGATTTCGGCGCCTCGGGGTTCATTCCCAAGACCACAGACATCGAAGCCATGCGCGCAGCCATTCGCGCGGTGCTCGCGGGCGAAACCTGGACGCCGTCCGATGTCGACCTTGGCGCACCTGCTGACAAGGAAACAGCCGACACAGTGCGCCGCCTCGCATCGCTGACGCCACAACAGGTGCGCGTGTTGATGATGCTCTCCGAAGGCTTGCTCAACAAACAGATCGCTTATGAGCTGTCGGTTTCAGAAGCGACGGTCAAGGCGCATGTCTCGGCCATTCTGCAGAAGCTGGGTGTCGAGAGCCGCACACAAGCGGTGATTGCAGCTTCCAAGATTGAAGCCGGTCAGTGGCAGAGCCCGGCGGAAGCGTGAACGCTTCCGTCACCATTTTGCCATTCTTGACTGACGTCTTGGCAGGCTTGAGAGGGCTGCCATGAATGACACGCTTCACCGTTTCTTTGGCGGAGAACCCTTGGCGGTTCTCCTGCGCCTGCTCGTCGTCTCGCTGATTGTCGGCGCGCTTCTGATGTGGCTGGATATTCATCCGCGCGATGTGATCCGCGGCTTTGAAAATTTCTTCCTGCGCATCTGGAATATGGGCTTCGAGGCCGTGCGCGAACTCGCGCAATATGTCATCGCAGGCGCTGTGATTGTCGTGCCTGTGTGGATCGTCATGCGGTTGCTGTCGGCGCGTGGGCGTTAAGCCGCGTTGTATTGCACGCATGCTGGATTGCTTTGCTTACGCTCGCAATGACGAGCACCGTCATTGCGAGGAGCGAAGCGACGAAGCAATCCAGTCGTCGTGTTCTCAGAAGCCGGCCGCCCAATCCTTCGCCTTGGACCCACACAACGCGCTGATCGTTGTGCCGCGCGTCTTCAATTCCTGCGCGAGCCCTTTGTGCACGTCGCGCACGAGCCCTGGGCCTTCATAGACCAGCATGGAATAGACCTGCAGCAGTGTGGCGCCCGCTTCGATCTTGGCGAGCGCGGTGGCGGCATCCTGTATGCCGCCGACGCCGATGAGCGGGAATTGTCCTTCAACGCGCAGATAGGTTGCGGCCAGCATTTTGGTCGACAGCTCAAAGAGCGGCTTGCCTGAAAGTCCGCCCATTTCGCCCTTGTGCGCACTCTTCAGCGTGTCGGGGCGCGTGATGGTCGTGTTGCCGACAATCATGCCATCGACCTTGCGCTCACGCGCCACGCGCACGACATCGTCGAGATCACCGGGTGTCAGATCGGGTGCAATCTTCAGCAGCACGGGCTTGCGCCCATAAAGCGCGGCCATCTCATCGCGCGTGTCGAGTGATTGCTGGAGCAGGGCATCAAGCGCCGAGGCTTGTTGCAAATCACGCAGGCCCGGTGTGTTGGGCGATGAAATGTTGATCGTGAAATAATCAGCCACGTCCGCAAAAGCGCGAATGCCTTGCGCATAATCGCCCGAGCGGTCGGTGCTTTCTTTATTGGCACCGACATTCACGCCAACAATGCCTCCGCGGCCTTTGCGCGCAACCAAGCGCGCGTGAACGGCGGCGTGTCCCTCGCTGTTAAAGCCGAAGCGATTGATGACGGCATCATCTTCCGCCAAACGAAACAGGCGTGGCCTTGGATTGCCGGGCTGTGGGAGCGGCGTGATGGTGCCCACTTCCACATGGCTGAAGCCCAGACGCAGCAGCGGATCAGGCACATCTGCGCCTTTGTCAAAACCCGGTGCCATGCCGAGGGGAGCTGGAAAATGCAGGCCGAAAGCTTCCACCGCCAGAACGGGATCATGCTGGGCCAGATCAGGCAGCGGCATATTCTTCAGCGCGGCAATGGTGAAACCATGCGCGGTTTCGGGATCCATCGCAAACAGCAGCGGGCGCGTGAGACGATTGATCAAGCCCGTCATGGCAAAATGTCTCCAAAATCATGCATGCCATCGCTGGTGAGTGGCAGCGGATGAACGCTTTGCACGTCATCCATGCGCAACGTGCGATAGAGATGGGGAAAGAGCGCGCCGCCGCGCGAGGCTTCCCATTTCAGCGCGTCGCCCAGCCTGTCGGCATCAATCACCGCCAGCACGAGATCGCTCTGCCCCGCAAAATGCTTGGCGGCGGTCTCGCGTGTCTGGTCTGCGGTTGAGAAATGGATGTAGCCATCAGCAAGGTCGGCAGGTGCACCGGTGAAAGCACCCTGTGCGACGGCGGCCTCCCACAGGCTTTTGGGGGCGATTTTATAGATAAGGGTCAAGGCAAAAGCTCCTTCAGGCGCGCGAAGCTAACGGGGCAGGGGCGCGGGGGCAAGCGTGTCATGCCTCGACAGGGGCATTGCGTAAGATATGCTGTTTCTTATTGCCCGGAGTTTTTTCAATGACCCTTTTTTCCAATAAATCCTTGTCCTATGTTTCGTCCTTGATCCATGCTTCTTGTTTGGCGCTCATGATTGGCGCTGCGAGTGGGCAGGTTCGCGCCAACGAGATTAAAGTCATTGCCTCAACGGCTATGAAATCCAGTTTCGATGAACTGGTCCCCATTTTCGAGCAGCGCACCGGGCATAGGGTCATTTTGCCCTATTATTCGTCGGCTGATGGTCGTCGAAGAATAAAAGAGGGCGAAGCCTTTGATGTCACCATTACCGATCTGGAAGCATTTCATGCCTTGGTCAAAGAGGGCGTCGCCGTTCTTGATCCCGTGAGTATTGTGGGAATCAACGCGGTTGAGCTCGCCTATCCTGCCGCAGGTCCAAAGCCCGACGTCTCAACGCCAGACAAGCTCAAAGCGATGTTGCTCGCGGCCAAAAGCGTTTCCTACAGCAATCCGGCGCTGGGTGGCGGCTCATCGGTTTATTTTCAGAGCGTGCTCGCGCAGCTCGGAATTGCCGAAATTGTCCGCGCCAAGGAAGTACTCGCGCCATCAGGCCAAGGCGCGGTTCCCGTGGCGCAGGGGCAAGCAGAGATTGGCATTGCGCAGGCGAGCGAGATTGTCTCTCTCAAGTCGCTGGCCTCAGTCCCGATCATGACGGACGACCCCAAGAGCCGCTCCGTTTATGGAATCGGCATTTCTGCAAAATCGCAGCAAAGCGAGGCGGCGCGCGCTTTTGTGCAATTTTTGAAATCGCCTGAATCAGTCGATGCCTTGAAGCGGAATGGGCTGAGCGCTCCGTAAGTGAAAAGAACTTGACCGCGGGCTGGCTTTTTGCGCTTTCTGCGCAATGACACTGGCTCTTCGCACCTCTGGCCACTTGGCTGCCGACCGCCGCTATGATTATGCGCGCGGTGCGGCTGCCGAGGGCGATCATGCAGCAGCTGCGGATCTGTTGGAACAGACGCTCGAAATCGCGCCCACATGGGCGCCAGCCTGGTTTGCGCTGGGTGAAGCACGCGAGGCACTGGGCGCGCGCGATGCGGCCGTGCAAGCATTTGCGCAAGCGCTGGCGCATGAGCCTGAGGATTCGCAGGGCGCGCGCTTGCGTCTGGCGCGGTTGGGGGCGCACGACATGCCAGCTCAGCCGCCGCAGGCTTATGTGCGCGATCTGTTTGATCAATATGCCGCGCGTTTTGAAACGCATCTGGTCAAAGACCTCCTCTATCGTGCCCCCGCCATTTTGCGTGACGCTGTTCTTGGACATCGCGGGCCAGATGCGCGCTTCGTCCATGCGCTGGATCTGGGATGCGGCACGGGCTTGATGGCGCGCGAAATCGCCGCCCATTGCGCACGGATGGATGGGTGTGATCTGTCGCCCGCCATGGTCGCCAAAGCACGTGCGAGCGGGCTTTATGGGCGGGCCGAAACGGCCGACCTGATCGATTTTCTGAAAAGCTATGAGGCGCGTTCCATTGATCTCGTGCTTGCCGCAGACGTTTTCGTCTATTGCGGCGATCTGGCCGCGATTTTTGCAGCTGTCGCCCGCATTGTGGTGCCGGGCGCGCTTTTTGTTTTCAGCCTGCAACGCGCTGAGAAGGGCACCTATCAACTGGGTGAGGATTTGCGCTACGCACATGCGCGCAGCTATGTCGGCGCATTGGCCGAGGCCCACGGTTTCGCGATTGCCGCCTGCGACGATGTATCTGTGCGCCAGGATCGCGGACAGCCCGTGCCGGGGCTTTGCGTTGTTCTGGTTGCTCCCTAGTTTACGGCCGTCATTGCGAGGAGCGTGAGCTCCGAAGCAACCCACGGGCCTCACGTGCGGCTTTCTGGATTGCTTCGCTGTGCTCGCAATGACGTAGCCCAAGGATTGCAAAGAGTGTCGAACGCCACAACATCAAGTCTGCCCACGCGCTTTGCCGATTGGTTTGCCGCGCGCGGATGGAGCGTGCGTGATCATCAGCTGGCGCTGCTCCAACATGCGGAAGCGGGTGAGAATGCCTTGCTGATTGCGCCAACAGGTGCTGGCAAAACACTCGCAGGCTTTTTGCCCTCGCTGATTGAGCTGTCGCAGAAAAAGACCAACGCGCCTGAGGGGCCGGGTCTGCACACGCTGTATATTTCACCGCTGAAAGCGCTGGCGGTCGATGTGGCGCGCAATCTTGAAATTCCCGCGGCCGAAATGAACCTGCGTCTGCGGATTGAAACACGCACGGGCGACACGTCTGCGAGCAAACGCCAGCGCCAGCGCCGCGATCCGCCGCAAATCCTGCTGACCACACCAGAACAATTGGCGCTGCTGCTCTCTAGCCCCGATGCGGCACCCTTGTTTGCCACGCTGCGCCGTGTGGTGCTGGATGAATTGCATGCGCTGGTGACGTCCAAACGCGGTGATCTGTTGGCCCTGGGCCTCGCGCATCTGCGCACATTGGCGCCCGCCATGACGATCACGGGTCTGTCGGCCACTGTGCGCGACCCGGATGAATTGCGCCGCTGGATTGTCGCGCATCCCGGCAAAGCCAAACTCGTCATGGCCCCGCCCGGCGCGCCGGCGGATCTGGCCATGCTGGATACGCGCGAACGATTGCCGTGGTCTGGGCATGGTGGCGCGCATGCCGTGCGTGAAGTCTATGAGCGCATCAAAAGTGCCACGACAACGCTGATTTTCGTCAACACGCGCGCACAGGCGGAAGCGATCTTCCAGCAGCTCTGGCGCATCAATGACGACAATCTCGCCATTGCTTTGCATCATGGCTCGCTCGATGCCAGCCAGCGCCGCCGCGTCGAAGAAGCGATGGCGCAAGGCAAATTGCAGGCGGTGGTGTGCACTTCGACCCTTGATCTGGGCATTGATTGGGGCGCGGTTGATCTTGTGATCAATATGGGGGCACCGAAAGGCGCAAGCCGTTTGGCGCAGCGCATCGGGCGCGCCAATCATCGGCTTGATGAACCCTCGCGTGCTTTGCTCGTGCCGTCCAATCGCTTTGAAGTGTTGGAATGTGTCGCCGCCATTGAGGCAGCCCGCGAAGGGGCGCAGGATACACCACCCGCACGCGCGGGCGCGCTGGATGTCTTGTGTCAGCATATTCTCGGCATGGCCGGTGCTGCGCCCTTTGATGCGGATTCGCTTTATGCGGAAGTGCGCAGCGCCGAGCCCTATGTCGCACTTGCGCGCGCGACATTTGATGATGCGCTGTCCTTTGTGGCCACAGGTGGCTATGCGCTCAAGACCTATGAGCGCTTTGCCAAGATCAAGCGCAACAATGATGGCCTTTGGCGCGTGACGAATGGCAAAATTGCGCAATCCTATCGCATGAATGTCGGCACGATTGTCGAAGCGGACATGCTGAAAGTGCGGCTTGTGCAGGGGCGCGCCGCCGCCAAGCGCGATGGCGCAGCACCCACTTACACAGGGCCCTTGCGGCGAGGTGGGCGTGTGTTGGGCGAGATCGAGGAATATTTCCTTGAGACGCTGGCGCCCGGCGATACATTTTTGTTTGGCGGCGAAATTCTCAAATTGCAGGGCATTGTTGAAGATGAGGCGCTGGTGTCGCGCGCCCGCTCCAGTGAGCCCAAAGTGCCCTCTTATGCGGGCGGAAAATTCCCGCTGTCGACCTATCTGGCCGAACGCGTGCGCAAGATTTTATCGTCGCGCGCCGCATGGACACATTTGCCCGAACAAGTGCAAGACTGGCTTGCCTTGCAAAGCAAAAGGTCGCGTGTGCCGCGCGCAGGCGAATTGCTGGTTGAGACGTTTCCGCGCGGTGAACGCCATTACATGGTCGCCTATCCGTTTGAAGGGCGGCTCGCGCATCAAACGCTTGGCATGTTGCTCACGCGGCGTATGGAGCGCATGGGGCTGAAGCCCTTGGGCTTTGTTGCCAATGAATATGCGCTGGCGGTGTGGATGCTTGCAGATGTGGGCGCGCGCGTGCAGCAACACCCCTCAAGCCTCGAAGACCTGTTTGCGCAAGACATGTTGGGTGATGATCTTGAAGAATGGTTGCGCGAATCCGCGCTCATGAAGCGCAGTTTTCGTCAATGCGCGGTGATCTCGGGCCTGATTGAGCGGCGTTTCCCGGGCAAGCAGAAGAGCGGCAAACAGGTCACCATCTCCACCGATCTCGTCTATAATGTGCTGCATCGCCATCAGCCCGATCACATTCTTCTGCGCGCGGCGCGTGACGATGCGGCCACCGGCCTGCTCGATCTGTCGCGCCTTGCCACCATGCTGGCGCGTGTGCGCGGGCATATTGTCCACAAGCCGCTGGAGCGTGTCTCGCCTCTGGCGGTTCCTATTCTGCTAGAGATCGGGCGCGAGCCGGTCTATGGGCAAGCGCAAGACGAAATTCTGGCGGAAGCGGCCGCCATGCTGATTGAGGAAGCTGGCGCGTGATCATTGGCAATGGACGTGAGATCGTCGTGGCAGGGCAATCCTGCATGGCCGATACTTCCGGCGCGCTTTATCTGGCGGGCTCGCGCACGCTTATTGTCTCCGATCTGCATCTGGAAAAAGGCTCAAGCTTTGCCAGGCGCGGCATGCTGATCCCGCCCTATGACACTGTGGCGACGCTGATGCATTTGAAACGCGTGATCACACATTTCGAGCCCACGCGTGTGATCGCCTTGGGCGATTCCTTTCATGATCGGCAGGCTGCCGAGCGACTGTCAGAGCATAATCGCGAAACAATTGAAGAGCTGCAAGACAAACGCGAGTGGATCTGGGTGACCGGCAATCACGATCCCGCGGCCCCTTATGGTCTTGCCGGCGAGGTCTGCGATGAGATCCGCATCGGTGCGCTGGTGTTGCGACACGAGCCGCAAGCAGGTGCATCCCTTGGAGAGATCGCGGGGCATTTGCACCCGGTGGCACGCGTGGTCACAGCGCGCGGCAGTTTGCGGCGTCGTTGTTTTGTGAGTGACGGCACGCGCTGCATTCTGCCCGCTTTTGGCGCTTATGCAGGCGGGCTTAATTTGCGTGATGAGGCTTTTGGCGCGCTCTTTCCTGATGCACCGCCGACCGCGCATGTGCTGGGTCGCGACCGCATTTATTCGGTCGGACAGGACAGTTGTTTTGCGGACTGATTAAAGCTCGCCGCCGATGCCAGCTGCCGGGGCTTGTGTCCACCACACAATTGCCATGGCGCTGAGCACGGCGAGCGTCAGGCCCATGCGCAAAGTGCCAAACCAGCGCGGCGCGCGCCCGCCCGAGGTGAGATGCCAATCCCACGCGCCTTGCAGCACAAAAGCACTGGCCAGAATGCTCAGCGCAAAGGCAAGATTCTGCACATTGATGAAAGCCGCGGCCCAGGCAATCAGAGAGGGCAGCGTTGAAATGCTGAGTGACAGACCTCGCTGCACGGGATCGCGCTCGCTCATGCCCAGCCCCCAGCCGATGCCACCCAGAAAAGACAGGATCGAGGCTGCATAAAAGACGAAGGCCATGATGAGCCGCTCGGTCAGCAATTCATCTGGCGTTGTGCCTTGCCAGATCGCGAGTCCGAAAAACGGAATGAGCCCTGCAACGCCAAGGATCAAGGCTGAAACGGGAATTTTCTGGTCCTGAAAAGTCTGTGTCATGGCAACATGGTCACGCGCTCGCCGCCTCTTTTGCGCAGATCGCCCTGCGGCGGTGTGGCAAAGGACTGCGTTGTTTCGGGCGCTTTGACGATGGCCTCCGCTGGCATGGGTTCATTGACTGTTGGGTCAGGCGTGGCCTGCGCAAAGCCATCAGCGGCTGTGCGCGCTTCATTGATTTGGGGTGGGTTGAGGCGCTTGGCGATGTCCTCGCGCTTGTTGGCCGCGTCCATATCGCCCTGTTTGCTGGCCAGCGTGAACCACTTATAGGCTTCAACCAGATTGGTTTCGACGCCAAGGCCGCGCACATGCAAAACAGCCAGATTATATTGGCTATCGCGCAGGCCATGTTCTGCGGCTTTGCGAAACAGCCGTGCGGCTCCTGCATAATCGGGCTTGTCGTTCAGGCCATTGGCCAGAAGCACGCCCAGATTGTGCATGGCGCGCACATGGCCGCCTTGCGCGGCGCGGCCATACCAAAGGGCCGCAGCACTCTGATCTTCTTTGGTGCCAATGCCTTTTTCATACAAAGTGCCGAGGCGATATTGCGCTGGCACAAAATTCTGTTCAGCCGCTTTGCGGAACCAGTCGAGCGCCTGTTCAGGATCGCGCGGCATGTTGCGTCCTTCGAGATGGCGCAGTGCAAGTTCGGCTTGCGCTGCAGGCTGACCGTTTTGGGCCAGTTCCAGCAGCAATTCATCGGTTGAGCGCGTACGCGTGGGCGTGGCGGGCATGGTTTCTGGCGCGCTTGTCACGCTCGCCTGTTCGACAGGCGCGCGGTTGAAAGCCTGCAGGCGCTTGGGTGACTGGGCAAACTGCCAACCTGCCAAAATCAGGGCAATGGCCGTGCAGCCATAAACGGTGCGGCGCACATTGTCGGAATTTCGGGCGCGATCTTCATCATGCTGTTCGGCCACGGCACGGGCGCGCGCAATCGCGTCTTGCTCATCGTGACGCACGGGTGGCGGCGGGGCACCTGTCAATTGCGTGGCACGACGCGCGGCGGCGATGAAACTTGCCTGCGCAGCGCGCGGCGCATCCACATCAACGGCGAGATCCTGACGCGCTTGCGCCGCCTCATCTTGCGGTGCAGTTGCGTCGGGCAAGTGGTCGAGAATGGGTGGCTTGAAACCAGTGCCTGGCTCAATCAGCACATCGGGCGCGGCATGTGCCAATGGCATGGGCACAGGTCTGTTGACAGATGGGTCTGCGAGAATGGGCTCGTCTGCTGGCACCACGACAGGCGGAGCGGCGGCTTCGCGGCGGCGCAACGTGCCGACATCGCCTTCCAGCATGGCCAGGCGGTCGACCACTTTCTCGAGTGTTTCATGCACGGCGGTCAGCGTCGATTGCGCGCGCTGTTCGCTTTCATCCGGCACAATGGGCTCAGGTGCGCGGGCGCGGGCAATTTGCGAGACCACGTCGGCGATGCTGCGTTCAACGGTGCTGATGGCATCCGTTGAGCTGCCATTGCGCTCGAGGCGTTCGGCAATGCGCAAGAGCTGGTTTTCAATCGCCTGCAAAGCGCGCGGATCAGCCGCGCCGGCGCCCGTCATGCGCTCAATCTTGGCAGCCAGTTGCGAGATGAGATCTTCCAGCCGGTTCGATGACGGCGGTGCCATGGCGCGCTGCATCTCTTCAATGCGCGAGAGAATGGCGGTGACCTGATCATCCGAGAGCGTTCCGCTCGCGCGATCCAGCCGCATCATCATGTCTTGATGAAGCGATTCAAACTTGTTCAGGAAGGGAGGTGTTTCCAACCGCTCGGCAATGAGCGAGACGCGCTGCTCAATGCTTTCTAGCCGCATCATATGGTCGGATGAGCCGCGCAGACCGGCGTTTGCCGCCAGCCGCTCAATCGAGAGCCGGATTTCGGACAGGCTTTCGGTGAGATGGGCTGGCACCGGCATGGCGCGCTGGCTCATTTCCTGCAGTTTGTCTTCGAGTGCGGCGAGCGAATGGTTTTCTTCCATCCGCTCGATGGCATGGCGCAAATGCGTCAGCGTTTCGACGATCTGCTGCGGCAACTGCCCGCTGGTGGCGGCAAGATCGGCCACGCGTTTCTGAATGGCGGTCAGAGCAGGATGTTCGGCAAGCGTCTGCACCGCACGGCGCACATCCTGCAAGACATGATCAACAATCGGCGGCATGTCGGAATTGTGCCGGATCGCCTGATCAATGCGGCGCTCCAACGCGCGCAAGGCGGGGCTTGTATCCAGCCGCTCAATGGAGCGGCGCATGTCTTCAACAAGCTCAATCAGTTTGCCAGCCAGTTCGCGCGGCACGGCAGCCATATCTTCGACGCGTTGCGTGAGCACGCGGATCTGCTGCTCAAGATTGTCTTGCTTGCTCATCCGCCCGGCCATTTCGGCCAGGCTATGGGCCATGCTCTCAACCTGCTGGCGCAGAAGCGTGAAGGAAGCCGGATCAACACCGCTTTCAGCCAATGTGTCGATGCGCAGGCTGAGTGCTTCCACATCATCGCGCATGGCGCGGGCGAGAAGGGAGGGCGTATTTTCCACCGAACGACGCATTTCTGCGAGCAGATGGATGATAGGTGCCAGCGAATCCTCGCTCACACCTTCGGCGCGTGATTGGTCGATCTTGTCGATCAGCTCGCGCAGCGCGGGTTCAATACCCTTGGATGCTATGGTCTCCACCGAGCGGGCGAGATCGCCAACCTGCCGGCGCAAGCGCGTGACTTCGCTTGGCGATGAGGGTGTCGGTGGTGTGATCGATCGGCGGGTGGGTGCAACTGGTTCTGCCCGCAGCTTTTGCGCAATGCGGGCAAGTTGTCCCTCAATGCGATCTGCAACGGGGGCCGATGCGCGCCCACCGCGCGGCAATGCGCGTTCAATCAGCAAAGATTCGATTTCGGAAATGCGGCGCGCGACATCATCCGACAAGTCGCTTTCGCGGTCGACGCGGCGCGCGGCTGCATCCAGCAGATCAAAGCGGGTGGCGCGCGGGCGCACAGGCGACACATCTTCGCGGCGGCGCTTCTGTTCGGCCACTTCATGCGCGGCGACTTCCAGCGCTTGCGCAATGGCATCAATTTTTTCGTCGTCGTTGAGATCGTCTGCGTCCAGGCCCAGCGGGGCCGCATGGGCGGCGAGCGTCGTGTCCAGCCATTGGCCCAGCGTCAGGCCAGCGCGTCGCGCGGCCAGTCGGGCGGCCTCGCGGGCGTCCGCGTGGCCTAAACTGTTCCAAGGAAACGCCTTCGTCATTCCAATCATCTCGTCGGGGTTGGGCAGCTATCCCGCGCGGCCATCGCGCTTGCATGAATCGCTGCCTTGAGCCCAGCCGAACCATCGCCCTTTAGGGTAAACAGGGCGTTAAGCATGATCCTTTTTGGGACAGGGCAAAAGCGAGCGCAGGTTGTACTGACCAAAAGTTACAATCTCAGATTGCAAAATGACGCGACTCAGGATTAATCTCAACCGTTGCAATATTTGTGTCGCTTCCCGTAACGGTTGCGGCCGTGATTTCAAGAAAAGAGGTTTCCTATGCTGACCGAGGACAGTCGCCGCTCCGCCCTGATTGCCCCCAAGAGCCGGCCTTTCGGTTTTGAACGACCCGTTTCCGATAGTGATTTCATGACGATAGGCGATGTTTCCCGGAACTATGGCCTGAGCTTGCGGGCTCTGTGTTTCTATGAGGAAAGGGGTCTCATCCAGCCGATCCGGCGTGGCGTGACCCGCCTCTATGACCAGAAGACCCGCGCCCGTCTTGAGCTGATTCTCAAGGGAAAACAGTTGGGTTTCACGCTCACAGAAATTCGCGGCATGGTTCAGGAAGCAGAGGATAAGTCAGTGGGCGGGGAGCTGGCGCTCGCGCCAACCCAGGTTGTTGAGCAAATTACTCTACTGGAGCGGCAGCGTCGCGACCTGGATGTGGCCATTGAAGAGCTGCGAGCAACCCATGCGCGCATGCTCGGACATGATTCGCCAAGCGAGCAGGCGGTCGCTGTCGCCTGATTCGAACAGGCTCGCTCGCCACAAGGCCCGCCGGATCCTCCCCGGTGGGCCTTTTTGTTTCTGGACTTGAAACACCTCTCGATTTAGTTTATATGTAAACTAAATAGATGCAGGGTTCGGAAACAGCAGGGAGGCAAACATGCCTGTCTATCGCGCGCCGGTTGAGAACGTGCTTTTCCTTCTTCAGGATGTGCTGGGCTTTGAGCGCTACGCGCATCTGCCAGGTTTTGAGGATGCCAGCCCCGACATGGTGGCAGCCATTCTCGAAGAAGGCGGCCGCATCTGTGAAGACGTGCTGCTGCCTCTCAATATGTCGGGTGACCGTGAGGGCTGTCAGCGCGCGCCCGATGGCTCGGTGATCGCGCCCAAAGGTTTCAAAGCTGCTTATGATGCCTTTGCGCAAGGCGGCTGGATTGGTCTGGCGGGTCCGACCGAATATGGCGGGCAAGGCCTGCCTTACACGCTGGCGGCGGTGATCAATGAATTTGTGACATCGGCCAATATGGCGTTCTCGCTTTATCCGGGCCTCACGCGCGGGGCGCAGGCCGCGCTCATTGAACATGCCAATGACGAACAAAAAGCGCTCTATCTGCCCAAGCTGATTTCAGGCGAATGGGCCGGCACGATGAATCTTACCGAGCCGCATTGCGGCACGGATCTTGGTCTCATCAAATCACGCGCTGTGCGCAAGGATGATGGCTCGTTTGCCATTACGGGCCAGAAGATTTTCATCTCGGCGGGTGAGCATGATCTCACCTCCAATATCATTCACCTTGTGCTGGCGCGCATTGAAGGTGCGCCTGCGGGCACCAAGGGAATCTCGCTCTTCATCGTGCCGAAATATCTGCCTGATGCACAAGGCAATGCAGGTGCGCGCAATGGCGTGTCGTGTGGCTCGATCGAGCACAAGATGGGCATCCACGGCAATGCCACATGTGTGATGAATTATGATGATGCGACCGGCTGGCTGGTGGGCGAAGAAAATCGCGGCCTCAACGCCATGTTCGTGATGATGAATGAAGCCCGCCTTGGTGTGGCCGTGCAGGGCCTCTCCATGTCGGAGATTGCCTATCAGAATGCGGTTGCCTATGCGCGTGAGCGCCTGCAGGGCCGCGCGCTGACGGGGGCGAAAGAGAAAGACAAGGCGGCGGATCCAATCATCGTGCATCCCGATGTGCGCCGCATGCTGCTCGAAATTCGCGCCTTCAACGAGCCTGCGCGTGCGCTCATTCTCTGGGCCGCTCTGCAAAGCGATATTGCGCATCGCTCGCCCGACGCCCATGAACGGATGGAAGCCGATGACGCGCTGTCTCTGCTCATCCCCGTGTTGAAGGGCGTGCTCACCGATGTGGGTTTCGACAATACGGTGAAGGCCCAGCAGGTGTTTGGCGGGCATGGATATGTTGGTGAATGGGGCATGGAGCAATATGTGCGCGATGCGCGCATTGCCATGATCTATGAAGGCGCGAATGGCATTCAGGCGCTTGATCTGGTCGGGCGCAAATTGCCAAAGGACAATGGTCGCGCGGTTATGGCCTGGTTCAAACAAGTGGGGCAGGCGATCAAGGACGCTGAAGGCGACGCGGAGCTGACACCTTTTGCCAGCGGCCTCAAAAGCGGTTTCGACCATTTACAAAAAGCCACCATGTGGCTGATGCAGAATGCGCTGGCCAAGCCTGACAATGCGGGCGCTGGCTCGAACGACTATATGCATCTGTTTGGTCTGGTGGCGCTTGGCCATATGTGGCTGGCTATTGCGAAAGCTGCCCTTGCGCGCAAACATGCCGATGCCTCGCAGGCTGCTGAGATGGATGCGAAGCTGATCGCCGGGCGTTTCTATATGGAGCGCATCATGCCAGAGGCGGCCGCACGTTATGCCCGCATTGCCACAGGTGCCGAGACGATCATGGCCATGCCGGCCGAAGCTTTTTAAGGGGAGGCCGCCATGGCGCAGGCATTCATCTATGATCATGTGCGCACACCACGCGGACGCGGCAAGGCCGATGGCGCCCTGCATGAGGTCTCGACCCTTGGTCTGGCGACAACCGCATTGTCGGCGCTGCGCCAGCGCAATCATCTCGATACGCAGCTTGTTGATGATGTCATCATGGGTTGCGTGGATCCCGTGGGCGAAGCAGGCGGCAATATTGCGCGTGCAGCTGCCTTGACCGCGCAATATGGCGACCATGTGCCTGGCATCCAGATCAATCGCTTTTGTGCGTCGGGACTCGATGCGGTGAATTTTGCCGCCGCGCAGGTCATGTCGGGTCAGCATGACATGGCGGTAGGCGGTGGTGTGGAAAGCATGAGCCGTGTCGGCATTGGTGCCTCAGGCGGTGCGTGGCCGGTTGATCCGGCGATTGCTATTCCCTCTTACTTCATGCCGCAGGGGATTTCGGCTGATCTGATTGCCACCAAATATGGCTTCTCGCGCGATGTCGTGGATGCCTATGCGGTGGAAAGCCAGAAGCGCGCCGCGCAGGCTTGGGATGCCGGGCATTTTGCAAAATCTGTCGTGCCGGTGCGCGATGTGAATGGCATGACCATTCTCGCGCGTGATGAACATATGCGCCCCTCCACCGACATGCAGTCGCTGGCCGCGCTCAAACCCTCTTTCGTGATGATGGCCGAGCAGGGCGGCTTTGGCGCCGTGGCTTTGCAGGCGCATCCCGAGCTTGAGCGGCTTGAGCATGTGCATCATGCGGGCAATTCATCGGGCATTGTTGATGGTGCCGCCGCCGTTCTGATTGGCAATGAGGAGGCCGGCAAAGCCGCAGGCCTGAAACCCCGCGCGCGCATTCGCGCCTTTGCCAATATCGGGTCTGAACCTGCCTTGATGCTCACCGGGCCAGTCGATGTCACGCGCAAGCTGCTGAGGCGTGCGGGCATGACGCTTGATGATATTGATCTGTTTGAAGTCAACGAGGCCTTTGCCGCTGTGGTGCTGCGCTATGCGCAGGCTTTTGATCTCGACGATGCGAAGATCAATGTGAATGGCGGGGCTATTGCATTGGGCCATCCGCTGGGGGCGACGGGCGCAATGATTTTGGGCACGGCGCTTGATGAATTGGAGCGCAGTGGCAAATCAACCGCGCTCATCACTTTGTGCATTGGTGCTGGCATGGGCACAGCCACCATTATCGAACGCGTGTGAGGGAGGCGACACATGAACCTGACACAATTCCGTTTCGATACAGATGGTGATGGCATTGCAACCCTCACATGGGACATGCCGGGCCGCTCGATGAATGTCATCACTGAACGGGTGATGGATGAGCTTGAGCAGGTCATCCGCCATGTCACGTCAGAGGCCAGCATCAAAGGCTGCGTGATCATCTCAGGCAAAGACAGTTTTTCGGGCGGTGCCGATCTTGGCATGCTGGAAGCTTCCAGCCATCGCTATGTTGAGACCGCGCGCACCAAGGGCGAAAAGATTGCCCGGCAGGAATTTTTCGATGGCACGCGCCGACTCTCGCTGCTCTATCGCGAGCTTGAAGTGAGCGGAAAGCCTTGGGTCGCCGCCATCAATGGCGTGTGTCTGGGGGGCGCGTTTGAACTGGCGCTGGCCTGTCATTATCGCATTGCGTCGGACAATCCCAAAACCCGCGTCGGCCTGCCTGAAATCAAAGTCGGGCTTTTCCCCGGTGCTGGCGGCACGCAGCGTGTGATCCGTCTCATGCCGACGGGGGACGCTTTGCAAATGCTGTTCAAAGGCGAGCAATTGCGCGCCAATGCAGCCAAAGGCATGGGGCTTTTGCATGAAGTCGCGCCGCTTGCAGAGTTGCACGACAAAGCACGCGCTTGGATTCTCGCAGGCAACAAGGGTGTCGCCCCTTGGGATGATCCCAAATTCAAACCACCATCAGGTCGCGTCTATTCGCCCGCTGGCATGATGGTCTGGCCTGCTGCCAATGCGATTTATCGGCGCGAGACGCAGGATAATTACCCTGCCGCTAAAGCCATTTTGCAGGCGGCTTTTGAGGGCCTGCAATTGCCGATGGATTTGGCGCTGCGCGTCGAGAGCCGCTGGTTCGCACATATTCTGGGCACGAAAGAAGCGCGCGCGATGATCCGCTCGCTGTTTGTTTCCATGGGTGAATTGAACAAAGGCGCGCGGCGTCCCAAATCTGTGGCGCCCACCAAGATCAGCAAGGTCGGCATTATTGGTGCTGGCTTTATGGGTGCCAGCATTGCTTATGTGGCGGCGTTGAACGGCATTGATGTCGCATTGATTGATCAGACGCTGGAGGGTGCCGAGCGCGGCAAGGCGCATTCGCACAAACTCATGAGCGATCAGATTGCCAAAGGTCGCGCCAAGACAGCCGAGCGCGATGCCCTGCTCGCCCATATTTTTCCCAGCGACGATTATGCAGCACTCAGCGACTGCGATCTCGTTATCGAGGCTGTGTTCGAAGACCGTAATGTCAAGGCGCAGGCCATTGCCAAGGCGCAAGCCGCCATGCGCGCGGACGCGATCTTTGCTTCCAACACATCGACCTTGCCGATTTCCTCGCTCGCCAAAAACTTTGCGCGCCCAGTTGATTTCCTCGGCATCCATTTCTTCTCGCCTGTCGAGCGGATGATGCTGGTGGAGGTCATCCAGGGCAAGGAGACGGGCGAGCGTGCTCTGGCGACCGCGCTCGATTTCGTGCGGTTGCTGCGCAAGACACCGATTGTGGTCAATGATTCACGCGGCTTTTATGCCAATCGCTGCGTGCTGAATTATGTGCGCGAAGGCCATCTCATGCTGATGGAAGGCGTGCCGCCAGCCATGGTCGAAAATGTCGCGCGCATGGCGGGCATGCCGGTTGGGCCATTATCGCTGAATGATGAAGTGGCGCTCGATCTGGCGTGGAAAATTCTGCAGGCCACAAAGGCGGATCTGGGCGCGGCGGCGGCTGATCCCGCGCAAGAGCGCTTGCTCGACGCCCTCGTCAACACACATGGGCGGCTAGGCCGCAAGAATGGCAAAGGCTTTTATGATTATCCCGAGAAAGGCGCCAAGCGTCTGTGGGCGGGGCTGGCTGATCTGCAAAGCGTGAAGCTCAATCCAGATTTGCTTGATATCGCGGAGATGAAGCAACGTTTTCTGGTGACGCAGGCGCTGGAAGCCGCCCGCACGGTGGAAGAAGGCGTCATCACCGATCCGCGCGAGGCGGATGTGGGCTCCATTCTGGGCTTTGGCTTTGCGCCTTATTCAGGTGGCACGCTGAGCTATATTGATGGCATGGGCGTCAGCGAATTTGTTCTGCTCTGCGATCATCTGGCCAAAAAATACGGGGAGCGTTTCAAGCCTTGTGGCCTGCTGCTTGATATGGCTGCTGCCAAGGAGACGTTTTACGGGCGTTTCGCAAAGGCAAAAGAGGCGGCCTGATCAATTTGCAGCCATGCTCGCGCGCCATTTGCTGAGCAAGGAGCGCAGCGCTGCAGGCTTCAGCGGTTTGTGCAGGACGTGAACATCAGCGGCGGCTGCCCGGTCGCGCACTTCGGGTGAACGATCCGCTGTGAGCAGAATGGCAGGCAGGCTGTCGTCAATCTTGTCGCGCAGAGACGCGATCACATAAAGCCCATTGGTGTCGTCGAGATGATAATCGGCGATCAGCACATCGGGCAGAATGCCAAGCCGCGCCAGAATACGGGCGGCTTCGTTCTCGCTGGCAGCGGCCACAACCTTGCAGCCCCAGCCAGAGAGCAGTGCTTCCATGCCATCCAGAATGCGCCGCTCATTGTCGATGGTGAGCACGGCAAGCCCAGCGAGTGGCAAATGCACATGCGGGCCACTCTCGCGCGCTTCCGGCGTGACGGGCGCCCCCGCCACAACGGGAAGATCGACGCAAAAGACGGAGCCTTTGCCCAGTTCCGATTTCAGATGCACGCGGTGCATCAGCACTTTGCTCAGCCGCTCGACAATCGACAGGCCGAGGCCAAGGCCCGGCGCACGGCGCGCTGCAGGCGCCAAGCGTTCAAATTCACGAAACACGCTCTTCTGTTTATCCTCGGGAATGCCAAGGCCCGTGTCCCAAACTTCAACACGGATCATATCGGCGCCGACGCGCCGACAGCCCACGAGCACACGCCCTTTGGGCGTATATTTGATCGCATTGGAAATCAGGTTTTGCAGCAGGCGGCGCAGCAGGCGCCGGTCTGATCGGATCGAGACATCGCTTGAGACAAAGCGCAGATCGAGCCCTTTTTCTTGGGCGGTGGGCGCAAATTCAATCCGCAAGGGCCGCAAGATTTCTTCCAGACGGAAATTCGAGGGCTCGGCTTTCATCGCACCTGCATCGAGGCGCGACATATCGAGGAGAGCCGTCAGAATTTCTTCCACCGATTCCAGAGAGGCGTCGAGATTGCGCGCCAGCCCATATTCGTGTTGTGCCGGGTCAACAGGCTTCGCGTCCATCCGCTCGAGCAGCGATGTCGCGTAAAGACGCGCCGCATTGAGCGGTTGCAGAATGTCGTGGCTGGCGGCCGCCAGAAAGCGCGTCTTGGAGACATTGGCGTCGTCGGCTTCTTGCTTGGCCTGTGCGAGCTCTTTGTTGAGGCGCATCAATTCTTCAGTGCGTTCGCGCACGCGCTGTTCGAGCGATTCATTGGTGCGCTCCAGTGCCTCTTCCGCCGCCACAGCATCCGACACATCGGTATAGGTGGTCACGATGCCGCCATCAGGCAGGCGTGAGGAGCGAATCTCGATCACGCAGCTGACGGGGGGATACAGCCGCAAGCGGAAAGGTTCGCTTTCGTTGACGAGCCGCTCAAGCCGTGTTGTCACGAAATCATCGACGGGCCCTTCGCCATAAATGCCGCGTGCAGCATTGAAGCGCACGATTTCTTCAAGGCCCGTGCCCATGCGCAGCTTGTCTTGCGGCAGGTCGAACAATTCACCGAAGGCGCGGTTCCAGCAGATCAGGCGCAGATCGCTGTCGCAGACGGTGATGCCTTGGCGCGCGAAATCGAGCGCATATTGTAGCATGTCGCGGTTTTGCTGAAGCGTGGAGGCGGCATCATCGATCAGTCGCAAGGCAGCAGCGCGCGAGACATTGCGCCTGCGCAGCAAGATCGAGAGCACGAGGCGCGACGACGCCGCGCCGATGGCTGATGCCAGCAGATGTTCGGAGAAGCGCAGCAGATGCACATCCGCTTCAAGATTTTTCGAGAATGTGAGCCCGCGCGAATTCATGAATTCAGCAAAGGCTTGCTGTGTGCGCTCGACGCCGAGATAGCGGCCAATGGTGGCCTCCAGCTCGCGCGCGGTCACGCCGCCGCCCCACAGGCGGAAAGAGGGCGGCAGCGGCAGGCCGCTGGGCCCCACAAAAGTCTGGGCTTGCAGGCGCTCAATCGCGCTGGGCTGGCGCACCAGTGAGAAGCCAATGAAGGCGAGAATGTTGCAGGTCAAACTCCAGAATGTGCCATGCACGAGGCGTGGCATGTCTGAGCCCAAAAGCGCGGTCGGGCGCAGATAGCTCATGCCGAGCGGCCCATTGCTGATCAGGCCATCCAGCTGCAGATAATTCGTATCGAGGGATGGAATGAGCAGCGTATAGGCCCACACAATGAGGCCCACCATCAAGCCCGCAATCGCACCACGCGCCGTGGCGCGGCTCCACAAAAGACCGCCCAAGAAGGCTGGCGCAATTTGCGAAATGGCGGCGAAAGACAAGAGCCCCATTTGCGCAAGCTGCGCTTCGCCAGCGACCCGGTAATAACTATAGGCCATCAGCAACAGCAGGATGATCGCGACGCGGCGGATGATCAGAATGAGTGATCCCAGATCATGTTTCTCGATCCAGTCGCGCATGCGGCGGCTGCGCAAAAGTGTGGGCACGACCAGATCATTCGAGACCATAATGGCGAGTGCCACCGATGACACAACCACCATGGCGGTTGCTGCAGACAATCCGCCGACGAGCCCGATCAATGTGATCAAAACTGAGCGATCGATGAGCGGCAAAGCCAGGACAGTCATGTCGCGATTGATCGCGCCATCGGGAAAGATCAAATGCCCGGCAATCGCCAGCGGAAGAACAAAAATATTGATCGCGACCAGATAGAGCGGGAAAATCCACGCCGCTTTGGCGACATCTCGCTCATCGCGGTTTTCAACCACGGTGACGTGAAACTGGCGCGGCAGCAGCAGAATGCAGCAGGCCGACAGCAGCATCGTGGTGAAAGACGTGTCCAGATCAGGCGGATCCGCCAAAATGATTTTCAACAGAGGATAGGTCGAAGCGCGGTCAGCCAGATCTGAAAAACCGTTGAACATGCCCCAGGTGACATAGGCACCCACGCATATAAAGGCGACGAGCTTGACGATGGATTCAGCGGCGACCGCAAGCACCAAGCCGTCTTGATGTTCGGTGGCATCAATGTGGCGCGTGCCAAAGGCCATCGCAAAGCCTGCGAGCAACAATGTCACCAGCAGCGCAATGGTGCCCGCACCCGGTGATGCGACGAGCATATATTTCGCATCAAACGACAGGAACGTAGTCAGCACGGATGTGGAAATGGCTTTCAGCTGCAGCGCGATATAGGGCACAGCCCCCACCACTGCGATCAGCGCGACAAGGCCTGCCACAGGTTGCGACTTGCCAAAACGCGAGGCGACAAAGTCAGCCACCGATGTAATGTTTTGCGATTGCGCCAGACGGATGATGCGCTGGATGAAGCGATAGCCCAGACCCACAACTAGAATCGGCCCGATATAGATGGGCAAAAATTCCAGCCCCTTTTCGGAGGCAAAGCCGACCGAGCCGAAGAAGGTCCATGAGGTGCAGTAAAGCCCGAGCGTCATCGCATAGATGAAGGGCCGCGTGCGTGGGCCTTTGAACAGATGCGCATGCGTGTCGCCGTAATGGGCGATGGCAAACAGCAGGCATATGTAGACCAGCGCGGTGAGGACCGCGGCCCATCCGGCGATCATGGAGGCTCCGGCAGTTAAGTGACTGGCGGCGAGTTTAGCACCGGCTTGCGCTGCAAATCCAATCGCCTGACTGGTTGCGGCGCGCCAAGCGAGGTGATTTAAGGGCGCCAGCATGAAGAACGGGGCGAAACATCCATGAGCGGCGCCAAGCCGGATAATTCGGTCGGGGTCGTCTCACCCTGGGTATCGGGCTGGCGCGGTCAGACACTGACCATGGCGACCGCTTTTGGCGGCGGGCTGTCCTTTTTGATGCTGGGTGTGCCGGGCGGGGCCATGTCGGGCTCGGTTTTGTCGGTGGCCTTTCTGTCCTATTTCGGCTGGGCCACGCCTATCGGCAACTTCCTGCGCATCACCGCCATGGCCATCACCGGCATGTCGATCGGCTCGGCCATCGATCCGGGCACGTTGAAAAACATGGCGACCTATCCGGTCAGCATTTCCATCATGGCGCTGTGCGTGATTTGCGTGACAGCATCCTCCATGGCCGTCTCGGCGCTGATCTCGCGTTGGGCACCGCCCACGGCGCTGCTTGCCGCTGTGCCAGGCTCGATGGCCTATATTCTGTCTGTGTCGCTGTCGCTGGGCGCTGATCCGCCGCGTGTGGCGATTGTACAGATGATCCGTGTGATCTTTCTGGTCGTGCTGCTGCCCATCATCATCGTGCTGGAATCAGACACGCATCTGGCACCCGTTGCAGGCTTGGTGAATGATCCGCCCTGGATGCTGCTGGGCACAGCTGTGTGCTCGGTCACGCTGGGTCTGTTCTTCCTGCGCTTGCGCATGGGCGGGGGCATGATTTTTGGCGCGATGATCGCATCGGCCATCATTCACGGGACGGGTTTTGCAACGGGCCGCGTGCCGTTTGAAATGATGATGGTCGGGCAGATCATGATCGGCGCTTGGGCTGGATCACGCTTTGCGGATTTCGATTGGGCCTTGTTTGGCCGCACTTTGGTGGCCTCCACTTTGGCCAATGGCGCGGGCATTCTTGTCACCTTGATCTTTGCGACTGCTGCCTCGACCTGGCTCAACATGCCTTTTGGCGCGACGTTGATAGCTTATGCCCCGGGTGGGTTAGAAGCGATGATCGTTCTGGCGCTGGGGCTTGGGATTGATCCGCTGTTCGTCAGTGCGCATCATTTCTCGCGCTACTTCATGATCAACCTGTCTTTGCCCTTCATCATTCAATGGTTGATGAAGCGAGAGAAGCCGACAGGGATGTGAGATAAAAAAAGGGCCGCATCAGCGGCCCTTTTTTATTCTGCAGCGACGATTTTCAAATGCGGCTTCGGCATCTGCTCAACCTTGGTGGGTTGCGGCACAGCGCCAAAGGGCAATCCCAGACGACGCCAGACATCGCGCAACGCCTCAACGAGAGCAGCGATATGGGCGTCCGTATGATAGGGCGTCGGCGTGATGCGCAGGCGCTCCGTGCCGCGCGCAACGGTGGGGTAATTGATCGGCTGAATATAGATGCCGTGCTTTTCGAGCAGAATGTCGCTGGCTGATTTGCACAATTCCGCATCGCCCACAAACACAGGCACAATATGTGACGTGTTGGCCATAACCGGAATTTCAGCTGCAGCCAGAGCAGCCTTGGTGCGCGCCACTTGCTGTTGCTGCAAGGCGCGTTCGTCCTGCGAGGTCTTGAGCTGATGGACAGCTGCCGCGGCGGCCGCCGCCACTGCGGGCGGCAGGGCTGTGGTGAAGATGAACGAGGGCGCATAGCTGCGCACGGCATCAATGATCACATTGTCAGCGGCAATATAGCCGCCCAGCGTACCGAAGCCTTTGGCCAGCGTGCCCTCGATCACATCGATCTGCGACATGACATTGTCACGCTCGCAAATGCCGCCGCCGCGCGGACCATAGAGGCCCACCGCATGGACTTCGTCCACATAGGTCATGGCATTGTATTTTTTGGCCAGCGCCGCAATCTCGCCGATGGGCGCAATATCGCCGTCCATCGAATAGAGGCTTTCAAACACGACAAGCTTGGCGCGGTCGTGCCCGATGCTTTTCAGAATTTCTTCGAGATGGGCTGTGTCATTATGACGGAAGATCGTCTTCTCGCAGCCCGAGCGGCGCACGCCCTCGATCATCGAATTGTGGTTCAGCGCATCTGAGATGATCAGGCAATTGGGCAAAAGCTCGGCAATGGTCGAGATCGCCGCCAGATTGGAAACCCAGCCCGAGGTGAAAGCGAGCGCGCTTTCCTTGCCGTGCAGGTCGGCCAGTTCAGCCTCAAGCTGCACGAGCGGGTGATTGGTGCCCGAAATATTGCGGGTGCCGCCTGCGCCTGCGCCGTATTTTTCGGCAGCCACGCGCATGGCTTCGATCACTTTGGGATGGCGACCCATGCCCAGATAATCATTGGAACACCAGATCACGACCTCGCGCGGGCCGTCGCCATTTTCCGAGTGCCACAGGGCCATCGGAAAACGCGATGCGTCGCGTTCGAGATCTGCGAAAACCCGGTAGCGCCGTTCCGCCTTGAGGCGGTCAATCGCTTGGCCGAAGTACCGCCGATATTCCATTTCAAACCACCTCGATGGATGCCCCGTCCCCGGGGCGCGCGACCGGGCAGGCGTGACCCCCCGGAACCGCAGTCTGGATGTGTTCCAGACTATAAACGCTTCAGCGTCAAGGCGCGAGGGGACTGATACGCGCAGGCTTAGCCCATTTGGCGGGCGTGAGCCTTGCGCCAAATCAGCATGGGGCCTTTTGCCTCAGGGGAAAGCTAGGTGTCAGGGGACAACCGCGCCCCGGAACCGGCCATAGCCGGCCGGCGCCCGGCAGGAGCAGCCCAGACCCACTTCTGCAGGTTCATAGAGCAGGCAGGTCTTCTGGGGGGTGGTGCAATATCCCCCGAGGGGCGCCGAAAAGGTCGTGGTGGGGCCGGGGTAGGCCGGATAGGTGGCCGGGTCGGCATACCAAGGGTCTTCGTAATAATAGGGGTCATACCCCGCCCCAGACCCGCCCCCCAAAAGATACCAGGGCAGCAGGAAGGGTGCGGCAATCAGGCTGGGGAACCAGCCGCCGCGATCATCATAATTCGATCCGCGTCGCTCAAAGCTGCGCCCGCTATAGACCCAACGCTCGCCCATATCACCGCGCCGCGCGTTGCGCGTCACCGTCAGGGGCGGCGCATTGGTCTGGGTGTTGGCATAGGGGCCACGAAACGGCTCGCCGCGTCGCTCTACCATGCCGCTGCGGATGCGCGGTTCAATGCGCGCGCCAGCGCTAGGTGCCATCTGGCGTTGCGGGCTGATCCCTGTGCGCGTTTCAAACGCGGGCCGCTGTTGGGCTGATGCAACCCAAGGCCATGCGCAGAGCGTGGTGACAGACACAAGAGCAAAACAGGTGCGGGCCAATCGTTGCATGGCTTAAGCCTCCTTGCGCGCATCCATCGAACCAAAGACTGCCTTGGCCGTTTGAAAAGGATGCGCTTCGATTGAGCGCGAAACACCGGGCTGTGAAGGTGGTTCCCCCTTCTTTGCAGTCCGGCCTGAAGGGGTTTTTGCGAAAATGCAGAGCTTGTTCGAGACGTTCTTTCACCGCCTGATCCATCGTGGATCGCTGGAGATCGAGACCGCATCCGGCAAACGCATTCAGGTGGGCGATGGTTCTGGTCAACGTCTGGGGCTGCGCTTCAAAACGCTACAAGCCGAGCAGCGCCTCTTGTCTGACCCTGAGCTGGCCTTTGGTGAGCTCTATATGGAAGGCGCAGTCGACGTCGTGCATGGCACTTTGCTGGACGTCTTGCAGCTGTCACTCGACAATCTCGCTACAGCGGGACACATGCGCTGGCTCAAGCTTTTGCAGCAGATGCGCACGCGCCTGCGCAAATTGATGCAGGCCAACAATCAATTGCGCGCCAAGCGGAATGTGGAGCGTCATTATGATCTCGATCATCGGCTCTACGATCTGTTTCTGGATGAGGACAAGCAATATTCCTGCGCTTATTTCGAACATCCGATGATGAGCCTGGAGCAGGCGCAACTTGCCAAAAAGCGCCATATAGCAGCCAAGCTCCTGATCGAGCCGGGGCAGCGCGTGCTCGATATTGGCTGCGGCTGGGGCGGGATGGCGCTTTATCTGTCGCGCATCTGCCAAGCGCGCGTCAGTGGCATCACTTTGTCTGATGAGCAATTGGCCATAGCCCGTCAACGTGCTGGGCAAAGTGGTCTCGCACAGCCGCCAGAATTTGTCTTGCGCGATTATCGCTCAGAGTCGGGCACCTATGATCGCATCGTGTCAGTGGGCATGATTGAACATGTGGGCCTTGGCTATTATGACGCGTTCTTTCAGAAAATAGCGCAGCTGCTGCCGCCCCATGGCATTGCCTTGTTGCATACGATCGGCCGCCCCGATGTGCCCTGCGCCACCAATCCTTTTATTGCCAAATATATTTTCCCCGGCGGTCATTTGCCGGCGCTGTCGGAAATTATGCCGGCCATTGAACGCGCGGGTCTGATTGCCACCGATATTGAAATTCTGCGTCTGCATTATGCCTGGACTTTGCAGGAGTGGCAGAAACGCTTTCAGGCGCATCGCGCAGATATGGCGCGCATTTATGACGAGCGCTTCTGTCGCATGTGGGAATTTTATCTGGCCGGATCAGAAGCCACGTTTCGGTTGGGTCAGGCGGTGAATTTCCAGATCCAATTGGCCAAGCGCGTCGATGCGGTGCCTGTCACGCGTGATTATATGGCGCGCGCCGAGGAGATATTTCGCGCCCGTGAATCTCTAGCGCAGGAGAATGTCGCTCACATGTGAGAGCCCCAAGGCGCCGGGTGCGAGCAGCAATCCTGCCCATAGAAACGCCGATGACCAATTGGCGATCTGAAAAGGCACATGCGGCATATCGCATGTGCCCGCCACCAGCGGCACGATGGCGCGCAAGGGGCCGAAAAAACGGCCGATAAAAACACCGGGCCAGCCCCATTTTTCAAAAAAGGCATGCCCTTTGGGCAGAAGTTCGGGCTTTTTGGAGAGTGGCCACATGCGCGCGATCTGTGCGTGGTAATGGCGGCCAAGCCAATAAGACAGCCAGTCGCCAAGCCCTGCGCCAACCACGGCACCAAAATAGATCGGCCAGAAATCAATGCCGGACGCGCCGATCAAAGCACCGATGCCAATCAGCATGACGGTTGCTGGAATGAGCAGCGACACGAGCGCCAGCGATTCTCCAAAGGCCAAGAGCCCGACGATGGGGGCCGCAAATTCCTGATGCGCGCGCACAAAATCGAGAATGGCGGCCATCTGGGCGGGCATGATCAGGTCACAATCGTGATGCGCTCGGCCGCGCGCGTGATGCCGGTGTAGAGCCATCGCGCACGATGTTCGCGGAAAGCGTAGGATTCATCGAACAGAACAAGCTCGTCCCATTGCGAACCTTGCGCCTTATGCACAGTCAGCGCATAGCCGAAATCAAACTCATCAGAATCGCGACGCAAAGCATAGGGAATCTCTTCCTCGCTTTCGAAGAAGGCTGGCAGCACGCGCACGCGCAGTGGCTTTTTGCCGGGCTCGTCTTCTGGCGTCAGCGTCATGCGCAGCTTTCCGCTGCGCACGGGCGAGGTGCCTTTGACTTTCCACAGGCCGCCATTGAGTAGGCCCTTTTTGCGATCATTCTTCAGGCACACAAGGCGGTCGCCGGGTTCGGGCATGGTGCCCGAAAAGCCAAAGAGTTCGCGCAGACGCTTGTTGTAATTGCGCCGTGTCTTGTTGAGCCCCACCAGCACCTGATCAGCTTTGGTGACGCTCATCGCATCAATCGTGTCGCGCGCAATGACGCGGCTTTCGCCATAAGTGCCGCGCTCCAGCCGTCCGCCCTCGCGTACAATCATCGACATGCGCACGATTGGATTGTCTGCGGCTTGGCGGTGCACTTCGGTCAGCATGAAATCGGGTTCAGCTTCCGTAAAAAAACCGCCGCCTTTCACAGGCGGCAATTGTGCCGGGTCGCCCAGCACCAGAACGGGACGGCCAAAGGAGAGAAGGTCGCGGCCCAGTTCCTCATCGACCATCGAACATTCATCGATGATGATGAGGGCGGCATCATTGGCCGGGCTTTGCTCGTTGATGACGAATGAGGGCACTTCCTCATCAATGTCTTGCGCGCGATAGATCAGCGAATGGATGGTGCGCGCGTCATCGCAGCCCTTGTCGCGCAAGACCAGCGCGGCTTTGCCGGTATAGGCGGCGAAGACAACCTCGCCATCAATGCCTTCAGCAATATGGCGGGCGAGCGTGGTCTTGCCGGTGCCGGCATAGCCGAACAAGCGAAAGATCTGCGGGCGTCCGGATTTCAGCCAGGTGGCGATTTCCTTCAGCGCGCGATCTTGCTGCGGCGACCAGACCTGACTCAAGACCCAATTCCTCCTGCCCGCTCAATCGGGATGATGGCAGGGACATGAGGCTTTGCAGAGTCCTTTGCAAGCGCCAAAGAGACAATCAGGCGTGCTGGGCTTGGGACACTTCGGCCAAGCGTCGATAGGCTTGGGCCACCTGGACACAGAGTTCCGCCGCCTGGCGGGGCGAGCGGGCATGGCGGCTGGTGATGACCAACATCAGCTCGGTGATCACCTGCCGGTTCACATCCTCGATCTGGTTTTCGCCAAGACCCAGGCGCACGGCCACGCGGATCACTTCGCGGTGGAAGGTGCTGACACTGCCCGTGCCCGAGATCAATGCGCGCCACAACATGCCTTGGCAGCGCACCAGAAACTGGACATCGCGATTGTCGTGGCTGAGGCCGCGATAGCAGGATTGGATGACGTCGCCCACCAAAGGCTCTGCCCAGCGCGCAAGATCGGTGGAGGGGAGCCCAGGCTCGCTCATCAATAAATCCGGATTTCAAAAAATTTGAAGCAATAACTGGGCGCGAAACTATGGCTTTGCCGCACAGGACACAAGCTACAGTGACGCAGCGCATCAAAATCGATGTGAAGATCTGCCGCGTGCAGAAAATTCGCAAAGAAAAACAAAAGCCTCGCAGTGACTCCCGCAGGGTGTGTGGGGCGCGCTTGTTTCGCGTCAACGCATTCTTGAGCGCCCCGCCAAGCGCGCGATGGTGCGTTGCTCGTTCATCAGAGCGGGCAGGCGGGACTGGGCAAAAGCCATCAGCTGCGCATCGCCACCGGTTTGCAGATAGGTCTCATAGAGCGCGATCAACTCTTGGCGCATGCCCAGCTGCATGTCGACATAAAGCCGATCGAGGATGCGGCCCTGGGCAGTGTTCAATTGATTGAGCATGGTTTGGCGGCGTGGATCGAGAAAGGGCGCTATGGCGGCCTCAGGGTCGCCGGGCAGGGCAGGAATATTTGCAAACAAGCCCGCACCCGCCGACAGGCGCGCGTAATTGAGCCTGAATTGATTGATGAGCCCCGTTGCGTAACGGCGGATTGAGCCTCGCGTGGCCTTGGCCACAGCGAGTTTGCTGGATTCGAGATCAAAGCTTTCGCCCATCAGGGCGAGACGGCGAAAATCCGCGACGCTGACGCTGGTGCGTGGCGCGCTCGGTGCCACCTGTTCCTGCGCCGCAGCGTTTGCGACGAACAAGACTGAAATGAGAACGGTGCAGAGGATCTTTGCCATAAGGCAACAGAATGAACCTCTGCCAAGGGGGTTCCATCGCCGCCACCCACCGTCAATGCATGCGAGGCTCAGCCTCGCTGTGCAATGACGGCGCGTGGTGTGTGGCGTGGCTTTACTTGATCAGCTCGCCAATCTTGTCGACGATCGGCTTGGGCGTCGCGTAAATCTGGCGGATCAGTTTTTCCAGATGTTCGCCATCTTCAGGATCAACATCGAGCTTCTGACGCTTGGCGTCGGCCAGGAAATCTGGATCCTTCATCGTTTCCATAAACGCCTTACGCAGCATGGCGAGGCGCTCGGGTGTGAGGCCGGGAGGGGCAACAAACGGGCGACCAATGCCTTGGCCTGCGTAGAGGAAGGTGATTTCCTGCTTCTGCTGGTCGGTCTTGGCAAGATCATTGATGAAGGGAACCCCCTGCAATTCATGGCTCGGCTCAACGCCGCCCTGGAACAGGATTTTCACCTTGTTGTTGGGGATCCAGTCCGGACGCTTGCCCTTCACGCTGTCGAGCGACTCGCAAATGCCGTCAACCTCGCCGCGCTCCATCGCCAGAAACACATCAGAGGAAGACGGGAAGCCAGCGATCAGCTTGAACTTCATGCCAAGCAATTCAGTGAGCGCTTTGGGATAAGAGCGCGTGCCGGTGCCAGCCCCCGTGTCGCCCACAATCAGGGTCTTCTTGTAGATGTCGTCCACGGTCTGCACATCGGCACCCGTGCGCGCGATGCAGACATTGGTTTCGGTGGTCGGTGTGCCGATCCAGTTAATCTTCAGTGGATCGAAACGCGCACCTTCCGCACCCGTCAATGGGCCAAGCGCTGCGTCACGCGCGATGATCGCCATCACCGTGCCGTCCTTGGGCGCAATATTGTAAATATTGGCGGCGGCTGCATAGCTGCCAGCGCCCGGCATGTTCTGCGGCACGCCTGTGGGCTTGCCGGGCAGATGATTGACGATATGGCGCACGACCGTGCGGCCCCACAGATCATAGCCGCCACCCGGTCCAAAGCCGATGATCATGGTCAGGGTCTTGCCAGCGTAAAAATCACCCGATTGCGCCTGCGCGGGGGTCTGCGCGAGGGCTGCTGCGGCAGCCAGAGCGCCTGCGGCCAGAAGCCGTGAAGCGAAAGCCATGTCTGAAAGTCTCCCGGTCATTTCCTCGAACCCGGCCCTTTTTGTCATTGCGCCCAATCTGCTCGGGCGTGGCCGGAAGTGGCAGCATGGTCGGGGAAAATGGCTCGGCCTGTCAACCGCACCCCTATTTGGCGGGGAGGCAGTCGTTTGGCCAGCCTCCCCGATATTTACCTTTTGAAGATGTGACTTTAGTCTAGCGCTAGTTCTGGCCAAAGAGTCGCATGCCCCATAAGCGCCCCACAGGCGCCCCAAGCGCGGCTAAGCAAAAAGAAAGAAGGCAGCCACCATGAGTGACACCCCAACCCCGCAGGAACAGCTTGATGGCCGTTACCTGGTCGAGCCTTATCTGGACTGGGTGGCGAAGCAGAACATCCCCGTGCATGAGGATTTTGGTTTCGATCTGCTCGCCGTCGAGACCAAGGCCTGGGATTGGTATGATGCCAAGGGCTGTTTCAATCACGCGCATGGCCGCGGCGACTTTATGGCCAATTATCTGATCGAAGTGCTGCCGGGCAAAAAGACACGCCCCGTGAAGCATCTCTATGAAGCCTTCTTCATGATCCAGTCGGGCTTTGGTTCGACGACCGTGTGGCTGCCCTCTGGCGACAAGCACACATTCGAATGGGGCCCGAAGGCGCTCTTCGCCATTCCGCTCAATTGCGAATATCAGATCTTCAATTCGTCGGGCAAAGAGAGCGCGCGCATTTCCGTCACCCATGACGCGCCGCTGACGCTCAATCTTTATCACAATGAAGATTTCGTCTTTAACAACCCGTGCAAATTCCCAGAGCGCGCCGGTGTCGCCAATCAGTTCCAGGGCGAAGGCGAGCATCTCGAAGTTGTGCGCGGCGATGGCAAGGCCAAGCTCAATTTGTGGGAAACCAATTTCGTTCCCGATCTGACCGGCTTCAAGCTTTACGATCTGGGTGAGCGCGGCAAGGGCTCGAAGAACGTCTCCTTCGTGCTGGCTGATTCCACCATGCATTCGCACACGTCGGAAATTCCGATTGGCCGCTACAAGAAGGCGCATCGCCATGCAGCGGGCACGCATGTGCACGCCGTGTCAGGCGAAGGCTATTCGCTGTTGTGGCATGAAGGCGACGAGAAATTCGTCGAAATCCCATGGCGTCATGGCATTATGTATGTGCCGCCTTTCTGGATGTTCCATCAGCACTTCAACACTTGTGCAGATACGGCACGCTATGTCGCCTGCTCCATGGGTTCGCGTCGCTATCCCTTCATCTCGCTGCGCAAGCGCTCGGCCGAAGGCTTTGGCTCGCTGTCGATCCAGCAGGGTGGACGCCAGGTGGAATATGAAGATCAGGATCCGCGTATCCATCGCAAATGGTTGGATGCCATCGACAAGACGGGCGTGAAGTCCGACATGGCCGATATTTTCGATGAGCCCAAACTGCGCGCGCTCGATATGAGCACGATTACCGGCCCTATCTACACACCGAAGTCCATCGGCCCGGCCGTTTAAAAAATATCAAGAAGGGGCTCGCATCAGCGGGCCCCTTTTTTCATAAAAAAAATCAAACAAGGGAGGGGAGCATGGTCGCATCATGGCGTCTCGTCGCGCCCGCACTCGCACTCATCTGTGCGGCGGGGGCAACACCAGCTCAGGCGGAAGATTTTTATCGCGGCAAGCGGATCTTTGTCATTTGCTCATCTGCGCCGGGTGGTGGCTATGATCAATTGGCGCGTTTGTTGTCGCGCCATATTGCGCGCCATATTCCGGGCGAGCCCACGGTCGTGGTGCAGAATATGCCAGGTGCCGAGGGCATCAAGGCCGCCAATTATATTTACAATCTCGCGCCCCAAGATGGCACTTATATCGGCGGCCTGCCGCGCACCATTTCCATGACCAAGCTTTATGGTCTGCATGACCATGGTGTGCAGTTTGACCCCGAAAAATTCCACTGGCTCGGATCGCTCAAGCGCGACACCGGCATTCTGGTGGTCAATGCGAAATCCGGCATTACCAATGCGCAGGATCTGAAGGCGCGCCCTGTGAGCGTGAGCTCGCAGGCCATTACATCCGCCAATTCAGTTTATGCGCGCTTGCTCAATGCCACCTTTGGTTCGCAGCTCAAGCCGGTGGAAGGCTATGAAGGGTCAACAGCCGGCTTGCTGGCAGTTGAGCGCGCGGAAGTCGATGGCCATATTGCGGGCGGTGCGACAGCGCCGGTGAAATCGAAAGTGAATGGCTGGATTGCGACGGGCCAAGGCCGCGTGGTGGTGCAATTCGGTTTGCGTCGTGACCCTGATTATGCGGACGCGCCGAGCGCTTTGGAGCTGGCGCGCGATGATCGTGCGCGCCGCTTGCTGGAGACAGCCTTTGTCGAGCAAGAAATTGGCAACCCGTATGTTCTGGGCCCCAAAGTTCCGAAGGACCGCGTTGCAATTTTGGAAAAAGCTTTTGTGACGATGGTCAAAGACGCCGAGTTCTTGTCGGACGCCAAGCATGAAGATGCCGATATCCAGGCGATCGATGGACCGCAAATCGAACATATTCTGAATGACGCCTATGCGGTCGCGCCTGATATTCTCGATGAGCTGCGGGCTATCGCGCGCGGCAAATAAGCATGTGGCCCGCCACACGGGCGGGCCATTGCATCTCTAGTGGCGGCACGCCGCCTTGTTGCGATTGACGCGCATGCGGCAGTCAACGGCTTTGCGGCGAGGTTTGCTGGCGCTGGTGGAGGGGGCCATTTGCGCGGTGCGCGGCTGGTTCACAGCAGCGCCGCGCTCTGTATTGGGCGTGACGTCGCCAATGCAGCGTGGGTCCATGCCGCCACCCGTGTTTTGGCAGGTGGGTTCAAGGTTTTGGTTGGTGCGCACACCCTGTGCCCAAGCGGGTGCAGCGATGAGCGCACCGGCAGCGATTGCGCCGAGAAGGAGATGTCTCTTCATCTTTGCCATCCTTTGGTCAATCATTCAGACCGTGCCGAACAGGCCATGGGGTGAATGGTTCCTTGCGAAGTTGACGGTGTGGGAGGTTTTCATGCGGCGTGTCGTAGCACTTCTTGCTTTTGCTTTTTTCCTTTGTGGCGCGCCGTCGGCTTTTGCCCAGCAGGGTGAGACCGTAGATGTCGGTGGCACGCGGGTTCTGCTGATGGCGCGCAAGGCTCCGCAGGCCAGCCTTATTCTGATGCCGGGCGGCGATGGCATTATTAACGCCACACCCGATGGACGTCTGGCGCGCATGAAAGGCAATTCGCTGGTGCGCACGGCCGAAGATTTTCGCAAACGTGGCTTCACCGTTTTGATCATTGATGCAGAGACGGATCTGCGCGCCGCTGTTGATTACATGCGCGCGATCAAACGCCCGGTCATCGTCGCTGGAACGAGCCGCGGCACCTTGCGGGCAGCGCAAGGCATTGCCAAAGGCGCGCAGCCCGATCGCCTGGTGCTGACGTCAGGCATGTTGACGCCGCAATCGGGTCATCGGTCGCTCAATGTGCAAAGCGTGCTGGGCACACCGGACAAATTGCCGCCGACCTTGATCGTGCATCATCGCCAAGATGGGTGTCGCGTGACGCTGCCGGTTGGTGTCGAGCCATTTCTGACATGGGCTGGCGGCAAGGCGCGAGTCACCTGGCTGGATGGTGGCGAGACTGAGGGCGACCCGTGCGAGGCATTTGGCTATCACGGCTTCAATGGCATTGAGGCGCGCATGGTGGCGGCGGTCGCCGGATTCCGCTGAGGCCAAAAAGAAGCCGCCGGCGAGACGCCTGGCGGCCAAAGTCGGGGAGGAAACGCGCCAAGGGCGCACCATCAAGGTGAATCTTTTGGCGCTGCGAAACAAGCGCGAAAACGGGCTTGGCCTTTGTTTGCCGCGCGCTGTTGCAAATTCGTCATCGACTTTCGCATGGTCTCAATTGCGGAAGCAAACTTGCGAGCATTGTCCCAACTTGCGATGGTCGCCTGAAGCCAGACTGCAAAGGTCTGGGTGGACAAGGCTTAAGGAGAACAAGAATGCCCAAGGGCTATATTATCGTGCGCGTCGATGTGAAAGATCCTGAAGCCTATGCCCGTTATGCCGCGGCCACAGCCGATGCTGTGAAAAAATTTGGCGCCCGCCCGCTGGTGCGTGGTGGCAAGCATGAAGCGCTCGAAGGCAGCGCGCGCACACGCAACGTGGTCATGGAATTCGACAGCTACGAGCAGGCCCACGCCTATTATTATTCCCCCGAATATCAGGCCGCCCGCCAGCATCGTGTCGGCGCTGCCGAAGGGGAATTCGTGCTGGTCGAGGGCTGTTAAGCCTAAAGCGCCAGCAGGCTGCTGGTCATTTGCGCAGCCAACACAATCTTTCCGCAGTGCAGCAGAGCCGGTCAGGGTTAACCTGATCGGGTCGGGTTTCGGTGATCGGGGTCAAGCTCCCTCAACCGGTCCCGGCTAGTCTGGCCTCTTCAAGCGGAGAGATTGCGATGAAGCGTTGTTCAGAAACGATTGGCCTGTTGGCGGGCCTTGCCGTGCTCCTCGGGACTTTGTTGGCTGCCGAGGCCTATGTGGACCGCGAAGCGCCGGTGCAAACCGCCGCCCTCATCGAGATCAACAAATAAAAAAGGGCCGGTTCATGAACCGGCCCTTTTTTGTCTCAGAGCTCCTTGCCCAGCAACCGGTCGGCTGACCAGGGTCCGCCGCCGCGCAGCGCAATGGCGAAGCACAAAATGCCCCACATCAGCGTGTATTCGTAACCCTTGGACAGCCAGCCAAAGCCATTGCCCCAATAGACAACGAAGGTCAGGAAAGCCATTTCAATGGCGTTCGCAGCCGCAAAGAAGCGCGTGAACAGGCCGAGCATAATGCACACGCCGCCGAGACCCTCGACAAAGGTCAGGAAGAAGGACAGCGGAAAGTTGAAGTCCGCCAGATAGGGGATGGTGACATTGAGCTGCTTGGTCTGGGCTTCCATGCCACGCATGACCTTGCCATAGCCATGGACGGCCAGCACCCAGCCCACGCCAAAGCGCACAACAACCCACGAAAAGGGCACTGCAAAATCATAGAAACGCGCCAGCTTGGGAAAGAAGAGCGCGGGTTCTTTGTCGAATTTCATGGTTCCTCCTGCGTGGAATCCTGTTTGTTGCGTGCGATTCCCTTGGAGAGGGTTTTACAGGCGTAGGGGGTGGGAGGGAAGGCGTGCCTTTTGACCATCACTGCGCGCGACCGTTTGGCATTCTCAAGGGGCGCGGACGAAGGATAAATGGTGCTGCCAGAGAGGATTGAACTCTCGATGATTTTATCTAAGTATATGATAATTCGTTATATTTTTTCAGCTATCATTTTCATTGTGTAGCAGTCCCGTGGGTGATTTTTCAAGTTTTCATTCTTAAAAACTCCTTCGGCAAGCAGCGCCTCCTCATTGCAAGGCAGGGATTTTTGGCACTCTACGTTGCTTGTAAGCGTTCAAATTGAACTCCTGTCAAAATGTAGGCGGCGGAGGAGCGCGCCAGCCGCCACTTGCCTCCATGTCCGAGAGCATTTCTCTCACCGCAAGTATGACCGTTCCTCGGTACTCTGGATCAGTTGACGATTGAAACAGGGTGTTTAGCGATTTGAGGCATTCTGTGGCGGGTTCGATTTGCGGTGCTGTTGCCGCCCTAAGGCCGCCTGACCCCACTGGCTCTTCCGCCCCCATTCTTTTGGCAATCTCAGGGAAGTCCTTCAGCATCCAATTACGTATGGTAGTGTGGGGTTTGCCAATCTCGATGCCTATGTCCCTGTAGGACTTGATGCGACTTTTGCCCACTATGTGCTGGCGAGTACTGACATAGGCTTTAAAGACGTTCCGATACTCACTGGTTTTCAATTGTACTCCGTGTTTGAGGTTTGCCTCTGCTGCCAGCCATTGTGCTCTTTGTTTGCTGCAATCTACGATCATTGCCTCGGTATAGGATTGTTCAAGCTGATCCATCGCGGCCAATCGATGCCAGCCATCGACCAGTAGCAGCATTCCGTCGCACCTTGCCAAGACAACGGGGGCGAGTTTGACCCCGGCTTTTAAGAGGTCGGCATAGCGTTTAACGTTAGCTGGTTTGATTGAATTGCGAACTTGAAAGTCGGGGTAGCGAACGATCTGGCTGATTTTGACGTGCTCGATCGTAGTCGGGGTGTCGTTTATTTTGGTCATGGATAGTCCATTTTTTAAGCGTGTTTGCCCCGCTGCTAACAGGGGTCAAGCAGTCTAGGCCTAAGGGGTTTTGAAGGGGTCTATTAGCTCATTAGAGAGTCGCCAGCGGCCCTTGGCGCTCTTGGGTAGGCTGCACCAACGGGCGCAAATACCCCGCCCTGAGCCATCTGAGAGGCCTCTTTTGGTTAAGTAATTGATCTGACTCTGAGATCGTCTTTTGGAGCCTAGTGCTAGCTCAAAATGAGCGGAAAGTGTCTCGCTGTTAGTGGGACCTGTTGCCCAGTGGCGAAAGCTTTTTCTGTAATAGTAGGCTGTTGGGGCAGATCTGGTTTCGTCCTTTGTTTGGCTTAGTGAACGTGCTCCATTTATTGGTGGCAGTCGCTCGACCAAGGGGTCTTGGTGTTAGTGGTAGGGGTCGCAACCCATTCGTTTCTTGATAAGCCTCAAGGCCAAGGCTAGGCTTTCCATCAAAGAACACTAGTAGGGAGAGCTGCGTTGTCCTTGCGCCATTATCTATCCGTTTGCCTTTTTATGCTCGCTGGGGGATGTGCCACGCCTGTATCCTATACGGTGGCTCCAATGGCCGCCTACGATAAAGACACAGAGTATGCGGTCGAGGATACGGGAGACGGTTTTATCGTCACTGTGAACTACTCTCGTTACCAGTTCATCCCCGAAAGCAGCGCAGTCGCTACAGCCTGCAAATCAGCGTTGACCACAATAGCTTGGGATGTAGCTGACCGCAGACGCAAGAAGATCGAGCCTGTTAACGAGCAGCGTATTCGTTTTTCGATGGGCCGTAACGGCGTTACTGGAATAACGTCCTGCCAAGCGTCTGCGCCAGTGAAGTGGAAGTAATAATTCTTTCTCAGCAGAGGTTGAAAAAATACCTCAGAAATGAAAAGC
>CANGBC010000011.1 GCA_947452005.1 Beijerinckiaceae bacterium | reverse complement strand
GCGCAATGACACGCTGAAAGGCGTCGATCACGGGCTTTGGTGTGGTCTTTGCTTTTTTCAGCAGTGCTTCTATCTCTTCATGGCCGACCGGGCTGTCATCAATGTCGAGTTTGCGCGCCTCGGCGCGATACTCCTCATCTTGTGTCATTAAGAGAAATGCTTTTCGTAGCGCAGCTGCCCGATCAGCGGGAACAGCGGCGGGCGCTACAAAAGATTGCGCCATGAAAAACGGCAATTCAGCAAATTCGAGCAGGGCACGGCTTGGCTCGTCGCGCACCAATTCATAGCCCGTCGGCACATCTGGCAAGACGGGGTGGCGCGTATGTCTTGCAAATTGCACGAGGGGTCGCACGGCGTTGCTTTCCCAAAGATGGCGCTGGCTTGCTTGAATGGAAACAATCCCCATGAGCTGGCCATCGACCTCACGCGCGATCATGGCGAGGGATATTTTGGCTGTGCCGGCATAGCCAGAAATTGGCACCACATTCAGCCCCAGCACCTCGCGCGCAATCAGTGCAAAAGTGAGATTGGTTGAGCCTTGCTGGCTTGCTCCAAGCCGAGCTGTCATTTTGCCGGCACGCAAATCTTCAACCGAGCGCGCCGGGTGATCTGCATTTACGAACAGCATGAAGGCATCATTGCGATAAGATGAGAGCGATCCAAGCCATGTGAGCGTGAGCGGATCAAAATGCACATTGGGATCACCCATGAAGGCGAGCTGGGGAATCGCGCGCTCCATGGTCGCAATTTCAGTTCCATCGCGTGCGGCGCTATTGGCAATGCGATTGGCGCCCACCAATCCCCCGCCACCGGGTTGATTGACGGTGACAATGCCAGGCTTGCCGGGGATATAGCGGCCCATGTGACGGGCCAATAAGCGGGCGACAATGTCAGTGCCGCCACCTGCAGATGAGCCAACAGTGAGGCGGATATTTTTGCCCGCGTAGAAAGCAGAAAGCTCTTCATCTGCGGCTTGTGCAGAGCCTACAAAAAACAGACAGAGAAAGAGAAGGGCTCTTGGCGTCATGTTGTCCCTGTCCTGAATGGTGCAATAACTTCTTTGCCGATGCGGCGCACATCATCTGTTCCCGCTGTCATTTTGAAGAGCAGCAATTCGATGCCCATATCGCGGAACCGCCCGATCTGGCGGCGGATGTCTTCCGGGCGCCCCATGCAGCCGCCCAATGTTGCAGGCAACATGCTGCGCTGGATTTTTGCTGTGTCGGGATTTTGTTCATGCGCAATGATGCGCGCAATGCTGACCTCAAGCGCATTTTGCATGCTGTCGCCAAAACCGATGAACGGATTAAAGCCGAAACGGATATGGCGACCCACAGCCTTCATGCGCTGTCGCATATCGGCCATGGATTTTTCGAGCTCGCGCAACAATTCATCTGTTGTCGTGATGTTGCGATCATAGGGCAGGAACCACCAATCGCCCGTTTCGGCAACCATTTTTCGCCCCCCTTCTGAATTAGCGGCGGTGAACATCTCGGGTGGAGCGACATTTCGAGGACGAAGACGCAGTTCAAAATTCTCGGTGGGAAAAAATTCTCCCGGCATCGAAAATTTGTCATGCGTCCAAGCGCCCTTGATAAAATTGATGAACTCGGTCGCGCGCGTGTAGCGCTTCTCGGCATCCTCCATCAAGGCTGTTCCGCCAAACATCTGGAACTCGGATTCACTGGCACCTGTCACCAGATTGATCGCCATGCCACCTTTGCAAATACGATCAAGCGACATGGACAATTTGGCAATCACAGCGGGATGCCAAAGGCCCGGGTGCACAGCCACCATGGAGCGCATGCGCTCAAGGCGCGAACCAATGGCGCCCGCCACAACCCATGTTGTGAGATCGGGCCCGAGATGGCGTTCGGCGAAGAGAATAATGTCAAAGCCCGCTTTTTCGGCTTCAAGCATCATATCGAGACCGAACTCATATTGCTTGTCTTGACGCCTTTCGGGCAAAGGCCCGCGCGCTTCGAGGACTGCCTGGGCAATTTCTGGCGAGCCGACGGTCACATGGCCATTCGTGCCATAGAGTCCAAATTGCATTTTCTTCTGTCCTTCAGCTCTGCTGTTCGAGAATGGCCTTTACTCGCGCTTTGATAGGAGCAGGGGCCGATTCCATTTTCATCATGACGTCGCGCATGCGCGCGCCATCAAACCATCTGGTTTCAACATTGGTCTTTTCGGCTTCTGCTATAAATTGCGGATCGCGCATTGTTTCCTGAAAGGCTTTGCTCAAAAGAGCTGCGCGGTCTTGCGGGACATCGGGTGGGGCGAGAATGGGGCGGCCAAGGGCGAGCTGCGCGAAGAGCAATTCGAGAGACTGGCGACCGACGTCATCACTGGCAAGCTCCAATGCGTTGGGCACGTCCTTATATTTGGGATGGCGCGTCAGGCCCATTTGCAAAACAACATTCAGCTTACCCTCAGACAGAGGCTGGCCAAATTGCGCGCCCAAAGTCGATACGAAAATTCCGCAGGAACCGTGAAGCTCGCCGCGCTCCATGGCAGTGGTGCGAATTTGCGCGCCACCCGAATAGCCCGGAATAGGTTTGAATTTTGTGCCAATCACCGCATTCATGCCGACCGGGAATGTGTGCGAATTGGAACCCACACCGGCCGTGCCGATAATCACTTCGCGCGATTTCAAGTCCTGAACGGATTTGATTCCTGTCGTGTGCCAGACGGAGCATGTGTCGGCTTCTTCATTCATGTTGCCGATGAATGTGAATTTGAGATTTTCAAATTTGGTGTGCGGATCACCAACGGCAGCGAGCAGAAAAGTGCTCGAGGCGAGAAGCCCCATCACTGTGCCGTCTTTCTTAGAAAGTCCGTACAGATTGTTGGCAGCAACAATGCCGCCGCCTCCTGGAAGATATTGAACAGCGAAAGAGGGGTTGCCGGGAATGTTGCGGCCGAAATGGCGTGTGAGAAGGCGCGCATACATGTCGTATCCGCCGCCTGGACCAGATGCGACGATAAAGTTGATCGTCTTGTCAGCGAAGAAATGTGACGCATCTTGTGCCTGCGCTTGTGCGCCCACAAGACATGCCAGACCAAACAGCACTCCGCGCGCTTTGTTCCTGCAAGCCATGCCTGACCCTCCCACATTATTTTTTTATGATGATGATTAGATGCGCACGCAGCCGCCTTGGCAAGATGATCAAAATCTATGCACGTCGTTTTGTGTTTTTGATGCGCCGCAGCATTTTGGCTTCATTTAAAAGTAGCTCATCACATTCGTTATTTAACCAATGCCCGAACCGCGGTTGCTCAGCCGTAGCCCACTGCTTTATGCTTCTCCCCCAAGAGAGGCCCGCAGAGGCCCATTGCAGGGAGGGGCATGCCATTGCGCATGATCTGTTTTGCGCGCCAGATCGGTTCGCGGATAGGCGTAGGAGGGCTAATGTTTTTGCTCTCTCTCGCGATGCTGTTGCCAGGCGATCGCGCCGCTGCTGCGAGCTCAGAGATTGAGCGGGGCGAATATCTTGTCTGCATCGGAATCTGCAGCTCTTGCCACACGCAGAAAGATTCCGAGGGCAAGACCATCAAAGAGAAATTTCTCTCAGGTGGCCAACGCGTCGGCGGGCTGCTTGCGTCTAATCTGACATCTGACCCTGAAACGGGATTGGGGCACTGGAGTGATGAGCAGATCATTGCTTCGATCCGCAACGGCACGCGTCCCGATGGCAGCAGCGTTCGCCCGCCGATGGGAACGTTTTTTTATCGCGATCTGTCGGATGCCGATGTCAAAGCCATTGTTGCCTATTTGCGGACGGTTCCTGCCATTAAAAATCCGGTTGAGCGCCTCGATCCGCAACGCGCTTCTGTGAAAATGGAACTTGTTAGCACTGTAGCCGAGCCAGGCAGAAAAAATCAGATTGCGTATGGTCACTATATCGGAGTGACTGTCTCGCATTGCTTCCAGTGTCATACACCGCGCATCGATGGGCAGCCTGATCTCACGCGCCTGGGTGCGGGTGGCAATACTTATACCGCGCGTGGCGGTGGCACAGTGGTCGCCTCGAATATCACGCCGACATCGCTCGGTAGCTGGAGTGATGAACAGATCAGAACCGCGATCACCAAGGGCGTGAGACCAGATGGCGGAAAGCTGGTGGGTGTGATGGATTTCGACATGTATGCCCGTATGAGTGATTCCGATATGAATGCGTTGATCGTTTTTCTGCGAAACCTGCCGGCGCTTTCATCGGGAGCGCAGTGATATGTCACGCCAGATCAGGCTTGGATTGTTTCTGGCGCCTGGCGGGCACCATATGGCGGCCTGGCGACACAATGACGCCTATCCGGATGGATTCAGCGTCAAGACCTATGCTCGGTTTGCGCAGATTGCCGAGCGTGGCTTGTTTGACATGCTGTTTGTTGCGGATGTGTTTTCGCTCACACCCAAGGGCAAGCGTTCTGATAATTTCCGGCTCGAGCCGCTGACGCTTTTGTCAGCCTTGGCCATGGTAACCGAGCGCATCGGGCTGGTGGCGACAGCCACAACTTCTTTTAACGAGCCCTATCATGTGGCCCGCAAATTTGCCTCGCTCGATCATATCAGCGGCGGGCGTGCGGGCTGGAACATTGTGACCTCGTCTTCGCCGCGCGAAGCTCTTAACTTTGGCTATGACGCGCATTTCGAGCATGCCGAGCGTTACCGCAGGGCCGATGAATTCACGCATATTGTGCGCGGCCTGTGGGATTGTCTGGATGATGATGCACTCTTGATGGACAAGGAAAGCGGGCTGTTTTTCGACGCCAGCAAATTGCGCCTGCTCAATCATGACGGGTCTTATTTCAAAGTGGCCGGGCCTTTGTCGCTGCCGCGCTGTCCGCAGGGTAATCCTGTGCTGGTGCAGGCGGGGTCGTCTGAAGATGGCAAAACGCTGGCTGCCAAATATGCCGAGGTGATTTTCACCATCCAGCGAGATCTCGACACAGCGCAGGCGTTTTATCGTGACATCAAATCGCGCGTTGCTGCCTTTGGTCGCAACCCCGATCATGCGCTGGTCATGCCCGGCGTCATGCCCATTGTCGCGCGCACGCGACAAGAGGCCCACGACACATATGAAAAGCTGCAAAGCCTCATTCACCGTGAAGCGGGGCTGGCGACTTTGGGTCGGCATTTGGGCATGGATCTGTCAGGCGTTGATATCGAGGGGCCGTTGCCAGACGTTGATATGTCGAAGCTGACACAAAGCCGAGCCATTGGCATTGTTGAGACGTCACGCCGCGAGAAGATGAGCGTGCGCGAGACGTGGGAGAAGCTGGTTGTCTCGAAGGGCCATCGTCAGTTGATCGGCACGCCTGCCGACGTCGCCGATTCCTTTCAGGACTGGTTTGAGCAGGGCGGGGCTGATGGTTTCAACATCATGCCCGCCATGCTGCCCAATGGCTTGCAGGCTTTTGTCGATTCTGTTGTGCCAGAGCTGCAAAGGCGCGGTTTGTTTCGTACGGCCTATCACGGCACGATGCTGCGCGATCATCTGGGCCTGCCGCGCCGGGGCGCGGCAGAGCCTTGTTGAAAATTATCTAGCGGGCGACTGTCAATTCAATCACGTCATAGCCCAGGGCGGGGTTGAAATCCTCCGGCTCCTTGTAGAGCGCCTGCACCTTCATGCCCGTGCGCAATTGGGTGCGATCTGCCGCGCCTTCAATATTGGTGTCAGAGGTCACACGCAGGCGCACATCTTTGCCCTCAGCGGTTTTCAGCGTGAGGTTGCGCCCAGCCTCAATCACCCCCGTCAATTCACCAGAGGAATTGAGCTCCTTCACGGTGACAATGATCGGGCCTTGGCCTGACAATTCGCGATGGATGGTTTCCGCCATCCAGTCGAAATGCGTGGCGCGATCCCAATCCTTGAATTCATTCATGTGGAAATTGCGAATGACATCAGGCAGCGCCATGCCCTTGGCCATCATCAGGCGCACTTTCTGCCGCGCGAGCAGAATGTAATCGACCATAACTTGCAGGTCGCTGACCGTGCTCAAAGGCCCGTGCGAGGGCACAACCACGCGCGGCTTGAGTGCAAGCAAAGCTTCCAGCTGCTTGAGCATGGTGACGGTGGTGCCATGACTGTAATCGGGGCGAATGTCTGGGTGGCGATCTTTGTAGGCTGCAAATGAGCCGTGCATCACACCTGAATCAGGTAGCCAGACGGCGACATCGCCAGAATTATAAGTGTCCTCGACATAGATCAGCTCAATGCGCTTGCCGCCGAGATTGAGCGTCATGCGATCAGGAAAGCTCATCACCATGTCGATGGGGGCAAGCCCTTCCAGCGCGGCACTGCGTTCAGGAAAACGCTTGCGCCAGGATTTGATCTGGTAAGGCTTCATGCTCGCAATTTCTTTCGCCACTTTGTCGTGGACGATGACGGTGGCAGGCATGAAATAGGGTGAACCGCCGAAGTGATCACCATGATATTGCGTGATCACCACCCAGCGCACGGGTTTGTCGGTCACGGATTTGATCTTTTCGCCAATGTCGCGCGTGTCAGGCTGGCTGTTGCCCGTGTCCACCAACACGACGCCTTGGTTGGTGACGATAACCATAGCATTGGCATCATTGCGCTTGCCTACATAGGCATAGACATCATCAGCCAGTTTGACGAATTCGGCCTTGTCGCCGGTGATCGCGAAGGCGCTCCCGCACCAGGCGAGCATGGCCAACAACCCCAGACCAGCGACCCCATTTTTGCCCAACCATGTCTTGCGCATGTTTCTTCCCCTTATTTTGGTTTCAGTTTGGCGTGCCTGGCCGGGCTGCGTCAATCTCGCACTGCAATGTTGAAATTAGTCCGCCGCACAGGCTAACCTCGGGCCAGTCAAAAATATAAAACGAGGGGGGACGTCCTGATGTCGACACGAGCCGCGAGTTTTCGCCTGTCCGTTGCATGCGGGGCGTTGATGTCCTGGACATGTTTTGGCCATGCCGCAGAGCCTCCTGTCTTGAAAGATCAGGGCAGCTTTTTCATCAATGGCGAAGTGGTGAAGACGCAAAATCCGGGTGGTGAGGCACCGGGTGGGCGTGTCGTCGTCAATCAAATGTATGTGGAATATGCTGTGCCCAAGCGTCAACTGGCCGGGTCTGTTCCCATCATCATGGTGCATGGCTCGGGTCATGCCGGCAAAACATATGACACGACCCCTGATGGGCGCGAGGGTTGGAAACAACATTTTCTGCGCAAGGGTTATACGGTTTATGTCATCGATCACGCGGGCCGCGCACGCTCGGGTTGGTATCCGGAGGCCATCAATCAGGCCCAGACCAAGGGTGATGCGAGCCTCATCCCGAAAGGCGGCGTGATCCAGTTCACCTATGAGCGTGCATGGGGTGTCTTCCGCTTTGGTCCCAAGCCTGATGAATGGTGGGCGGATTCCAAATTCCCGCAGAAACACGTCGATCAATACATGGCGCAGCTTGTGCCCAATACAGAAGTGACGTTGCACCAATCACCGCAGCCCACCGTTGCTGCCCTTGTCGCGTTGCTGGATAAAATTGGCCCCGCCATGGTCATGGTCCATTCGCAATCAGGCACCTATGGAACGCAGACAGCACTGGCGCGTCCGGCCTTGGTGAAAGCGCTGATCAGCGTTGAGGGGCGCTCGGGCTGCAATCTCACACCAGAGCAAACACAAGTCATGGCGCGTTTGGCCTGGCTCAATGTTGCGGGCGATCATGCGTGGAATGGGGAAGGCGAATGCCGCAAAGCCGTTGACCAAGTGGTCAAGGCGGGTGGCAAGGCCAATTTTCTCGCGACCTATGAAAAGGGCGTGCGCGGTAACACGCATATGATGATGATGGACACGAACAATCTGCAGGTCGCGGATTGGATTCTCGACTGGATTGGTGAGGCGACCCGCCCGGCCCAAAAGAAGAAAGGCTAGAGGGCAATCTTGCCCTCACTGCACCGATACTTGCCGCAGGCGCGCGATCACATCGCTTGGCATGGAATAGACGCGCTCGATCAATTGCTGCACCTCCGCGCCGCTGCGTGGGGCATTGATATCGAGCGCCTGGCGTTGGGCATCGGCCTGGAAAGACGTGTCCGCAAAGACGGCCATCATGGCTTTTTGCATGGCTTGCGCGCGATCCTTGGGCACGTCGGGTGGCAGAAGGAAGGGGCGGCCCAAGGCCAGCGGCGCGGAGGCCGCTTCCAGCAGCAATCTGTCTTCCGGCTTTTTGACCAGATCCATCACGAAGGGCGTGTCAGGCAGGCCCTTTTCCTTGATCCCACCCCATTGCAGGATGAACTGCGCTTTCTTCTCGCTGATCCATTGGGGACGCAAAGCCTGCACGGCGCTCCACAGAATGCAGGCATGGCCATCAACTTCACGCTTTTCAACCGCCAGCAGCGCATTGGCCATGCCGGTATAGCCCACAATCGGGCGCGCCTTGATGCCGAGCAACTCTGTCATCAAACGCGCTGAGACACTCGGGTTTGAATTGACGCCGGTTGAGGCCACCGTGATTTCTTTGGTGCGCAGATCCTCATAGGATTTGACGCCGGTTTCCGACCAGACTGTGAACACACATGTCTCGGTGCTGGGTGTGCCGAGCCAAATGAATTTGCGCGCGTCGAAGGTCGCTTCTTTCACGCCGAGCATCGGCTCGAAGGGAATATTGCCCTGCAAGCCGCCCATCACTGTGCCATCGCGCGCAGCCGTGCCGTAGAGCTGATTGGCGGCTGTGATGCCCCCGGCGCCCGGCTGGTTCTTGATGACGAAATTGGGCTGACCGGGCAGATATTTTGGCAAATAGGTCGCCAGCGTGCGGCTCATAATATCGTAGCTGCCACCGGCGGCCGACGACACCATGAAACTGACAGTTTTGCCGCGATAAAAATCTTCAACCGTTTGCGAGCGGGCTGGCGAGCTGAGCTGTGCGCCCAGCGCCGACAGGCAGAGAAAAGCGAGTGCGTGCTTGCGTGACATGGTGGCGTCCCTTCCTCTTGCAGATGCGCGTGAGAAGCGACGCTCTATTGCGGGATCATAATCATCCCGCCATTCATGGCCACCGCTTGGCCTGTCATGTAGGAGGCGTCTGCGCTGAACAGGAAGGCGGCCAGTCCCGCCATATCTTCCGGATAGCCGACACGGCCCAGAGGAATGCGCTGCTTGCCGCGCTCGATCAGCTCTTCGGGCGTTGTGTTTTCCAAGGGCTGCGCCGTGAAGGACACGCCGGGGATGATCGTATTGGCGCGAATGTTATGTTTGGCCCATTCCATTGCAACCGTTTTGCTGAGCGAGAGAATGGCAGCTTTTGAACAGGCATAATTGGCGCCATTCACCGCGCCTTCCAGCGCACGGCCGGAGGCAATGTTGATGATGACGCCGCGCTTGTTGGCAATCATCGCTGGCCCAAAGGCATGGATGATGTGGAAGGGTGCGGTGATATTGACCTGCAGCGTGCGCGCGAATGTGTCGACGCTCATTTTTTCTACGCTAGCGCGGGGATAGATGCTGGCATTGTTCATAATGCCATAGGGCGTGCCATAGGCTTTGAGGCTGGCCTCAATCGCCTGATCGATGGACGCGCTGGATGACAGATCAACTTTGAAAAAAGTCGCGTCACCGCCGGCTTCGCGCACAAGGCGTTCTGTCTCGCGGCCTGATTCTTCGTTCAGCTCCCAGATGGAAATGCGGGCACCCATGCGCGCCAGACGTTTGCAAAAGGCGCGACCAAAGCCGCCGCCGCCGCCCGTGATGACAATATGATCGCCCGTGCGCAGGCCATCGCGCGCAATGCCGTCTTCGTACATATCCCCTCCCAGCGGACCTTGGCTTTTTGCCTTTGGTCCTTGTTTTGCTTTTATTTTGAAAAGTATCGGGAGTTGCTATCGGCTTGGCAAGTTGGCCTAAAGTCGGCACGCGCACCTATTTGCTGCATCGCAACAGCCGATGTCTGGCTCATGACATGCTGGTGACTTGCGCGATTTTGCGAAGCTCGCCAATCTGTCAGCAATCCCAAAAGGGATGCTGCCCGCAAGATCATCAGGGCAAAGGGGGAAACATGAAACGCATGATGAAAGCGGCCGCGCTCATGGGTGCCGGTCTGATGGCTGTGATGTGCGCTGGACTGGCTCAGGCGCAAACGCCAGCACAAACGCCAGCTTGGCCCACCAAGCCCGTCAAATTTGTGGTGCCCTTTGCGCCAGGAGCAGGCGCTGACATTGGTGCGCGTTTGGCGGCCGATGCGCTGTCGCGCAAATGGAATCAGAGCATCGTCGTCGAGAACCGTCCCGGCGGCGACAGCCTCATCGCCATTCGCGCGGTGGTGAATGACAATGATGATCATCAGCTGCTGTTCACGCCCACCGGCAATTTCACGCCACATCCTTATAAGCATGAAAAGCTCGGCTATGTGCGGGACCGTGATCTTCTCCCCATTGCGCGTTTCTCCAACACGATTTTGGCTGTGGGTGTCTCGGACCAGAGCGGCATCACATCGCTTCAACAGCTGGTCGATGTGGCGCGCAAGCGTCCGGGCGAATTGAATGTCATGACGGTGCCGGGCATCACGGATCTGGTGTGGGACAATTTCACGACCGCGCTCGATCTGAAGATCCAGAAGGTGAGCTTCAACAATCTGGGGCAGGGCGCGGCTGAAATGGCGGCGGGTCGCATTCAGGTGGTGATGTCGGCTTATGCGATCATGCAGCCGGTGATTGGCAATGGCGCGAAGCTGCTGGCGGTCAACAGCCGCACACGTTCGCCCGCTTTGCCCAATGTGGTGACGGCCATTGAAGCGGGTGTGCCGTCCTTGCAACTCGAGGGGCTGGTGGGTCTGTTTGGCCCCAAAAGCATGAATGCAGCGTTGCGCAAGCGCATTGGCGATGAAGTCGCTGAAGTGGCGCGCATGCCCAATATCGCGGAGCGTCTGGTGGCCAGTGGGCAAACGCCCAACCCCGGTGGGGCGGAAGACTTCGCCAAGGATATTGCGGAGCAGGAAAAGCAGGTGGCCGAGATTGCTGCGCGCGTTGGCATGAAGAAGCTGGATTGAAGGTCATCGCATCGTCATTGCGAGGCGGCGCTGCCAAAACTCCCTCCCCCTTGAGGGGAGGGGGATGACAGTGCGCCGCGTTTGTTACACCAGCGGCACAGTCAGCGGATTATAAGAATACAGCCACTTGTTGCGCTCCGCCCCTTCATCGCGCTTGGCGAAGGCGGCGCGGATTTCGGCTTCGCTGTGCAGATGGAACAAAGTGCGATTGGCGGTGGACTGGCGCACGATGCGCGCCGTGCGCTCGATGCGGTTGCGCTGGTAAATATCAAGCGCCTCTGCCTCATCATCACTCATGTCGAGTGCGCGCGCGAGAATGGCGCCGTCTTCAATCGCCATCACCGCACCTTGCGCCAGATAAGGCAAAGTGGCGTGGCAGGAATCGCCCAGAAGCGTCACGCGCTTGGTGCTCCAATTCATCAAAGGATCCCGGTTGAACAAAGACCAGCGAAAGCATTGGTCTTTGTCAGCCGTGTCGATGATCGTCTGGATGATCGGATGCCAACCGGCATAATTGGCCTTGAGCTGCTCCCACGGGCGCTTCAGCGTCCAGGATTCTTCGGCCACATCATCCGTCTCGACGAGGCCCACGAAATTGAGCAATTTGCCCGCGCGCAGATAATAGCAAACCACATGGCCGCCCGGTCCCATAAAGACCGACATGACATGCTCAAGCAGATTGGGCGGCAATTTGTCGGTCGGGATCACCAAGCGCCATGCGGCATCGCCCGTATAGACCGGGTTGGACGCGCCCGACATTTGCGCACGCACCACCGAGCGAATGCCATCGGCACCAATCAGAATGTCGCCGCTGGCTGACGTGCCATCGGCGAAATGCAGAACCACGCCATCGGTATTTTCAACATAGCTCGTGGCGCGTTTGTTGAGGCGCACAATGCCCGCGCGCATTTCATGCGCCTTGCGGGCGAGCACTTCGTGGAAATCAGCGCGGTGCAATTGCGTATAGGGCGCGCCATTGATGCGCTCATGTTCTTCCGCCAGCGGAAAGCGCTGGATCTCTTCGCCGCTGTCGTGCAAGCGAAACACATAGGCGCCCGGGCGCACGCCGATCCGGTCAATGTCTGGCCCAAGGCCGAGGTCACGCAGCACATGCTGTGCATTGGCGCTGATCTGGATGCCAGCCCCCACTTCGCCCATTTGGGCTGCCTGTTCATAGACCTCGACATCATGTCCGGCCTTGATCAGGCAGCAGGCGGCGGCGAGGCCGCCAAGGCCTGCGCCATTGATGAGGATTTTGCGCTTTTTCATGCTCTTCCAGCCCTGCTGATCGTTGCGCCTGTTTAGCGCGCTTCATGAAGGCTTGGAAGAGCAGGATGGGGCAGTACTATTCCTTGAGTTTTTTGATGAGCCAAGGCGTGACAATTTTCGCCTTGATCTCTTCCGAGCCGATCTTGTTGTCAGCGCCCATATGGCGGCCATCAGGATTGATCCAGGCTTCCTTCGGCGCGCCGGGTAGCACTTGTGCGACCAGATGCAGGTCGGCAATGGGTACCTGTGTATCCTTGGTGCCATTGACGAGCAGGAGCTGGGTCGAGGGCTTGTCGAGAATGCCCAGCGTCTTCAGCGACAGTTTCGGGCCATAGGCCAGAAAGGCGTCCAGACCTTCGACGCCATAGATCATCGAGCGCGCAGGCAGAAGATCCATCAGATATTCAGGTGTCTTGAGCGCGGTCGTCTGCCATTCTGGCTGGAAGTAAAAATGCGCGGGCAGGCCCTGTGCGACCACGGCGCGCAGGCGCGCGCGCTCAACCACCGACATTTTTACCGCCCAATAGCCGCTCCAGCTGCCGCCATAAAAGGCCAGACGTTGGGCGTCGATTTCCGGGCGCTTGATCAGATAATCGAGGGCTGCTGAAAACATGCGCTCGGAATCAACATCAACCTTGATGGGCGCCTGGCCGGTGCCTGGCATGTCGGTGACGAAAATGCCGACCCCTTCATCCAGCAAATCCTCGTTGCGCTCGGCCCATTCTTCCTTGCGCGAATCCAGAGCAGTCGCGAAATAGACCAGAGGTGCTTTCTTGCCATCAGTTTTTGGCAGGCGCAGATAGCCGACGATTTCCTTGCCTTCAAAGGGAATGCGCACAACTTCGAGTTTGGGCGTCAGGAATTTGCCGTAAGCCAGAAAGGCATCGAGCCCGCGCTCATAGGCTTTCTGTTTTTGTGCCGAATTATTGGTGGGATAATGCGCAATCTTGAACAAGCGATAGGCGGCGAGATAAGATTCCCGCGCTGCTTCAATCTTGCCTTCGCTTTCAGCTTTCCGCCCGGCTTCAAAATGACGCTCGGCGGGAATCATGAAACCGCGTGCCCAATCATCGCGATCCATCGTATTGATGGCGGCTGTGGCCTCGCGAATGTCTGTGACGTCGACTTTGACAGCAGGGCTGCGCTGGGGCGTGCGTCCGGCCCGATCAATGATTTCCTGCTTCAGCTCGTCCAGCGTGCGCGTCGTCACCTGATCAATGGCAAAAGCTGGAGCTGACAGGCTGATAATGAGTCCCAAGGTTGCGCAAGTGCGCGCCAGCATGTGTGATGCGATGTTTTTCATAGCGCCAACTCCCCCAAATTTTGTGTCGTCTCTTGATTGGCTGTCAGCATCATGGTTTTTTCGACGCCATCGATCAAGCCGGTCCAAGTTTATCGTGCAGTGCAGCAAAACGCCTTCAAAAGGCGATGCTTTGACAGCGCCTCATTTCTGGATCAGCATTGCAAAAAAGACATAAGGGGAGAGAGACATGGACGACGCCAAGAAAACCGCTCAAGCGGTGAGCGTCCTCGGGGAAGCCTATATTTTTTCCATGCGCAATCTGCCTTTGCTGGAGCAGGGCACGACCTATGATTCACTGGCGACCGCGCCCAATCTCTGGCTGAGCATCAAGGTCTATGCGAGCGGTGGCGAGAATGCGCTGCATGCGCATCGCGCTGAAGATCATGCTTTTGTTGTCTTGCAGGGCAAAGCCACCTTCACCTTTGGCGATGGCTCGCAGCGTGTCGTGGGTCAACATGAAGGTGTCATGCTGCCGCGGGATGTGGCCTATAAATTCGAAGCCGATGCGAAAGAAAATCTCGTCTTGCTGCGGATGGGCGGCGCCCAGCGTTCGATTGAGGGGATTGGCGAACTCAACCCCTATGGCACGCCCAAGGAAATCGCGCGCCAGACAGTCTTTAGCGATGGGTCTGAGAAGATCGGCGATTCTCCGCGCAATGGCGAGACATCGAAGACGCGCATCTATGCGCAAGGAAAGGTTTTTGCGCCTCATCCCTGATCCAAGGGTGGCGGAACAAGAAGAAAATTGGGGGAGGAATTCATGCCTGAATTGCCCGTCGAAGCTTCCAAATTTGCTGGCATGTCCGAAGAGCAGCAAAAGACCTTTCCGCGACGAACCGTCATTGGCGAGAATCTGACACAAGATCAGATTGCCGCCATGCCGGAGATGATCTCCACCGATTCTCACGTCATGGAACCTGAAGAGCTTTGGCGCGAATTGCCCAAGGAGATGCAGGACAAACTTCCCAAAGTCCCGTTCCGCAATTCGCCGCCCGGTGCCACCGATCCGCATCTGCGATTGCAGGATCAGAACACCGATGGTGTGGCCGCTGAAATTCTCTTTCCCAATTACGGCATGGCGCTGTTTGGGATGGATGACATTCCCACCCAAGAGCAATCTTTCAAGCTCTACAATGACTGGATGCATGACTTCTGTCAGGCCGATCCCAAGCGCCTTTACGGCTCGCCGCTGATCTCAGTCTACGACATTGACGGCGCGGTGAAGGAATTGCATCGCGGCCTCGATATGGGGCTTAAAGGCTGCATGGTCTGGCAAGTGCCCGATCCGCGTCTGCCATTTACCTCTGATCATTACGAGCCGCTGTGGGCGGCAGCCAATGAAGCCAAGGCGCCGATTGTCTGCCACATTCTCACTGGCCATTCCTATATCAAGGGCGGTCAAAAAGGCGGCGTGTTGGGGCTGAAAGACGCCACCAATGTGAAGACCAATGATTCCGCCAATACGCTGTTCGATTTTATTTTCTCAGGTGCCTTCGATCGCTATCCAGATCTGCGTCTGTTGATGGCTGAAAGCGAGATTGGCTGGCTGCCTTTCATGCTGCAGCAATGGGATTATTATTTCGAGCGTTTCCGCAAGGATCGCCCGATGCCGATCAAGCGCAAGCCGTCTGAAATTTTCGAAGAACATGTCTATGGCACGTTTTTGGAAGATTATGTCGGCACGCGTTTCTTCCCCTGGTGGGGTGAGAAGAATTGCATGTGGTCAAATGACTATCCGCATTTCAACATGACCTTCCCGCATTCGCGGCAGGTCGTTGAATATCATCTGAAGGGTCTGTCAGATGAAAAGCGCAAGCGCTTGACCCGCGATAATGCCGTGAAACTTTTCAATCTCGATCTGTAGGGAGCGAGAGCGACCGTTTTTCACCCTGTGCCCATTGTTGAGCGATAAGGGGAAACGCTCATGCAAAGGCTTAAAGCTTCTCTCGTTTGTCTTTTTGGATGTCTCGCCACCGTCTCATCTGCGCAAGCGCAGAATGGGGAGGGTGATTTTTTCGCTGGCAAGTCGATCACCGTGCTGATCGGCTATGCGGCGGGCGGCACATATGACGCAACCGCGCGTTTGCTCGCGCGCCATATGGGCCATCAGATTCCTGGCAGCCCGATCTTCTTGCCGCAGAATCTGCCGGGCTCGGGTGGGATCAAAACGATCCTCAATCTCTATTCGGTTGCGCCGCGCGATGGCACCACGCTTGGCATGCTCTCGCGCAGCTATCCGTTAGAGCCCGCGTTCAATCCGCAATCGGCGCGCTATGATCCGCGTCTGTTCATTCCGATTGGTAGCACATCGAAAGAAGTGTCGGTCGGCGTCGTCTGGCACACGAAGAAGATCAAATCGGTGAATGATCTCTACATGCGCGAGATCACCACCGGTGCAACAGGTGCAACCGATGACACTGGCCGTTTCCCGACATTGTTTGCCAATCTGACGGGCGCCAAGATCAAGGTGATCACGGGCTATCCCGGCGGCAATGATGTCACCATGGCCATGGAAAAGGGTGAGGTGGATGCTCGCTTTGGCTGGTCATGGGGCTCGCTGAAGAGCCGCTCGCGCCCATGGCTCGACGAGAAGAAGGTCGACATCATCGTGCAGATGGGTCTCGACAAGGCGGTCGATCTGCCCGACGTCCCGCTGATCATGGATTTCGCCAAGAACGAGACCGACCGCAAAGCGCTGGAGTTTCTATTCACGCCACAAGTGACAGCCTGGCCTTTGGTGGCACCACCCAATGTGCCAGCCGATCGCATCAAAATCTTGCGGGCGGCTTTTATGAAAACCATGCAAGACCGCGCCTTTCTGGCGGAAGCCCATCGCCTGAATATTGACGTCGATCCGGTGCCGGGTGAACAAATGGCCGAGCTGGTCAATCGCATTTCAGGTTTTGACCGCCCGGTGATCGAACGCGCGCTGGAGCTGACAGCGGTGAAATAGGGCCTGATAGGGGCAAACCTTCGTTTTCTGCTGGAATGAGTGCCGGCACGCCTTGCCATTCTCCACAGGTGACGCATATCAAGCGTCAGCGTGGCAGTGAGCGGGCGGGGCGGTTTTGGTCAAGGCAGCACTCAGATCAGAAGAATGGCTGAGGAAGGTGTTTGTCATCATTCCGGCCGTCCATCTTGTGCTTTGGATCATGCTGCCTTCTTTGTTGGAAGGCTCTCTGCGTCTGGATGCTGCTGAGGGTATGACCGGCGGGCCTGAGTGGCAGCTCTCCTATCCAAAGCATCCGCCTTTTTCAGAATGGCTGACGGCGATTGCCTGGTATGCCGGTCCTGCGCGTTACGTTGCACTCTACACGCTCTCGCAATGTTTGGCGGTGGGCTCCGTGGTCTTGATGGCGCGCTGGTTGATGAAAGAAGTGGGTGTCGGCCCTGCCTTCATTGCTTTGCTGGCGGGCCTCGCCTCGCCCTTCACGACCTATATTCCCGTTCAGCTCAACCATAATATCGGGGTCATGCCATTCTGGGCCCTGGTGCTTATCACGGCTTGGGCTGCGTTTAATTCAGATCGCATTCGTGTCTGGGTGGCCTTTGGCTTTGCTGTTGGCCTTGGCCTGTGGACGAAATATTCCGTCCTTCACCTGGTTGGGCCGCTTGGCTTGCTCTGCCTGCTCGTTCCCGAATGGCGCAAGCGCATTGCGGGGCCTGGGCCTTGGATTGCTGCCTTGATTGCGATGGTCCTGATTGCGCCGCATGCGATGGATGTCGTGCTGAAAGGCAGCCAGACGGTTCAGCATGCGATGCGCCCGACGCATATGTCGCCGCGTGAAGTGGCAGGCTTTGCCTTCAACATGACAGTGAACGGCCTCTTGCTCGTGGTCTTTGCCAGCTTGCTGTTCATCGTCAGCGCGGGGGTTCGCCCGTTCTTCAAAGCGGTCGCGGACACGCTTCATCCAGATCGCGCAACGCCCAAAGATTTGTTTCTGACGGTAGCTGCTTTTGGCCCGATTGTGCTGGTGGCCATGTCGCCGGCGCTTGGCATTCGTCCGCGTCCTTTGTGGATCACGCCGATGATTGTTCCTGTCATTGCTTGGCTGGCGCAGGTGGTGAGCCGTGTTGAAAGTCCAAAACTGCATCGCGGTTTTTGGCTGGCGAGCACTTTCGCGTTTCTTTTGGCGGCTGGCTATATGAGCGCCATTCTCGTGCCCATCCAGAATGAGCGGCCGCAATATTCAACCTTGGATCACCGCAAAATCGCGCGCGATGCGCGCGACTATTGGGCGGCCAATGGTCAGGGTCAACTTGCCTATATCGTGCCGGCCGGGATGCAAAGACCTCTGCATGCAGCCGGATCCATCGCCTTTGATCTGCCCCACCGTGTCCATGTGTTTGATAACGCCAATCTGGCGCTGTCACCTTGGATCGATCCTGATGATCTGAAGCGGCACGGTGCGCTCGTCATTGGCTCACCCGACATCCCGGATGAGTTCACCGTGCTCGGTTTGCCGGTTGTGCGCCGGATGTCCTATCCGACGCCCACTCTGCGCGGGCGTCCGCGCAGAGCTCTTGCTTATGGTGTTGTTGAGCCCGTCGTGCGCTGATCAGCTTTGCGCGGGCTTGAACTTCGGGATCGAAATATCCTCGTCGTAATCATCGAAGGTCACTTCGACGCGCATTTCGCAGGTCACCTGATCATGCGGGATACCCAGAATGTTGGTGAGCAAGCGCGGGCCTTCATCAAGCTCCACCAGCGCGACCACATAGGGCACGTCAGCTTCAAAGGCCGGTCGATAGACGCGGTGATAGGTGACGAAGCTGAAAATCTTGCCTTTGCCTGAAACATTCTCGAACGAGAAATTCATCGACAGGCAATGCGGGCAGGAACGTGTCGGCGGGAACCAGAATTTTTCGCAAGACTCGCATTTGGGCAGAGCCAGGCGATGGTCGCGCGCGGCCTGCCAATAGGGCAGGGATTCAGGAGCCGGACGGGGTTTGGGTTTGCGGATTGTCTCGCTCATCATGCGCGCCCCAGAATAAGAGTGGAATGGCAGACCTGATTGCCGCCATGGCCGGAGATCAATGCAATCTCGGCATCTTTGACTTGTCGGTGCTCGGGATAGGTGTGGCGCATCTGGCGCACGCCCTCAACGATTTGCAACATGCCCTCGCAATGGGCTTCCGACAATTGTCCGCCCGATGTGTTGCATGGCAGGGCGCCGCCCAGACGCAATGCGCCGGAGGCAACAAAGTCGCCACCCTCGCCTTTTTTGCAGAAGCCATAATCCTCCAACTGCGTCAGCACCATATAGGTGAAGCAATCATAGATCTGCGCGGTGTCGACATCTCTCGGCCCAAGGCCGGCCATGGCGTAAGCGGCTTCACCTGCCTGTTTGGCGGCAGTGACGACCATATTGTCATCAGCAAACCAGCCACGCGTGTTGTTGTGAAAGCCAAAGCCTTTGATGAGCACGGGCGGCTGTTTCATATCCTTGGCGCGATCTGCGCTGGTGACAATCACCGCACCTGCTGCATCCGAGCGTAGGCTGCAATCATACATGCCAAAGGGTGCGACAATCAGACGACCCGCATGGTAATCGCTGATCGACAGCGGCTTTTTCATCGAGGCGTCGGGATTGCGCAGAGCATGTTCGCGAAACGCGACGGCAATCTCACCAAAATGATCGCGCGTGGTGCCGTAGAGATGCATATGGCGCGTGGCACCAAAGGCATGGGCCGCAGTTGCGCCGAAATAGCCATATTCGGGGCCAAACTCGCGCGCCAGCATGGATTCAGGACGCGTCTCATTGCGCACGCGCGCTTCTTCGCTGGAGTGTGTGCGTGACCATGTATCGCGGCCAAAGCCGCAGACGATGGTTTTCGCCAGCCCAAAGCGAATGGCCATGACGGCGAGGGCAACTGACATGATCTGGCTCGCGCCGCCATTGGTCAGCGTGGTCGAGAAGCGCGCATTGATGCCAAGGCGCTCGGCGAGCAGCTGATGATGCGAATAGGATTCATCAGGCCCGCGGCAGAGCACGCCATCGACATCGCTGGCCTGAAGGCCCGCATCATCGAGCGCATTGCGGATGGCCTCGACCAGAAGATCGAGACTGGAGACGCCGGGCACTTTGCCCAAGCGGCTGGTGGCAGTGCCCACAATGGCGCAAGTGTCGCGCAATTCGCGGGCGGGGGTGATGTCAGGGATCATGATGAGCCTATTGCACGAGGTCGCGGACACGCTGGGCCAAGGCGGGCGGAGCCGCATAGACTTTGTCCAGCAATTCATTGATGCGCGCGCCGCTCACAGGGTCCACTTCAGCCCCCTGTTTGGCGGCTTCTTCCAGAAAATCTTTGTCGAGCATCGTTTTGTCGAAAGCGGCGCGCAAAACAGTGACGCGATCTTTCGGCACATCTGGGGGCAGAACGAAGGGGCGTCCCATCACTTGCTCAACAAAGGCGATTTCAAAAATCGCCCGTGCATCTTCATTGGGGGCGAGTTCAAGTGCGGTCGGCACATTGGGATATTCTTTGTCGCGTTCCATGCCGAGCTGCATGATGATCGCCACCTGGCCGGCTTTTTCCCACGGACGATAACGCGCGCGGAAATTCGCAGACGTGCCACCAGACACATGGCCATCCACTTCGGCGCGTTCAATCGCCAAGAGCGAGGTCTGCGAGCCATCATAGCCTTCGATCACGCGGATCTTGGTGCCATAGAGCGCATTGAGCAGGCGCGGATAGATGGAGCTGGGTGAATTGCGGGATGTTGAAGAGGCGGTCGTTTCCTTCGTCTTCAAACCCTCAAGGCCTGAAACGCCGGTCGCTGTGCGCATCAAGAAAAAGCCAATTTCCTGCTGCGTTGAGCCCAGCCAGATGAATTTGCGTGGATCAAATTGAGCCGTGGTGCTTTCTGGCAGGTAGAATTTCACCAGACCCGTATTGCGTTGCAGGCCACCCACCACTGATCCGTCACGCGGTGCGACAGCATACAGATAATTGGCCGCCTTGATGCCTTCGGCACCCGGCATGTTCTGCACGATCATCGTCGGGCTGCCGGGCAAATATTTGGGCATGTGGCGCGACAGCAAGCGCGCATATTGATCATAGCCGCCACCCACTGATGCAGAGGTGACAAGCGTCATTTTTCTGTTCTTGTAAAACTCATCTGGTGTTTGTGCGTGCGCTGATGTGGCAACCAGTGCCAGCAGGGCCGCAAGAGACAAAAGCTTCTTCATGGCTTCCTCCCCAAAGCGCCAAGGATTTCGTCATTATGTTCGCCAAGCTCGGGCGAGCAGCAGCGCACTTGCGTGGGTGTTTCGGACATGCGCACGCCGTTGCGCACATAGCCAACGCTGCCCAATTTCGGATGGGGCACATCCACGCGCATTTTCAAATGCTGCACTTGCGGGTCGGCAAACACATCGTCGAGCGTATTGAGTGGGGCAGACGGCACATCGGCTGCCAGCAACAGATCGAGCCAATATTGGCGCGTGTTGGTGCTGAAAATCTCGGCCAGAAGCGCTTTGAGCGAATCATAATTCTTGCCGCGCGTTTCTTTGGTCTTGAAACGCGGATCTTCGGCCCATTCAGGATGGCCCGCAACCTTGGTCAGCCCCAGCCAGAATTTGGTCGGCGACGACAAATGCACAACGAAGGCTTTGTTGTCGGAGGCGGTGAAGGCATAGACCTGCGCCTGATGCGTGCGCGTGGCGCGTCCCGGCACCTTGCCATTTTCAAAAAAGCGCGCCGCATTCTCGCCGCAGAAAGACAAAGTCGACTCGAGCAGCGATGTCTCGACACATTGTCCACGCCCCGTGCGCCCGCGCGCAATGATCGCGGCAAGAATGCCATTGGCTGCATTCATGCCGCTCAGATGGTCTGAGAGCGAAATGCCCATGGGTTTGGGATCAGCAATATCGGTCAGCAGGCTGAGCAGGCCGCTGGTGGCCTGTCCCACCGTGTCATAGCCCGGCCGCATAGCGTAGGGGCCATCTGAGCCATAGCCGGTGATCGAGCACCAGATGAGGCCCGGGTTCTCAGCGCGAAACTGTTCAAAGCCCAGCCCCAGGCGCTCCATCGTGCCGACGCGGAAATTCTCGATCACCACATCAGCCGACAGAATGAGCGCGCGCGCATGGGCTTTGCCCTCGTCGCTTTTCAAATCCAGCGTCACGCTTTTCTTGTTGCGATTGACCGAGCCAAAGGTGGGCGAATATTCAACGCGGCCCCAGCCGCGGAATGGGTCGCCCTTGGTTGGCTCTTCAACCTTGATGACGTCAGCGCCCATATCGCCGAGGATCATGCCGGCATAGGGGCCTGAGACGTAATTGGCGAATTCGACCACGCGAATTCCATCGAGAGCGCCCGGCATAGTTCCTCCCTGCATGACGGCCTCTTGAACGGGCCGATCTGTGAAGGCCCTATCTTAGCCGGGACGAGGCAGCTGGCAAGGTGATCTATTGCAATCAAGGACTTATGCGCTGTTTTTGGTGTGGGGCCTGATTTACCGGGCTTTTTTACCACCGCTTTGCCCCTGACAGCCTTTGTCACCCTGCTAGTTTAGATCTGGCGCTGGGGGATGCCGGACATGAGTTTCGACAAAGCAGAGCAATTGATAGAATTGGCGCGCAAGGCAGCGGGCGGTCGCCAGGGACTGACGCTGGATGATGTGATCGACCATTACGGCGTCTCGCTGCGCACGGCGCAACGCATGTTTCGCGCGCTGGAGGCCAATTTTCCGCACACCGAAAGCTATGTCGATGTCGAGGGGCGCAAGCGCTGGCGCATTCCGGGCGGACATTACCGCGAGTTCTTCTCGCTCTCTGCCGAGGATGTCGCAGCTCTGGAATTGGGCATCTCCCATCTGGCGCGCGCGGGGTTGAAGATCGAGTCTGCCACGCTTTCCAAATTGCGTGACAAGGTCGTGGCATTGGTGCCCAGCAAGCAGATCTTGCGCATTGAGCCGGATGCGGATGCCATTCTCGAAGCCCAAGGCTTTGTCGCGCGCCCGGGCCCACGTTCGCGCGTGGATGAAAATGTCGCCGCCGCTGTGGCCGAGGCGATCAAGGCCTGCCGCTATCTGCACATTCGTTATCAATCGCATCTGGACGCCGAGCCGCAATTGCGCCGCGTCGCCCCTTATGGATTGCTGTCTGGCTATCGGCGCTATTTGGTGGCGCTGGATCCCAACAGCCGCCGACAGGGCGCAATCAAAACCTATCGCGTCGATGCGATCAGCGAAGCGCATGTGTCAGAGGATTATTTCGAGCGTCCCGCCGATTTCGATTTGCAGGCTTTCGCCAATCGCGGCTTTGCTCTGTATCAGAATGAAAGCGAATATGGCGAAGTGGAATGGCGCTTTGCCCCCGAGGCCGCAGACCATGTGCGTGGCACTTTGTTTCATCCTGAACAGCGGATGGAAGAATGTGCGGATGGCTCGATCCTCATCCGCTTCAAGGCGGCGGGCCATCTGGAAATGGCTTGGTATCTCTACCAATGGGGCAACAAGGTCGAGGTCGTCGCACCAGCCGCCTTGCGCGACATGGTGAAAGATTACCAACGCGGGGATTTTGCAGTTTTGCCGTGAGGCATAAAGGCAGGCCTTGATGTTTGTTTGTCGGTCCTATTTTCGGGTTATTGGGCGCGAAGCTTGTCCTAGGCATTTAGAATATCAAACATTGAAAGGATTCGATTGTGAAAAAACTTGCGCTCTGCGCCGCTTTTGCTTTGTCGCCCGTAGTGGCTGTTGCTGCTGACCTTCCTAAGCGCACACAGTCACCTGTCGCACCGATCGCCCGCGCTTATGATTGGACGGGATTTTATGTCGGCGCCAATGCAGGCTATGGTATCGGCTCCGAAAAAGATCCTTATGTCACGCCCGTGATTGGTTCGATGGACATCAAGGGTGGCTTGTTCGGCGTTCAAGCAGGTTATAATCAACAATTTGGTAATTATGTGCTCGGTGCTGAGGCTGACTATGCTTGGACCAAGCTCAGCGATTCGTACTCCATTTCTGCAGCAACGGTTTTGAATGGCAGTGCGATCAGCGCAGCAGCAACCTTGAAAACAGAACAGGTTTCGCTTGGTACCGTGCGCCTGCGCGCAGGTTATGCATTTGATAACCTCTTGGTCTACGCGACCGGCGGTTATGCTTATGGCAAGAACAAGATCACCGTTTCTGGCACTGCATCGTGGCAAGGCGTGAACTGGGCTGCGCAGGCTGGCAACGACCAAGTTCACAATGGCTGGGCGTTGGGCTTGGGTGGCGAATACGGCTTCACCAAGAACATCACAGCCAAAGCAGAATATCTGCACATTGATCTTGGAAAGAAGACCTATTGGGGTGGTACAGTCGTGGCCGATAAGGTCAATCTGCGCAACGACATCTTCCGTGTCGGGTTGAACTATAAGTTCTAATCTCGGCTTACTAAAAACGTCTCGCCGGTGGCAATTTGCCACCGGCTTTTTTTAGCCCTTCTTCGCGGCCCAAGCGCGGACGGCTTCCAGTGCGCCTTGCACATGGGGTTGCGCGTCAGACGATTTCACCTGGCTCAGCACCTGACCATTGGGCGCGATGACAAAAGACACGCGATCGGCAAAAGGCAGAACCGCGCCAATGCCGCCAAAGCCGACATTATAAGTCTTGATGATTTTCATCTGCGGGTCCGCGCCCACCGGAAAGCGGTCGCGGCATTCCATGGATGAAAACTTCCGCTGCGTTTCGATGGTGTCGGATGAAATACCAATCACGCTCGCGCCATGCTTTTCAAATTCATCCATGGCTTCGGCAAAGAGATGAGCTTCTTCCGTGCAGACGCTGGTGAAAGATTTCGGATAGAAGAAAATCACCACCGGACCTTTTTTCAGCGCGTCTGCCAGGCTGAAATGAATGTCCTTGCCACCAAGAGCGGCTTCCAGTGAGAAGTCGGGGGCCGGCAGGCCGGCCTTCAGCTGGGCCTGCGCAGGAAAGCTGAACAACAGCGTCAAAAGCGCATGCCCCGTCACGGCGAGATATTTCAAAAGTCTCTGGCTCATTGTGTGATGTCCGCTGCCTGTCTGCGCCGCTATTTGCCTATGGATACGACCCGCTGTCCATCTTGGATTAAAGCCCGGGCCGGGCTAGTCTCGCCGATCATTTCAGACCCAGCCATTTTGATCCGTCCATTTTAAGGCCGCCTTTGTTTTACGAAACGCACGTTATCACGCTTGATCCGGGCTCGGCTCGCTTTGCGCAGTTTCGCGCGGCCAATGCTCACTTGTCCTTTCAGCTTTTCCGGGCCGTGCCCGGCGCTGGCCTGTCGCGCGAGGAGCGGCTGGTCCAAAACCTTGTCACGCGTGAATGCCTCGACACGGGGGCTGTGACCGATGGGGAGATAGGCGCTGCCGCCAGCCATCTGGCGCTCTGGCGCGAGGCCAAGCATCGCAATGTGCCTATGCTGATTTTGGAGGATGATGCGATCACCCATCCAAAGATTGCCGAAGTGGTGGCCGGGCTCGACACGTCTGGCATGGACCTGCTGTTTTTCGCCGTCAACACCGATACATTGCTTGGCACAGTTTCGCCGGAGGGCGTGCGCGAGTTTTCATCCTTTGTCGACCGCTATCCACCCCCGCAGCGCATTGTTGAAATTCTCGCCGGCGCAGATTTGCGCAAGCTCACGTTGCGACGCATGCTGAATGGCTTTGGCATGTGCTGCTATCTGGTGACACCGCAGGGCGCGGAAAAACTCATCCGCGATGTCTTGCCGTTGCGGATTGAGACGATAGCCATCCCCGGCCTGTCTGGCGTCAATGTGGGCGGCACCAGCATTGATCGGCGCCTGAACGCGCTTTATGGCGATTTACGCGCTTTCATCATGCGCCCATTTTTGGCGTGGACGCCGAATACAGATTCCACAACGCGCGCGCAAAACATGCGGCGTTAGGGCTTTTATGTGCGCAACCTCTGTCAGGCTTTTGACGCTCAACAGGGTGCGGTCTAGCATCTGCCCATATTTTCGATTCTCATTTTGCGCGATCCCTTTTCATGAAATGTTTTTTTCTCGCCGATGATCACGATCCGGTTGCTTGGGCGATGGTTCAGGACAATTTCCATAAGCACGCGCCAGAGCATTGGAAGATCGAACGTTTTTTCCCAGTTGTCGGACAAAATGCGGGCGAAGCCTGGCACGATCTGCTGCTGCGCGAGAGCGCCGCGCAAACGCCCTTTCTGATCGCGACACCGGGCTGCCTGCTGGGCCCCAATTCCGGCCAGACGATTGAAAACAGCATCGGCCATTTGCAGCAGTCGGGTGGCTTTGATGTTCTGTTTTCCGATTTGCGGCTGACGCAGGCCGGGCCGATGGCCGATCTGTTCAATCTGCGCCGATCTTTGGTGGAAGCCGGGCGCACGCGGCTGATTGATCCGCGCAGCATGGGGTTTGCTGCGCCTGGTCTCACTGTGGTTCATCCGCGTGCAACCGAGAGTTTGGCGCCGCAGGCTTTGGGTGCTGAGACATTTGCGGATGTGATCGAGCGGGCATTGTGCGAATCCGTGCGTAGCGGTGCGCTGATGGGCCGGTTCATCTTCCCCTTCGCGACCACATTGAGCCGTGGCGATGATGCCAACACGCCCACAGACAAGGCGGCGCGCAATGCGGCTGTCGGGGATATTTACCGTCGCATGGTGTGGCGCGATGGTGGGGGCACGCCGGAGCTGCAGCCTATTGCGGAAATGTCAAAAGGACTCAGCACCGAGGCCAAGGCGCTCGCCATTATGTGGGCGGCACTCGCCGACTAGAGCTTAGGCGCGCAGACGACCCTGCGGTGCGCTGACACCCATGGCCATGTCGCGAGCGAAGGCGAATTCTTCGGGCGTCAGACGTGCATTGGGGGCCATGCCATTATCGACACGCACTTTGCGCGCTTCCGCGCGCAGGCGTGCGATTTCCGAGGCATGCTCTTCAACCAGCGCGCGCAGGCGGCGCACTTCAATGGCCAGATCTTCGTTGCTCACGACGGCGTCATCCTGTGCTTCGCGAATCGTATCCTGCTGAATAGTTAACATGTTCCATTTGAAAAATCCTTAAGGCCGCGATCTGGCCTGGCTGCAACAAAAAGCCATGCGCCGCGATTGTGGCATCAGGAGGTTGCGCATGGCTCACGACAACAGCGCCCGCAGCGCAGCCGGGCAGGGTGCGAATCAGCCAAGCCAAATTCCCGCGCGCGGCTGGCGCGAGATTGTCTGTCGCGTCTATGCCGCGCTGGATGAAGACCGTGTCTTGGCCGTGGCGGCCGGCGTCACATTTTATGCGCTGCTGGCATTGTTTCCGGCGATCACGGCGCTCGTCTCGATCTACGGATTGTTCGCTGATCCCGCGACGATTGAGCATCAGATCAATGCGGCGTCCAGTTTCGTGCCGGGCGATGCGATCAATCTGGTGGGTGACGAGGTCCGCCGCATTGCTGCGCAAAAGTCTTCGCTGGGGCTTGGTCTGGCCTTTGGTGTCATTGTCTCCTTGTGGAGCGCCAATGCTGGCGTGAAGGCTTTGTTTGACGCGTTGAATGTCGCCTATGGCGAGAAAGAAACGCGCGGGTTTTTCGCGCTGAATCTGGAATCTCTGGCTTTCACCTTAGGCATGGTGCTGGTCGCCATCGTCGGGCTTGCCGCAGCGGTCGGCGTGCCGCTGGTGCTCAAGCTTGTGCCGCTGGGCGATTGGCTGGAGCTGACGCTCCGATGGCTGCGCTGGCCGCTGCTGCTGATTGCGCTCGCCATCGCACTGGCGTTTCTCTACCGCTTCGGGCCGACGCGCAAAAAGCCGCATTGGCGCTGGATTACGACAGGCAGTGCCTTTGCCAGCATCGTCTGGGTGGCTGCCTCCGCCGCCTTTTCCTTCTATGCGTCGCATTTTGGCAGCTACAACAAAACCTATGGCGCGCTGGGTGCGGTGATCGCTTTCATGACCTGGATCTGGATTTCGGTCATCGTCATCATGATTGGGGCGGAGATCAACGCCGAGGTCGAGACGCAGGCACAGGGCGACACCTGATTTGGTCATGCCTCCATCCGTGCTAAGCAGGCACCAACAGGTGGAGAAGACACAATGGCCAAGGAACAGATCAGCCCCGAAACACTCGCGCTCTTGCGCATCAATGGGCTTGTGATGGATGCACTGATCAAGTCAGGCGCGGTGGAAGCCGGCTGGTTTGTCGAAAATCTGGATCGGTTGGGACGCGAAGAGCAGCATGGCCTCACCCGCGCTATCATCACCGGGATGGCGGACGCTTATCGCAACGCGCATCAGATTGCCCAGCAAAAGCTGAGCTGAGGCGAGGTTCAGCTCAGTTTGAGACGTGGCAGGATTTTTTCTGCAAATTCTTCGAGGCCCTCATGCATGGGCCAGAAGTGCAACATGAACAGGTTGATGCCCATATCCTCATAGCGCTTCATGCGCTCGACAATGGTTTTGGGTGTGCCAATCAGATTGGCGCCCACACCTGATGTGCCCACTTGGGCGGCGCCTGCCATGCGCACATGCTCGTCAGCCTTGGCCTGCGCCTCTTCCTCTGTGTCGCCCATGATGACCACGGCATTGATGCCATAGTTCATCTTGCGGCCATAGGATTGAACGCGCGCTTCCATCATCCCGACTTCATCGGTGATGCGCTTCAGGCTCGCTTCATAATTGGCGCGGTCTTTGTCGTAATTGACGAACCAATAATCGCATTCTTGCGCGACAACATTCATGCCGTCTTCGGCGCGGCTGGCCGCATAGAAGGGCGGATGGGGTGTGGCCACGGAGCGTGTCGGCATGACGCCGTCCTTGACCTTGTAGAACTCGCCATCCAGCGTGAACTTGTCCTGCGTCCACAGGCCCTTCATGATGAGGATCAGCTCATGCATTTGCTGATAGCGGCCCTCGTCGGATTCAATCCAGCGGCCATACATATTGTGCTCGGCCGGGCGCGTGCCATTGACGATGTTCACGCAAAAACGGCCACCCGAAATGCGGTCCAGTGATGCCCCCATTTTGGCCGCCATGCGCGGATCAAAAATGCCTGGATGAATGGCCGCCATGAGCTTCATTTTTTTGACAACAGGCGCGAGCGCTGCGGCAAAAATCCAGGAATCCAGATCGGGCCCAAACCAGCGCTGCGCAATGAGGGTGATGTCAAAGCCCAGCTCTTCGGCGCGGTTCAAAACTTTCACCGCATATTCGAAACTCTGATCAGGTCCGCCGCCATGGCGTGTCAGCGCATCCAGCATGGGTTGCGTGAGCGGATCAGGCCGGATGGATTGCGGCGCGGGGCACCAGATGCCGAGTTGCATGGTCTTTTCTTCCTTAGTTTTTGGCAGGCGCATACATGATGTCGCGCAGCTTGTCTTTTTGGGTCTTATCAAAGACGACCAGCTGTTTGACAACGCCCAGCGCCTGTTCGGCATTGAGTGGCGTCAATTCCAGATTGAGCCGATGGGCTTCGGCGACAAATTCCGGATCACGGGCCGCTGCCATAAAGGCATCTTGCAGGGCTTTGGCGCGATCAGCGGGAAGGCCGGGAGGTGCTGCATAGGGGCGTGCGATCAGATAGGGGATTTCAGCCAGCTCGATCATCTTGGTCGCATCCGCGCTCTTCGACAATTCAAGCGCGGTGGGCACATTGGGCAATTCGGGATGGCGCGTCTTGCGGGCAAATTGCATCAAGACCCGCATTTTGCCTTTGGGGTCGTTCCAGGCGGGGCGGGCCACTTTGGTCGAGACGTAATTGACGAATTGCCCGTCCAGCTCGCCATTCTCAACAGCCAAGCCAATCGCATTGGAATCGGGATAGCCCGGCACCACGCGAATGTTGAGGCCCAGCACATCGCGCATCAAAACCGTGATGTCATGATCGGTCGCGCCTGCACTGGTGACGCCCACCGTGATTTGCGGCGCGCCTGCTTTGCGCAAATCTTCAATCGAGGTGATGTCGGGGCGCTTGCGCACGAACAGATTGAACGCGTCTTCGGTCGAGTCTGACAAAGTGCCAAGCCAGGTCAGCGTGAGCGGATCAAACTGCACATTGGGATTGCCGCCAATCAGCGCGATCAGCGGCATGTTGCGGTCGAAGGCTGCGATCACTGTGCCGTCTTTCGGGGCTTGCATCGCAATATAATTGGTGGCGCGCAGCGAGGCGGCGCCGGGCATATTCTGCACCACCACGCCGGGCTTGCCGGGCATGTGATTGCCATACCAGCGCGCCAGCAGACGGGCGAAAATATCGTAGCCGCCACCTGGACCATAACCGACTACAAGATTGATGGATTTGCCGCGGTAGAAATCGGCCGGGTCAGCCAGCGCAGACGTGGCAGCTGACAGCGACAGTCCCAAGGCCAATGCGAGGCGAGGTAGCGACATGAAAATTCCCCCGTGAGCGCGACTTTTCTGTGAGCCGCTTTGATTGAATACCAAAGTGCCAAAGTCAGCCCCACCTTGGCAAGGGGATTAACGGGCGGTCTCGCAATGACGTCGGCAACTGGCGCGCGGCTTTCGCGTTTCTCTCGTTTGAGGCGGCACCCCATGACCCCAAACGAAGCCCGACTTGAGCTAGATGCAGATCATTCTGATCCCGATTATGCCGCGCATGAGGCGGCCTATGTCATGTTCGCTCGGATCATGAAATGGGCCGCCGTTGCTGTTCCCTTTGCTATGGCCTTGATCCTCACCGTGACCGATTAGGGACCAGAGCAGATGACATTGAGCAAAGCCTGATTGCCGCCCTTGATGGCCTCCATGGCGCGCTGCAAAGCTTTTGGCATGTCAGCAGGGTCCGCCACACGCTCGCCATAGCCACCCGCTGATTCAACCGCTTTCTCGAATCCCAATTCGAGATCGAAATAGGTCAGCGGCTCGCGGTTGGATTTGGCAGCATAGCCACCAGGATAAACCTCATGCGTGTTGCGCTTCACCGCGCCCCACATTTGATTGTTAAACACGATGGTCAGAATCGGCAGCTTTTCAGCGGCCGCCACATAATGCGCGGGGATCGGATTGCCAAACATATAGGCGCCATCACCCACGGTGCAGATAACAGGGCTTTCGGGCTTGGCGATCTTCATACCAAGCGCCGTGCCAAGGCCCCAGCCAAGGCCACCAGCCGCACCCGACGAGAAGAATGTGCCCGGCTGCGTGAGAGTGAGATGTTCCCACGTCAGGGGGCTTTCTTTCACCATGATCGTGTCAGGTGTTTTGACCTCGTTGATGCAATGGGTGATCCACGCCGGATGCAGCGGGGTCTGCGTGCGGCCCTTGTCGAGAATCTCCAGCCAACGCGCGCGCTGGTTGGCGCGCGTTTCCGCCAGACGCTTCCGACGCGCCTCAATCTTGTCGCGGTTTTTGGCGGCGCGCACTTCAAGCGCCTGTGTCAGCATGGGCAGCGTTGCGCTGAGTACGCCCGAAATGCCCAGATCCGAATGGAACGAGCGCATCGGATAGGCGGAATAGAGCGGGTCGACCGCAATATGGATGATCTTGGCATCCGGATGCGGCGCCTTCTTGGACGGGATCCACGGCACATCGCATTCGAGCACAATGATGCAATCGCTCTTGTCGAGAAAGGCATCAGGATTATAGCCCAGATGCATTTCGTGATCGCTGGGCAGCGCCATGAAACGCGGCTTGCGCTGCGTGACGGGAATGGCAAAGCACTGAGCCAGTTCTGCCAGCTTCACCACTTCAGCCGTGTCACGCCCAGCGCTCGATGTGATGATGAGCGGATTTTCAGCGCGCGCAATCATCTCGGCCGCTTGCTCAATGGCGGATGGATCGGGGAAGGGCGCAGACGGTGTGGCGTGGCGCGAGGGCGACGCATAGGAGAAACTCTCCATCGGTGTGGCCAGCACTTCGCGCGGCAGCGTCAGATAGATTGGCCCTTTGGGTTCGGCCATGGCCAGATTGATCGCGCGATCAACCGTGGCTTCCAGCACCTGAGTATTGGGCAGTTGATAATCCCATTTCACAAATTCACGCAGCATCGCGCCTTGGTCACGCATTTCCTGCGGCCAGTGAATTTCGCCCGAGCGTTCGCCCAGCAATCCGCCTTCTTCTGAGAAGGGTGTGCGGCCAGCGGTGAAGAGGATCGGCACATTGCCGCGCCAGGCATTCATGACGCCGCACACGGCATTGGCCGTGCCGACATTGACATGCACCATGACCAGCTGCGGGCGGCCCGTGACGAGATAATAGCCAAGCGCCATCGAGACGGCGACATTTTCATGCGGCACGGTGATGGGCTTGGGCATGGCGCCGCCGTTGATTTCGATCTTGCTCATCGCCTCAATGAGGGGCGCAAAATCAGTGCCGGCATTGGCGAAGAGATAGTCCACGCCACGATCCGCCATGAGGGTCAGATAGGCTTCCGCCGCTGTCGTCTTTTCAATTTTCTTGGTTGACACCTTGCGGCTCCTTAATTGTCACGAACCTGTTTGGCCTTGGCCAGAACAGAGGCAGGTGTTTTGGACAGTTCTTCGACATAGGCCTGCAGCTTTTCGCCGCTCAGTGGCTCAAAATCGAGGCTGAGTTTTTTTACCTCGTCGAGATAATCCTTGTCTTGCAGCATGGCATCAAAGCCGCGCCGCAATGCCTGAATGCGGTCAGTTGCTACACCGGGGGGTGCGATAATCGATTTGCCGATTTCCGTGGCGCTCGCATAAAGCTCAAGAATGGCTTTGTCTTCAGCTGTTTTGCCCAGTTCCACCATGGTCGGAATGTCGGGCAATTCAGCGTGGCGGGTTGAGCCCCATTGCACGACGATGGAGGCTTTCTTCTGCTCCAGCCAATCGCGTTTCGCCGCTTTCACGGTTGACCATGCGAGCAGACAGCCGTCGATCTCGCCTTTTTCCATGGCAAGGCAACTCTCGGCTGCGCCGCCATAGCCAGTCACCATTTTGAATTTGGTGCCGCCCAGTGCATTCAGCAATTTGGGATAGATGACCGCAGGCGCCATAGGGCCAGAGCCGCCTTGCACGCTTTCCTTGGCTTGCGCATCGGCGATGTTTTTCACGCCAGATGTCGCCCATAGCACTTGCACATTGGTGCTCGCGCTGATGCGCCCGATCCAGTTGAAATTTTTCGACACATAGGCAACGCCATTGGTGCCGAGCAATTCTTCCGATGGTGATGTGTCAGGAATGATGCCGAGCGTCGCGCCATCTTTGGGCGCCACGCTATACATGAAATTGGCAGCTTTCATGCCGCCAGCACCGATCATGTTTTGCGGCACCATTTTGGGATTGCCGGGGATGTGCTTGCCCATATGGCGCGCAACAAGGCGACCGTAAATGTCATAGCCACCACCCACGGGGAAACCGATGATGAGATTGACCGCCGTCTCGCGATAGAAATCAGCGAGGCTTTGCGCTTGCGCGGTGGGCGCAGTGTTCAGGAGTGCTGCGAGCGACAGGGCGCAGCCAATGGCTTGGCGCGGCAGGTCTCGGCTTGGTAAGCCCATGTGGTCCTCCAGATGTTTTTTTGTTGGCACCAGCATAGACGGGCAACGCACGCGGGCCAAGGTGGGGCGGCCCTTATACGGCGCTCTATTTCCTTGGCCTGAGCCCATGTTGGCTCTATTCTGACGCCCACAAAAACAACGGAGGAATCACCCGTGTCTAACGGTCCCGGCGCTGGTCTGCGCTTTATCGACGTTCACCACCATTGCGTTCTGCCAGAATATGAGCAGGCCATTGTGCGCTCCGGCGCCGCCGATCTGTCGCGCCCGTTGCGCAAAAATTCCAATGTCGATGAGCTGATCGACAATATGGGCACGTTTGGCATTGATGGCGCGGTGGTCAATCCGCTGTCGGTGGCCGGTGTCCATCATGGCAATGACGAGAATGCGCGCTATCTGTGCCAGAGCACGGGCGAGGCTTTGGCCAAATTCGTCTCGAAATATCCCCAAAAGCTCGGCTTCTTCGCGCCCGTGCCGTTTCCCGATGTGGATGGCGCGCTGAAAGCTACGGCTCACGCTTTTGATGTGCTGAAGGCTGACGGCATCATCATGCTGACCAACCAGAACAATATCTACATTGGTGATCCCGCTGCTGATGCCTTTTATGCGGAGCTTGATCGCCGTCACGCCAAAGTCTTCGTGCATCCCGCACGCCCAGCCTTTGTTGATGATCTGACGTTGAAGCTCTGGGGCTCAGTGGTCGAATATCCGTTCGAGACCACGCGCATTGCTGCCAACCTCATCTACAATGAGCAGATGCGCAAATATCCCAACATCCGCTGGATTTTGGCGCATGCGGGGGGCTGCGTGCCCTATATTTCGCTGCGCCTGAAGCTGATGTCCGAGCAAGACCCCAATGGCCCGCCTGATTTCAAAGATCGCGTGCCGGAAGGTGTCGAGCCTTATGTGGGCAAGTTTTATTTCGACACGGCCATTTCAGGCTCGCGCGCGGCGATGGCCTCTTTACGTCTGGTGACAGAGCCCTCGCACATCATGTTTGGCAGCGACTGGCCCTATATTCATCGCGAATATGTTGATGAACAAATCACCGCCATGCGCAACATGCCCGAGCTTGCGGATATTTTCCCGAAGGTCGAGCGCGAGAATGCTGTGAGATTGTTTGATCGGTTTAAGTAGTCGTCATTGCGAGGAGGGCTTTAGCCCGACGCGGCAATCCAGAGGCCCCACGTGAGGCTTTCTGGATTGCTTCGCTTCGCTCGCAATGACGAATTAGATATGCCCCACCTTCACATCCATCGTGCCAACTTTGGCAATCGTGGCGCGGATCGTGTTGCCGGCCAGCACAGGGCCGACACCTTCCGGCGTGCCAGACAAGATCACATCGCCCGGATGCAGCGTGTAGAAGCTCGACGCCCATGAGATGAGGGTCGGCACATCCAGCACCAGATCGCGCGTATTGGCGTTCTGGCGGGCTTCACCATCGACTGTCAGCTCAAGATCAAGGCCTGACGGGCTACCGATTTCATCAGCGCTGACAAACCAGGGCCCGATCACGGTGAATGTGTCGAGCGACTTGCGCAGCGAGCGCTCTTCGGGGCCACGGATGGTCATGTCGAGGCCAATGGCATAGCCCGCGACATAATTGAGTGCGTCTTCTTTCGACACGCGATCAGCCGTCTTGCCGATCACGACCGCCAGTTCGATCTCGTGATCATTGCGGCGGTCATCATGGCGGATGAGAATGGTTTCGCCCGCGCCAATCACCGAGCTGGTGGCTTTGAGAAACAAACCAACCTTCTGGATTTCGCCGACCTGCTGCTGATGGTGAATGCCCGCATCTGCGCGCGCTTCTTCGAGATGCTTTTTGTAATTCACAGGTGCCGCAACGATCTTGCCCGGATTGGCCACGGGCGAGAGCAGCTTCACATCTTTCAGCTTGCGGCGGGTGCCGGTCTTGGCGGCAGCCTCAAAAGCCGGGCGCAGCTTTTCGAAATGTTCGACAAACAGATCGGTGCGCGGGAAGGGGTAGGATTGCGCAGGCAAAGCGCTGAGCGCGGAGGTAACATCAATCACCTCGTCCCCTTCCACAAGACCAAAGCGGTTGTCGTCATAACGGGCGATACGCATCAAATTTTTCCTTCAGCCTGCAATTTCCATAAATCCCAAGCGCGATCCACTTGCGTGTCGATGACGCGCGCGGTCGTCTCGGCTTCGCCTGCGGTCAGCGCTTCAATCGGCCCAAGTCGCATGGCTTCGACCTGCAATTTGGCATTGTTCTCGGTATAGACGGCGCGAAACACCGCTTGTTTCAATCGGTCGCCGACAACCGTTGAGCCGTGTCCACGCATGAGCACGACATTGCCATCGCCCAGCGTGCGCGCCACACCCGCACCCAGTTCTGAACTGCGGATGAGCAGATCAGATGCATCCCCCGCAATGTCGCGGATTTCAAAGATCGGCGCGCAAATGCCGATAAAGCCACCCATGTGGCAGACTGCCCGAAACGGCACGCCCTTCAGAATGGAGAAGGGCACAACAGCCACCGAATGGCTATGCACGACCGCCATGACATCAGGGCGCGCCCGGTAGATTTCAGCGTGGATGAAACGCTCCAGATAGACGGCGCGCCCATTGGCATTGAGCGCACGACCATCGAGATCGAAGGTGACAATGTCATCCGCAGTGACGAGCCCAGGAGCCATATTGCGCGCCAGCAGAAAACGGTCGGGATGCTTGTCGTGGCGTGCACTCACATGACCAAAGCCATCAACCACACCCTGTTTGAACAGAATGCGATTGGCAGCGGCCAGATCGGCGAGCAGCGTGGCATCGGCCGGCTTGGTGTTGCCAGCTTCATCCGAAATGGTTTCAGCAACCGCGGCCGGATCGTCAAAGAGTGAGCTGCACATGTCGTTTCCCTTTAAGCGCCGTCATTGCGAGCCGAAGGCGAAGCAATCCAGAAAGCCACACGTGAGGCTCTGGATTGCTTCGCTGCGCTCGCAATGACGTTATTCATTCCCCGGCATCAATGTCGAGCAGCCACCGTCCACGAACAGATCCGAGCCGACAATGAAGCTTGAATCATCCGAGACGAGGAAGAGGATCGCATTGGCCAGATCAATGGGCAGACCCGGACGGCCAACGAGGTTCTTCACGGGGCGGTTGGGGTCAAAATCATCCTTGCCGACGGGCGAGCCGATCTTGTTGGGCACCACGCTGTTGACGCGGATCTTGTGGGGCGCGAGCTGGATGGCCATGGAGCGGGTGAGGTTGATCACGCCGCCTTTGGCTGCCGTGTAAGCAATGGCGCGGTTGCGGCCATAATAACCCGAGGTCGACGACACATTGACGATCTTGCCGCCATTACCGGCTGCAATCATCGCCTTGGCGGCATATTTGCCAAACAGGAAGGGCGCGGTGAGTGTGATCGCAATCGTGCGGTTCCACTCTTCCGTCGTGATGTCGAGCATATGCTTGTTGTCAGAGATCGCGACATTGTTGACGAGAATGTCGACGCGGCCGAAAGCCTCCGCCACACCTGCAACCGTCGCGTCGATGTCGACTTCCTTGGCAACATCGCAGATGAAAGCCTTGGCCTTGCCGCCGGCTGCATTGATCTCGCCAGCGACCTTTTCGGCACGCGCCTTGTCGAGATCCACCACAGCAATGGAAGCGCCTTCACTGGAGAGGAGCTTGGCCACTTCTTCGCCGATGTTGCGGCCCGCACCCGTGACGATGGCGACTTGTCCCTTGAGTTTCATTTTCTTCTTCTCCTAAAGAATTCAGCTGCGGCTATCCACGCGCCATTTTTCAAAGCGCATTTCGATCATCTTCAGCATTTGCGTCATGATCATGCCCGACGCGGCAATGATGATAATGCCCACCATCACACGGTCAGTCTGGAAGGTCGCACCAGCCACCGCCATCATGTAGCCGATGCCCGAGGTCGCGCCATACATTTCACCCACCACAATACCGATCAACGCATGGCCAAGGCCAAGGCGCAGGCCCGTGAGGAGGAAGGGAACGGTTGAGGGCAGGGCGACCGTCATGAACAATTGGCGGTCAGACGCGCCAAAGGAGCGCGCGACTTTGATGAAGTCACGCTCGACCGTGCGAATGCCCACCATTGTGTTCACCAGGATCGGGAACACGGTTGATAAAAACACGATGGCGACCTTTGAGCCCAGATCAATGCCGAACCAGATAACGATGAGCGGCAGCAGCGCAATGCGTGGTGTCGCATAGAGCGCATTGACGAATGGCTCCAGCACCGCATTGAGGCGACGATACCAGCCCATCAAAATGCCAAGGGGCACACCAATGATGGTGGCAAGGCCAAAGCCGAGGCCAAATTCAATTCCCGATGTGGCGAGATCCTGCCAGATCGTGCCTTCTTTCACCATGGCTGTGCCGGCTGTGATGATGCGCAGGGGCGAGGAGGTGAAAAGTGCATTCACCCATTTGGCCGCGACCGCATATTCCCAGAAGAACAGGAAGGCGACGACAGAAATGGTGCCGATGATGGTGGATTCATTGCTGGCGTAAAAAGAGCGGCGCGGGGCTGCGTCTTCGGTCTCATCGCGCAGGGTGGTTTGTGTGTTGAGTGTTGCGGTCATGATGTGTCAGCTCGCCGTCACAAGGCCGGTGCGGGCGGATTCTTCTTCGATGAGACGCCAGATATAGGCCTGCAAATCGCGGAAGCGCGGCTCGTGTTTGAGCGCAAGGCTGCGCTCTTTGGGCAGATCAATCTCGACGATCTCTTTCACCTTTGCCGGGCGCGCGGAGAAAACCGCCACGCGATTGGACAGGAAGATCGCCTCGTCAATCTGGTGCGTGATGAACAGAGCCGTCTTTTTGGCGCGGTTCAAAATCTTCAAAAGTTCGACCTGCATGAATTCACGCGTCTGCGCATCAAGCGCGGCAAAGGGTTCATCCAGCAGCAGCAGTTCGGGATCAGGGGCAAGCGCGCGTGCAATATTGACGCGCTGGCGCATGCCACCAGAGAGCTCATGCGGGAAGTGGTCTTCAAACCCCTTCAATCCGACAAGCTCCACGAGCTGGCGGCCGCGATCATTCATGTCAGCCTTCGACATCGAATTTTGAATCTCGATGCCGTAGACGACATTCTGCAAGACCGTGCGCCAGGGAAACAGCGAGTCATGCTGAAACACCATGGCCCGGTCGGGGCCCGGTGCGGTGACGGCATGGCCATCAATCAGGACATCGCCGCCGTCAATGCGGGTGAGTCCATCGACGGCGCCCAGAAAGGTCGACTTGCCGCAGCCAGAAGGCCCGACAATGCAAACCAACTCGCCTTCAGCCACCGACAGATCAATCCCGTCGAGAACATTCAGTCGCTTCTTGATGCGTTCATTGTAAAAGCCGATGCGCAGACCGCGCGCCTGCATTTTAGGCGTTGGTGCTATGCTCATTTCTTCAGCTTCTCGAAAAACCCTTCGGCCTTCAATTGCTGAAGCGCGCGCATATCAACCAATTGCTCGGGCTTGAAATTGGCAGCAGCCGGTGTCTTGGGCTTCAATTCATCGAGCACAATCTGGATGCCGGGCAGGGAGGCTTCCGGAATATCCGGGAAAATGTCCTTCGTGTAGCGGTCGTAGGTCTTGTCCATGATGTTGTCGACCTTGAGCTTCAGGAAGTCGGCTGTTTCCTTTTCCGCTTCCAGCTTGTTGGTCTTGAATGCATGGATGCCTTCCGACACGGCCATGAAGAATTTCTTCACGAGCTCGGGGTTCTTGTCGATAAAGGCGCGGCGGGAAACATAGGCCGTGTTGGGATAATCACCAGCAACGGGTGTCACATCCACCAGCACCTTGTAGCCTTGCTCTTCGAGCTCAGCGGTGCGCGGATATTGCTCAAGCGAGGCATCGATCTGGCCTGACAACATGGCGGCGGTGCGTGTGCCCTCACCACCCAGCTGCAAGATCGCGACATCCGAGCGCTTCAGACCGAGCTTTTCGACGGCGAATGTCGCGGCTGTATCTGTCGAAGAACCGTAGCGGCTGATGGCAATCTTCTTGCCCTTGAGGTCAGCGGCATTTTTGATGTCGGCTTTCACAACCAGCTGGAAGGGGAGCTTGTTGGAAATGCCGCCGATGAAGACGACATCCGCGCCGCTTACGGCCGCAGCTGTGGATGACGTATAGCCATTCTGGCCGATGTCGACCGAGCCGCCGATGACGGCTTGTGTCAGCGTCGGGCCGCCGTCGATATAGACGAGCGACAGATCAATCCCGTATTTTTTGAAGATGCCCTTCTTCAGCGCGTAATTGATCGGCGCTGTGGTCATGGAATAGCCGTCATAGCCCACCTTCAGCGGCACGAGCTTTTCCTGCGCGAGCGCGGGAGCTGCGCTCATCAGGGTCGCAAGGCTGGCGGCAACAAGGTGGCGGCGAGATATCTGCATCATTTCTTTTTCCTCCCGTGCTGGCGCTTGAGGGCCAGGCTTCGGTTATGGGCGCGATATTGCCATGGACGGGCGCTGTGCGCCCGCCTTTTTTGTTGTTTTTCGATCACCTATCCACGATTGGCACGTGCTTTGGCCGTGGCAATCGCGTCCAGAGCGAAGAGATCGCCCTGTTTGGCGGCCACCACGCCATAGTCGCGCAATGCGCCCTCTGGCGTCACATAGCCTTCATTGAGGTCGCGGATCACAAGATCGGGATCGCGCGCAAAGCTCTGGCCATAGCCACCGCCGCCCGGCGTGATCACCCGGAAGCGGTCGCCACCCTTCAGCGGATAATCCGCATAGCGGGTTGGCAATTGCTTGGCGGCATCCGTATCGGGATTGACGATAATGTCGCCCGTGCGCCCCTTGCCGCCGTGTGCTGCGCCTTCGGGCGCGATGATGTGCTTGGTCGAGCGGATCGAGAAACGCGCATCTTCGAGATTGAGATAATCGCGGCGAATGCCAAGCCCACCGCGATATTGGCCAGCGCCACCCGAATCCGGGATCAGCTCAAAGCGCAGCACGCGGGTCGGAAATTCGCTCTCGATGATTTCAATCGGCGCGATCTTGGCATTGGATTGATTGACCGATGTGCCGCTCTGGCCATCCTTCTTGGCGCGCGCACCACCGCCACCGCCGAGGATTTCATATTGCACATAGCCCTTGCCGGTATAGGTCGAGCGCCCACCCAGAATGATCGAGCGGGAACCGCAGCCATCCGCGCGTGCCATGCCCGGCACAATATCGGTGAGCGCGCCATAGAGCGCTTCAACGAGTGCATGCACGGTCGGGTTATAGGTGTTGACGGGCGCGGGAAAGCGCGGGTTCAGCACCGAGCCTTCGCGCGCCTCAATGTCAAAGCTGCGCAAGACACCGCTGTTGATGAAAGTGTTCGGGTCAATCAGCGACACAAGCACATAGCCAATGGCAGCCCGCACGGTTGGTGGGCGAATATTGGCGGGGCCCTTCGTTTGGTCAGCGGAGCCTGAGAAATCAAAGCGGATCTGGTCGCCCTTTTTCTCAACGACCACGTGAATGCGCACCGGCTTGCCGGTTTCCACGCCATCATCATCAACAAAGCGCTCGGCCTCGTAGCGGCCGTCTTTCCATTCCGCAATGGCCGCACGCATGCGTGCTTCCGCCAGTTCGATCAGGCGCGCAAAGCAGGCCACGGCATTGTCGCGGCTGAACTTGCTGACAAGCTCCACCATGCGCTGTTCGCCAAGTCGCGAGGAGCCGAGCTGGCCGCGAATATCACCCAGCACCAGTTCGGGCGTGCGGCTGTTGGCGGCGATAATGCGGTCGATCTCGCGGTTCTCAACAAATTTGCGCTGATAGCGCACGGCTGGCAGATGCAGGCCTTCGTTGAAAGTCTCTTTCGCTTGCCCCGAGCAGGAGCCCGGCACCGGTCCGCCAATGTCGCTCTTATGCGCAATGGAGCCGGTAAAGCCGATCAGTTCGCCTTTGAAAAAGACGGGTGTGATGACCGCCATATCGGGCGCATGCGGGCTGCCACCGTCATAGGGGTGGTTGATGAGGAAGGCGTCACCTTCTTCAATGTCATCATAGCCACGGATCACGGCTGCGCAGCAGGCGGGAAAGGCGCCGATATGCAGCGGCAGTACGACGTGCTGGGCAATCACATCGCCTTGCGGGTTCATCATCGCGCAGGACGCATCCTGTGATTCACGGATGATGGTCGAAAAGCCCGTGCGGAAAAGCGAGTTCTGCATTTCCTGTACAATGCCATCGAGGCTGGCACGGATGATTTCGAGTTCGACCGCATCCACGGTCTTTTTTGCGGCGGAAGCCATTATGCGCCTCCCATGGTGATGATCATATTCTTGTGGTTATCGACGCGCACGCTCTGGCCGGGGAAGACCACGGTCGTGCAGTCAAGCTGGTCGATGACGCAGGGGCCGTTAAAAGTCGCACCCACATCAAGCTTTTCGCGCTGATAGACAGGGCAGGAGAGTGTCTTGCCGTCAAAGCGCATGTCGCGATGCTCGCGGATTGCGTCAGCCGTCTTCAAACCTTGCGGTTTGAATTCCGGCAATTGGACAGGCGGAACGCGGCCAATGCCACGCAGGCGGTAGGAGACGATTTCCACCGGCTCATGCGGGGCCGTGTGGCCAAATTGGTTCTTGTGCAATTCATCGAAAAGCTTGCGCAGCTCGGCCAATGAGCCCGCTTTCAAGACCGATGGCAGCGGCACCGAGATTTCATAGCCCTGTCCGGCATAGCGCATATCAAGCGAACGCTCGATTTCAATGGCGGAGTCCGCAAAGCCTTCCGCCTGCAATTCCTCGCGGGCATGGCTGACGAGATCGGCAAATTGCGCATCGACATAGGCTTCATCGACACTGGCAATCTTGGTCATGCGCGAGCGCACATAATCATGCTTCACATCCGACATGACGAGGCCCATGGCTGAATAGACGCCGGGGAAGAGCGGCACAATCACGCCAGCCATATTCAGATCAGCGGCAATGCGCCCCGCATGCAGCGGGCCTGCACCACCAAAGGCGAGCAGGTGGAAATCACGCAGATCATGGCCGCGCATGGTGGAAATGGCTTTCACCGCTTCCTGCATCTTCACATTGATGATGCGCACAATGCCCTCAGCTGCATCCTGCATCGCCATCCCAAGCGGCTTCGCGACGCTGTCGACCGCAGCAATGGCAGCCTTGCGGTCGAGCTTCATCTTGCCGCCGAGAAAATTATCCTCGCCGAGATAACCCAGCGCCAGATTGCAATCGGTGATGGTGGGCTGCGTGCCGCCGCGGCCATAGCAAGCGGGGCCGGGGACAGCGCCAGCGCTTTCAGGGCCCACCTCCAGCGCACCAAAGCGGTCCACCCGCGCCAGCGTGCCGCCACCGGCGGACACTGTGTTGATGTCGATCATCGGCAAAGCAATGTCGCGCCCGTCAATCTTGCCACGATGCGAGATGGAGGGCTCGCCATCCTTGATGAGTGCGACATCGCAAGATGTGCCACCCATGTCGAAGGTGATGAGATTTTGCACGCCTGTGGTGCGGCAAGCCTGCACGGAGGCTGTAATGCCGCCAGCCGGGCCAGACAGGACAGTGGCCACCGCTTTCTTGGCGGTGGCGGCAAAGGTCGACATGCCGCCATTCGACTGCATGATGTATTTCTGGCGCGTCTTAACGCCAGCGCCCGTCAGGCGGTCTTCCAGATTGGCGATATAACGCGCCAGAATGGGCTGCAGATAGGCGTTAATCACGGTCGTCGAGAGGCGATAATATTCGCGGATCTGCGGCACAATGTCGGAGGACAGCGAGACTTCAATGCCTGGCATTTCTTCCAGCACAATCTCACGCACACGCTGTTCGTGCTTGGGGTGCAGGAAGGAGAAGAGCAGGCAGACCGCCAGCGATTTCACCTCGGCGCGCTTGAGCGGCGCAAGCGCTGCTCGCAGGCCCGCTTCATTCAGCTCTTCCAGAACCTCGCCCTGAAACGAGACACGCTCGGGCACTTCGGCAGTGAGCGAGGCTGGCACCAGCAAAGCGGGGCGGTCATAGAGAATGTCGAAAATCACGCCCCCGTGCGGGCGCGATTGTTCTTGCACTTCATAAATGCCGCGAAAACCCTTGGTGACGAGGAGTGCGGTCTTGACGCCCTTGCTCTCTAACAGCGCATTGGTGCCAACGGTGGTGCCGTGACAAAAGTAAGTGATGTCGGTCGGCTTCACGCCCTTGTCGATGAGCAGCTGCACGCCTGACAAAATGGCGCGCGAGGGATCATCGGGGGTCGAGGGAATTTTGGCGATGGAGACTTCGTCCGTCTCCTCGTTCACATAGACGAAATCGGAGAATGTGCCCCCCGTGTCCACGGTGACGCGATATTGTCCCATGCCGCTCTCCCTCGGGCGTTTTGTCTCTTTGTTGGAATCAAGATTAGGCCAAGGGTGGCCTGTTCCACAATTTTAGACTTTGTGTAGGGGAGATAAAGCTGTGCTTAACCTGAAACCTGGTCGAGCAGGGCTTTCACCAGCGGGTTTTTCAACGCGCCTTTGCGGTAGATGGCTGAAAATTGCAGCGCGCCCACACGCGCGCCCAAATCCAGCGCCTGCACATGGCGCGACAAATGGCGCTCGATGCAAAGTGTGTGCACGATGGCAGGTCCGACACCCATTTCGACAAATGTGGCCGCTGTCTCGCAGGTCGGCACTTCGATGAGTGAGGCTGCGCGGTCAATGTCCTTGCGCAGATTTTTCTCGATCAGCTTGCGCGTCACGGTGGACTTCGGCGGCACGATCAAACGCTGGCGCGCGACATCGGCCAGAGAGGCGGGTTTGCGCGCGCGGCCAAAGTCCTGCGGATTGTAAGCCAGCGACAGGCTGGTGCCGACGAGTGCCTTCTTTTCCAGAGAGCGTGGCAGATCAGGGAAAATGCCCAGCGAGATTTCGACCTGTCCGCGATCAAGTGCTTCCAGCGCTTCGGCTGATTTATAGACGCGAAAGCCCAATTCCACTTCCGGGAAGCGGGCCAGAAAATCGCGGATTTTGGGCGCGAAATACCAAGCGTGATCACTGCCCACCGAAACGGAAAGGCGTTGTTGGGCGACGGGCTTGCCTTGCAATGTGGCCAGCGCCTGTTCGGTGCGCTCGAAAATGCCATCGACTTCGCGCAGGAATTTCTCGCCCGCGCGCGTCAGCACCAGCCGGTTGGGCAGGCGCTCAAACAGGTCAAAGCCGAGATCTTCTTCAAGCTTGCGGATCTTGCCCGAAATGGCGGGGATGGTCTGTTTGAGCCGCGTGGCCGCACCCCGGAGGCTGCCATTGCGAGCCACCAGTTGAAAGGCGCGCAGGCGCTTCAGGTCGAGCGTGTCGAGATCGAGCATGGCTCAGTTTGGACCGGGGTGTTGCGCGCGGCAACCCTCCCCCTTGTGGGGAGGGTGGTTCGGCGAAAGCCGAACCGGGTGGGGGTCGCGCGATGGTTCAAGGTTTCCACTTGCCGCACATCACGATAGAAATTGGTACGACCCCCACCCCTAACCCCTCCCCACAAGGGGGAGGGGAATGAGACCGAGGCTTCACCGAATGACCGCCTACCCCCGCGACATGACAGGCTATGGCCGCAATCCGCCTGATCCGAAATGGCCGGGCGGGGCGAAGGTCTGTGTGCAATTTGTCGTCAATTATGAAGAGGGCGGGGAAAACAACATTCTGCATGGTGATGCAGCTTCTGAGGCATTCCTTTCCGAAATCGTGGGGGCTGCCGCATGGGCGGGACAGCGCCATTGGAACATGGAATCCATTTATGAATATGGCGCGCGCGCCGGTTTCTGGCGGCTGTGGCGCATGTTCACGGCGCGCAATATTCCAGCCACCGTCTATGGCGTGGCGCATGCGTTGATGCGTTCGCCCGAGCAAGTGGCAGCGATGAAAGAAGCCAATTGGGAAATTGCGAGCCATGGTCTCAAATGGATTGAATACAAGGATTACGCCAAAGAAGACGAGCGCGCGCATTTGATTGAAGCGATCCGCATCCACACGCAAGTCACAGGCGAGCGGCCATTGGGCTGGTACACGGGCCGCGCCTCCATGCAGTCAGCCGAGCTGGTGATGGAAGAGGGCGGCTTTCTCTATTCATCCGACGCCTATGCGGATGATCTGCCCTATTGGGTGAAGGGGCCCAAAGGCCCGCATCTCATCATCCCCTATACGCTGGATGCCAATGACATGCGTTTTGCGACCCCGCAGGGGTTTAATTCGGGCGATCAGTTTTACGCCTATCTCAAAGATTCCTTCGACGTGTTGATGGAAGAAGGCCGCGCGGGCTTTCCCAAAATGATGTCGGTGGGTTTGCATTGTCGTCTGGTTGGACGTCCGGGGCGCGCCGCCGCGCTTGCGCGTTTCATGGATTATGTGAAGGGCTTTGGCGACGAGGCTTGGTGCGCGACGCGTCTGGATATTGCGCGTCACTGGCACAAGCATCATCCGGCGCGCTTCTGATGAGCGAGCGCCCGCAGCTGTTGCGCGATATGTTTGCGGCTGCCATTGCCGCAGCTGATCCCGCGCTCTGCGTGCCCAAACATTTGCCCGCACCACCCAAGGGCCGCACCCTTGTTCTGGGCGCGGGCAAAGCGGCGGCCAGTATGGCCAAAGCGGTTGAGGATCATTGGCCGGGGCCGATCGAGGGACTTGTGGTCACGCGCTACGGCCATGCGCTCAATTGCCGCAAGATCGAAGTGGTGGAAGCTTCTCACCCTGTGCCAGATGCCGCAGGGCGCGCGGCGGCTGAGCGCATCTTGGCGCTCGCGCAATCGGCAGGCGCGGATGATCTTGTGCTCTGTCTGATTTCAGGTGGCGGCTCGGCGCTTCTCACACTGCCAGCGCCCGGCGTCTCGTTTGAAGACAAGCAAGAGATCAACCGCGCTTTGCTGGCCAGTGGTGCAGGCATCACGGACATGAATTGTGTGCGCCGCCATCTCTCCGCGATCAAAGGCGGGCAATTGGCAGCGGCTTGTTATCCCGCGCGCGTTGTCTCGCTGATTATTTCGGATGTGCCGGGCGATGATCTCTCGGCCATCGCCTCTGGCCCGACAGTGCCTGATCCCACGACGCGGGGGCAGGCTGAAGCCATTTGTGCGCGGCTCAACATCAAGGCGCCAGGCTTTGTCGAAACGCCCAAGCCCGGTGATCCCGTTTTCGCGCGCGTCGAAAACCATCTCATCGGCTCGGGCCTCGCCTCGCTGGAAGCTGCTGCAGATGTCGCGCGCCGCGCGGGCTATGAGCCGTTGGTGCTGGGTGATTTTATCGAAGGCGAAGCACGCGAAATCGGTCTCGTCATGGCCGGCATGGCGCGCCATTTCGCGCGGCTGGGACAGCGTATGGCAATCATCTCGGGTGGCGAGGGCCGCGTGAGTGGTGCCATGTCGGGCCGTGGCGGACGCAACAGCGAGTTTCTTTTGTCGCTAGCTCTGGCGCTTGAGGGAACAGATATCTGCGCATTGGCTGGCGATACGGATGGGATTGACGGGTCGCAGACTAATGCAGGCGCATGGTCTGCGCCTGACACGCTGGCGCGAGCACGCGCCGCAGGACTTGATCCGCGCGCCCTACTGGATGCGCATCGCTCTTATGACGTGTTTGAGGCCGCAGGCACGCTGGTCGTCACTGGCCCCACGCTGACCAATGTGAATGACGTGCGGATTGTGCTGGTGGGGTAGGTCCCCGTCATTGCGAGGAGGCCAAAGGCCGACGCGGCAATCCATTGGCGAGTCTTGGGTGGTTTGGCGTTGCGCCATGGATTGCTTCGCTGCGCTCGCAATGACGAGGCCAATAGTGGTTGGCACGCCTCGCCATGCGACGGCGCTGTCACTACACTGGCCCCAACAAGAAAGACGAATCATGGCCAATCCCGCCCCCGCATCCGAAGACCTTGCTCCACCGCCCTCTCTGTTCAAGTTGGGTTCGGTCTTGTTCTGGATCGGTGTCTTTTCTTTTGGCGGCGGGTTGTCGGGCTGGATTCATCGCCAAGTCGTGCATCGTCATCGCTGGATGACAAATGACGATTTTCTCTCCGGCATTGCGCTCGCGCAGATTGTGCCCGGTGCCAATGTCACCAATCTCTGCGTCTATGTCGGCTATCGCATTCGCGGCGCGCTGGGGGCCACCATGTCGCTCTTTGCGCTCATGTCGGGCCCGACTGTGCTCTGCGTCTTTGTCGCCATTGGTTATCATTATGTGCAGGATTATCCGGTGCTGCACGCTTGCGTGGATGGCGTGGCGGCTGCCGCCGTTGGCCTGAACATTCGGCTCGGTGTCGTCGGCACACAGCGCATCCATCGCATGAAGCGCATCGCACCGATGATCGCCATGGTCGCCACCTTTGTGTCCGTGGGCGTCATGGAATGGCCGTTGGTGCCCGTTGTGCTCATCATTGCACCTTTGAGTGTCGCCGCGGTCTGGCCGAGAAAGGGTGCATCCCATGCGTGAGGATTCATCCCTCTCTCCCTATCTCGCTTTGATGAGCGTCTTTGTGCCGCTGTCGCTGGTGGCCATTGGTGGTGGCCCGTCGATCTTCGCGCCGATCCAGAAAGAGGCCGTCGATGTCCAGCACTGGATGTCGGCGCGTGAATTCATCGAAATCTTTGCGGTGGCGCGTGTGGCACCGGGCCCGGGCTCGATGCTGGGCACATTGATTGGCTGGAAGGTCGCTGGCTGGGGCGGGGCCATTGTCGCCACATTGGCGTTGTTCCTGCCGTCATCGCTTTTGTGCTTGGGCGTGTCGACCGTCTGGAATCGCTATCGTGGGCGCGAATGGCATGCGGCGCTGGAAATGGGCCTGGCGCCCATCGGCACGGGGCTCATGTTTTCAGGCGCCATTGCGATTTTCCGCATGGCCGATGCCGGGCCGCTGGCCTGGGGCTTGGCTGTTTTCGTTGCAGCCATGCTGACTTGGCGCCCGCGTATGCACCCTTTTGCGCTTTTGGGTGTGGGGGCTCTGGTCTTCAATCTCGAGCTTTATCTCGCCCATAGCGGACTTTTCCGCTAAACAGGGTTGGTCAGAACAAGACGGAGACGAAAGCCCATGATGCGTGTGGATGTGATGAGCCTGGAAGACGTGCAGAAGGCTTTGGCCGCAGACACGATTCATCTCGTGGATGTGCGCGAGCCGCATGAATTTGCAGCCGGCCATATTCCCGGCGCGCTCAACATGCCGCTCTCGGCTTTTGATCCCGCAGGCCTGCCCACAGACAAGCCTGTTGTGCTGTCGTGCCGCTCAGGTGCACGCACGCTGCAGGGTCTGGAAATGGCACAGGCCGCAGGCCGCGCCGATGTGCATACGCATTTTCAAGGTTCCATGAATGCGTGGCTGGCCGCTGGCCTGCCCGTCGAAAAGTAAAATCCAACATCGTTTTCAGGAGGACGCTCATGTCTCGTGAACTGCTCATTGCGACCGCATTTGTGGCCGGTCTTTCATCTGTTGCCGCTGTGGCTCAGAACAACGTCATCGCTGAACGCCAGCAGCTCATGAAACAGAATTTGCAGGCCAATCGCACAATGACCAATATGTTGAAAGGCACCGAGCCTTTTGATCTTGCCAAAGTGCAGGCCACGCTCAAGGGGTTTGCTACCGACTACCACAAGCTGCCGGGTCTTTTTCCGCCGGGAAGCGAGACGGGTGGCGAGACGCGCGCTTTGCCCAAGATCTGGGCCGAGAAAGCCAAGTTCGATCAGGTCAACGCCGATTTCGAAAAAGCCGTCTCCGTGGCCAGCGCTGCGATCAAGGATGAGGCCAGCTTCAAGGTAGAATTCCCCAAAGTCGTGGCTAACTGCGATACCTGCCACGACGCCTATCGCGCGCCACGCCGCTAACGATGAGACGCGCTGTCAAACTCGTCGCTAGCATGGCTCTTCTGAGTTTGGGCCTTTTCTGGTGGCTGACAGCGCCCTCGTATCTCTCCAGTGTGGAAGCGCAAAGCCTGCTCGGTGATGGGGATGTCTCGCGCGGTGAGATTGTCTTTAACGCGGGCGGCTGTGCGTCATGCCATGCGACACCCGGCGATACGGATCGCAGAAAGCTCGGCGGCGGTCTTCGCCTGAAAACGAATTTTGGTACGTTTGTGGCGCCCAATATTTCATCGCACAAGCTGGATGGTCTTGGGGCTTGGTCAACGGTCGATCTCGCCAATGCCATGCAGCGCGGTGTGTCTCCCAAGGGTGAGCATTATTATCCGGCTTTCCCGTATACGACCTATGCACATGCGCGGCCTGAAGACATTCGCGATCTCATGGCGTATTTGCGCACGCTGCCGGCTGTTGAGGGGCGCGCGAGCGATCACGAACTGCCACCCCCATTTAATGTCAGACGTGGTCTCGGGCTCTGGAAGGCACTCTATCTGGAAAAGGGGCCCATTGCGGAAGATTCCTCGAAGAGTGTGGAATGGAACCGCGGCCATTATCTTGTCGAAGCCTTGGCCCATTGCGCGGAATGTCATTCGCCGCGTGATGTGTTTGGCGGAATCGTCAAATCCATGCGCTATGCTGGCGGGCCTGATCCGGAAGGCAAGGTATTTTTACCAAATATTTCAGGCAAGAATTTTGCCTCATGGTCGAAAGATGAAGTTCTCGATCTGCTTGAAACGGGCATGACGCCCGATGACAAAGTGGGGGGCTCCATGGCCGATGTTGTGAAGAATATGGCGGCACTGCCCAAATCAGATCGCGACGCGATGGCGGAATATTTGAAAAGCCTGCCAGCGGTCGATGGCCCGGTGAAGCCGCCGAAAAAGTAACGCTCGTCATTGCGAGCGCAATTTGGCTGATCGAAACCTTCTCCCCCTTGTGGGGAGGACGACTCGGGCGAAAGCCCGAGCGAGGTGGGGGTCGTGAGGTGCGCCGATGTAAAAAGTGTCTGTGTGCGGGTCATTTCACAAGCATTGCGCGACCCCCACCCCTAGCCCCTCCCCACAAGGGGGAGGGGGATGTGATGCGTCATCGGCAGATGTTGTTGATCATCGAAATGTTGCACAGACACGCCCGTCCTTTTGACAATCTGGCCACACTCCCCCCATGGTGCCGCGCGCAACAGAAGCGGAATCATGCTCGTCGGGATAGCAGCCAAAATCGCATCGACCTTGCTCTTCTCGGGCATGCTGACGCTTGTCAAATATTACAGCGCCTATCCAATCGCCGAAATGGTCTTTTTCCGCTCGGCCTTTGCCCTTGTTGTTCTGGTGGTCTGGCTGCTGATGCGCGGCGATTTTCCGCGTGCGCTGTATACTAATTGGTTTGCTGGCCATCTCGTGCGCTCGCTGGCGGGCGTGGGCAGCATGTTTCTCATGTTTGCCGCCTATGGCCTGCTGCCGCTGGCCGACGTCACGGCCATTGGCTATGCCGCACCGCTTCTGATCGTCGTCTTTGCAGCGCTCCTCCTGCATGAGCGGGTCAATGGCATGCGCTGGGCGGCGGTCTGCATCGGTTTTGGCGGTGTGCTGGTCATGCTCTGGGAGCATTTGGGGGCAGGGCTGCATTCGGCCAATGGCATTGGCGCGCTCTGCGCTTTTGGCGGGGCCGCACTTGTGTCCATCGCCATGATCCAGACGCGCCGCCTCACGCGCACCGAAGACACGGGCGCCATCGTCTTCTATTTCCAGGGCACGACCACTTTGGTGAGCCTGCTCATCATTTTGCTGGCCGAAATCTGGCCACTGGATACAGCGCTTGGTCCCGCTGTTGCCTCGCAAGCCTGGGTGTGGCCGCAGGCCGGCCATTGGTGGCCCTTGATCTGCACGGGTCTTTTGGGCGGGGCCGGGCAGATTTTCATGACGCAAAGCTATCGCCTGGCCGATGCATCCATCGTCGCCTGCTTTGATTACACCTCCATGATCTGGGCTTTGACGCTGGGTTTCTTTGTGTTTGGCGAAGTGCCAGCACCTGTCGCCCTTGTCGGGGCCTCGATCATTGTCTGCGGCGGATTGCTCGCCATTTTCAGCGAGCGTCGCGCCAAAAAACCGTGAATCGCCAAAACCAGCGTTCGTTATTCCAAACGAAATCGGGTAGTCTCCGGAACGATTTGACGGGGAGCAGGACGGGCATGGGCGTCGAGGGTCGGGACAAGGCGAAAGCATTGGAGGCAGGTGCGGTGGCTCTGTCCGGCCAGCTCGGCAAGACCGTCCAGCGTCTGCGCAAGGCCTATAATCTGTCGCTTTCCGAATTGTCCGAGCAATCGGGTGTCGCCAAATCCATCATCAGCCAGATCGAGCGCAACGAGACCAATCCGACGCTGGCCACCATCTGGCGTCTGGCGCAGGCGCTGGATGTCTCCATCGAGCGCGTGTTGCAGGCGGCTGAAGACGAGCCCTTCATTGAAAAGACCAACAAGGGCGAAATGCCCATGCTCTTTTCTGACGATGGCAAATGCCGGCTTGGCATCATTGGCTGGATCAAGACAGTCGAATGGCTGCAATGGTATGATTTCCACGCAGAGCCCGGCGGGATCCTGGAATCCGATCCCCATCAGCGCGGCTCAATTGAATGTCTGTCGGTGATCTCTGGCGAACTGGAAGTTGAAGTGTCTGGCGTGATCGAACAGGCAAAGGCGGGTGATACGTTGCGCTATCGCTGTGATCGCCCGCATGTCATCCGCAATACGGGCAAAAAGCCTGCGCATGCCACAATGGTTTGTATTCTCAAAGCCGCTGTCATGGAGTGATGTAGATGGCGCGCGAGCCCGGCTTTTCCGAGAAACTCGTCGGTGAGCGCCTGCATCTGGTGCTGTCGGGTGAATGGACGCTGGCTGTCTCTGCGCAGCTGGAAGCCGCCTCGCGCAAATTGCTGGCGAGTGCGCATCGCGCCTTGAAGGTGACGCTGGATCTTGAACATATCGAGCGCATCGACACGGCGGGGGCCTGGCTGGTTGATCGTGTGCGCGCTGATCTGGTGGCACACGGGATTGATGCAGATTATGGCGGGGCGCGAGCCGATTTCACGCTGCTGTTGACCGAATCCAGATATGAGCCCGTGCCTCAGCCCGTCGCACGCCACGGCAATCTGTTTGTCGATCTGCTGGCTGATATTGGTGAGACGATTGTGGGTATTGCGCGCAATCTTCTGGGTGGCATGACATTTTTGGGCAAAGTCGTGCACGCGCTGGTGCGTGTCATCCTCAATCCGGCGCGGCTGCGCGGCACCTCGGTTGTCTTTCACGTCGAGGCCTTTGCCTTTCGATCATTGCCCATCATTGTGCTGATCAATTTTCTGGTCGGCTGTATTGTCGCGCAACAATCCATCTTTCAATTGCAGAAATTCGGTGCGGCCACATTCTCGGTTGATCTCATCGGGATTCTGACCCTGCGCGAATTGGCGGTGCTGCTCACCTCCATCATGATCGCGGGTCGCTCAGGCTCAGCCATAACGGCTGAACTGGGGTCGATGAAAATGCGCGAAGAAATTGATGCCTTGCGCGTCATGGGCATGAGCCCGATTGATGTGCTCGTCATGCCGCGCATTCTGGCGCTGGTCATCAGTCTGCCTTTGCTGACCTTCCTCGCCGATTTGGCAGGCATTTTAGGCGGCATGGTGGTGGCGCTCACCTATGGCGACATTTCGCCAGAGGTTTTCTTTGCGCGCCTGCAATCAGCCATTGCGCTGAACACATTTCTGGTCGGCCTCATCAAAGCGCCCTTCATGGCTACCGTGATCGGCATTATCGCGGCGATGGAGGGGCTGGCCACGCAAGGCTCGGCGGAATCTCTGGGCCGTCAGGTCACGGCATCGGTGGTCAAATCCATTTTCATGGTGATCGTGGTCGACGGAATTTTCGCCATGTTCTTCGCCGCGATCAAATATTGAGGACGGGATGATGCGCTTTTCAATCGTCATTGCGAGGAGGGCGAAGCCCGACGCGGCAATCCAGAGGCCCCACGTGAGGCTTTCTGGATTGCTTCGCTTCGCTCGCAATGACGGCGGAGTCTTCACATGACTGATACGCCAGCCATCCGCGTGCGCGGCATCACTGTGGGGTTTGGCGAGAAGATCATCCTTGATCATCTCGATCTTGATGTGAAGCGCGGCGAAGTTTTGGGCTTTGTCGGTGGCTCAGGCACAGGCAAGTCGGTTCTCACGCGCACCATCCTTGGCCTTGTGCACCAGCGTGAAGGATCAATCGAAGTCTTTGGGCAGGATCTCGCGGCCCTCAAACCAGACGAACATCGCGCGATGGAGCGGCGCTGGGGTGTGCTCTTCCAGCATGGCGCGCTCTTCTCAGGCCTCACCGTGCGCCAGAACATTCAAGTGCCGATGCGTGAATATCTCCATCTCAGCCAAGAGCTGATGGATGAGCTGGCCATGCTCAAAATCCGCATGGTCGGTCTGCCCGCCGATGCGGCTGAAAAATTTCCCTCCGAATTGTCCGGCGGCATGATCAAACGCGCCGCACTGGCGCGTGCCTTGGCGCTCGATCCCGAAATCCTGTTCCTCGACGAGCCAACGTCAGGTCTTGATCCGATTGGCGCGGCCGAGTTCGACACGCTCATCCGCACGCTGCAAAAGACGCTCGGCTTGACCGTGTACATGGTCACGCATGATCTGGATTCGCTCTATTCGATCTGCGACCGCATTGCGGCGCTGGCGGATCGCAAAATTGTCGCAGCCGGTACGCTGGAGGAGATTTTGCAGGTGCGCCACCCTTGGGTGCAGTCCTATTTCCATGGGGCGCGCGCAAAGGCGCGCGGCGCTTCATCTTGAAAGGGCCATCAAAGACTGCGACTGTCGCTTAAGATTCGGGAGAGACATGGAAACCAGAGCCAATTACACGCTGATCGGCGCTTTCACCCTAGCTGTTGTGCTGGGCGCCTTTCTGTTCATTTTCTGGTTTTCGGGCGGCGTCAACAAACAGGCGGGCCGCGATCAATATCGCATTGTCTTCACCTCCTCGGTGTCCGGCCTGACGCGCGGCTCGCAAGTGCTCTTCAACGGCCTAAAGGTTGGCGAAGTGGTCAATATCGATCTCGCGCCCGACCCGTCCGAAGTTTACGCCATGATCGAGGTTGATCGTCGCACGCCTGTCAAAATCGACACACGCGCGCGCCTCGAATATCAGGGCCTCACGGGTGTGGGCTCCATCGCGCTGGCGGGTGGTTCAGCGGGTGCTGATCGGCTTGAGACCAAGGGCGGCGGCGTTGCCGAAATTCGCGCTGACCGGTCCGATTTCCAAAACATTGTCGAAACGCTGCAAGAGCTCGCCAACAAAGTGGACCGGTTGCTCGGCAGTGCCGATCCGCAGCGCATTGGACACGCGATCGATTCACTTGATCGCTTTCTCACCACGCTCGATGACAATCGCGACAATATCTCCGCCGCTCTCAAAAATGCTGCTGAGCTGACAGCCAAGCTTAATGGCACGGCTGAGCGGATTGAGGCCTTTTTGGGAGGCAGCAAGGGGCAGGGCGCGGTTTTTGACGAGTTGAGCGAGACTGTGCGTTCCATCCGCAAACTGGCTGATAATCTCGATCAGCGGACCAAGGAAATGACAGCGGGTGTGAAGAATTTCACCGGCCCCGGCCTCAAGCAATATGAGGCTCTGGCAGTGGACGCGCGCAAGACTTTGGACGAGATCAACCGCACCGTGCGGTCGCTGGGCAAGAACCCTGAACAGGTGATTTTCGGCGCCAAGCCCTCGGTTCCTGAATACGGGCGTTGAAATCCGTGACTTCTTGGCCGCAGGGCCTGTTGCGTCACCACAAGACCTTGCTTCACTGCCCCGGCTCATGTTCTGTGGCGAGAGCGCATGGAATCATCCAGCCGGAGACCCGCGTGACGCCTTTTTCAGATGCCTTGACGATGCTCCGCCCGCGCGCGGCTGCGACCGGCGTCCGGCTGTCCGCCGTGCTTGGCCTTTCCTTGTCTTTGGCCGCCTGTGGCTCTGCGCCAATGGCCACGTTTGATCTCTCGGCACCCAGCACCAATCTGCGCGCCCGCGCGGCCTCGGGCGTGCTGGCCATCCCTGAGCCCTCTGCACCAGCACCCGCTGACACGGACCGTATCGCCGTGCGCACAGGCCCGGCGGCCATGGCTGTGATCAAGGGGGCCCAGTGGACGGAGCGCCTGCCACGCCTGCTGCAGGGCCGCCTCATCCAGACCTTTGAGAATGCTAAACTGGTCAGAAGCGTCAGTCGTCCCGGCGATGGCGCGGCCGCCGACCGCTCGCTGGCTTGGGATGTCCGCCGCTTCGAAATGGATGCGGCCGAAGGCCAGGCCAAGGTCGAGATCTCGGTGCGCCTGCTCGACACCACGGGCAAAATTCTCGCCGCCCAGATTTTCACGGGCCATGCACCGGGAGAAGCCGGTGAGGGCGCTTCGGCTGTCGAGGCTCTGGATGCCGCCAGCCAGCAGGTGCTGAGCCAGATTGTGACGTGGGCGGCTTCTAAGGTTTAGTTTGCGAGCGTGAGCCGAAGCAATCCAGATGGCCACACGTGGCGCATTATGGACTGCCGCGTCGGCCTTCGGCCTCCTCGCAATGACGAGGAAAAGAAAAAGGCGGGCCAAAGCCCGCCTTCTTGTTCATCGCAATCCATCAGACCTTATTCAAAATGCCCTGCCGCATGGGCGAGCATTGTGTAGACCTTGCCGGTCTCGGAGGTCAGATAGGTGCGGGTCATCATGCCGTCACGATCATCGCGCGAGACTTCCGTCAGCAGACGTTCGAACTCACCCGTGTAGCGATCCACCGTGTCGCGGAATTCCGGCTCGGCGCGATAGCGGCGGCGGATTTCGTCAAAGGCCTGCTGGCCTTGTGGCGTGTAGAGGCGGCGCGAGAACAGATTGTTCTCACCGCGGTTGTAGCGATCCCACAAATCTACGGCCGCTTCATGGTTGACCATGCGGGCAATGTCCATGGTGATGGCGTCGAGGCCGGTCGGGGCCGGGCGCACGCGCTCGCGCACTTCGCCTTCATCACGCGAGGCGCGGGCCAAGAGGTCCGACAACCAGCCAGCGCCCTTGTCCTGCGGGGCAGGGGCAGCGGGCGTGGGCTTGCGCAGATTGGTGACCGGACGACGCAGCGGTGTCGGGGCCGGCTCTTCCGCTCGATAGGCCTCAGCCATGCGCACGGTTTCAGGTGCACGCGGGGCTTCTGGCTGCATGCGCACGGTTTCGGTGACGCGGGCAGGCTCAGGAATGCGCGGTGTGTCAGCACGGCGCGGCGCGGTTGCGGTCACGATCGGCTCGGCAATGTCATAAGAGCGACCCGAACGCGCGATAATGTCGTTCAGCTCGTTCAGGGCCTTGATCTGTTCGGCGACCACACGGCGCATGGCAGCGGCTTGCTCGGCTGTTTCGCGCGGCAGTTCGACGGCGCCACGGCGCAATTCGTTGCGGGTGGATTCCAGCTCGCGCTTGATCTCGCCCGACATGCCGTGGATTTCGCCCGACGCATTGCGGAAGCGCTCAAGCGCCGCCGCGAAGAGGTCGGCGATTTCCGCATTCGCTTCAGCGAAGGACTGGCGCATCGCTGCGGCGGTGCGTTCATGTTCCTGCGCCGAGGCATTGCGCACTTCGTCATATTGCGAAGCAATCATGCCAGCAGCTGACTGCGTGGATTCAGTGATGAACCCCCCAATGTCACGCGCACGCGCTTCAGCGCGGCGGAAGGCATCATCCACTGCCACCGCGAAGGTGCGCATCATGCTTTCGAATTCATGCGTGCGGGCTTCCATGCCAGCGATCGTGGCATCGAGTTCGATGCGGCGCGAGTCGAGCGCGGCATTGACGTCCTGCTGGTTCTGCGCGACCTGCGCGGAAATGCCAGCCAGATAGGAGTTGGACTGTTCGATGCGCGCGGCGACCGCATCGGCGCTTTCCAGCGTCGTGACAGCCGTATCGGTGAGCGCATGAACCTGCGTGTTGACGTGGTCAATTGCCGACGAGAAGTCGTTGACGCGGGCAACCAAGGCGCCTTCGACACCAGCCAGATTTTCACCAGCCTGGCCGACAACCTGCTGCAGAACGCCGGATGTGTCACGCAGCTGCTCGAGCAACACCGAGATTTCTGTGCGCAGACGATCCTTGGTGGAGCGCAACGACTCGGACGACGTTTCGATGGCGTCGCGCAAATCGAGACCCGTCTGGGCGAGGCCCTGCGTGATGTCCGAGGTGCGCAGCTCGATGGCCGCTGCAGCCTCTTCGGCGACATGGGCGATATCGTGGCTGATCTCGGCACCCTTGGCGGCGATGAGATCGACCAGCATCGGGCCTTGCGTCTCGATGAGGGATTGCAGTTCGGCTGTGCGGCCCGTGATGATCTCGCTCAGCACATCGCCACGCTCACGCATGCGGTCGGTGAGTTGCGACATGCGGGTTTCGAGATTGTCGGTGACCGAGCGGCCACGCGTTTCGATTTCGTCGGAAACCGTGTTGAGGCGACCCACAACGCGTTCTTCGAAATTGGTGATGCGCGAGTCGAGTGTCGAGGCAATGTCGTCGGCACGACCACCCAGAACCGCATTGATCTCCTGTGCCTTTGACGAGAGTGTCTCGGAGAGGGCAGTGGAGCGTTCGACGAGAATGGCGTCGATTTCCTGCGCCTTGGCGTCGAGCGCGCGGGTGACCTGACGGCCACCTTCGCCCAGCACCTGCGCCACTTCCAGCGCGCGTTGGGCGAGTGTTTCGTTGAGAGACTTGGCGCGCGCATCAAGGCCGCTGTCGATCTTGCCGATCAGCGTGTCGAGCGAGGCTGCAATCTCATGCGACTTGGAAGAGGTGCGCTCTTCAAAGTCACGCACGCGGCTCTCGAGCAGCGTGGCCGTGGATTCGGCATGTGCATCCAGACGCTGCGTGAGCGCGGTGCCATGTACGGTGAATGTATCTTCGATGGCCGCGAAACGACCGGAGACATCCTGCGTGAACGTATCGGCCTGACGGCTGATGCGATCAGCCAGCTGGCTGCCCTGAACAACGATGGCTTCTTCAGCCTTGACGAGGCTGGCAGCAATATCACCCGTGAAGCGTTCGGCCTGTTCGGCAATCTGCCCGGCCAGCACTTCGCTCTGGCTCTGCATGACATGTTCGAAGGCCACGAGGCGTTCGGCCATTTCGCTCGAGATGCGGTCGCCATTGGCCACCACACTCGTCTCGAACTGCACGAGGCGGTCGGTCAGAGCTTCTGAGACGCGGCCACCCTGCGTGAGGACGGTGTTTTCAAACACGACCAAACGGTCAGCCACATGTTCGGTCACGCGATCGGCATGAACGCCAATGGCGGTGATGGCATCTTCAGCGGATGTGATGAAGCGGCTGGTGAGATCACTGACCTCGCGCTCCAGATTTTCCGACAGCTGGATGTGATGATTTTCAAGCTGCGTCGCCAGTTCATGACCCGATGTGTGGAACAGGTCATAGACGGTGTTGGCGCGCTCGGAGATGAGCGAGGAAATGCGCTCACCCGTGACGTTGATGCGGTCTTCGAGATTATTGCCATTGAGGGCAATCGTGTTCTCGATTTTCTCAGCCGAGTCGACAAGGCGGTCGGTGATGCGCAGGCCCGATTCATCGATGCGCAGGACAACATCATTGCCGCGTGTCGAAATGTCAGAGACGAGCGCTTCGCCCGTTGTCTTCAGGCGCGTTTCGAGTTCGTCGATGCGCGAGCCAATCTGGTCGCCGATCGAGAAGGTCGCCTCATTGAGCTTGTCGGTGACATTGTGGCCGGTCTCTTCGAGACGGCTGACAATCTCGGAACCGTGATTGTTGATGCGGCCAACCAGATCGTCACCGGTTGCAGCCAGCGACTGGCTGATCTCTTCGCCCTTGGAGCCGAGCAATTCGCTGACCCGTGCACCGGCTTCACCCACCTGTTCGGCGATGATGGCGCTGGCATGTTCAAGATCGCGCGACAGCGCTTCATGTGCGCCCGAAATGGCTTGGCGAACGCGGTCGGCGTTGACGACAATGGCTTCACGCTCAGACGACAGCTCGTCAATCAGCGCGCGGATGCGGCGTTCATTTTCTGTGTAGGAGCGCTCGAGTGTCGAGACTTCTGCGCGCACGACGGTTTCGAGTTCGCTGGCACGCGCCAAAGCGCGTTCAATGCCATCGCCCATGGAGGCGACTTCGCGGCGGATAGCCTGCGAGAGCGTGACAACTTGTTCGGTAGCTACGGATTCTGGCTCCGCCAGACGCATGGCGACTTCGGTCAAGGCCTGCGCGGTGAGACGCATTTCCTGTGTCCGGCGCATCATGGACGCTGTGACGAAGAGGAACAGCACGGGGCCCAGTGCGATCAAGGCGAGCGTGATCACTTGCGGCAGTGTCAGCGTGGCGATGGGGCCAAGTGTGGTCGCGTAAAAGCCCATGAGGACCAGCCAGCCAGCAGAGGTTGCGGTGGCCAATGTCGTGGGGGTCGAGCTTGCGCGTGTGTTGAAAGCTTGCAGCAATTGGCCAACCGAGCGGCGGTCGTCATTGGCAGCAGGAATGGAGGGCAGGGGCGCTGCAGGCGCCGCGTCTGCGCGCGCATCTTTGCGCGGCTCGTCTTTGGCGCGGCGTTGTGCGCGCTCATCTGCCGTGTCTGACATGCGCGGTGTCGCGCGTTCATTCATCATGGGTGGTGATGCGGGCCTGGAGGCATCAAGTGTCGGTTCCTGACGGGCTGGCTCTGCGCTTTGCGCAAGATTCAGCGCCTCTTCAATCGCAGACAGCGCCGCCGCAGTCGGATCCTGGGCCTTAGGTTGTGTGGCCATCATGTGCCTCTTGTACTCACCGCAACTCCGGCAGGGCCGGTGGTTGTCAAAGACACGCGCGCGCAAAGGGCCTCGAGCGCACGTATCCAATTAACCAATCATCAATGTATCGAAATCCAGTCCCTTTAGGAACCTTAGCGCCACGCTATTCGCAAACAGCGTTAACGCTGGTTTCATCTTGGCGCGCGACAATGGTCAAACCAAGGCGAGACCAGTGCAGGTCGTTGTCGACAAAAGAGTTTCTGAGTGTTGCGGAGAGTTGTTGAATGTCAAAGGTGTCACCTCGCCTTAATGAACCTCTAGTGGAGGTTACGCCGGTTGCGCGGATGCCCCGGAGCCATTCCCGCCCCACCCTTGATCTGATCCATCTGGCCCGCCAGTCGCTTGGGGACAAAGACCGGGAGACCGAAATTTTGGCCCTGTTTGACCAGCAGGCGGCTCAGGCTATGGCCCGGTTAACCACATTGGACTCCCGCGATGGAGCGGTGGCTGCGGATCTGGCCCGCATGCTGGCGGCCTCGGCCCGGATTGCCGGCGCCTTTGGGGTTGCGTCCGCCTGTCTGGCCTATGAGGCGGTGGTCGTGTCCTCCTCGACCGGGGAGGCCGGGCGTCCGGCGCTGGAGCATCTGGGGGCCGAGATTGCTTTGGCTCATGAGGTGATTGGGCAGCTGATCGGGTCTTGAGCGCCCTCGCCAAAAGCCCGCCAATGTTTTAACCACGGGAGACCACAGACAAGGGCTCCCGTGCGCATGGTTCAGATCACCTTTATCGATCATTCCGGCCAATCCCGGACTTTGGCGGCCGATGTCGGCGCCAGTGTCATGGAAGTGGCCATGAAGAACAGCATCCCCGGCATTGAGGCGGAATGCGGCGGTGCCTGCGCCTGTGCCACCTGCCACGTCTATGTTGCTGACGCCTGGAAAGACCGCCTGCCTAAGGCGCAATCCATGGAAGAAGACATGTTGGACTTCGCCTTCGACGTGCGCCCCAATTCGCGTCTGGCCTGCCAGATCAAACTGACCCCCGAGCTCGACGGCCTCGTTGTGGAAACGCCGGAGCGGCAGGGGTAAGAACCCCGCCCCTGATCGGCTTCGTCATTGCGAGCGTCAGCGAAGCAATCCATGGCGCAATGCTTCAGGGCGGGCGCGCGCCTAAGCCACATCCTCGGGCGTCACAAACGCCACCAGCTGCCCTGAGCCTTGTTGCACGTCACGCCAATGGTTTGCGTCAAAATCAATGATGACGAGCCCCGCGGTTGGCAGTCCGCGCTCAAGTCGCATGAGCGCTTCGCCATCGGTGCCGATCATCTCCAGCGCATAATCATGAAACCCCGGATTGTGCCCGACACACAACAGCGTGTGGACCGACGCTGGCGTCAGGTGCATCAGCTCAAGCAGGACTGGGGGTTCGGCCAGATAGAGCCTTTGCTCGTCGAGAACGGGCGCATCGTAATGTGCGGCATCGGCCACAATCGCCCATGTCTCGCGCGTGCGCCGGGCTGTGGAGATGACGGCGAGATCTGGTTTGATGGCCGCTTGCGCCAGCCAAACGCCTATATCGCGGGCTGCGCTGCGCCCCCGCGTTGTGAGCGCGCGCTCAGCATCACCCCCGCCGGCATAGGCGGCGGCCTTGGCATGTCGAAGGAGAATGAGGCGCAACATAGGTGAAGCTTAGCAGCCGGGTTTCAGCTTGGCGACCTTGCAATGCAACGGGTTCAGCCGCGCACCACCAAGACCGAACATTTGGCGTGGCGGACCACTGTTTTGGCATTCGAACCCAGAAGATAGGTCGACATGGCCGGGCGATGTGACCCGATCACGATCAGATCAGCCCCACAGGCATCAGCCTCCGCCAGGATCTCGGGATAAATGCCACCCGTGCGCACCGTGACTGACACATGCTCGCGCGGCAGCGGCACACGATCGGCCACATGCTCCAGAGATTTTTGCGCATTCTCTTGCATCTGCGCGTCAAAATCGGCGGGCACATAATCCATGAAGGTGGCGGGCAGCAGTGATTGCACATTCACAAGGCGCAAAGCGCCGCCTGATTGCGTGGCAAGCTCGGCCGCCTGTTCAATGGCGACTTTCGACAAAGTCAATTCGGCCAGATCAACTGGCACCAGAATATTGCGGAACATGGCACGCGCTCCTGTGGGCGTGAGGACAGTGTCGCCTCTCGCTCAGCCAAACGCTTTGCGATGCATCAAAGCTGCGCTGGTGATGCGAAAAATGGCGCGGGCCTTAGCCCGCTGCCTTTTGTTCGAGAAGTGCGGCAATGGCTTTCAACGCGTCATCCGCCTTGTCGCCGTCTGGTCCGCCAGCCTGCGCCATGTCGGGGCGGCCACCGCCACCCTTGCCACCCAAAGCTTCAGAGGCGACGCGCACAAAATCCACCGCGTTGAAACGCCCTACCATGTCAGCCGTGACACCCACAACGACGCCAGCCTTGCCGTCATCTGACACGCCGACAATCGCCGCAATGCCAGCGCCAACCTGTTGCTTGGCTTCATCGGCCAAGGACTTGAGATCTTTCATCTCAACGCCGCTCACCGCGCGCGCGTAAAGCTTCACGCCGCCAATCTCTTTGATCGTATTGTCAGCGCCCGCACCGGCGCCGCCCATGGCGAGCTTCTTGCGCGCATCTGACAATTCGCGCTCAAGCTTTTTGCGCTCTTCCAGAAGCGCCTGCAGACGTTCGGCGGCATCATCCGCTGGCGTCTTCAGCAAATCAGCAAGCCCCTGCAGCGCCACCGATTGTGCATTGAGATGACGGCGCGCGAAATCACCGGTCTTGGCTTCCACACGACGCACGCCTGACGCCACTGCGCCTTCGCTGACAATGGTCACCAGACCAATGTCACCGGTGCGCGACACATGCGTTCCGCCGCACAATTCCACCGAGAAGGGACGCGGGCCATTGGGGCCATCCGCTGTACCCATGGTGACCACGCGCACTTCATCGCCATATTTTTCGCCAAACAAAGCGCGTGCGCCAGATTGAATCGCTTCATCCTGAGCCATGAGGCGTGTGACCACCGGCTCGTTCTGCAACACGACCTTGTTGGCAATGTCTTCGATGCGCGCCAGCTCGTCATCGCTGATCGGCTTGTTATGCGTGAAGTCGAAACGCAGACGATCACCCGCCACCATCGAGCCTTTTTGTGCGACGTGATCGCCCAGCACAACGCGCAAAGCTTCATGCAGCAAATGCGTGGCTGAGTGATGCGCACGAATGGATGTGCGGCGCGCATGGTCAACATGCAATTCGAGCGCCGCGCCAATCGTCACGCTGCCTTCGATGACCTTGGCTTCATGCACAAACAGGTCGCCCAGTTTTTTCTGCGTGTTGATGATCTCGACTTTGACGCCAGCAGCTGTCATCACGCCCGTGTCGCCGACCTGCCCGCCTGACTCGCCGTAGAAGGGTGTCTGATTGACGATGATAATGCCGGTGTCGCCTGCGTTGAGCGTCTCAACGGGTTTTCCCTCGCGCACGAGGGCCGACACAATGCCTTCGGCTGTTTCTGTGCCATAGCCCAGAAATTCCGTCGCGCCGAGTTTTTCGCGAATGCCAAACCACACGGTTTCAGTGGCGGCTTCGCCCGAGCCTGACCATGCCTTGCGCGCTTCTGCGCGCTGGCGCTCCATTGCGGCATTGAACCCATCGGTGTCGACATCAATCTTGCGCAGACGCAAAGCATCTTGCGTCAGATCGAGCGGGAAGCCGAATGTGTCATAGAGTTTAAACGCAACATCGCCAGACAATTTGGCGCCAGCGCTCAGGCTCTTTGTCTCGTCGTCCAGAATGGCAAGGCCGCGCACGAGGGTTGTACGGAAACGCGTCTCTTCGGTCTTGAGCGTGTCGGTGATGGTCGCTTCGGCGCGAATGAGTTCGGGATAGGCTGCACCCATCTCGCGCACGAGAGCCGGCACCAGCTTGTACATGACCGGCTCTTTGGCGCCGAGAATCTGCGCATGACGCATGGCGCGGCGCATGATGCGGCGCAGCACATAGCCGCGGCCTTCATTGGATGGATTGACGCCATCGGCCACTAGGAAGGCAGAGGCGCGCAAATGATCGGCAATCACGCGATGGCTCGCTGTATTGGCGCCCGTCGCCGACACACCAATCACATCTTCGCCCGCGCGGATCAGCGCTTTGAACAGATCGATTTCATAATTTGATTTCACGCCCTGCATGATGCCGGCGATACGCTCAAGCCCCATGCCAGTATCGATGGACGGCTTGGGCAGCGCCACGCGCTCGTCTTTCGACACCTGCTCATATTGCATGAACACGAGGTTCCAGAATTCCAGGAACCGATCGCCATCTTCATCAGGTGAGCCGGGCGGGCCACCAGCCAGGCTCTCACCTTGGTCGTAGAAAATTTCGGAGCAGGGGCCGCAGGGGCCTGTGTCACCCATCGCCCAGAAATTGTCGGAGGTGGGAATGCGGATGATGCGGTCATCGCTGAAGCCCGCAATCTTCTTCCACAAATCCGCCGCCTGATCATCGGTGTGATAGACGGTGACCAGCAGGCGGTCTTTGTTGAGCTGGAATTCCTTGGTGATCAAATTCCAGGCGAGCGAAATCGCTTCTTCCTTGAAATAATCGCCGAAGGAAAAATTACCGAGCATTTCAAAGAATGTGTGATGGCGGGCTGTATAGCCGACGTTTTCGAGGTCATTGTGCTTGCCACCCGCGCGCACGCATTTTTGCGAGGATGTGGCGCGCGTATACGGGCGCTTTTCAACGCCGGTGAACACATTCTTGAACTGCACCATGCCCGCATTGGTGAACATGAGGGTCGGGTCATTGCGCGGCACGAGCGGCGAGGAGGCAACGCTCTCATGGCCGTTGGCCTTGAAGAAATCGAGAAAGGTTGACCGGATTTCGTTAACGCCGCTCATCGCAAAAAAGCTCGCTGCAGGCCCGATGCGCCCATGGGCGCGCGGGTGAAGGGCGCCCATGGAGGGAAGCCCCGTTCCTCAAGGATTGACCCGAAAAACAAGGGCTTTCGCCCGCTCTTCAAAGCCGCGCCCGTTCTAGCGGGGGCTGGGGCATGAGTCGAGGGCAGTTGCTGGACAAGAGCTGGACATGTGGAGAGCAGGTGGGGGGTGCGGGCTGTGTTTGTGAGCCGCGCGACACGCGTCATGGCGTGAGAGAAGAGCTGGACGAATTCGGCCCGTGACGGGGGGGACCTTCCGTTTAGGGGCTTCGGGAGCGGCGGGCGGCAACCGACCCTCTCCCTCGAATTCGTCCAGAATATCGTCTGCGCCCTGAAAGAGGCGCTGGTCAGGCCCGTTTGGGGCCTTTTTGGGCGCCCGGCTCGCAAGCAAGTCGGGCGCAAACCATCTTATTCTTCGCCGTCGGCGTCAGATTCTTCCGGGCCGTTTTCCAGGATCTTCTCGGCAATCAGGCCAGAATTGGCGCGGATCGTCGTTTCGATCTTGGCTGCGACATCCGGGTTCTGCTTGAGGAAGGTTTTGGCATTTTCGCGGCCCTGACCCAGACGCTGGCTGTCATAGGAGAACCAGGCGCCCGACTTTTCGACCACGCCAGCCTTCACACCCAGATCGACGAGCTCGCCCATCTTGGAAATGCCTTCGCCGTACATGATGTCGAATTCGACCTGTTTGAAGGGCGGTGCGACCTTGTTCTTGACCACTTTCACGCGGGTCTGGTTGCCCACCACTTCTTCGCGATCCTTGATCGCGCCGATGCGGCGA
>CANGBC010000010.1 GCA_947452005.1 Beijerinckiaceae bacterium | reverse complement strand
GCGACCACTATCGTCAGTGACAGATACTGAACTTGCTCAAATTGAAGACCTGTTGAATAATCGGCCCCGAAAGCGACTGGCGTTCAAGACACCACACGAGCTTTTCAGTCAGTCGCTAAACCGCGTTGCACTTCGAATGTGAATCCAGGGATGAAAACATGGGGCTGGCCTCAACCACAATAAAATCAAGACGAGATAACGCCGCTGTAGATGAAATAATTCACGGAATAGCTGGGCTGAAAGATACTGAACCCCACCGCCTCATTGTTGTTATTTGGGTCGCCGCCTGCTGATGTTGTGCCGTATAGCGCCGTTGATTCTGTCGCGACGCCTTTAGCAAGGTTGATGGTTGCTCCAAGTGTCTCGCCATATGGCCAGGTGGCTTGACCTAGATTGGTATCTGATAAGCCGAAATGCTGATGGGATGGCATGTTTTTCGTGTCGAGAACGATGAGATTATCGGCATTGGTGACACCACCTTGCGGTGGCGTTTTTGTAAACGCGCCATACTGATTGGTTCGGCTCCAATATAATTGGAAAGGCATGACAGCACTGTCCGCCCCCCAAAGATATCTGCCGCGCAGATCGGGCAATGTGTGTTGATATAACAAATGGTCCAATTCTGGATATTTTTTCGAATCTATTGTTCTTCCATCGCAATAAAACCAGCCCCCTTGATCGACGCCTGGCCAAAGGGCGGCAATAATCATACCGACAGGAAAAGAAAGGCTACCTGATACGTGAGGATCGGTCATGCTACTGCCTCCTGTTGAAGGCATCAGCATGACAGAATAGTTTTGATGAACAACCAACCGTCAAGTTGTAAGTTGGCGACGTCGATACGTGGAATTATGTTGTGTGACTTAGCCGAACACTTCTTGCGTGATCGTCTTGAACCAGCCGTCTGCATAATGGGCTTCTGCCGCGCGCACGCTGGCTGGTGCATTGGCGACACTCACGCCTCCCGCACCCTGCACATCCGCGAGCAGACCTTTGGCAGGTGCATAAACGCCAGCCACCGAAATGGCATAGTCAGGTTTCACCAGCGAATAGCAGGTGTTGATGAGTTTGGGCTCTGCCGGATTGTCACCGCGCAGAAGTGCGCTCACAGCATAAGCGCAGGCCTTGGCTTGCGCATTGGCGGCGAAAGCGGACTTGGGCATGCCGCCGCCGACCGCAGCGTCACCGATGACATGGATGTTGGGAACGAGCTTGGCTTCGAATGTCACGGGATCAATCGGGCACCAGCCCGTCTGATCTGTCGCACCTGCGATGGTTGCAATGCGGCCAGCCCGTTGTGGCGGGATGACATTGCCAACATCGGCTTTGTGTTCGCCAAATTCGGTGACGAAGATGTTCTCGCGCGCCTTCACTTCCGTGACTTTGCCGCCGCCTGACAGGCCGATCCATTCGATCATGTCGCCATAAATCTCTTTCCACGCGGCGGTGAAAAGTGACTGCTTTGAAAACGCATCCTTGGCATCAAGGATCAGAAGTTTCGACTTTGGCTTGTTGGTCTTCAGATACCAGGCAATGAGGCTCGCGCGCTCATAAGGGCCGGGCGGACAACGAAACGGATTGGCAGGCGCTGAAATAATCACCGCGCCGCCATCGGGCATGGCTTCAAGCTGCTGGCGCAGCAATGTCGTCTGCGGACCTGCCTTCCACGCATGTGGCATAAGAGTGCTGGCGGCTTCATCATAGCCCGGAAGGCCCGCGAAATTCAGATCAATGCCCGGCGCCATGACAAGACGGTCGTAGGTCAGCACCGTGCCGTCAGTCAGCGTCACGCGGCGTGCTTGCGCATCGATCTGCGTGGCGGCCTGTTGCGCGATGGTGATGCCTTGCGCAGCAATCGCTTTGTAAGTGAAGGTCTGTTGCGAGAGATCGCGCAGGCCAGCCAGCACTGCATTGCTGAATGGGCAGGATATATATTGCGCATTGGGTTCAACCAATGTGACCGACACACCTTCACGCTGCAGGAAGCGCGCTGCTGTTGCGCCAGCAAAACCACCGCCGATGACGACGACTTTTGCTGGTGCTTGCGCGAGGGCGGGGGCGGCGAGTGCTGCGGCGGAGGTCGCCAGAAGCGTGCGGCGGGTGAGGCTCATGGCGCGCGCCCCTGCGTGACGAGCCATTGTGCCAGCGCGCGTGTTTCATCTGGTGTGAAACCTTTGGCGATGCGGTTCATCAAGGTCGCTTCGCGCGCGCCTGAGCGAAACGCATCCATGGCGCTTTCAATCTCGCTCGCCGAGAGTTTGTTCAGAGAGGGCAATTCTGTTTCGCTCGCGCCATGACAGCCCAGACAGGCGGAGGCACCCGCAGGCGCTTTGGAAACATCGGGCGGGGCGGCTGATGCTGGCCCGGCAAGGCAGAAGAGGAGCGCCATGAGCGCTCCCCCCTTTGTTGTTGCGAAGTGAAATGTGCTTCGCGCTGTCATCGATCAGGCCTTGCGGAGATCGAGGTTTTTCAGCGGCACATCGCGCAGGCGCTTGCCGGTGGCAGCAAAGATCGCATTGAGCACAGCAGGGGCTGCGACGAAAATCGTCGGCTCACCCACGCCACCCCAGAATCCGCCTGACGGGACAGGATAAGATTCCACTGGCGGCATATCGGCCATCTTCATCACTTCATAAGTGTCGAAGTTTTCCTGCTCCATACGGCCATTCTTGACGGTCATTTCACCGTAGAGAAGCGCTGACAGACCATAGGCAAACGAGCCTTCGATCTGGGCGGCGACTTGCTGCGGATTGACGACATGGCCGCAATCGGTGGCCGCGACGATGCGATGAATCTTCACTTCACCTTTGGCGCTCACCGAGACTTCCGCAACAGCGGCAACATAAGAGCCATAGCCCATGTGCTGCGAAATACCGCGGAAGACACCCGGTGCTGTGGGCTTGCCCCAGCCCGATTTTTCCGCAACCGTATTCAGCACGGCAAGATGCTTGGGATAGTTCTTCATCATCTTGCGGCGGAACTCGAGCGGATCCTGTCCGGCGGCATGCGCCATCTCATCCATGAAACATTCCAGATAGATCGCATTCTGGTTGTTGTTCACACCACGCCAGAAACCGGGACGGAAGGGCGGGTTGCGCATCGCATGATCGACGAGCAGGTTGGGAATGTCATAACCAAACTGACCTTCCGGACCCTGCGCATTGAGGCCCTGGAACGTGCCGGGGTCGCGACCCTCGACGAGCGCTTCGGGACGCAGGCCTGCCAGAATGGACTGGCCGGAAATGCGCATATGCAGGCCAACCACATTGCCCTTGTCATCCAGCGCGCCAGTGAGCTTGCACATGGTGGTGGGATGATAGGTGCCATGCGTCACATCCTGCTCGCGTGACCAGATGAGTTTCACCGGCGTGCCGGGAAGCTCTTTGGCCACAAGCACAGTCTGGCGCACATAGTCATGGCTGGAGGAACGACGACCAAAGCCGCCGCCCAGATTCATGCGGATGACATCGCATTTTTCAATCGGCAGGCCAGAGGCCGGCACGGCTGTGGCAAGCGCTGCCTCAGCATTTTGCGTCGACGTCCAGACCATGCACTTTTCAGGCGTCCACTGAGCCGTGGCGTTCATGGGCTCCATGGTCATGTGGCTCTGATAGGGATAGCGATAGACCGCTTCCACTTTCTTTGTCGCACCAGCAATCGCAGTTTCGACATCGCCCTTCTTGTTGCCAACAAACGCTTGCTTGGCATCAAGCCCTTCGGTCAGCATGGCCTTGATCGAGGCGGTTGAGACAGACGCATTTGCCCCGTCATCCCAGACAATATTGATCGCATCGAGTGCCGTCTTGGCGCGGTACCATGTGTCGGCGACAACCACGACAGCATTGCCATCGATCACCAATACTTTTTTCACGCCGCGCATTTTTTCGGCTTTCGCCGCATCAAAGCTTTTCACCTTGCCACCGGGCACAGGTGTTTCCTTGATGGCAGCGTTCAACATGCCGGGCATTTTGAAGTCGATGGAATAGATCTGCGATCCATCGAGCTTGGCTTTGGTGTCAAGACGCGGCAGCGGCTTGCCAGCAATCGTCCAATCTTTTGGATCCTTGATCTTCACATCTTTCGGCGCTTCGAGCTTTGCGGCGGCTGCAGCCACTTGGCCGTAGCGCAAGGTGCGACCCGAGGCCTTATGCGAGATCACGCTCTTGGAGGTGGTCAGTTCTGAAACAGGCATTTTCCACTGATTGGCAGCTGCCTGCATCAGCATCATGCGTGCGGCCGCTCCGCCCTTGCGAACATAATCTTCCGAGCCACGAATGCCGCGCGAACCGGCGGTCTGGAAATCACCCCAGATGCGCTTGCGCGCCACATTCTGTCCCGGTGTGGGATATTCGGTCGTGATCTTCGACCAATCGGCATCAAGCTCTTCAGCCACAAGCTGCGACAAGCCGGTCAATGTGCCTTGGCCCATTTCGACGCGCGCGACGCGAACAACAATGGTGTTGTCGGGTTTCACAACAACCCAAGCGTTGATTTCGGGCGTGTCGCCGACAGCCGCTTCCGCGGTTGGAATATGAAAGCCAATGGACAAGCCACCAGTGGCCACAGCAGCGCCGGCAAGAAAGCCGCGACGCGAAAGTTTTTGCGCAATCGTCATGTCAATCCTCCCGGGGTTCAAGCGCGCTGCGCTTTGTTGGTCTTGTCAGCACCTTTGGTGCCTTTGGCATTTTTGGCGGCCAGTTTCACACCCGCACGAATGCGATTGTACGTGCCGCAGCGGCAGATGTTGGTCATCTCTTCATTGATCTGCGCATCGGTGGGTTCCGGATGCTTGGCGATCAGCGCAGCCGCCGCCATGATCTGACCCGACTGGCAATAGCCGCATTGCGGCACGTCGAGTTCAAGCCAGGCTTGCTGGATGGGATGGGTCACCGTCTTTGACAGACCTTCAATCGTGACGATCTTCTGCTTCTCGGTGAAGGAGCTGACGGGCAGCGAGCACGAGCGCGTCGGCACGCCATCGACATTCACGGTGCAGGCGCCGCAGGCCGCAACACCGCAGCCATATTTCGTGCCGGTCAGGCCGATCTGTTCGCGGATCGCCCAGAGCAGAGGTGTGTCTGGCTCGACGTCAATATTATGAATCTTGCCGTTGATGTTCAGGCGCGCCATTCATCCCTCCCGATGGTGCTGGCTTGGAGGCGGAGTGCAAGTTGTGTCCTGCTGGCTCCGCCATTGGGCGTGAGATTACAAGAATTGCAGGTCTCCGCCATAAAAATACGCGCCCGGAAAACCGGGCGCGTTGCTTTACCCTCAGGGGAATTGCGAAGCTTACTGGATCGGCGGGACCGTATCACCAATGGTCACGCGCTTCATCAGGCGGCGCTCCTTGTCGGAGAAGTCTGTGCGCGCATGGCTGGTGCAGCGATTGTCCCAGACGATAATGTCGCCAACTTTCCACTGATGCGCGTAGATCAGGCCCGTATTCTCAATATGGTCGCAAAGCTCGTCGATCAAAGCGCGGCTTTCAGCTGCGTCCATGCCGACAATATGGTCGGTCATGAGGCGGCAGACATAGAGTGACTTTTTCCCGGTTTCAGGAATGCGCCGCACAATGGGATGAATGGCATGGGGGCCAAGCTCGTCCTTGGTGCCGGGCTTTGTTGCGCCATATGTGAAGGTGTTGAGCGCCGTCAGGCCTTCGATGCGCTTCTTTGTGGCCTCGGGCAGCGTCTCATAGGCGCGCACCATATTGGCAAAGCAGGTGTCGCCACCTTCAGCTGGAATTTCGAGGCCATGCAGCGCCGCGCCCTTGCAGGGCTGGGCTTGATGGATGCGGTCAAAATGGAAGTCCATCTCGCCATCGGGGAGCGAGCCAACGAGCTCGCCATTCTCGCGGATGTTGGAGATCACCATAATGTCGTCGCGGTGTGACAGCGGCGATTTTTTGCGCGCCTTTTCGATGGGGCCAAAAATCTTGCCGAATTCAACGAGCTCATCGTCGTTGATGGTCGGGCCATGCACAACCAGCACATGATACTGGTTGAAGGCGTCCAGAATGGCTTTGGAATCTTCCGGCGTGATGTTGCGCACGTCGAGCCCGGCAATTTCCGCGCCCAGTGGCGCGTCGAGGGGCTTCACCGAAATCGTCATATTTTCCTCCCGTTTGGCCGGATTCTTCTTAGGCTTAGACTAATGGGGGACGCTCTGGCTTGCAACCGGGTGGGGCCTTTGACCAGCCCAAAGAAAAAGGACGGCGCCGAGGCACCGTCCTTTCAAAACTATCCTGACTTTCGAAAAAGTCAGATCAGAGGTGGTAAGCGAGGCCCACGTAGATCTGGTTTTCGATGGTGCCGCCGCCGTTGGTGTTCTTGCTCGGGTTGCCGAACTTGTTCATCCAGTAGCGATAGCCAACGAACGTGTCGACCTTGTTAGCCTGGTAGCCAACGACCTTGCCGAAATCCAGCGTCAGGCGGTTATCCGAGAGGATTTCCAGCTTGGTCTGGGTGTTCGAGCCGTCCTTGCCCTTCGGCGTGACGAAGTTGGTGAAGCCCGAGAACTTCAGCGGCATGCCAGTGAAGGCGAGCGGCTGCATGTAGTTCACTTCGATGTGAGCATTGGTGTTGAAGCTCGGGTCAGTGGTCTTGCCAGCGCCGACGCAAGCTGCGTCGATACCGCAATGGTTCCATTCCTTGCCAGCCAGCAGAGCAACGTTCAGCACGCCCGGCACGTCGAAATCGACCTGCACGCCGCCGACAACCAGACGCTTCTGCGGGTTGAACTGGGTGTTCTTGTTGTTGATGTCACCACCGAACGCGAGCGACACGTCCTTGACCGGACCGAAAGCGAAAGCCTTCTTGCCAGCGAGGTAGTTGCCCGAAACCGTGCCGCGATAGAGGCCATAGGCTTCCACAGCGCCAGCCGACGAATTGTTGGCCACGTCAGCATTGTTCGACTTCAAAACGTCGATGTTGACGAAATTCGTGCCCCACTTGGTCACGTCAAAATGCGTCAGCGAGACGACATTCTTCTGCACGGGGTTCGACACACCCGGCTCCTTGGCGCGGGTTTCAAAACGATACGAGATCGTCGTGTCGGCGAACAGGAAGTAGGGAGCCGGAGCAGGAGCCGCAGCCTTCTTCTTGGAAGCGAGGTCGGCAGCGCCGGCCTGCGAAGCGAAAGCGACGAGAGCGGCGCCGAGGAGAATTTTGGTCTTCATGGGGTAAGCCTTTGGCAAAATGATCGGACGGAGACGCGACAGCAAGGCTGACGCTTCTCTTGCCCTGACCAATAGACGCTCCGCATTTGTAGAAAAACCCCTGCATGACCAAAAGCTTGGCAATAGCAGACCAAAAGTCGGGCAATGGGCCACTCGGCCAAGGTCTGTGGCTGAATTGTCACAAATCTGTGACAAAAAAAAGCCCCTCCGAAGAGGGGCCTTGGATTTTAGCGCAACAGATTGATTCTGTTCTTATTGCGGAACCTTGTCCTCGATGCCCTGGACATACCAGTTCATGCTGAGGATCTGCTCGTCTGAGAGGCCCTTGCCGCCCTTGCATTCGACCGTCTTGCCAGCCTGGTCCATGACCGGGCAGGCGAAGGGCAGGACCGAACCATCGGTGACGGCCTTGGTGGTCTTCTCAGCCAGGGCCTTCATGTCGTCAGGCATGTTGGTGAAAGGCGCCATGACGACCATTTTGGCAGCCAGGCCACCCCAGGTGTCATCAGCCTTCCAGGTGTTGTCGAGCACAGCCTTGGTGCGGGCGATGTAATAGCCTGACCAATCATCGACGATCGCGGTCAGCTGCGCCTTGGGCGCGAAGCGGATCATGTCAGAGGCCTGACCGAAGCCGATCTTGCCAGCCTTTTCAGCTTCCTGAATGGGAGCCGCGGAATCGGTGTGCTGGGAGATGATGTCGGCACCCTGCGCAATGAGCGCCTTGGCTGCATCGGCTTCCTTGCCCGGGTCGAACCAGGTGTTAGCCCAGACGATCTTCACCTTCACAGCCGGGTTCACCGATTTGGCACCCAGATAGAAAGCATTGATGCCGCCGATCACTTCCGGAATCGGCACAGCCGCGACATAGCCAAGCACGTTCGACTTGGTCATCTTGCCGGCGATCACGCCCTGAATGTAACGGCCTTCATAGAAGCGGGCCGAATAGGTCGCGACATTGGTCGAGCGCTTGAAGCCCGTGGCATGTTCGAACTTGATGTTCGGGTACTTCTTGGCGACCTTGAGGGTCGGCTCCATGAAGCCGAAAGAGGTCGTGAAGATCAGCTTGTGACCGGTACGGGCGAGCTGTTCAATCGAGCGCTCGCTGTCGTTTTCCGGCACGTTTTCCAGAAATGTCGTCTCGACCTTGTCGCCGAACGCCTTCTGCATGGCCAAACGGCCCTGATCATGCTGGTAGGAATAGCCGAAGTCGCCAACTGGGCCGACATAGACGAAGCCGACTTTCAGCTTCTCAGCCGCTACGGCGCTGCTGGCGAGGCCCACAACGGCCAAAGCCGCTGCAGCCATTTTTACGATGTTCTTCATGAATCTTCCTCGGCTGGACTGGGCGGACGAGCCAAGCCCGGACCGCCAAAAAACCAAGGCGATCCTGCTGCATTCACAAGAGGTTTGCCAGCAGCAAAGCTCGCGTTCGCAAAACTGTCACCAGCGAAATAAGACGGCCCCGCCCGAAAGCCCGGCACCCACTGCGCTCATCAGGACCAAATCGCCCTGCTGGAGCCCTTTGGCGCGCCCTGCGGTCGACAGCGTAAGGGGAATGGTGGCAGCCGATGAATTGCCGAATGTCTTCAGGCTCGAGAGGCCGCGTGCCGGATCAAGCCCGAGGCGACGCTCGACCGCAGCTGTGATGCGCAGATTGGCTTGGTGGGGCACCCAATGGCTGACTTCGGCGGCTTGTGCTCCGGCACGCGCCAGCACCTCTTTGGACGTGCCCACCATCATGTCGACGGCCTTGCTGAACAAGCCGCTGCCGTCTGGCATGTGCATGAAGATCTCGTCGGCGGCGAGATCCGGTGAGAAAGGTTTGCGACTGCCACCGGCTGGAATGTTGATCAACTGATAGCCCGCGCCATCCGACACAAGATGCGCACCGATGACGCCGCTGGTCGCTTGCGCAGGCGAGACAACAATTGCGCCCGCCGCATCTGCAAACAGCGCAGAGGTTGAAGCGTCTGCCGGATTGATGCGGCGCGAGAGAATATTGGCGGCCACGACGAGCACGCTCTTGCCATGCACGCGCACCATGCTGTCGGCGAGTGTCAGAGCATTGATGAAGCCCGCGCAGGCGCCAGCGAGATCACTCGCCCCGCAAGACAGGCCTAGCTGATGCGCCAGCAATGGCGCTGACGGTGGCAGCAAATGATCAGGCGTCGATGTCGCCAAAATCAGAAAGCCGATGTCAGGGTGCCCCGCTTCTTCGAGCGCCATATGCGCGGCAGGGCGCGCTAGATCGGTGAGGGCCTGCGTGTCGCTGGCGTAATAACGCGAAGTGATGCCAACACGCTTTTCGATCCAGCCGTCTTCGAGACCAAGGCGCGCTTCAATCTCGGCGTTAGTCACGAGGCGCTCGGGCACATAATGGCCCATGCCGGAAATGCGCGTGCCGCTCATGCGCGCACTCCGAATGTGTCGGCGGCCGCGCGGATGGCGTCATAGAGAGACGCAAGCTCGTCACGCGTGATGCAATAGGGCGGCATGATGTAGATCGTGTTCCCGAGCGGGCGCAGCAGCAGGCCGCGCGACAGGAAGAAATCATAAACCTTCGGGCCGATGCTGGCGAGATAGCCTTCATCGGCCACTTTGAGGTCGAAGGCGGCAATGGTCCCGCAAAAGCGGACATCGGTAAAGCGCGGGTCATTGCGCAGGCTTTCGCCCAGCTCGCGTTGCCACTGTGACAAGCGAATAATTTTTGTTGCAACAGCCTCTTCGTCCCAGACATCCAGATTGGCTAAAGCCGCCGCACAAGCGATGGGGTTGGCCGTGTAAGAGGATGAGTGAAAAAACGTCTTGCGGCGATCTTGCGAATAATGCGCGTCATAAATGGCAGAGCTGGCCAGAGTGACAGCAAGCGGCATGGAGCCACCGGTGATGCCTTTTGCCAGACACAGAATATCAGGCGTCACGTGCGCTTGCTCGCAGGCCAGAAATGTTCCGGTACGGCCAAAACCTGTCATCACTTCATCGGCTATCAACAAAGTCTTTGTATCCGCACAAATGCGCGCCATTTCGGCCAGCACTTGCGGGTGATAGGTCAGCATGCCGCCCGCACCAAGAATGAGTGGCTCGACAATCAGCGCGGCGGCTTGGCCATCGGCTGTGGCGGCGCGCAAAGCGGCCAGCGTCTGTTGCGCTTTGCCTTCAGCTGGAAAGGGCAGGCGGGTGACATCAAACAGCAGCGGCTCATAAGGCGCATTGAAAACACCGCGTGCACCAGCTGACATCGTGCCAATCGTGTCGCCATGATAGGCGTGCTCGAAGGCAATGATGCGTTTGCGGTTGCTGCCCTGATTGCGCCAGTAGCCAAGCGCCATTTTCAGCGCAACTTCGACGGCCGTCGAGCCGCTGTCAGAAAAGAAGACATGCGGCAGACCAATGCGCTGGCTCAGTCGCGCGGCCAGCTCTTCAGCCGGGCGATGCGTGAAGCCTGCAAAGATCACCTGATCAAGTTGGTCAGCCTGTCGCTTGATCGCCTCAATGATGCTTGGATGACGATGGCCGTGGGTGATGACCCACCAAGATGAAATGGCATCCAGTATGCGCGAGCCATCTGGGCGCTCCAGCCATGCACCTTCAGCGCGTGCAATCTCAATCGCCTCGGGCTGCAGCGCATGTTGCGTGAACGGATGCCAGACCGGGCCGTGGCTCACAGCTCCACTCCGAAATCAGCCAGATTGAAGTTGGCGCGGAAGGCATCTGTCAAATTTGTCGCATCGAGTTTTTCGATATGCGGCAGGCGGCCCAGACGCCGCACGCCGCCCATGGTGCAGATCGTGCGCTCGCTGTCATCATTGGCCTCGCCAATAAAAGCCATGCCAACAATCGGAATATCGCGCAGGCGCAAGGCTTCAATCGACAGAAGCGAATGATTGATCGTGCCAAGGCCTGTGCGCGCGCACAGTACGACAGGCAATTGCCAGTCAGCGAAAAGATCAATCATCAACCAGTCGCGCGTGAGCGGCACCATCAGGCCGCCTGCGCCTTCAATCACAAGCTGATCAACAGCAGGCAATTGCAGCAGACGCTTGCGCGTGATCTCGACATCATCAAGCTCAGCCGCACGGTGCGGCGAGAGTGGCTGTGTGAGTTTGTAGGTCTCGGACATGATTTTATGGCGTGGCAGTCCGGAGAGTCGCGCCACGATCTCCGTATCGGTCTCGCCTTCAAGGCCCGATTGCACTGGCTTCCAGTAATGGGCCTGCAAAGCACCAGCCAGCGCAGCCGCGAAGACCGTTTTGCCGATGTTTGTATCTGTGCCGGTGATGATGAAGCTGCTCATGCTGCCTGGTCCTGCATGAGATGGGTGAGTGCTGCGCCCAAAGCATCAACCTGTGCGGGTGCAAGGCTCGCGCTCAAAGTGATGCGCAGACGCGCGGTGCCTTCTGGCACGGTGGGCGGGCGAATGGCGCGAATGTCGAAACCTTGGCGCGCCAGCGCCTGCGCCATATCCAGTGCGCGGCGATCCGCGCCCAGCACGATGGGCTGGATTTGTGTGCCGGTCACCGGCAGTCCCAGTTTCTGAACATGCGCATCAAGCTGCGTGATGCGCGCCTGCAAGGTTGCACGCCGATCGTCCGCACTCGCGCAAAGTTTCAACGCAGCGCGCACGCCAGCCGCCATAAGCGGCGAGGGGGCGGTGGCATAGATGAAAGAGCGGCTGCGGTTGATCATGAAACGGCGCAAAATCTCGGGCATCAGGATCAGCGCGCCTGAGACACCCAGTGCCTTGCCACATGTATGCAGGCTGATGAGATTAGGCTGGCCTTCAAGATGAGCGGCCAAGCCGCGTCCCAGCGGGCCTTGCACGCCGGTCGCATGAGCTTCATCGACCATGAGGATCGCATCATATCGCGTGGCGAGTGTGGCAATCTCTGTGAGCGGCGCGAGATCGCCATCCATGGAATAGAGGCTTTCCACCGCGATGAAGCAGCGTGCCTCCGCTTGGCTTGCACGAAATGCCCGCAGTTTTTCTTCAAGCTGCGTGACGTCATTATGCGCAAAAGATTCTGTCGTGGCTTTGGTGAGGCCCAGACCCTCATGCGTGCTGGCATGCACCAGCGCATCATAGAGCACGAGGTCGCCGCGCTGGGGCAGCGTCGAGATCAGCGCGGCATTGGCGGCAAAACCTGCACCAAAATAAAGCGCGCTTTCGGCACCAAAGAAGGCTTTGGCTTCTTCTTCCAGTGCTTCATGTTCGGGATGGTTGCCGCGCAACAGTCGTGAGCCGCCCGCACCCACCGGCACACCGCGTTGCAGTGCTTCGACCAGCGCCGCTTTCAGTGCGTCGGATTCAGCCAGTCCCAGATAATCATTTGACGTGAAATCAATGCCAGCGCGGCCTTCCAGCGCGCGCAAACGTGCGCGCCGGTTTAAGGCTTCAAGCGCGTGTTCATACCTGGACAGCATGGCGGTCTTGATTGAGCTGCGCATTCTTCAGGCCAAGACGGCGGAAGAGGGCAGCATCTTCATCTTCGCCCGGATTGTCTTTGGTGAGAAGGCATTCGCCCGCAAAGATCGAATTGGCGCCAGCAAAGAAGCAGAGCGCTTGCATCTCGGCACTCATCTCGGTGCGGCCTGCCGACAGGCGTACGTCCGATGCGGGCATCAGAATGCGCGCGAGCGCAATCGTGCGCACAAATTCAATCGGGTCGATCTTGCCTTCTTCTTCCAGCGGCGTGCCTTCAACCGGAATCAAGAGGTTCACCGGCACGCTTTCAGGATGTTCAGGCAGATTGGCGAGCGTCAACAGCATGTCGACGCGGTCCATCTTTTCTTCGCCCATGCCGACAATGCCGCCACAGCAGACTTTGATGCCCGCTTCGCGCACATGCGCGAGGGTCTCGAGGCGATCAGCAAAAGTGCGTGTCGTGATGACCTTGCTGTAATGGCGCTCGGATGTATCGATATTGTGGTTGTAATAATCCAGCCCCGCCTCTTTCAGGCGGATCGTGTCTTGAGCGGACAACATGCCGAGCGTCATGCAGGTTTCCATGCCCAGCTCTTTGACGCCCTTTACCATGGCGACAATGCTTTCCATGTCGCGCTCTTTGGGGCTGCGCCAGGCGGCACCCATGCAATAGCGGGTCGAGCCAGCCTCGCGCGCCTTTTTGGCTTCCGCCAGCACGCGCTCGACTTCGATGAGCTTTGAGGCTTTCAAGCCCGTCTGATGATGCGCCGACTGGCTGCAATAGCCGCAATCTTCCGGGCAGCCGCCTGTCTTGATGGAGAGAAGCTGGCTGCGCTGGACCGTGTTGGGATCGAACATGGCGCGATGGGTGAGATGCGCGCGAAACAGGAGGTCATTGAATGGCAGGTCGTAGAGAGCCTGCGCTTCCTCGCGCGTCCAGTTGTGGCGGATCTCCGGCTGTTGGCCGATCGGGGCGTGCATGTTCATCTGCGGCAAACCTTTGTACGGGACGTATCGCCCGAGCCCAGTCCTAGCGGCCTGAGCCTTGCCTCGCAATCCCGCCAAGGGGCGAAGACAGGGTCTGTCTCCGCCTCATTTTGCGTCAGGGGCGCTTTTCAGCCCCTGGCCTTGGCCTCGCGGCGGCGTGCGTGGAGCACGAATTCTGTATAGCCATTGGGCTGCTGGCGACCCTTGAAGACCAGATCGCAGGCGGCGGCAAAGGCCACACCGTCGAAATTCGGCGCCATCGGCTTGTAGAGCGGATCGCTGGCATTCTGGCGGTCCACAACGGCCGCCATGCGCTTCATGGCTTCCATCACCTGCGCTTCGCTCACCACGCCATGCAGCAGCCAATTGGCAATGTGCTGGGACGAGATACGCAAGGTGGCGCGGTCTTCCATCAGGCCGACATCGTGAATGTCGGGCACTTTGGAGCAGCCCACACCCTGGTCGATCCAGCGCACGACATAGCCCAGAATGCCCTGAGCATTATTGTCGAGTTCCTGCTTCACATCTTCCGGTGCAAAGTTGGAATGGGCCAGCGGGATGGTGAGAATGTCATCCAGCGAGGCGGCCTTGCGCGACTTGAGCGCGCCCTGTGTCGCAAACACATCGACATCATGGTAATGCAGCGCATGCAGCGTGGCGGCTGTGGGTGAGGGCACCCAGGCGGTGGTCGCACCCGACTTCGGATGGCCGATCTTCTGGGCCAGCATGTCGGCCATGCGGTCAGGGGCTGCCCACATGCCCTTGCCGATTTGCGCGTGACCGGGCAGGCCGCAGGCCAGACCCACGTCGACGTTATTGTCCTCATAGGCCTTGATCCAGGCCGTCGCCTTCATGTCGTTCTTGCGAACAACGGGGCCAGCTTCGATGGACGTGTGGATTTCATCGCCCGTGCGATCAAGGAAGCCCGTGTTGATGAACACCACGCGTTCAGCCGCAGCGTTGATACAGGCGGCGAGATTGATCGTCGTGCGACGCTCCTCGTCCATAATGCCCATTTTCACCGTGTTGCGCTTCAAGCCCAGCATGTCTTCGACGCGGCCGAAGAGTTCGTTGGCGAAAGCCACTTCATCAGGGCCGTGCATTTTCGGCTTCACAATATAGACCGAGCCCGCGCGCGAGTTCTTCACAGCGCTCTTGCCGTTGAGATCATGCATGGCGATCATGAAGGAGACGGCGGCATCCAGAATACCTTCCGGAATCTCATGGCCTTCAGCATCGAGCACCGAATCGGTGAACATGTGGTGGCCGACATTGCGCACCAGCATGAGCGAGCGGCCATGCAAGGTCACTTTGCCGGATGCCGAGTCATAGACGCGGTCCGCATTGAGCTTGCGCTCGAGCACTTTACCGCCCTTGTCGAATGAGGCGGTGAGCGTGCCAGTCATCAGGCCAAGCCAGTTGCGATAAATATCGACCTTGTCTTGGGCATCCACAGCAGCGACCGAGTCTTCCATGTCCATAATGGTCGAAAGCGCCGATTCCAGCACGACGTCAGCAACACCGGCCTTGTCATCCTTGCCGATGACATGGGCGCGGTTGATGTGGATCTCGGCGTGAATGCCATTGTGCTTGAGCAGAATGACGGTCGGCGCATCGGGTGAACCCTGCCAGCCTGCGAGCTGTGCGGGATCTTTCAGCGCGGGAACGAGTGCGCCATTCTGGATGCTGTAACCCGTCGCATCAGCATGGGAGCCGGAGGCGAGCGGGGCAATTTTGTCGAGTGCGGCTTTTGCGGTGGCAATCACCTTGTCGCCGCGTGCCTTGTCATAGCCTTTGCCGGGCGCCTCAGCGACGACAGCATCTGTGCCATAGAGCGCATCATAGAGCGAACCCCAACGGGCATTGGCAGCATTCAAAGCGTAGCGCGCATTGGACATCGGCACGACGAGCTGCGGGCCAGCCATGGTCGCGATTTCGGCATCGACATTCTGCGTCTTGATGGCAAAGGCGGCAGGTGCCGGGCGCAAATAGCCGATCTCTTGCAGCATCGCCTTGTAAGCCACCGGATCATGCGCCTGACCCTTGCGGGCCAGATGCCAAGCATCGATCTTGGCTTGAAGCTCATCGCGGATTTTGAGGAGCGCCTTGTTCTTCGGCGCGAGGTCGCGCACGAGGCCCGACAGGCCATCGAAAAAAGCCTGTTCGGAGACGCCCGTGCCGGGCAGGGCGTCTTTCACAATGAAATCATGCAGAGCGGCGTCGACGGCGAGACCTGAAATCTGGATGCGCGACATGGATTTTATCCCAAAATGGAGGCGGGCCGTCCCGGCTGTCTGCCAACGAGCCCTCTTTCTCTGACATGCACGCTCAATGCTGGCCGATCAAGCCGGGATCGACCCGTGTTTCATGTGAAATGGCCGGATTCCCGAAATCTTTCCCCTGTTTTGCGCAAAATCGACAGTTTCAGACTGCATTTTGGCTGTTTGGGAGGCCAAAAGTCTCGTTATCGGGCCTGTGGGCGATGGACGGCAGATTTGCCGGCGGGCCGGCACCCGGTGCTTGGGATGCGGCCATATCTTGGAGCAGGTCGCGGGCGACGGCTTCCGGGTCGCGGCCATTCAGGGGGGCACTGCGCTGGGCCTGCCGGCTGGTCACAAGCACAGTGTCATTCACGCGCTCAAGCACGCCGCGGATCTTGTGTCCGTCCATCTCGATCTCGATCACGCGGATGGGCCGCCTCGGGCCTGCCAGACCCATGGGATCTCCTCGATCTTGGATGCTCCCCAAAACCTCGCAGAGCCATGCTTGTTGCAAAGTGGCTTGGCCTTTGTGCCAAAGCGCACGCGCCTCAGTGCAGCGCGCGTGCCTGTGGTGGCGGCAGCCAAGGTTTTTCAAAAACACTGTTTTCAAATTGTTCGAGGCGGCTTTGGCGCATGCGGCGCTCGATCCAATCTTCCGCATCCTTGCGCGTGCGGAAGCCCTCCTTCTTTTCGAAGACACCATTGCCATGCGCAATCATGATGTAAGCGCCGCCCCCGATCTTGTCCCACACGACAAATTGCGATCGCAACACACGCATACGCAGATACTCCTGATGCAAAACTCGCATCAGGCTAGGCAGAGATGATGGTGCAGTAAAAGAGAAACTGCAGTCTAGCTTCAGACTTTTTGCAGCCAAGCTTGTGCGGGGGAACGCAAACGCACGCACAGGAACCTTCACTTTTCCAGTTCGTTGTCACCACGCCTTGGTCCATTTTCGCCCCCCAGCCCCGGACCTTGGCAGAAAGCCCGGCCTCGGCCGGGCTTTCACCGTTTGGGCTTATGTGGCGCGGTGTCCCGTTGTGGCCGCACCGCGCTCATTGCCAGGCGTGACATGCACGTCAATCAACACAACGCCGCCTTTGGCCAAAATCTCTGCGCCACGCTTCATGGCGGGGCCCAGATCTGCTGGATCAATGATCGGACCAATGCCGATGGCCCCTTGTGACTCTGCAAATTTCGCCAGATCAACGTCGGGATCTGAAATACGTTGTCCGATCCAGCGATTTTCTGTCGGGCGGTTGCGGCGCTTGGCCACCGTTTCCTGATGCAGCTCGTCATTGAAGTAAGAGCGATTGTTATTGATGACGAGCATGAGCGGGATTTGATGACGCGCAGCTGTCCAAATCGCGTGGCCACCCATCAGAAAGTCACCATCGCCCAAAACGCCGACAGTCTTGCGGCCCTTGTCATGCAAGGCGAGCGCAATGCCGATGGAGATGGACGGCATGCCACCAATGCCGCCACCGCCATCTTTGCCCATGTAAGCCAGCGGCGAATGGGCGGGCCAGACATCCATCGGGAATTTGCGACACACGCCTGTCAGCGTGACTTCGTCGCTCTTGGGGAAAGCTTCGCGCAGCGACAGGGCCAGCTGGTCCACATTGATGCGCGTCTCGTCGCGCAGCGGGATTTTGCGGATTTCTTCATGCCAGCATTTTGTCTGGCCCGGACCCAGTTCCGCCACCAGATCAGCGATCACGGAATCGGGTGAGGCGGAGATGAAGAGATCGAGTTCGGGCAAAGCCAGATAATTGGCATGCGCACCATTGTGCAAATGGTGGTCAAGCGAGACATGGATGGCTTTGGCTTTGACCTTTTCGCCGCTGATACGCAGCGCGCTGTCGAGATCGACCCAATCAAAGGCGAGGATCACATCTGCATCGCGCAACATGTCGCGCACATAATTCGCCGAGCGCCCGACCTGCTCGAGCGGGGCCACGACGTGACATGGGTGATCGGTGGGGAAAGCCGAGCGGTTTTTCAGATCGGTAAAGACCACAGCGCCGAGGCGCTCAGCCAAGGCGATGCGATTCTTCCAACCTTTCTCGCTCCAATCGGTGCGGCCTATCAGCAGCACAGGCTTTTTGGCAGCCTTCAGCAGACCAAGGGCTGCCTCAAGATCATCCTTGGCAGCGCGTGAGGGGGTCGGGGGCTTCACTTTGGCGCTGGCCGGGAAGTCCGGCACTCGCTCGAGTTCGGATTCCTGCAGGCCTGCATCGAGGCAGACATAGACAGGCGCCTTGGGCTCGGTGCGGGTGATGATATTGGCCCGCGCCATGGCCTCAACGAGGGCTTGGGCTGACGAGGGCTGGTCATCCCATTTCACAAAGTCGCGCACCAGTCCGCCTTGGTCAGCGGAGGTGTGGATCCAGTCGATCCAGGGGCGGCGCTGGGTGGCATCCACAGGGCCGGTGGCGCCCAGCACAAACATGGGGGCGCGGTCGCACCAGGCATTATAGAGGCCCATCATGCCATGCAGCAGGCCGACATTGGAGTGCAGCACGCAGGCCATGGGCTCGCCCGTGGCCTTGGCATAGCCATGGGCCACACCCACCGCATGATCCTCGTGCAGGCACAAGATCATGGCTGGATTCGCATTGCCCAGATGGTTGACGATGGAATCATGCAGGCCGCGATAGCTGGCGCCGGGGTTCAGGCTGACATAGCGAAATCCTGCGCGGCGCAGCATTTGGGCCGCAACATCGCTGCCATAACCGATCTGGTCATCAATGGTACCTGCCGGGCGGTCAGTGCGCATGTGGTCATCTCCCTGTCATTTTCTTGGGGGCCTTGTGGGCCCTGTTGAGGGGGCGATTTGGGCTTTGCGCGGCCTAGAAGTCAACTTGAGCAGTGCCCCTTGCGCCCGGGCTTGCCGGGGGGCTGATCTCTCTTTAGGAACAAGGGGAGGAGACCCGGGACCACTGGGCACAAGGGAGAAGAAAGTCATCATGGGACAGTACGGGATCGGCCAGCCTGTTCGCCGCAAGGAAGATGTCCGCCTGCTGACGGGCAAGGGCTCTTACACAGACGATGTGAATTTCGACGGTCAGGTCTGGGCAGCCTTCGTGCGCTCGCCGCAGGCCCATGCGAAAATTCTCTCCATCGACACAGCGGCCGCCAAAGCGGCCCCCGGCGTTGTCGGTGTCTTTACCGGCACGGATCTGAAAGCTGACGGCGTTGGCACGCTGATCACCGATGTCGAATTCAAAGATCTCGCGGGCAATGAAATGTTCCGCCCCAAGCGCGACTTCATGACGATTGATCGCGTGCGCTTCGTTGGCGAAATGGTCGCCGTTGTGCTGGCGGAAACGCAAGCGCAAGCGAAAGCCGCTGCTGAACTCGTCATGGTTGATTATGACGCACTGCCCGCCGTTGGCTCGACCGCCTTTGCCGCGTCGCCCGATAGCCCCGCCATCTGGGAACAGCATGGCAGCAATGTTGGCGTGCATTGGGAAAACCGTCCCGAAGCCGAAATTGAAGCGCATATGGCCAAGGCCAAGACGCGCGTCGTCGTGGACATCGTCAACAACCGCGTTGTGCCCAATCCGATGGAGCCGCGTTGCGCGGTCGCCAATTGGGCCGATGGCGAACTGACCATTTATGCACCCACCCAAGGTGGTCGGCGCATTCAGCAGGGTCTGGCCAAGACCGTGATGAATCTGCCAGCCGACAAGGTGCGCGTCATCTCGGCTGATGTCGGCGGTGGCTTTGGTATTCGCGGCAAGCTTTATCCGGAACTGGGTGTCGTCTCATGGGCAACCCGCAAGATTGGCCGCCCAGTGAAATGGCGCGGTGATCGCTCCGAAACGTTCGTGTCCGATTATCATGGTCGCGACCAGATCAACCATGCCGAGCTTGGCCTTGATGCCAATGGCCGCGTAGTCGCGCTGAAAGTCTGGACCATTGTGAATTGCGGCGCGTACTTTGCCGAAAATGGTCCGCGCCTGCCGATCAACGGCGGTGGCCGTATTATTCCCGGCGTCTATGACATCGAAAATTTCTATTTCTCGGTGAAGCCGGTTCTCTCCAACACGGTGCCGACCGATACCTATCGCGGCGCGGGTCGTCCGGAAGCCAACTTCCTGATGGAACGCCTGATGGATGCGGCGGCTGATGCGACAGGTCTGGCGCGCGATGAAATTCGCCGCCGCAATGTCATCCGCCAAGATCAAATGCCTTATCGCACGCAGATGGGCATGCTGATCGATTCCGGTGATTTCATCGGCAATATGGATATGGCGATGAAAGCCGCTGACTGGGCGGGCTTTGAAGCACGCCGCGCTGAGAGCGCCAAGCGCGGCAAGCTGCGCGGCATTGGTCTGTCGAATTTCGTTGAGCCGTCAGGCGGCCGTCCGACCGAAGAGATGCGCATTCAGGTGACGCCTGAGGGCAAGGCGGTTGTTTATGCTGGCACCCATTCACATGGCCAAGGCCATGAGACAGTCTGGGCGCAATTGATCCAGACGTTCCTCGGCATTCCGTTTGAAAACGTCTCGCTCATTCAGGGCGACACAAAGATCATGCCGAAGGAAGCCGCTGGCACATTCGGTTCGCGCTCATCTTGGATGGGTGGTGTGGGTCTGCAACGCTCGGCCAAACGCATTGTCGAGAAGGGCACGAAGATCGCCGCCAATCTCATGCAGGCAGAGCCTGAAAAAGTGAGCTTTGATGCGGGCGTGTTCAGCGCGGGCACGTCGTCGGTGACGATGGCCGAAGTGGCAAAAGCCTCTTATGAGCTGAAGAATCTCCCCGATGGAGTCGAGCCTGGCTTGGATGAAAGCTATTTCCTCAAGCGTGATCCGGAAGAATTCAACTATCCCAACGGCACGCATGTGATCGAAGTGGAAGTGGACCCTGATCTCGGCAAGATCGAAATGCTGAATTACATCGCGGTGGATGATTGCGGCAAAGTGCTCAATCCTTTCATCGTGCATGGTCAGGTCTATGGCGGTGTCGCACAGGGCATTGGTCAGGCGATGACGGAAATGACGGTCTATGATGACGAAGGTCAGCTCGTGACTGGCTCCTTCATGGATTACGGCATGCCACGTGCGCATCATCTGTCGATGATTGATGCGCTCTTCAATGAAGTGGCTTGCAAGACCAATGATCTGGGCGTCAAGGGCGCGGGTGAAGCCGGTGCCTGTGGTGCACCGGGCGCGTTCGTCTCGGCCGTTTGTGACGCGCTGAAAGACTATGGCATCCGCCACATCGACATGCCACTGACGCCGGACCGCGTCTGGAACACCATTCAAAAGGCCAAGGCTGCAACAGCAGCCTGATTGCCCCATCAAGACGACAAGAGGTTTATCGTGCTCATCAATGTGAACATGACGATCAACGGGAAGGCCGTTTCGGGACAAGTCGAAGCGCGCACGCTCCTCGTTGAATTTATCCGCGACCATCAGAAGCTCACCGGCACGCATGTCGGTTGCGACACCACGCAATGTGGTTGCTGCACCGTGCATGTCGATGGCAAGGCGGTGAAGAGCTGCACCATGCTGGCCGTTCAGGCGGTCGGTAAAGAGATCCTCACCATTGAAGGTCTCGCTAAGGCAGATGGAACGCTGCACCCTGTGCAGGAAGCTTTCCGCGAGCATCATGGTCTGCAATGCGGCTTCTGTACGCCGGGCATGGTGATGGTGGGCGTCGACATTTGCCGCCGTCACCCCAATGCGGATGAGCACACCGTGCGCTTGGAGCTCGAAGGCAATATCTGCCGCTGCACGGGCTATCAGGGCATTGTCGAAGCCATTGTGGATGCCAGCGCGAAAATGGCGGGAGAACAGGCCTGATGGAAAATTTTGCCTATCACACACCAGCCTCCGTGGCTGATGCGGCCAAGTTTCTCGAGGCGCATGAGGATGCCAAGCTGATGTCGGGCGGCATGACGCTTCTGCCGACATTGAAGCAGCGCCTTGCCGCGCCGACTGATCTCATTGATCTGGCCAAAGTGCCCGACATCAAGGGCGTGTGCCGTGATGGCGATGAGCTCGTCATCGGCGCCATGACAACCCATGCAGACGTGCATGAAAACGCGCTGGTGCGCGAGCTCATTCCCGGTCTTGCGAGCCTTGCGGGCCAGATCGGTGATCCGGCTGTGCGCCATCGCGGCACGATTGGCGGCTCTTGCGCCAATGCCGATCCGGCAGCCGATTATCCGGCTGGCACGGTTGGCCTTGGGGCGACCTTTGTCACCAACAAGCGCAAGATTGCGGCGGATGATTTCTTTGTGGGCCTCTTTGAGACCGCGCTGGAGCCATCAGAAATTATTGTGGGTGTGCGTTTCCCGATCCCGGTCTGGTCGCATTACCAGAAGCTGCGTCATCCCGCGTCTGGCTATGCGGTGGTTGGCGTGTTTGTCGCGCAGACCAAGGCTGGCGTGCGTGTGGCGGTGACGGGCGCAGGCCCGTCCGCTTTCCGCATCAGCGCGATGGAAGAGGCGCTTGCGAAGGATTTTTCGGCCAAAGCCATTGAGAACATCAAGGTGGATGCCGGCGACCTCAACAATGACATTCACGCCAGCGCTGATTATCGCGCCCATGTCGTGACGGTTCTCGCCAAGCGCGCTGTTGCCGCAAAGGGCTAGTTAAAACTCGTCGCTTCGCTCACTGCGTCATTGCGAGGAGCGAAGCGACGAAGCAATCCATGCCTCGCGTGACGCATCTGGATTGCTTCGCTTCGCTCGCAATGACGGCGGGAGGCGTTATGCAGCGTTGGCTTGTTGCGCTCGTCATTCTATTTTCTACACATGTCGCGCAGCCCCTTGGTGCGCGCGCTGAAGAGGTCGATCTCGCGCTGGTGCTGGCTGTCGATGCCTCCGGCAGCGTCAATCAACCCCGTTTCGAATTGCAAAAACGCGGCTATGTGGAAGCCTTCCGCAATCCACGTGTGTGGCGCGCCATTCAATCGGGCATGCGCGGCGCCATTGCTGTGCAGATGTTCCAATGGACCGGCCCTTTCTTGCAGCGTGAGTCCGTGGGCTGGACGATCATCCGCGATCAAGCCAGCGCCGAGGCGTTTGCCAAAGCGATTGAGGAGGGGCCGCGCCAGCTGTTTGGCGGCGGCACATCCATCAGCGGGGCGATTGATCACGGTGTGCGCATGTTGGAAGAAGCGCCCCATCAGGCTGCGCGCCGGGTGATTGATGTCTCTGGCGATGGCGAGAACACGAGCGGGCGCATGGCGCGCGTAGCCCGCGATGCCGCCGTGGCACAGGGCATTGTCATCAATGGCCTGCCGATTCTGGCTTTTGAGCCCTATCTTGATCAGCATTATGAGCAGGAGGTCATCGGGGGCGAGGGGGCTTTTATGATCGTGGCGAAGAATTTTGAGACATTCGGGGATGCTGTCCTGCGCAAACTCATCGCCGAGATTGCGGATCTGCGCTGAACGCACTTAGAATAAGCCAAGGCTGAACGCCCGTCAGAGGTTGCGGCCAACAAGAACAAGAAAAGGGAGACGCATATGTCTGGGGATGATTTCCGCTCTGTCGAACATACGCTGCGCGCGCGCTCTGTTGCGCTGGTGGGCGCTTCCGAGCGGGGACGCTGGCCCGGGCAAATTCTGGGTGCCATGCGCGACCAAGGCTATGACGGCAAAATCTATCTGATCAATCCGCGTCAGGCGGAAGTCTTCGGTGAGAAAGCCTATCCCTCGCTGCGCGATCTGCCTGAGCCCGTCGATCATGCCATTGTCATTGTGCCAGCCGATGCTGTGCCTGCTGTGGTGGAAGATGGTGCCGCGCGTGGCGTGAAATCCATGACGATTTACGCAGGCGGCGTGGGCGATGGCGCTGATGAAGCCTCGCAGGCACGTGGTCGCACGGTGCGCGAGGTTCTGGCGCGCACGAACCTGCGGCTGGCTGGCCCCAATTGCATGGGCGCGCATTCATATCGCGAAAAGCTCTTTGCCTATCCCAATCCCGATCTCGCCAAGCTGGAACCTGGTTCTGTCGCTTGCGTGTTCCAATCCGGTGGCACGCTGCAGTTTTTCATGAAGACCGGTGCCTCGCGCGGCTTGCGCTATTCCTACGGCATTTCGTCAGGCAATGAGCTGGATCTTGATCTGGCCGATTACATCAACTTCCTTGTTGATGATGAACACACCAAACAGATCGTCTGCTTTGTTGAAGGCATTCGTCGCCCCAAGGCGTTTATGAAAGCGGCTGCGCGCGCGCTTGAGGCTGGCAAACCAATCCTGACCTTGAAGACCGGCCAGACGCAGAATTCACGCGATGCTGCGCAATCGCATACCGGCGCCATTGCGGGTGATTATGCTGCCTATCTCGCCATGTGTGAGCGCCACGGCATTATTCGCTGCGAAAATCTCGACGACATGGTGGAAGCCACACTGGCCTTCCAGTCACCGCGCCGCCCCAAGGGGCCGCGCATTGGTTTTGTCACCACGTCCGGTGGCACCGTCGACATGCTCTATGATTATGTCGAGACAGAAGGCGCGACGCTGGCACAATTCTCGCCGCAGACTGACGCAGCCTTGCGCCCTTACATGCAAGACGAGATCAAGCCGCGTAATCCGCTCGATGTTGGCATTCCATCCAATCTGAAAGCAGCCGCTGATCTGTGCGCCATTGTCGCGGCTGATCCCAATGTTGACGTTCTGGCTTGGGCCGCGCAATTGCCGGGCAAGCGCACTAAGGTCTGGGAAGAGACCGCGCTCTTGCGCGCCATGCATGAGGCAACCGACAAGCCGGTGATTGGCTTCGCGCGCATGTCTTATCCGATGACACAAGAAGCGCAGCTGATGCAGCAGGAAGCGGGCTTCCCCTTCTTGCAGGAATTGCAGCCCTCTCTGCGTGCGATCAATGCGCTGTGGTTCCATGCACAACGCCAAGGCAAAAGCCCGCGTCTGCCGGGGCCCGCACCCAAATCGGATCTGTCGCCCGATAACCTGAACGAAAAACTCGCTGCCTATGGAATACATGCGCCAGCACAAGCGCTGGCCAAGACACCACAAGAGGCAGCAGCGCAGGCAGTAAAGATTGGCTTCCCTGTTGTGCTGAAAATCCGCTCCGCCGACATTCTGCACAAGACGGAAGCTGGCGGCGTGATGCTCGACCTGCGCGACGCGGCAAGTGTCGAGGCAGCCGCAACGCAGATCTTGGCCAACGCCAAAGCCTATAAAGCTGATGCGCGCATTGATGGCATTGAAGTGCATGAAATGGTGACAGGTGGCGTCGAAGCCATTGTGGGCGCGCGCGAGGATGCGCTTTATGGCCCGATGTTGCTGGTGGGCTCGGGCGGCGTGCTGGTCGAATTGCTGGAAGATGTGGCGCTCGCCATGTTGCCGCTGGAGGAAGACGAGATCGCACAGCGCATCTCTTCGCTCAAACTCGCGAAATTACTGGCGGGCTATCGCGGGCGGCCTGCCGCTGATCAGGCGGCGCTGGTCAAGACATCAGCGGCCCTTGGTCGTTTCTTCCTCGATCATCGCGAAAAGATTTCAGACATCGAAATCAATCCGCTTGTGGCCCGCGAGAATGGCCGTGGCGTGGTGGCTCTCGACATCCGCGTGCTGTGGCGCTAGAGCCGGGCAGGCGTGAGGGGATGAGAAGCAGCATGAGTGATCAGGAAGCCAAGGGCGGGCGCGCGGTGTTTCGGCACCATGATTTTCGGGCCTTTGTCACATGCCGCTTTTTGTGGACGCTTGGCCTGCAGGTGCAAAATGTCGCCATTGCATGGCTCGTCTATCTCGTCACCAAAGACACTTTGGCGCTGGGCCTGATTGGCCTGTGCGCTTTCATCCCAACGGTGCCTTTGTCACTTGTCACCGGCCCGGCAGCTGACCGCTATGATCGTCGTCGCATCATTCTCCTGTCTTGCGGCGTGATGGTGTTTTGTGGCGCGTTGATGTTGGCCTTGGTGCTGGGCGGCGCTCTGGCACCTGGGCGCATGCTGCCGATCTATCTCACCGTGGTGCTGTTGGGGTCCGCGCGCGCTTTTGCCAATCCGGCAGGCCAGGCCTTGATGACCAATCTTGTGCCGGATGAAGAATATCAAAGCGCTGTGGCGTGGAACAACACGACCAATCAGGTGGCCAGCGTCAGTGGTCCGGCATTGGGCGGTGTGCTTGTGGCGGTTGATCCGGCCGTGCCCTTCGCTTTCGCGATTGCCTGTTTCATTCTGTCAGTGGGTGGCGCTTGGGTCATTCGGGCCCGCCCGCCGCGTGCTGAAAAAATTCGCGCGACATGGTCGGTGATTGTCGCAGGATATAAATTCATCTGGACGCAGCCTGTGATCCTCGGCGCGATCACGCTGGATCTGGTCGCTGTTCTTCTGGGTGGCGCGACGGCTTTGCTGCCAGTTTTCGCCAAGGATATTTTCGAAACCGACGCTTGGGGGCTCGGGCTGTTGCGCTCCATGTCGTCGGTGGGCTCGATTTGTGCGGCGCTGGTGCTGGCACATTATCCTTTGCGAAGCCATGCGGGGCGCACCATGTTCATCTGCGTGATGATTTATGGCGCCTGCACCGTGGGCTTTGGCCTGTCCACCAACATTATTCCGGCGGCCCTCTTCCTGCTGACTTTGGGCGCGGCAGATATGGTGAGCGTGGTCATACGCCAATCGCTGATCCAGAGCGAGACGCCCAACGACATGCGTGGTCGCGTCATCGCCGTGCATACGATTTTGACGGGCACGTCCAATCAATTGGGCGAGTTTGAATCGGGCGCCCTCGCGCTGTTCATTGGCGCGGTGCCAACGGTCATCTTTGGTGGCGTCAGCGCGATTGTGGCCGCACTCGTCTGGATGCGCCTATTCCCCGGCCTGCGCGACCGCCAGAAAATTTGAGACTCACGACGCGCTCGGAGCGATGAAATCGCCCGTGGTTGTCTCAACCCAGATGAGATCGTCTGTCACGCCGGTCACGCCGGGCTGGTTTTCAGCGCAGACACGAATGGCGTCGCGCTCGCTCTCCTCAAAAATCGTGCCCGACAAGGTCACGTGACCATCCACGACTTTCACATGGATGGAACCAGCGGGCGCCCAGCCTTGCGCGTCGATCGTGTCCAGAACGCATTGGCGGATGTCGTCGTCGCTCGCGCTTTTCGCATTGATCGCATCCGTTGCCGTCACAAAAGCGCGCAAGAGATCTGAGCGGGTGATGATGCCCGACACGCCACCATCGCGCAAAATGGGAATGCGTTTGATGTTTCGTTTCTCCATCAGCCGGACAATGTCTTCGAGCGATGTCGATTCCTCGGCTGTGACCAGTTCGGTTGTCATCACATCGCCGATGCGGCGCGAATGGGCGTGCACATAATCATTGGCGCTGCGGGCTGGCCCCAAGAGAAAGTCGAGCCATTTTGAGCGATGTTTTTCCGTGCCTATTTCCGAGCGGTGCAGCAGATCGCCTTCACTGATAAGCCCAACGAGCTGGCCGATTTCATCGACCACGGGCAAACCGCTCACGCGTTTTTCCAGCATCATCTCAATGGCCTGGCGCAATGTGGCGCCGGGCGAAATGGTGAGGACGGGGGACGTCATAATTTGCCGGGCTTCCATGGGGCCTCCTGATCGTGTCAGGGCAGACTGCGCCATGCGGGCCATGGCCGCCTTGATAAATATCAAGGGCGACCTGTTGGTTTCAGCTTTTCGGGGTTTCTTCCGTGTCCCGCACGGCGGGCAGCCGCGCCAGCATGTCGATCAGCGCGCGGTCGTGCAGCACAACCATGCGCTCTTTGGGCTTCAGCCAGGTGATCGCCTCATCCAGCGTCTGCGCATCGCCCAGTTTGGCTTCGGCCAAGGCGCGGTCTGTGTCGATATGGCCGCGCAGGCGTGGCTGGGCAGGCGGCAGGAAAAGATCATGATTGTCGCGCAAATGCGCATCGTCATGAATGGCGCGAATGCCATCGGATTCATCGCCCCCCTCAGCCGCCAGCTGGCTGGTGAGCGCATTGGCGCGCGTGGCAATGGCCGGCGGGGTAGCCTCTTCTGGCGTCAGCAGCAGGCCCATGCGCTTCAACGCAAGGCCAATGCCCAGCTGGCCGCTCGCCCAGGAAATCGGAATGGCCAGGATCAGACCCGCAATCGTGGGTGACATCCACGCCACAAGAGACGGCGAGATCAACATGCCGGCGATGAGCGTGACGACACCCAAGCCCACATGCGAGCGGTGACGGCGGATAATGTCGCGCAGCGGGATCGAGCCATCATCGCGCCGTTGCGGGTTCCAGCCCGTGTCACGACCAAAGATGATCTGCATCACGGAGCCAGTCTGGATCACCATCATGATGGGGGCGAGCAGCGCCGAGATCAGCACTTCGAGAAGCGTCGAGACGATGAGGCGCAGCGCACCGCCGCAGGCTTTGCGTGTTTCGCTCTCCCAGAGCGCGATGATCAGGCCAAACAGTTTCGGCGCCAGCAGGACCGCCATGGTGACGCCAAACAAAGCCAGCGCGCGTTCCGCATCAAAGCGCGGCCAAGCCGGGAAGAGGCGAAACTCGTCGGTGAAATATTCCGGCCGGATGTAGGTTGATTGCAGCACCAGCACGATACCGACAATCAATTGTGCCATCCAGAAGGGCGAGGCCAGATAGCCCATAATGCCAGTCGCAAAATGCTGGCGCGTGGGCAGCGTAAAACCCTTGGCCGTCATAATGCGCGAATGCTGCAGATTGCCTTGGCACCAGCGTCGATCACGGGTCGCCAGATCAATCAGCGAAGGCGGGCTTTCTTCAAAGGATCCGCCGAGCACAGGCAACATGTAAACGGCATAGCCCGCGCGGCGAATGAGAGCGGCTTCAACAAAATCATGGCTCAGCACATGGCCGCCAAAGGGCGGGCGTCCGCGCAGATCGGGCAGGCCGCAATGATCAGCAAAAGCCTTGGTGCGGATGATCGCATTGTGGCCCCAATAATTGCCATCGCGTCCCGACCAGACAGCCAGACCCGAGGCAATGATCGGCCCATAAATACGCGCGGCAAATTGCTGGACGCGCGCAAACATCGTGTTGCGATTGATGATGAGCGGCAGTGTCTGGATGATGCCTGAATCCGCATCCGCTTCCATGGCGGCAGCAAGCGAGACAATGGAATGCCCGGTCATCAGACTGTCGGCATCCAGCACGACCATATGGGCGTATGCGCCGCCCCAGCGGGCGACGAAATCGCCGATATTGCCAGCCTTGCGCGCCGTGTTTTTCGGGCGATGGCGATAATAGACGCGCGCGCGCTCACCGAGCCGTGCACGCATGGCCAGAAAAGCACGCTCTTCAGCAATCCACACGTCCGGGTTGGTGGTGTCGGACAGGAAGAACCAATCGAAATGGGCAGCCAGCCCCGTGCGCTCGACATCTTCAATCATCGCCTGCACGGCACCAAAGACGCGGCTGGGCGCTTCATTATAAATGGGCATCACCACAGCAGTGCGCTCGCTGAGCGCAGCGGGCAGGGCCGGGACTTTGGGTGCTTGGAACAAAAGCCAGAAAAAGCCCAGCACGCCGCTGGTAAAGGCAATCGCGATCCAGGAAAAATTGGCAACGAAGAGAATGAGCAAAGCCCATTTCAAAGTCGTGATCGTGCCGACGTTCACAACCGCATACATTTCTGTCGCGCCATAGGCGGTGAGCAGCAGGCCGCCGCCAAACACGAGCAGGCGCGAGAGCCAGGGCGTATAGGCGAGCTTTGGCACCGCCCATGGGCGTCGCTCGCTGGGCCCAAACGAGCGGAAGCTTTGCACGGGCATGGCGAGTGCAGATTCGGGCGGCATGGAAGCGCGCACATCCGCCTGCGCTTGCGTCTCGTCGCGCAGGGAAGCGTCGGTCGTCATGGTGTCCATCGATAAAGCCAGGTCTCGCTGACTGGCTTGCCCTGCGATTCCAGAACAAGGCGCAATTCGCTCACCGCATCATTGCCGGCATCCATGTCGAAAATGACACGCATGCTTTTGCGATCGCGGTCGAGGAAGCTGCGCACTGTTGAAATGGTACCGGGCGAGGCGGTCAAATTGGGGGTGATCTCGGCGTTGCGTTGCGGGTCAGCAAAGACATCGCCTGAAAAGTCGACAAGAAAACGGCGGCGCTTGCCACCAGATTGCCCACCTGTGGAGGCCCGCCCCGAGCGTGACGCGGCGACTTGCGCCATCGGCGGGCGGCTGGGTGCCTGCCAGCACCAGAATTGGCGATAGGCAAAGGATGTCTCAGAGCCCGCACTGAGCGGGGCCTTGGACCGCCAATAGGCGACCATATTGTCGTTCACTTCGGATTCGGAGGGGATTTCGACGAGCGTGACTTCGCCAGCACCCCATTCGCCAATCGGTTCAATCCACAAAGATGGCCGCCATTCCCAATGGGCGACATCATCCTGATAGGCACCAAAATTGCGCTCACGCTGCAGGAAACCAAAACCCTTTGGGTTGGTGTCGACAAAGGCTGAGGCCTGCAAGGTTTCGCGATTGCTGACCGGGCGCCAGATCCATTCATTATTGCCGTTGAGAATTTGCAGCCCGCTGATTTCATGCACAGCGGGGCGAATGTCGTCGCGGCGGCGATCCAGTGGGCCATACACAAACGTGCTGGCCATGGTCGCAATGCCGAAATGATCCACATTGACGCGCGCAAACAAGGTGCATTCCGTATCGATGATCGTCGCGTCACCCGGGCGCAGCGTGAAGCGATAGGCACCCGTCACGCTTTCGGAATCGAGCAGCGCGTGGATAACAATGGCATTGGCGGCGAGATTGGGCTTTTCAATCCAGACCTGGCGGAAGGTTGGCGTCTCTTCGCCACGCGGATCCGCGGTGCGGATCGAGAGCCCACGCGCCACCGTGCCAAACAGCTGATAGCTGGCCCGCGCGCGGAAAAAGCTGGCGCCCTGAAAGACAGCGACTTCGCGCTGTTCATTTTCAAACGGCACGAGCAGGCGAAAGCCTGAAAAGCCGATGTCGCCGAGATTGGCGGGCGGGGTGATTTTGCCGAATTCGAATTGATCGGGACTATAGGTGAGGCGGCGCTCGAAGCCGTTTTCGATGACGCTGATGGCCAAGGGCGCGGAGAAGACCGAGCCCCGGTGCAACGGCTCGAGCATAAAGCCCGTATTGTCGCCCGCCCAAATGCGGCTTTCCGGCCGCGACTGGATGCCCGCATAGGCGTCCTGTGTGAGGGTGGCAAAGACGTCTGGCAAAGGCGCAGACGGAGCCTTGTAGGGCTTTTTCGACAGATTGCGGGCCAGATCGACGACGCTGCCCGGGTCAAACTGGGCGGGGGTCGGCTCAGGCGATGGGGGCGCGGGCGACGGCACAGTCTCTTGCGCAAGCGCGCGAGGCGCCTCAAGCGCGGCGGCAGCCGCGACGGAGCCGGCGGCGAGTTTCAGCAGGTCCCTACGCTTCAGCATTTTGACTATTTTTGGCTCCGGTACGCAGGAGCGCCCAAATGCTTTGGAGTCGCGCCTTGCTTATCTAATCGCAAAAATGGCATTTCGCGAGACTGATTTTATAAACGGCAATGATTCATGATGTGTTTAGGTTAACCCGCCACGGTGACCTCGGGATGTCTTTTTCCCGTAGCCTCAACTGGAGCCGATGATGAGCCCGTCCCGCCAGTGCCTCGCCATTGTTCTCGCCGCCGGCGAGGGCACCCGGATGAAATCGGCACGCCCGAAGGTTTTGCACGAGGTCGGCGGTCAGCCAATGCTCGCCCATGTGCTTGCGCTTGTTGCAGAAGCGGGCGCGCAGGCGGTCGCGGTGGTGGTTGGTCCGGGTCGTGAGGACGTGGCGCATGCGGCCCGCCAAGCCGCAAGCGGGGCGCAGATTTTCGTACAGACCGAGCGTCTGGGCACGGCGCATGCCGTGCTGGCGGCCAAAGCTGCCTTGCAGGCCAAGCCTGATGATGTGCTGGTGCTGTTTGCCGACACGCCACTCGTCTCAGCTGCGACGCTGGCCCGGCTGCGCGCTGCGCTGGCCGACGGGGCAGCTTTGGCGGCGCTTGGTTTCGAGCCTGCCGATCCGACAGGCTATGGCCGCTTGGTAGTCGAGGGCGGCGAGCTTGTCGCCATTCGCGAGCATAAGGACGCCAGCGAAGCGGAACGCCAGATCACGCTTTGCAATGCAGGCTTGATGGCCTTGTCAGGCCCGCATGCTTTGGCGCTGCTGGAGGCCATTGGCAATGCCAATGTGCAGAAAGAATTTTATCTCACCGATGCGGTGGAAGTGGCGCGCAAGGCCGGTTTGAAAGTCGTGCATGTGCTGGCCAGCGCGCAAGAGGTGATGGGCGTCAATGATCGCGTGCAGCTGGCCGCTGCCGAAGCCGTGTTTCAAAACCGCATGCGCGAGACCGCCATGCGTGAAGGCGCGACATTGATTGCGCCGGAGACCGTGTTCTTTTCTTTCGACACCAAGATCGGCCGCGATGTTCTCATCGAGCCCCATGTTGTGTTTGGGCGCGGCTGCATTGTGGAAGATGGCGCGATCATTCATGCCTTTTCGCATCTGGAAGGCGCGCATGTGCGTGCGCGTGCGACCGTCGGACCCTATGCGCGTCTGCGCCCGGGCGCTGATCTGGGCGAGGGCGCGAAAGTGGGCAATTTCGTCGAGATCAAATCCGCGCAAGTGGGGGCTGGCGCCAAGATCAGCCACCTCTCTTATATTGGTGACGCAAGCGTGGGGGCTGATGCCAATATTGGTGCAGGCACGATCACCTGCAATTATGACGGCTACAACAAATACAAGACCGAGATCGGGGCCGGGGCTTTTGTGGGCTCCAATTCCTCGCTCGTTGCGCCCGTCAAAATCGGCGATGGCGCCTATGTCGGTTCGGGTTCTGTGATCACACAAGACGTATCGCCCAATGCCCTGGCGCTGGGGCGTGGGCAGCAGGTCGAAAAGCCCGGCTGGGCGACCCGTTTCCGGGCAGATCTGGCCAAGGCCCCCAAAAAGCGCCCGTAAAATAAGGTAACGCAAAGTGTGTTGATCTGCCTTCAGACGCCGTCTAGCAAGGCTGCAACCAGCGGAGTTTTTGAAGAATGTGCGGAATTGTCGGCATTGTTGGGCGCGCGCCTGTCGCCGGAGAGATCGTGGAATCGCTCCGTCGTCTGGAATATCGCGGCTATGATTCGGCTGGCGTTGCCACACTCGAGCACGGCCGCCTGACCCGCGTGCGGGCGGAAGGCAAGCTGAAGAACCTCGCGGAAAAACTCGCCGCTGCGCCGCTGTCTGGCACGGTGGGCATTGGCCACACGCGCTGGGCCACACATGGCCGCCCGACCGAAAACAATGCCCATCCGCATGCCACGCAAAAAGTGGCCGTGGTCCATAACGGGATTATCGAAAATTTCCGCGAACTGCGCGAAGAGCTGACCGCCAAGGGCCATGTTTTCGTGACGGAGACGGATACGGAAACTGTGGCCCATCTGGTCACCGACGAGATGATGAAAGGCCATCAGCCGCGCGAAGCCGTCGCCGCGGCCCTGCCGAAATTGCGCGGTGCCTTTGCGCTGGGTTTTATTTTTGAAGGTTCAGAAAATCTGCTCATCGGCGCCCGCCAAGGTGCGCCGCTCGCCATTGGTTATGGCGATGGCGAAATGTATCTGGGCTCGGATGCGCTGGCGCTCGCTCCTTTCACCGACATGATCACCTATCTCGAAGATGGCGATTGGGTGGTGATGACACCCGCCAGTGCCGAGTTTTTTGACGGCGTCGGCCGGCCGGTCAAACGCGCGAAGCAGAAGATTCAAGCCTTCTCCTCGCTCGTTGATAAAGGCAATTATCAGCACTTCATGGCGAAAGAAATTCACGAGCAGCCGGAAGTCGTCGGCCGCACGCTGGCTCATTATCTGGATATGTCAGCGGGGGCCGTGCGGCTGCCGTTTGATCTGCCCTTTGATGTGACCAAACTGTCGCGGGTCACGATATCTGCCTGCGGCACAGCCTATTATGCGGGGCTCATCGCCAAATACTGGATTGAACGCTATGCGCGTTTGCCGGTGGAAATCGATGTTGCGAGCGAATTCCGCTATCGCGATGCGCCATTGCCTGAAAATGGTTTGATGATCGTGGTCTCGCAATCGGGCGAGACAGCCGACACTTTGGCCTCGCTGCGCTATGCCAAGGAGCAGGGCCAGAAAATCCTGTCGATCGTCAATGTGACAACCTCTACCATTGCGCGCGAGAGCGATGTTGTGGCCCCCATTTTGGCCGGGCCTGAAATTGGTGTGGCCTCGACCAAAGCCTTTACCTGCCAGCTGGCCGTGCTGGCTTGTCTGGCGGTCGGCATGGGTCGCGCGCGCGGTACGCTGACGTCTGCGCAGGAACAGGCTTTGGTCGCCGAGCTGATGGCAACGCCCGGCTTGATGGCTGAATCTTTCAAGCTCGAGCCGCAGCTTGAGTCATTGGCCCGCGATCTCGCCAAGGCAACCGATGTGCTCTATCTCGGCCGCGGCACCAATTATCCGCTGGCTCTGGAAGGCGCGCTCAAGCTCAAGGAAATTTCCTATATCCATGCTGAGGGTTATGCGGCGGGTGAGTTGAAGCACGGGCCGATTGCGTTGATTGACGAGAAGATGCCCGTCATCGTGCTGGCGCCTTATGACAGCGTCTTTGAAAAAACCGTGTCCAACATGCAGGAAGTGGCAGCGCGCGGGGGCAAGATTGTGCTGATTGGCGACAAGCGTGCTGAGCATGAATCGGCAGTGAATGTCTTCCGGGCGATCACCATGCCGGAGATGGCACCCGATTTCGCAGCCATTCCCTATGCTGTGCCTGTGCAAATGCTCGCCTATCACACAGCTGTGGTCATGGGTAAGGACGTGGACCAGCCCAGAAACCTCGCCAAAAGCGTCACGGTGGAATAGATTAGGGCCTAGCGCCGCTTTCTCCTTTGCGCTTGACGGGCAAAACATGAACCAGATTGAATTTCCAAATGTCGAAGCCTTGCATCGGCCAAGCTTCGGCGCGCGCGTGCGTGCGTGGTTTTTCACAGGTCTGATCATCACCGGTCCCTTGACCGTGACCATTTGGCTGGTCTGGTGGTTTGTCGACACGGTCGACAATTGGGTGAAGCCATTGATGCCGCCCTTCTTGTCGCCCGATGCCTATACGCATTTTCATATTCCGGGCGTGGGCGTGGTCGTGGCCTTTCTCGGGCTGACGTTTTTAGGGTTTCTGGCCGCCAATTTTGCCGGGCGTGCTTTCATCCGCATTGGCGAGGCCATGCTCGATCGCATGCCGGTCGTGCGGGGCCTGTACAAAAGCGTTAAGCAGATTTTCGAAACGATTTTTTCGCAATCGGGCACGAGTTTTCGCAAGGTGGGTCTGGTGCAATATCCAGCGCCCGGCATGTGGAGTATTGTCTTTATCTCTGCACCACCCGCTGCGTCGCTGAGTGGCGCATTGCCCCCTGGCGAGCACGTGTCCGTCTTCTTGCCCTGCACGCCCAATCCGACGACAGGCTTCTACTTCTTCCTCCCGGCCAAGGATGTCATTGAAATCCCGATGACGCCCGACGATGCAGCCAAGCTGATTATGTCAGCGGGTCTGATCCAGCCGGAAATGCAGGGGACACTGTCGGATATGGCCGACAAGGCCAAGGCGTCGAAGGAATTGGAAAAGGCGGAGTAAGCGCGAAAGGCTTCAGTCGACAGGCTCGTCATTGCGAGCGAAGCGAAGCAATCCAGAGGCAACACGTGAGGCTCTGGATTGCTTCGCCTTCGGCTCGCAATGACGGGTCTCCGTCAGCCCGCCCGCAACAGCTTCACCGCTTCATCACGCCCAAACAGATAGAGCAGTGCGCGCACGGCTTGTCCGCGTTCGCTGGAAAGCTCTGGATTGCGCTCAACAATCATGCGCGCATCGTCGCGCGCCACGGGCAGAAGTGCCCCATGCACGTCGAGGCTGGCTAGGCGAAAGCCCGGTGTGCCGGATTGGCGCGTGCCTAGCACTTCGCCTTCACCGCGTAATTTCAGATCTTCTTCGGCAATGCGGAAGCCGTCTTCCGTTTCGCGCATAATGGTGATCCGCGCTTCCGCCACTTCGCCCAGCGGCGTCTTGTAGAGAAGCAGGCAAGTCGAGCGGCCTTTGCCACGCCCCACGCGGCCGCGCAGCTGGTGCAATTGCGCCAAACCAAAACGCTCCGCATGTTCGATCACCATAATGGTGGCCTCTGGCACGTCGACGCCCACTTCGATCACGGTGGTGGCCACCAAAATCTTGGTCTCGCCGCGCTGGAAGGATTCCATCGCCGCGTCCTTGTCTTTGCCCTTCATCTGGCCGTGGACAAGCCCGACTTGATCGCCAAAAAATTGGCGAAGCACTTCGGCGCGTTCTGTCGCAGCGGCGAGATCCAGCTCTTCGTTTTCATCGACAAGCGGGCAGACCCAATAGACGCGCGCACCTGCCTGAATGGCGCGGCCAATACCCGCTACCACTTCGTCGAGCCGCTCAATGGGAAGTGCCCGCGTATCAATCGGCTGGCGCCCTGCAGGCTTTTCGCGCAGGAGCGACACGTCCATGTCGCCAAAATAAGTGAGCACCAAAGTCCGCGGGATGGGCGTGGCGGTCATGACGAGAATATCAACAGCCTCGCCTTTGGAGCCGAGTGCCAAGCGCTGATGCACGCCAAAGCGATGCTGCTCGTCGACCACGGCAAGGCCGAGATCACGGAAGGCGACAGCCTCTTGGAACAAGGCATGCGTACCGATCACCATGTCGATATTGCCAGCTTCCAAGGCTTCGAGCGTCTTGCGGCGCTCGGCCGCTTTGTCGCGCCCCGTGAGAAGCGCCAGTTTCACGCGCGCGGCTTCGCACATAGGCAACATGCGCTCGTAATGTTGGCGGGCAAGGATTTCTGTTGGCGCCATCATGGCGGCTTGTCGGCCCGCTTCCACCATGGTTGCCATGGCGAGAAGCGCGACCAGCGTCTTGCCTGAGCCCACATCCCCTTGCAGCAAACGCAACATGCGCTCGCCTGAGGCCATATCGGTGCGGATCTCTTTCAAAGCCTCAACTTGCGCGCCCGTCAGCGAGAAGGGGAGCTGTGCGAGAAGCTTTTCGGAGATTTTGCCATCGCCAACACTGGCACGCCCGCCCAGTTTCTTCATGCGTGCACGTACAAGGCCGAGCGCCACTTGGCTTGCCAGCAATTCATCATAAGCAAGCCGCAGGCGCGCCGGGTTTTGCGGATCGAAAATCTCAGGTCCCTGCGGGCGATGCACGCGCTCCAACGCATCGCGGAAGGTTGGCCAGCGGTGCTGTGCGACGAGCGGGAGATCAATCCATTCGGGCAGCTCTGGCAATTTGGCCAGCGCGCCTTCGGCAGCTTTCTGCACGGCGCGCTGCGTCAGGCCTTCGGTCAAACCATAGACGGGTTCCACAGGCGGCAGTTTGGCCAGTGCCGCTTCATCCAGAACCTTGTCGGGATGGACCATTTGCAAATGGCCGTCCCACAATTCGAGTTTGCCCGATACCCAGCGCTTGGCGCCAAGCGGCAGCGCGCGTTCGATCCATTGGTGATTAGCGAGAAAGAAAACGAGCGCCATGTCACCCGTGTCATCCTCCACCACCACGCGATAGGGCGCTTTGCCGCGCGTATTGCTGGAGGGAGGCCGAAGTTCGACCACGGTGACTTCAAGCAGCACGACTTGGTCGCGCGGCGCATCCATGATTTTGGGCCGCGCTCGCCGATCAATGCCCGAATGGGGCAGGTGGAAGAGCAGATCGGCCACACGCGGCTCGCCGCCATGGGGCGTCGCCAAAGCGCGCTCGAAGAGTTTCGAGGTTTTGGGGCCGACGCCAGGCAGGGTTGCCACATCAGCGAAGAGGGGATTGAGGAGATCTGGGCGCATTTCGCCCCTAGCTTTAGCCAACCCCCTGACAGGCGCAAGCACCTGCCCTATAAAGGGGGGAACGCAGGGTGGTTTGGCCGTCCGGCGCTATCATTATTGTGAGGAATTCGCCCGTGACCGAATCCACGATCTCCAGCGCTGGTCTCGATGATCGCCGCCGCGCCGCCTTTTATCGCGCCTGGCACCGCGGCATGCGCGAGATGGACATTCTCTATGGAAAGTTTGCCGACGGCGAGATGGCCAAGCTCACCGATGCCGAGCTTGATGATTTTGAGGCGTTGATGGATCTGCCCGATCGCGATGTGCTGATGTTCATCACGGGTGAGGCGCCTACGCCTGACGAATTTAACACGCCGCTCTTCCGCAAGCTGAAAGAGTTCCACAATCACGCGGGCCCGATCTTCGGCTGACAGGATTGTTGTGACAGATTTCAAAAAAGCGCTCGCCGAGATCAAAGCCGGACGCAGTCTGACGCTGAGCTCGGTGCCTGATGGTTTCGATGCCTTTGTGGCGGCTGATTTTGCACGCCTGATGGCAGGGGAAGCGCATGGGCGCGCGGCTGTGCTCGTCCATGTGGCGCGTGATAGCCAGCGGGCGCGTGCGTTTCAGGAAGCCTTTACATTTGCTGCGCCCGAATTGGAGCTGCTTGATTTTCCCGAATGGGATTGCCAGCCCTATGATCGCGTCTCGCCCAATGCGGCGATTGCCGCGCGCCGCGTGACGGTTCTGGCGCGACTTGCCAAATCGCAATCCTCCGAAGAGCGCCCGCGTGTGCTCTCCACGACAGTCGCCGCGCTCTTGCAGCGTGTGTCGCCGCTGAAATGGATTGCAGCGGAAAGTTTTTCGGCTGCGCCCGGCAATGCGGTCAATATGGACGAGCTGGTGCGCTGGCTCGAGAATAACGGCTTCTTGCGGGCAAGCTCTGTGCGCGAAACCGGCGAATATGCGGTGCGTGGCGGTATTCTCGATCTGCAGGCGCCCGGCATGGCGGCACCTGTGCGGCTCGATTTCTTTGGCGATACGCTGGAATCAATCCGCACTTTTGATCCAGAGACACAACGCACCACTGGCCAATTGCGCGCGCTTGATCTTGTGCCGATGAGTGAGGTGCAACTCACCAGCGAGAGCATGCGCCGGTTCCGTCAGTCCTATGTCGCGCATTTTGGTGCGCAGACGCGTGGTGACGGTCTGTATGAGGCGATCAGCGAAGGCCGCCGCCATGCGGGCATGGAACATTGGCTGCCGCTGTTTTTTACGCAGACAGACACATTGTTCGACTATGTCGGCGATGCGCCGCTTTTCCTCGATCACTTGGTCGATGATGCAGCAGGCGAGCGACTGGCGCTGGTCAAGGATTATTATGATGCGCGCAAGGAGCAGCATGATGCTGACCCGGCCCGCTCGCCCTACAAACCCTTGCCGCCGTCTGAGCTTTATCTTTCAGCAGAAGATTGGCGTAAAACGCTGGATGATCGCGTCTGCATCAAACTGACGCCGTTTGCGCAACCTGAGGCGCGCGGCATTTTTGATTGCGGCGCAAGGCTTGGTCGCAATTTTGCGCCTGAGCGTGCTGACGAAAATATCAATGTGTTCGAGGCCGTGGTGGCGCATATCCGCGGGCTGCAGGCCGACAAGCGTCGCGTCATTCTGGCGGGTTGGTCGGACGGGTCGCGTGATCGTCTCGCTTCGGTGCTGGGTGAGCACGGGCTGAAGGGCACGGAAGCTGTCTCGTCGCTCACGCAAGCCTTGGGCGTGACTCCACAAAAAGTGGCCCTTGCTGTTGCCGGTCTCGAACAGGGTTTTGAGGCGGGCGATCTGGTTGTCATGTCCGAGCAGGACATTCTGGGCGACCGTTTGGTGCGCCAGCGCCGCCGCACGAAAAAGGCGGCAGATTTCCTGAGCGAAGTCGCCTCGCTGTCGGCGGGCGATCTGGTTGTGCATGTCGATCACGGCATTGGGCGTTTTGAGGGGCTGAAAGCGATCGACGTATCGGGCGCGCCGCATGATTGCCTCGAAATTCACTATTCGGGCGGCGACAAGCTGTTCTTGCCGGTCGAAAATATCGAACTTTTGTCGCGCTATGGATCGGAAGATACAGAAGCCCAGCTTGACAGATTGGGTGGCGTGGGTTGGCAGACGCGCAAATCGCGGATGAAGAAGCGCATCCGCGAAATGGCGCATGAGCTGATCAAAATTGCGGCTGCGCGCATGACACGCGAAGCGCCCAAACTGCTTCCCCCTGAAGGGTTGTACGAAGAATTTTGTGCCCGCTTCCCTTATGACGAGACCGATGATCAGCTGCATGCGATTGAATCCGTGCTGGAAGATCTTGCGGCCGGTCGCCCGATGGATCGTCTCGTGTGTGGTGACGTGGGCTTTGGCAAAACTGAAGTGGCGCTACGCGCAGCTTTTGCTGCTGCCATCAATGGCAAGCAGGTGGCTGTGGTTGTGCCCACCACTTTGCTCGCGCGCCAGCATTACAAGACGTTCTCGCAGCGCTTTGCAGGCCTGCCGATCAAGGTCGCGCAAATGTCGCGCATGGTCACAGCCGCTGATATGCGGCTGGCCAAGCAGGGGCTGGCAGAGGGCGCGGTCGATATTATTGTCGGCACCCATGCGGTGCTGGGCAAGGGCATTGAGTTCAAGGATCTGGGCCTCGTCATCGTCGATGAGGAGCAGCACTTTGGCGTGGCGCATAAAGAGCGCTTAAAGAGCCTGCAGGCTGATGTGCATGTGCTGACGCTCTCGGCCACGCCGATCCCGCGCACCTTGCAGCTCGCCATGACCGGCGTGCGCGAGCTGTCGATCATTGCCACACCACCTGTTGATCGTCTGGCTGTGCGCACCTTCATCTCGCCCTTCGATGAATTGCTGGTGCGCGAGGCTTTGCTGCGTGAGCGCTATCGCGGTGGTCAGAGCTTCTTTGTCTGCCCGCGTATCGAAGACATTGAAGATGTCACAGCCTTCCTGCGCAAAGCCGTACCGGAAGCTAAATGCGTTGTGGCCCATGGCCAGATGGCGGCAGGTGAACTCGAAGATAAAATGTCAGCCTTCTATGACGGCAAATATGACATTCTGGTCTCGACCGCGATTGTGGAATCAGGCCTCGATATTCCCACCGCCAATACAATGATCATCTGGCGGGCGGATATGTTTGGACTTGCCGCGCTCTATCAGCTGCGCGGACGTGTGGGGCGCTCCAAAACGCGCGCCTATGCCTTGTTCACGACGCCCGCCAATCGCACCATCACGCCGCAGGCTGAAAAGCGCCTGAAGGTTCTCCAATCGCTTGATACGTTGGGCGCAGGCTTCCAGCTCGCGAGCCATGATCTCGACATTCGCGGCGCGGGCAATCTCTTGGGCGATGAGCAATCGGGCCATATCAAGGAAGTCGGCTACGAGCTTTATCAGCAGATGCTGCAAGATGCCGTGAACGCACTGAAGGAAGGGCTCGAGGCACCGGAAGAAGAACAATGGTCGCCAACGATTACGGTTGGCACGCCTGTCATGATTCCGGAAGATTATGTGCCTGATCTGCCGCTGCGCATGAGCCTCTATCGCCGCATGTCGACGCTCAGCACAGATGAAGAGATTGAAACTTTTGCAGCAGAAATGATTGACCGTTTTGGCCCACCGCCTGAAATCGTCGAGCAATTGTTCAAGCTGGTCGCGATCAAAGCGCTTTGCCGCCGTGCCCATGTCGAGAAGGTGGATGCCGGTCCGAAGGGCGCTATTTTGGCCTTCCGCGACAATTCTTTCGCCAATCCGCAAGGTCTCGTGCGCTTTCTCGCCGAGCAGGGACCAGACGCAAAAGTGCGCCCTGACATGCGCGTGGTCTTCATGCGTGATTTTGAAACGCCCGCGCAGCGGCTCGAAGGCACGCGCCAGATCTTGCGGACGCTGGTGGCGATTGCCGAGAAGAAAAAGGCGACTTGAAGACGCTCGTCATTGCGAGCGCAGCGAAGCAATCCAGAAGGCTCCACGTGAGGCCTCTGGATTGCCGCGTCGCCTTCGGCTCCTCGCAATGACGAGCGAGGGCGCTTACCCTTCCAACTCGCTCCCGGCCTTCCAGATCACACCCACCAGCGCGTCCACGGGTTGTGCGCCTGACACCGCATATTTGCCGCCGAAAATAAAAAACGGTACGCCGGAAATGCCCATGCGGGCGGCGGTGGAGATTTCTTCGCGCACCGGCACAATATCGACGCCTTCGACAAACAGACGCGTGATGAGATCGACATCAAGCCCGACATCGCGCGCAATGTCGATGAGCACCTGACGGTCACCAATGTCCTGACCTTCGACGAAATAATTGCTGAACAGACGCTCGACGATCTCGCTTTGCTTGCCGCTGCCTTGCGCCCAGCGGATCAGGCGATGCGCATCGAGCGTATTGGGCGAACGTGTGATCTTGTCAAAGGCGAAAGCAATTCCATCTTCCTTGCCAGCCTCTTCGAGGCGCGCGTGAATGGCTGCGATTTTCTCAGGCCCAAATTTGCGCGACATATAGTCAACGCGCGCAATGCCCTCTGGCGGGATGGTGGGATCCAGCTGAAAGGGCCGCCAGCGCACGTCATACTCAAATGGTGCAACTTGCTTCATCGCGGCGTCGAGCTTGCGTTTGCCCAAATAGCACCATGGGCAGACGACATCCGAGACGACATCAATTTCAAGTGTTGGCATAGAATTCTCTCACGGCGCCTTGCGCCACCAGGTGTCGAGTGTGGCCCCGAAAAGGGGCGCTGCAAATTGCGCGCTGCGCTGCGGGCGCGCCAAGTTTGTCGAATGGGCGAACCATTGATCAGCCGCATGATACAGCGGCACGATGTAAAAACCCGAAAGCAGAACGCGGTCAAGAGCGCGCACGGCATCCGTAAAGCCAGCCTGCGTCTTGGCCGCAAGGAGCGCTGCAATCATGGCGTCAATGGCGGGCGAGGCCGCGCCTGTCAGATTGAACGAGGCTTCTTGTTGCGCGCTGGTTGATCCCCAGCGGCCGCGCTGCTCGGCGCCCGGTGATGCGGAGGCCGCCCAAAATCCGAGCATCATGTCGAAATCGAATTTCTGGCGGCGACGCTGATATTGCACTTCATCCACCAGCCGCACGCGCATGATGACGCCAATGCGCTTGAGTGACTCCGCATAATTCAGCGCGAGCCGTTCCTGGTTTCGATCAGTGACCATTATTTCAAAGTCGACGGGCTTGCCGCTGGCGCGCTCTATCAGCACGCCCTCGCTCAACGTGAAGCCAGCCTCTTTCAACAGATCAAGCGCGCGTCGCGCGGTGCTGCGGTCGCGGCCTGTACCATCGGTCTTGGGCGGTGCCCATTGGCCTTCGAGAATGTCAGCACGCACAGCGCCGGGGAAGGGCGCAAGAAGCGCGCGCTCATGCGCGGATGCCGCGCGCCCATGCGAGGAGAGGTCGCTGTCATCGAAAAAGCTTTTGGTGCGCTGATAAAGTCCGCCGTAGAGCTTGGCATTGACCCATTCAAAGTCAAACATCAGGCCAAGGGCTTCGCGTGTGCGCGCGTCTTTGAACAGGGGGCGGCGTGTGTTGAAAGCAAAGCCTGTCATGCCCTTGGGCACGCCGATGGGCAGGCTTTCCTTGATGAGTTTTCCAGATTTCATCGCCGGAAAATCATAGCCGGTTAGCCAACGCGTCGGATTGGTCTCTTCGCGATAATCGACCAACCCGCCTTTGAACGCTTCATAGAGAGCGGCTGCATCGCGAAAATATTCGATGCGGATCTCGTCAAAATTGAACATGCCGCGATGAACCGGCAGGTCCTTGCCCCAATAATCGGGGTTGCGTTTCAGGTTCAGGATTTCGCCGGGCTTGATGGAATCGATGCGATAGGGGCCAGAGCCCAACGGAATATCGAGACTCGTCTCATTGAAACGCTCGGCATCTGTGTGCTGGCGGGACAAGACGGGCATCAGCGCCAGCGTGAGTGGCAATTCGCGATCGTCTATGCCGGTGAGATCATAGGCAATCGTGAGCGCGTCTTTGGCGTCGATCTTTTTCACCTGCGCATAAGCCGCGCGCTGTTGCGGGCGGCCTTTGCTTTTTAAAAGTTCAAAGGTGAACAGCACATCGGCGGCTGTGATGGGCGTGCCGTCTGAAAAGCGCGCGCGGGGATCCAGCCGGAAGGTTACATGTTCTCGCGCTTCATCGGTCTCTATGGATTGCGCGATCAATCCGTAGAGCGTGAAGGGCTCGTCGAGCGAGCGCACCATGAGTGTCTGGAAGACATTGGTGTTGAGCCCCTGCGCGGTCGAGCCCGCTTTCAGGTTGAATGGGTTGAGACTGTCGAACGTGCCCTGAAAGCCAATCGACAGACGTCCTCCCTTGGGGGCATCTGGGTTGGCATAGTGCAGATGGGTGAAATCGGGCGGCAAAGCAGGCTCGCCATGCATGGCAATGCCATGGCGGGGGCCGGTGGTCTCACCGGCCGGGGCGGGGCTGATGGCGCTGGCCCACAAAAGGCAGGCCAGGGCCGCAAGGCGAATCGCGCGGGGTCTCATGGGGGGACACTAGGGGCTGGCGGGAGGTGGCGAAAGTCGGCCCGGGCGGCCAATCCCTTGCCTCATGCTCTGGAGACGCGGCTTTCTGAGGATAGCCAAGGGGAGGTCTGGAAAGCTTCGCCCGAAGGGGATAAAGAAGCGCCACGCCTATCTCTCGCCGCAATCAGACGTGATGAGCGGTGACGCAAGCTTTTCGGTCGCATGAGGCCGGTCATGAAAGGAAGATCAATGTCCCTGTCCACCAAGCGCCTCGGCGCTGCCGCTTTGGCCGCGAGCCTGTTGCTCTCGGGCGCCATTGACGCCTTCGCCCAGCAGAAGCCCGCGACTCCGCCGGCCGCCCCGGCGCCAGCTGCCCCCGCGCAAGCCCCGCAGGGTCCGCTGCGCGTTGAGCTGCAGCCTTCGCAAGGTGAATGGACCAAGGTCTGCGGCCGCGATCAGGCGGCAGGCAAAGATATTTGCTACACGACGCGTGATTTCGGTCAGGCTGCTGATCAGCCGCCGGTGCTCGCACTCGCTGTCTATGACGTGAAGGGCGACGATCAGCGCATCGTGCGTTTGCTTTTGCCGGTGGCTTTGATGCTGCGTCCGGGCTTCCGCTTCTCGATCGACAAGGGCGCCACGCAGGAAGGCGGCTTTGAAATCTGCTTCCCGAACGGCTGCTTTGCTGAATCCAAGGTGAAGGGCCCGACCATCGATCAGATGAAGAAGGGCACGTCGCTCAATGTCATGGTGAAGAACCAGGCCAATAACGAAGTGAACTTCGTGCTGCCGCTGGCGGGCTTTGCCAAAGCTTTTGACGGCGCGCCGATTGATCCCAAGGTTCTTGAAGACCAGCAGAAGAAGCTTGAGCAGGAATTGCAGAAGCGCGCGGAAGAGCAGCGCAAGGCAATTGAAGCACAGCCGGGTGCAGCACCCGCCGCCAAGTAAGCGGTCTTCTATTTCGCACATCAGAAACGGCGGCTCTCGGGCCGCCGTTTTTTTGTCAGGAGAATTGGTTCGTGGCGCGCAGTTTGTAACTGCCATCGCGCCCGACTTCGAACATGTCGCGCACTTGCGGGTGGCGCACGGGCTGGCCGCTGTCATCGGGCAGAAGGTTCTGCTCTGATACGTAGGCGATATATTCCGTCTCCGCGTTTTCCGCGAGCAGATGGTAATAGGGCTGGTCTTTGGTCGGGCGCACGTCGGCGGGGATGGCCAGCCACCAGTCTTCGGTATTGTTGAAGACGGGATCGACATCAAAGATCACGCCCCGGAAGGGAAACTTCCGATGCTTCACAACCTGGCCGATGCGGAATTTGGCGGTGCGGCTTTCCATGATGCGTGGGTTAAGACGGGGCGGGGCTCCCTGTCAAATGGAGGGCCTCTCCCTCGTCATTGCGAGGAGCGAAGCGACGCGGCAATCCATACCACCTAGCTTACGAGATTGGCGCCATGGATTGCCGCGTCGGCCTTGCGGCCTCCTCGCAATGACGAGCTGGCAAGCGTGACGTTTCCTTCGTCAGTGCGAGCGAAGCGAAGCAATCCAGACGAGCCTCACATGTCACATCCGGATTACCGCCACGCCTTTGGCCACATCGCAAAGGCCAATGGATAGCCACGATGTGTCATCCATTTACTGAGCAAGGGCGAAACAGTCAGTTCCATCTTCTTGACAGGGAAATTCACATCAGCTCACTTTAATATCGTTCATTTTTTATTTTCTTATTGACTGTTTTGAGGAAGCTTCATGCGCATACTTTTTGCTTGCTGTTTCGTTGTGATGATCAGCGGTTGTGTCAAAGATCCCTATCAAGAAACACGGAAAAATCCTGATTGGATACACGTAAAGACCCCAGCTGAGACGGGGCATGTCAGAAAACCCAATACATTCTAGTCAAGTAGCCGGACTTACAATCCCGCCTTTGCCGCAAAGTCCTTGTTGGTCGCTGCCACCTGACGCGCCAGATCGACCATGACTTTGGCCTGTTTCCAGGTCGCATCATCCTGCATCTTGCCGTCGATCATCACAGCGCCTGTGCCATTGGGCATGGCTTGCAGAATCTTCATGGCAAAGGCCACTTCCGCCGGATCGGGTGAGAAGACGCGCTTGGCGATGGCGATCTGGCTTGGATGCAAGGTCCATGCACCTGCGCAGCCCATCAAAAACGCATTGCGGAATTGCGCCTCGCAAGCGGCTGTATCGGAGAAGTCACCAAACGGGCCGTAGAAGGGTTTGATGCCGGCCGCTGCACAAGCATCGACCATTTTGGCAACCGTGTAATGCCATAGGTCCTGTTGGTAGCCGGTGCGCGGTGCATCGCCTTGAGCATCCGCCAGCACTTTATATTCGGGATGACCGCCGCCAACACGTGTGGTTTTCATCGCGCGCGAGGCGGCGAGATCGGCGGGCCCCAGACTCATGCCATGCATGCGCGGCGAAGCCACAGCAATCTCGTCAACATTCTTCACGCCTTCAGCGGTTTCCAGAATGGCGTGAATGAGAATGGGCTTTTGCACGCCATGGCGCGCCTCAAGCTGTGCGAGAAGCTGATCGAGATAGTGGATGTCCCACGGCCCCTCGACCTTGGGGAGCATGATCACATCAAGCTTGTTGCCAACGCTGCCAACAATCTGCGTGACATCATCGAGCACCCATGGCGAGTTGAGCGCATTGATGCGCGTCCACACACCTGCTGTGCCAAAGTCTGTGGTCTTCAGCATCTCGATAAAGCCCGCACGCGCGGCTTCTTTCGATTCCACGGCGACCGCATCTTCAAGATTGCCGAGCACCACATCGACCTCTTTTGCGAGCTCGCCTGCTCGCGCGCGGAGTTTTCCGACATGGGGCGGCACGAAATGAATCATGCGCTCCAGACGCACGGGCAATTCGCGATAAGGGGCAGGGGCACCCGCAGCGAGGGGCTCGAAAAATTTGCGCGGCGTCTTGCTCACCATGTCGTAACTCCGGTTTCGCAGTGCAGCATGGCCGAGATCTGGTCGCGCGTCTATTTGGCCTTTTTGCGGGGTCGCGTCGCTGTCGCTTGCCTCAGGTCCGCACAGGCCGCACCATGGGCGCATGACAGCCCTGATGATTTCCTGGCCCAAAACACGCGAATTGCTGACCCCTGACGAGATGGCCCGCGCCGATGCGGCAACCATTGCAGCCGGCGTGCCGGGTTTCGCTCTGATGGAAAAGGCGGGCGAGGCGGTGGCGGATGTCGCTGCGCAGCTCGTTCTGCCGCTCAGCCGCGCCAAACCGCGCATCGCTGTGCTCTGCGGCCCGGGCAATAATGGCGGCGATGGCTATGTGGCAGCCCGCCTGCTGGCCGGGCGGGGCATGGCGATGACCTGTTTCACGCTGGGTGACCCGACCAAGCTGAATGGCGATGCGGCCTCAGCCGCCGCCGCTTGGACCGGTCCGCGCCATGCTTTGCGGGCATTCGATCCGGACAGGTTCGACCTTGTCATCGATGCTTTGTTTGGTGCGGGTCTGACCCGTGATCTCGATGGCGAGGCTGCTGAGGTGGCCGCGCGGATCGTGGACTGGCGCATGCGTGGCGGGCGCGTCCTGGCGGTTGATGTGCCCTCGGGTCTGGATGGGCGCACGGGGCAGGCGCGGGGCACGGCGATTGAGGCGGATGCCACGGTCACCTTCTTCCGGTTGAAGCCCGGGCATGTCCTGATGCCCGGCCGCGCGCTCTGTGGCGATTTGCATCTGGCGCATATCGGCATGCCTGAAGGTCTTCTGAATGTTTTCGCAATTGCAACATTCCTGAACGGGCCTGCGCTCTGGCAAGAGCATCTGCCGCGGCCTCAAAGGCACGCCCATAAATATGCCCGGGGTCATGCGCTGGTTGTTTCAGGCGCAGCCTTTCGTACGGGCGCCGCGCGCCTGTCGGCGCAAGGGGCGGCGCGGGCGGGGGCGGGGCTGGTCACTTTGGCCGGCACGCCTGAGGCTTTGCACGAACATGCCGCTCAGGTGACGGCCATCATGTGCGCCCCAATCGGTGGCGCGTCTGATTTCGTCCGGCTGCTGGGCGATGCGCGGAAAAACACGGTGGTCATCGGCCCGGGCCTTGGCCTTGATCATGAGGCCCGGGCGCTGCTGGAAGCGGTGCTGCAGTCAGATCCCGCCCGCGCTCTGGTGCTGGATGCTGACGCTCTGACCCTGATGGCCAGCGATGCCCAGCGCCTCTCGCAGGTGATCAAGGCCCGTTCAGGGGCTGTTGTTCTGACACCACACGAAGGTGAATTTAGTCGACTCATCAAAGGTTTGAGTCGCGAACCTGAATCATTTTCGCAAGCACCTGAATCAGTTTCACAAGAAACAGATTCAAAACTTGAGCGGGCGCGCTGGCTGGCCGCCGCAACGGGTGCAACCATTTTGCTCAAAGGGGCTGACAGTATGGTGGCCATGCCCGATGGGCGTGCATCCATCGCGACAGATCTGCCGCCGGACTTGGCCAGTGCTGGATCGGGGGATGTTCTCGCGGGGATGATAGGTGGCCTGCTCGCGCAAGGCATGCCCGCCTTTGAGGCGGCCAGCGCGGCTGTCTGGCTGCATGGCCGGGCAGGCGATCTGGCGGGGCGCGGGCTTGTGGCGGATGATCTGCCCGCCGCTTTGGCCTGCGTTCTGGCCGAACTCTGAGCGGGAAAAGAGACCCCAAAAAGAAAGGAGGCCGCCGGTTTGCACCAGCGGCCCAAGTCTAGGGAGGAAACGCCCAAGGAGGGCGAGGTCGGCGCGAACGCCAGACCGTGACAACAATATGGATTGTGCGGCGCACTACAACCAGCGGAAAGTTCGCATGGCCGTCATGCGTCTATTGCAGAGCTTGGCTTGTCTCATCAGGTGACTTCGAACCAGCCTGTTGGCCCGTCGCGGCTATCCATGCCGCCGGTGAGGGGCCAGCGGCCCGGATTATCCGCGACAAACGCGACCCGTATCGTTCGCCCGTCGGGCACGATGACCGTGTCGCGCCAATAAGGATCCCAGCCATCATCGAAGAGGTGGATATGCCGCAGGACATGGCCATGCAGATGGATCAGCTGGGGCTGGCCCGTCTTGTTGATGAAGCCAAGCGCGACCGGCGTGCCCCGTTTGACTGAAAAGAGCGGCTCGGGGGCGAAGCTCTCCGCAGAGGCGCCATTGATCTGCCAGCCGGCGGATGCGTCCCGCGTCAGCACCAGATCGCGGCGGGTGGCGTTTTGCAGGGCGATTTTTTCCGGCAGCAGCGGATTGGGGGCCAAGCCCTCAAAGGTGGCGCGTTCCGCGACGGGCTCCCCTGACGTGCGCATGACAGCGAGCAGGCGCCCCATTGTCGTGTCACTGCCAAGGCTGCGCAGATGAAGCGAGACCTCTTGTTTAGCCATGCGGGGCAAATCGACGAACAGGTCATATCTCTGCCCCGGTGCCAGCGGCAGGGTTTGGCGTTCAGGCTCAAACAGCCCGCATGGCTGACCATCGATCGCGGCGACTTTTGATGTCGCGCCCTCCAGCGCCACCGACATCATCCGTTGCGTGGAGCCGCTGATCAGGCGCAGCCGCACGCGCGCGCCCGGGCGCAGATCGTGGGCCAGCGCCCCATCGGCGCCATTGATGGTCATGCGTGGCGATGACGTGGCGTGTTCCATTTTTTCTTGCAGCAGGCAGATGAGATCAAGCTCGACGGCGGGATCTGTGTCGTCTTCAACGATTACCGGAAAGATCACACCATCGGCAATCTGGCGGGCTGCATTTTCGCGCCAATTGGCGTGGCATAAAAACGTGCCTGCGTCGGGTGGCGTGAAAGCAATGTCAAACATATCGCCCGGCGCGATGGGTTTTTGCGTCAGCGGAGCGCCGCCATCCATGTCGTTGCGTAGCCGCAGGCCACGCCAATGCAAGGCTGTTGGCTCACGCCGCTCATTTTTGACACGCAGCTGAAATATCTCGCCGCGTTTGGCCTTCAGCGGGGGTAATGTCATGGGGCCATCTTGCAGCACAAGATTTGGCGCCATCTGCGCCTGCGCGCGCAACGGTACGAGGCCGGCCCAAAGCGTGGCCGAAAGTACAGATCGCCTTGTGAAAGTAGCGTTTTTCACCATGATTGTTTCCGCACATAGGCGCGCAGGTAGTCGATGAAGAGGCGCGTCTTCAGCGGCAAATAGCGCGCATGCGGATAAAGAATATAGATGGGGCGGCGCGGCGCGCCATATTCAGGAAAAAGTTCAACGAGTTTGCCACTCTCGATTTCATCCTGGATGAAATAGGTGGGCAGCAAAGTCACGCCGAGATCCGCCATAGCCGAAGCGCGCAAGGCAAAGACCGAGTTTGTGACCAAGGGGCCCACCACTTTTACCGACACATCGCCATCAACGCTGTGAAACCGCCACACGCCATCGGGTGCAATCGAGCGGTGCAACAAACAGGCATGATCGACGAGATCGGCAGGGCTTTCCGGTCGCCCGTGTTTGTCCAGATAGGCGGGGCTGGCAAGGGCTGGCCAGCGCACCTCGCCCAGTTTTGTCGAGATGATGCTCAAATCTTCGATGGGGCGCATCCAGACCGCGAGATCATAGCCTTGTTCAATCAGCTCGAAGGGCGAAAAACTCGTGTCTGTGGTGATGAGCGAGATCTTGATGTCAGGGTGCGTGCGCGAAAAGTCTGCGGCAACAGGTGCCAGATGCACATTGGCGAAAGCCATGGAGGCCAGAATTTTCAGCGTGCCGCGCGGCTCTTCACGCGAGCGCGCCAAAGAATGCTCTGCTTCATCAAATGCGGCCAAGGTTGACTGACAGAAGGCGAGATATTCCTGCCCGCTTTCCGTCAGCGACAATTGCCGCGTGGTGCGGTTGATCAGACGCACGCCCAGATGATCTTCCAGCTGCTTGAGATGAGAGGAGGCCAGCGCGCGTGATGTGCCAAGCTCTTGGGCCGCCTTGGACAGGCTGCCCGTCTGGGCAATGCGCACAAAGGTCTCAATGGCTTTAAGCCGGTCCATGTTCCGTCCTCTCGAGGCGCATGCCCTGCCAAGGGCGCGCCGTGCCCCAATCTCTCCCGGTCCAAGCTGATTGTCAAAAAATACTGATCAATCATGTCAGGAAAGCGCTCTTTCCGACTCTCTTTGTCCGGTTAACAATGAAGATCTAGAGGAAACGCCCAAGGAGAGGACATCAATGTCCCTGTCGCTGGTTTCGCTTTCCCCCGCTTGCGGGGCGGAAGTTCAAGGTCTGGACCTGCGCCAGCCCTTGGATGCGGAGACGGTGAATGCGGTCCGGAAAGCCTTTGACGAGAATATCGTCCTTGTCTTTCGTGAGCAGGAATTGACTGAACAGGATCAGCTCCGGGCTGCCGAGATGTTCGGCAAGGTAGCCCTTCGCAAGAGACCGGTGAACGGTCCCGGGCCCGGAGGCGATTTTGACACCCCCTTTATGCTCGTCACCAATATCGTTGAGAACGGCAAATCCATCGGCGCCTTTGGCGACGGGGAAATGTGGTTCCATCACGACACGAGCTATTATCCCGAGCCCCACCGCGCGACGCTTCTCTATGCGATGAAGCTGACGAGCTGGGGCGGCGAGACCTGCTTCTCCAATATGTACAAAGCCTATGAGATGATCCCGCGCGCGTTGCGCGACCGGCTCGAAGGCAAAAAAGTGCTGCAAATGCACGATTACAAGCGCCGTGAGCGGCTCGATCTCGACACGGTCGATATTTCAAAAATCCGCCACCACGAGCAGCCGATCTTTGTGACCCATCCCGCAACCGGCAAAAAGGCGCTCTACGTGAGCCGCCTGATGACCGCACGCATTGAAGGCTTCTCGCGCGCTGACAGCGAGGCCATTCTCGAAGATCTGTTCGACATTTCCGAAGATCCCTCCATCGTCTACGAGCACAAATGGGCGCTGGGCGACATGGTGATCTGGGACAATTGGTGCTCGATCCATGCGCGCAAGGATTTCCCGCGCGAAGAGCCCCGCCTGATGCGCCGTCTGACCATTGAAGGGCAGTCGATGCAATTTTGAGTTTCGTTCTGTCAGGACAAACCCGGGAAACATCGGGCCTGTCAGACCAAGCGCCCGGGCCGTGGGGAGGCGGACCGGGCGCTTTTTTTATGTTCAACCCAACTGATTTAGAGCTACATTGCTCAGATTGCGCCACTTCAAAATTGTTGACTTATATGGCAACATTGCTTAATTTGGTTTCCAAAGGAGTTCTGGAGCAGGTCGAGGTTGCTCTTGACGGTGACAGTCTTCCGCAACGATCAATTTATGCCCTGCCTTGCGTGATCTCATGGCTGGATGAGGAACTTCCGGAACTTCCACCTCAGTGGGGAGAAGGAAGGCAATCCCCTCTTGAACAAGTTGATTTTCTTTTCAGCGAGTTCATCTCTGGGTCGAATGTCGCGCACTGGAAATTTTGCCATATCATGAAGCCCGAGCCGGGCTTCCACCATATTTGGGAGCTCAAAACGGCGGACGTCAGGTTCTTCGGTTGGTTCCCCAAAAAGGATGTCTTTGTAATTGCTCAAGCTGGGTCCGCAAAGGTGATCAAAGATCACGGTTTGTACCGAGCGATGAGAGATGTGTGTGTTCAATTGCGGGAGAGGCTCGACTTAGATGGGCCCAAAGCAATTGCGGGAGGGTATGAAGATGTCTTATCGACTTAGGATCGCTCCGCGACAACGAAAGGCTGGGCGTTTCATTGGACAAGTACGTGACGCCTTCCTTCGCGCGATTTCAGACGACAAGAGTTCAGGAGGTCGCATCACACAACAATCAATCGCTCAGAAGCTTGGCGTTGATCGTTCAGTAGTGAATCGATGGCTCACAGGCGAAGCAAATCTTACTTTGCGCTCAATCGCTGATTTGGCTTGGGCTCTAAATCGCGACTTGATTTTCGAGTTGCGCAGACCCGTTGAGCGCGATGGGAGTAATGTCGTTACTCTTTCAATCGTCTCCGAAAGCGCGGGGCCTAAGCTCAGGAAAACACGTGTTGAGAAACAGACGTTTGACGCTACGGAGGATGTTCTGTGAATTTTGCGTCAGCTCTGTTCTGTGATGATATTCGATTGGAGGTGGGCAATAAGCACACCTATGTAGGGTGCTACGAGGCACAACTCGTAGTGCCTGAGCTACCAATTGTTCTCCCAAAATTTTGTATCTCCGTGGAGTTACATTTGCGCGATTTCCCCACGGAGGATACGCTCATAGATACGAGAATTTTCCTGCCCGGAGACGCTCCCGGAGCGGCTTCTGTCGCATCTTCTGGTTCTTTACCTAAGACAAGCCCGCCCCAGGCGGATCCGGATGATCCTTTTGGGGCGCAACCGATCTTGCGGGTAAGGCAGACGTTTGTTTTGTCCCCTTTGGAAATCAAGTCCGAGGGGGCGATACGTGTAAGGGTGATTTTAGGGGAGCAAGAGCTCCGCGCTGGTTCGCTTCAAGTCCGTTGTGAGCCGCCATTCGTCGCCTCGGAAACAAGCAGCGCCTGATCCCGCACTTTTTTGTCGCAATGGGGACGCTCCATTGGTATAGACCACCACCCGAAGCAGTGAGCGGCCGGGATCCGTCCCTTGCGGAAGGAATATTCGCGGGCGTGGCGGAATTGGTAGACGCAGTGGATTTAGGTTCCACCGCCGAAAAGCGTGGGGGTTCGAGTCCCTCCGCCCGCACCAAATAAGTGGCCTAACTCACGGATTTCGAAGAGTTTTCAATCGCGCGCGGGGCTCGCCCCGCTCGCCGCCGTTGTAAGAAGGCAAGTTCAATGCAGGTGACCGAAACCCTGTCGCAGGGCCTGAAGCGCGAATATAAAGTGGTCTTCCCGGCCAAGGATCTGGCGCAGCGCCTCGATGGGCAGCTCGCTGAGATGAAGGACAAGGTCCGCATCAACGGCTTTCGTCCGGGCAAAGTCCCGTCCGCCCATCTGAAGCGCCTTTATGGCCGCTCGGTCATGGCTGACGTGCTGCAGGCGGCCATCAATGAAGCCAATCGCAAGATCATCGAGGACAACAGCCTCAAGATCGCGATGGAGCCAAAGGTCGATTTCCCTGAGAACCAGGCCGAAGTTGAAGCCGCTCTGGAAGCCAAGGGCGACCTCTCCATTGCCGTGAAGATCGAAGTCATTCCCGATTTCGATGTCACGTCTTTTGCTGATGTCGAGATCACGCGTCTGAAGGCCGATGTGCCGGAAGAAGAAATTCAGCAGACCATCGATCGCATGGCCTCGCAGAACCGCACCTATGAGACCAAGGCTGAAGGTGCTGCGTCTGAAAAGGGCGACAAGCTGACCATCGATTTCGTTGGCAAGCTGGGTGAGGAATTGTTTGAAGGCGGCACGGGCGCCGACATCGATCTGGTGTTGGGTTCAGGCCAGTTCATTCCGGGCTTTGAAGAGCAGCTCATGGGCGCCAAGGCTGGCGATGAGCGCACCGTCAACGTGAAGTTCCCGGAAAACTACACCGCAACCAATCTCGCTGGCCGCGACGCATCTTTCGCCGTGACCGTGAAAGCCGTTGCAGCACCGGGCGAACTGAAGCTTGATGATGAATTCGCCAAGCAGTTTGGCTTTGACGAATTGGCCAAGCTGAAGGACGCGATCAAGTCGAACATTGAAAAAGACTTCATCCGCGCTGGTCGTGACAAGGTGAAGCGTTCGCTGCTCGATGCACTCGACAAGAAGTATTCCTTCGAGCTTCCCGGAGGCCTCGTCAGCCAAGAGTTCGATGGCATCTGGGCGCAGGTTGAATCTGGCCAGAAGGCTGGTGGGAAGTCGTTTGCTGAAGAAGGCACAACGGAAGAAGCCGCGCGCCTCGACTATCGCAAGATTGCCGAACGCCGCGTGCGTCTGGGCCTCGTGCTGGCTGAAGTCGGCCGCGTGAACGAGATCCAGATCACCGACGATGAAATGACGCAGGCTCTTCTCGAGCGTGCGCGTCAGTTCCCCGGTCAGGAAAAGATGGTCTGGGATTATTATCGCAACAACCGCGAGGCTCTGAACGAGCTGCGCGCGCCGCTCTATGAAGAGAAGGTCGTCGATCACATCGTCGCCCAGGCCAAGGTCACGGACCAGACCGTGTCCAAGGAAGAGCTCTTCAAGGTCGACGAAGACGAAAAGGCCTGAAGCCTGACGTTGGGGCAGTCAGCCGCAGGCGCGGCTTTCTGTCTCGCAGGTGCCTTTCCGGACTGAATTTGCGCCGGCAGCCTTTGCGCAAGGCTGCCGGCGTCATTATGTTAGGCCCAGCAATGCTAATGAACAGGGCCGATGATGGCTTTTGACCGCTCGAGGACTGAACGGATGCGTGATCCCGTCGAAACCTATGCCAACTACCTGATTCCGCAGGTTATTGAGAACACGAGCCGCGGCGAACGTGGCTTCGACATTTATTCTCGCCTGCTGCGCGAACGAATCATCTTCCTGACAGGCCCGGTCGAAGACCACATGGCCTCGGTCATTATCGCCCAATTGCTCTTCCTCGAGGCTGAAAACCCGAAGAAAGAGATCGCCATGTACATCAACTCGCCCGGCGGCGTGGTGACAGCGGGTCTGGCGATCTATGACACGATGCAGTTCATCAAGCCGAAGGTCTCGACCCTGTGCATCGGCCAGGCGGCCTCGATGGGTTCGCTGCTTTTGTGCGCGGGTGAAGCCGGCATGCGTTTCTGCCTGCCCAACGCGCGCGTCATGGTCCATCAGCCCTCAGGAGGCTTCCAGGGTCAGGCGTCAGACATCCTGCGCCATGCCGAAGACATCATGAAGGTGAAGCGTCGCCTCAACGAGATCTATGTGAAGCACACTGGTCGTGATTATGACACGATTGAGCGCACATTGGATCGCGATCACTTCATGGCCGCTTCTGAGGCCAAGGATTTTGGTCTGGTTGACCAGGTGCTCGAAAAGCGCCCGGAAGAGCCCGAGGCTAAGTAATTTAAGAAAACTCTTTGCTTTCAGATGGTTGAAGGTCGAGGGGTCATTCGAGCGCGAGGCGGGGCCAGGTCCCGCCTTGATCCGGAGCGAGCATTCTGTTTGCATCGGGTTGGTCGCGTTCAGATCACCGGGCGTGGATAAGGGCCAATTTGGCACGCATTTCCGGTATGGCGTCTACGCTTTGTTAGGCTGGCGCTTTTAGGTTTGAGACGGACGGGGCCTGTATGGTGGGCCGCGTCGTAACGGAGAACATGATGAGCAAGGTCGGCGCAAGCGACTCGAAGAACACGCTCTACTGCTCGTTTTGCGGCAAGAGCCAGCACGAGGTTCGCAAGCTCATCGCGGGACCGACGGTTTTCATCTGTGATGAATGCGTCGAACTCTGCATGGACATTATCCGCGAGGAGAACAAATCCTCGCTCGTGAAGGGCAAGGAAGGCATTCCGACGCCGCGCGAGATCTGCAAAGTGCTGGATGACTATGTCATCGGTCAGCCGCAGGCCAAGCGTGTGCTGTCTGTCGCCGTGCACAATCACTACAAGCGCCTGGCGCATGCGACCAAGCACAATGACGTTGAGCTGGCCAAGTCCAACATCCTGCTGATGGGCCCGACGGGTTCGGGCAAGACGTTGCTGGCGCAGACGCTCGCGCGCATTCTCGATGTGCCCTTCACCATGGCTGATGCCACGACACTGACCGAAGCCGGTTATGTCGGTGAAGACGTCGAAAACATCATCCTGAAGCTGTTGCAGGCGTCCGATTACAATGTCGAACGCGCGCAGCGCGGCATTGTCTATATCGACGAAATCGACAAGATTTCGCGCAAGTCCGACAATCCTTCGATCACCCGCGATGTGTCGGGCGAAGGTGTGCAGCAGGCACTTTTGAAGATTATGGAAGGCACGGTTGCCAGCGTTCCCCCGCAGGGTGGGCGCAAACATCCGCAGCAGGAATTCCTGCAGGTCGACACGACGAACATTCTGTTCATCTGTGGCGGCGCCTTTGCCGGCCTTGAGAAAATCATCTCGCAGCGTGGCAAGGGAACGTCCATCGGCTTTGCCGCCGCCGTCGAGGGGCCAGATGAGCGCCGCTCGGGCGAAGTGTTCCGCAAGGTTGAGCCGGAAGATCTGTTGAAGTTCGGTCTCATTCCGGAATTCGTCGGTCGTCTGCCGGTCATTGCGACGCTGGAAGACCTCGATGAAGATGCTCTGAAGAAGATCCTGATGGAGCCGAAGAACGCGCTGGTGAAGCAGTACCAGCGTCTCTTCGAGATGGAGAACACCGAGCTCACCTTCCAGGAAGAGGCGCTTTCCTCGATTGCCAAGAAGGCCATCGAGCGCAAGACGGGTGCACGCGGTCTGCGTTCCATCATGGAAGGCATTCTGCTTGATACGATGTTCGACCTGCCGGGCCTTGAGGGCGTGGAGCAGGTGGTCATTGGCCCGGAAGTGGTCGAGGGCAAGGCACGTCCGCTCTATATTTATGCAGAACGCAACGAAAAGAGCAGCGGCGGCGCCGCCTGATCGGCTCCAATTTCCGTCTGCACAGTTCAAGGCCGCCTTCGGGCGGCCTTTTCTTTTGGTTTATGCCTCGTTCCGGGGTGCGGGAGTGTTGAAAAACCGTGCAGAGATGACCATTTCCCTTGTCGAAGAGATGGGAGGCGCTTTCAGGCCTCGCCATGGGGACGTAACCTCACAGACGGTCCGAATCGTGCTTGTCCACGAGGGCGTCCCGCCGGTCTTGCGGCTTCGTGAAGAGGCGCAGGGCAGGCTGACCAGGAACAGGAAAAGCGAATGACAACCCAGAAGCGCGTTCTCGCCTCACCCGGCACCATCGAGAGCTATCCGGTTCTGCCGCTGCGCGACATTGTCGTCTTTCCGCACATGATCGTGCCGCTGTTTGTGGGGCGCGAGAAATCGATCCGTGCGCTCGAAGAGGTGATGAAGGCGGACAAGCACATCCTGCTCGCCACGCAAATGAATGCGGCGGATGATGACCCGGCCACCGATGCGATTTTCACGACCGGCACATTGGCCTCCGTGCTGCAGCTTTTGAAGCTGCCCGATGGCACAGTGAAAGTGCTGGTTGAGGGCGCCGCGCGTGCGAAGGTGCGCAAATACACCCGCACCGAAGAATATTACGAAGCCGATGCCGAAGTGACCGCGGAAGAGATTCCCGATCCCGTCGAAGTGCAGGCTTTGTCGCGGTCGGTCGTGTCCGAGTTCGAAGGCTATGTGAAGCTCAACAAGAAGATCTCGCCTGAAGTCGTGGCAGCTGTCACGCAGATCGAAGATTTTGCCAAGCTCGCCGACACGGTCGCCTCGCATCTGGCGATCAAGATTTCGGACAAGCAGGAATTGCTGGAGACACCCGCGGTCGCCAAGCGTCTGGAAAAGTGCCTTGCGCTAATGGAAAGCGAAGTCTCGGTCTTGCAGGTCGAGAAGCGCATCCGCACGCGCGTCAAGCGCCAGATGGAAAAGACCCAGCGCGAATATTATTTGAATGAGCAGATGAAGGCCATTCAGAAGGAATTGGGCGACGAAGACGGCAAGGATGATCTCGCCGAAATCGAAGAGCGCATCAAGAATACCAAACTGTCGAAAGAGGCACGCGACAAGGCACTCGCCGAGCTGAAGAAGCTGCGCCAGATGTCACCGATGTCGGCGGAAGCTACAGTCGTGCGCAATTATCTCGATTGGGTCTTGTCGATTCCGTGGGGCAAGAAGTCGAAGGTCAAGAAAGACCTGAAACTTGCGCAAGACGTGCTCGACCTCGATCACTTCGGTCTCGACAAGGTCAAGGAACGCATTGTCGAATATCTGGCCGTGCAGCAGCGCGCCAACAAGCTGACGGGTCCGATCCTGTGCTTGGTCGGTCCTCCGGGCGTTGGCAAGACCTCGCTTGGTCGCTCCATCGCCAAGGCGACGGGCCGCGAATTCGTGCGCATGTCTTTGGGCGGCGTGCGCGATGAAGCCGAAATCCGCGGACATCGCCGCACCTATATCGGCTCCATGCCCGGCAAGATCATCCAGTCGATGCGCAAGGCCAAGAGCACCAATCCGCTCTTCCTGCTCGACGAGATCGACAAGATGGGCATGGATTTCCGGGGCGATCCGTCATCGGCTTTGCTCGAAGTGCTCGATCCCGAACAGAACTCGACCTTCTCTGATCATTATCTGGAAGTCGATTATGATCTGTCGAACGTGATGTTTGTGACCACTGCCAATACGCTGAACATTCCAGGCCCCTTGATGGACCGCATGGAGATCATTCGTATTGCGGGCTACACGGAAGATGAAAAGGCTGAGATTGCCAAGAAGCATCTCATCCCGACAGCGACCACAAAGCATGGCCTGAACATCAAGGAATGGTCGATCGAAAACGATGCCTTGATGCTCCTCATTCGTCGCTACACGCGCGAAGCGGGCGTGCGCAATCTTGAGCGTGAAATTTCCAACCTCGCCCGCAAGGCGGTGAAGGAAATTCTCACCTCGAAAAAGAAGAAGGTCGTCGTCACCACAGAAAATCTTTCTGACTATCTCGGCGTGCCGAAATATCGCTTCGGTGAGGCCGAGACGGAAGATCAGGTGGGGGCTGTGACCGGTCTTGCCTGGACGGAAGTGGGTGGCGAATTGCTCACCATTGAAGGCGTCATGATGCCGGGTAAGGGCAAGATGACGGTGACGGGCAATCTGCGCGATGTGATGAAGGAATCGATTTCAGCGGCCGCATCTTATGTGCGCTCGCGTGCGGTTGATTTCGGCATTGAACCGCCGCTGTTTGATCGTCGCGACATTCACGTGCACGTGCCAGAAGGCGCGACACCGAAGGATGGACCGTCCGCTGGTATCGCCATGGCCACCACCATCGTCTCGGTGCTGACGGGCATTCCGGTGCGTCGTGACATTGCCATGACGGGTGAAGTCACGCTGCGTGGCCGCGTGTTGCCGATTGGTGGCTTGAAGGAAAAGCTGCTGGCGGCCTTGCGCGGTGGTCTGAAAAAAGTGCTGATCCCGGCAGAAAATGCCAAGGATCTCGCTGACATTCCAGACAATGTGAAAAATGCGCTGGAGATCGTGCCTGTGTCACGCATGGATGAAGTGCTAGCGCATGCGCTGATCCGCCAGCCTGTGCCGATCACGTGGGAAGAAGTGCTGCCCGCTAAGGGCGCGCCGACGGCGCCTGGCGACGAGGCCGGCGTGATCGCGCATTAAGCGCGAGAGCGTTCAAGCAACAAAGCCGCAGTCATCGAGACTGCGGCTTTTTTCTTAAAAGTCGGGCTGGCTGGCCTTACAATTTTCTGTTCAGCGCATCCGCACCTTTTTCAGCGGCGTCTTTGACCGCATCCTTGGCGTCACCCATGGCTTTCTGACCTTTGCCTTTAAGCTCTTGGGCAGCGCCTTCGGCTTTCATCTTTTCATCGTCTGTCAGATTGCCAATGCCCTGTTTGACCTTGCCCATGGCGTCGTTGCCGATGCCTGATGCTTTATCGCTTGTCGAACCCATAGATCCCTCCTGTGTGGTTGTGGGCAGACAATCCGGCAGGCGGGGGTCAGTTCCCTTTGGCGTGGCATCAAGCGCTGCGGCATTGACGCGCCCGGCAGGGCATGCGATTTCCAACCCGCCTCAAATCTGGGGCAAGCGGGCGGTTAGCTCAGTTGGTAGAGCGTCTCCTTTACACGGAGAGGGTCGGCGGTTCGAGCCCGTCACCGCCCACCATGTTTAAGTTGTGATACGAGCTAATGCTTGCTTGGTATTAGCTAACCGGATTAAAACGAGGGCTCATTCCAGCTTGAGCCCATATAATGTCGTTTCGAATCCCGCTTGCTTACAACAATTTTGGACCGGCTGAACTGGCTGCTATTCAGTCCACCGTCGACACGGGCATGCTCACTCAGGGGCGGCAGGTCGAGGCGTTCGAAAAAGCACTCGCCGAGTGGTCTGGCGCCTCTTACGCAATTTTCGTCAACTCTGGCTCCTCTGCCAATCTGATCGGCATCGAGGCGCTGGTCTATCTGAGCCGCATGCGGCCTGATTTGACTCATGGCCCGTTGAATCCGGGCGACGAGATCATCACGCCGGGGTTGAGCTGGCCCACGACACTCAAGCCGCTGTTGAATCATGGGCTGCGTCCGGTCTTTTGCGATATCGATCTGGGCACGCTCAACGCGACAGTTGAAGACATGGAAAAAGTGCGGACCAAGCGCACGCGCGGGGTTGTTGCCGTTCCGGTGCTTGGAAATCCGTCGGGCCTGGATGAAATCCGCGCCTGGTGCGATGCTAATGGCCTTTTGATGTTCGAGGATTCTTGCGAGAGCTTCGGTGCGGTCACGCCGTCTGGAAAAAATGTCGGCCGCGTTGGCATGGCGTCTGCGTTCAGCTTTTACTTTTCGCATCACATCTCGACGATTGAAGGTGGCGCGATCCTGACGGACTCTGCGGAAGTGGCGGACCTTTGCTACGCGCTTCGCTCACATGGCTGGACACGACATTTCAAATTGAACCGGTTTGAACAAGACGAAAAACTGCAGGGCATTGACCCGCGCTTCTGTTTTGTTTTGCCGGGCTACAATGTGCGCGCGACAGAGATCAATGCTGCGATTGGCTTGGAACAGCTCAAGCGCGTTCCAGATTTTCTCGCGCATCGCCGTCGCATCGCAAAAGGGCGCATTTCAGCCATTGCCGATTTGACTGACAAGGTTGTCGTACCGGGCGCAGACATCGTGGATCGCCATAGCTGGATGACCTTCCCGATGCTGTTTGCAAATTCGCAATTGCGGGAGCGGGCGCAAAAAGCCATCGAAGCTGGTGGGGTCGAAACGCGCCCGGTGATCGTTGGAAATATTCTGCGTCATCCGCTCATGGAGTGGCTGGGCGTCAATGCTGATCAGCCTTCGCTTCCTCATTGCGATGCCATTTTTGAGCGCGGTATCATGCTGGGCCTCAATCCCTTGTCGAGCGATGAGGAAGAAGCGTTCATTGCCGACGTCCTGCGCAGAAGCATTGTTGACTGATGCAGATTGGATTGACAGGCGCACGCGGAACGTTTGGCCATCGCATAGCCGAGCGACTGGTGGCGTTGGGTCATAAGGTTGTCCCGTTTGCTGGCGATGTTCGTCAGCGTGACATGATCAAACCCTTTCTCGATGGGCTGGATTATGTGATTCATTGCGCAGCTGTCGTGCCCGTTGATCAGGTGCGTGACGATCTTGCCAACGCCCTTCATGTCAATGTTATCGGCTCATTGAACATGGCCGAAGCAGTCGCGAAAAAAGGCTCATGTGGCTTTGCATATATTTCGTCGTCGCATGTCTATGCGCCGTCTGATCAGCCACTACCCGAAGATGCGCCCACACAGCCTGCGTCCCAATATGGTCTTACGAAACTCCAAGGCGAAAGTTGGGTTCGTTCGGTCTTGCCAGATGCGCTTTCGCTTCGTGTTTTCAGCTTTTTTGATCCACGCCAACCAGTGTCCTATCTGGTTCCGGCTTTGACGGCACGTATCCGGTCTGCTGATCCTGCTGCTGTCTTGCCGCTGCGTGGTGCGCAATGCAGCCGTGACATAGCAGATGCATCCTGGCTTGCAGGATTGTGCGCTGAATTGGTCACCCGTCAGGCACAGGGGATTGTGAATTGCGGAACGGGGCAGGGGTTTCTTGTTCGAAACATCGCAGAACGCCTGTCCATCGCAATGGGACGAGCCGATTTATCTTGGCAGGGGTTCGCAGACGATCCGGTCAATGCTTTGGTGGCCGACACGACCAAACTGGCGCAAGCCCTTGGCCAGGCGCCTGCCTTCGACCTTGATCAATCGTTGGCCGATTACGTGGCCGCTCTGCGATAGCGCCTGGGTATGGCGCGCCAAAACACGCTGCATGCGATTGCTATGAGGCAGTCAGGCAAGGAGTTGTGAGCCCGCATATTGTGCCAGATGGAAGATAGTTCTTCAGATATCAGGCGGCGCGCTTCAGCCTTGTCGAGCTTGATGGCATCGGCTGGAAATCTGCGCTTCAAAAGCCACCCCATCCAGAGTGTTTCTGCAGACAGGCGCAACAGCCGACCGTGACTTTTTTCATGTGTCAGACCAGCGTCTTTGACAAGCCAGCTTCGCGCCAACCAATATCCAGCGCGAAGAAGATATTTTGAAACCGAGATGCTGATGGAGCCCGGGTGCGCTGAAAATTGCGCAACGGTCTCGGGCGTATAGGCGATTTTTTCGCCTGCAAGAGCCGCCATAAAATAGAGCATCAGATCAGGGCCAATGGCTCGTTTCCAGATCACTTGCTCGCGAAGGGGTGTGGCGCGTCCCCAATTTTGGGCCGCCACTGTCCATCGTTCAAAGCAGGCTTTGCTAAACAGGGCGCAGGCTGGGCTCACTGTGTTTGGTGTTTTGCCTGCGAAGGGCGGGAAGAAACCTGCAAGGTAATCGGATGCTGAAGCCACAAAAGAGGTGTCGTCCGTGGGGAAGGGCGAGTCTTCGTCCACGTTGCGCATGATGGCTGCGCCAATCGCAACATGTGTTTCATCATTCATCAAGGGCAAGAGGCGCGACAGAAATCGCGGTGAAACATAATCGTCCGACCAGACAAAGGTCATGTAATCGCCCGTGGCGCAGTGAACGCCGTCGATCCATGAATGCGTTGGACCAAGGCCGCGCTGGTTTTGGACAAGTTTCACTCTTGGGTCTGCGTGAAATCTGTCTTGCAGAAGTTCCCAGGAGCCATCGTCGCTCTGGCTGTCGAGCACGATGACTTCTGTCTCAATGTTCTGAACGGCCTCTCCAGCTTTCAGGCAGGAGGCGACGGCGCGCACAATGTACTGGCCGCGATTCAGGGTCGGGACAATAAAGGAGACTTTGGTCAACAAGCTGTTCCTAGGGTCAACCGCCAATGGGAAGAGGTTTTTGCCAGAAATGCGTCCAATTGACCAGTTCTCGGCCCGCTCGGGCGCCGCTTCATTCAATCTGGAATTTTCGCCGCCAGTTCCCGGACGGTCGTGTTGAGCCGCTCCAGATTTTCATTCATGGCAATGATCGTGGCCAGAAATCCCATGACCAGCACATAGCCGACCCAGATGGCGATGATCACCAGAATCATGACTTCCGGGCTGACGCCGAAGATGTTGGTGATCTGCAGGATCAGCCGCTTGTCGTCAGAAAAGAGCAAGAGCGTCGCGCCGCCGAGCGCCAGCAGAACAGCCACATGAACAAGCGAGAGGATTGAGGCGAAGGCGCCTGCGACATAGCGATTCATCAGAACACGTCTTTCAGTTTGTTGATCTGGGTGAGCGTCTGCTCAAGCAGGCAGGCTTGGTAGTTCACCTCGCCACCGGGTGCATTGGGCAGGTCCTGCTCCAGCCTGCACCAGGCTTCACGAGCGGCGATCCAGGCGCGCTGGGCTTTGATCAGAGGCTCTTTGGCTTCCGGCGGGATGCGCCCCTGAAGGGCGCGATATTCGGCGTTCAGAGCCTTGTCCTGACGGCCCAGCTCTTCTTTGTAGCAGGCGAGCCATTGCGAGTTTTTCAGCGCGCCGAAATCGACATGATCCATGCAGGCCTGAAACAGCGGGGTCTCTTGCACCTTGTCGGCGAGCGCAGGCTCGCCTGCCAACGGCAGGGCGAACAGGAGCGCAGCAGCGAGTCGCTTGATCATGGATGATTCTTCCCCGAGGCGTCTTTGCCCGATGTTTTAAGCCTCTTGCTGGTGTGGGGCAGTGGGGTGGTCCCCCATGCTGTGGGCGCGCTTTCAATTTGGGGCCTTGCCTGAGTGGCGGGGTCGGGTCAGACTTGGCTTCCATGACACGGCCGACGCTCATCCTGCCCCTCGTAATGCTCTGCGCCGCGTTTGCTGCCGGATCGGCTGCGGCTACGGACATGCGTTTTTCGCTGGTTGGTTACGGGCAGGGATGCGGAGCCAAATGCCCGCAGGTGATTGCCGCTGAGGGAGAAATCACCGCCAAGACGCCGCAGGCTTTCACCGATTTTGTTGGCGCCCATATCCAGTCAGGGCAGCTCCATTCCATCGTGCTAATCAATTCCCCCGGCGGGCGGGTGGTGGCGGCCATGGAATGGGGACGCGCCTTGCGCAAGCTCGGCATGGCCGCGGTTGTGGCCAAGGTCGTGCCCGGCGCCAAGAAGGCGGATCTCTGGGTGATTCCCGGCCGCTGCTATTCGGCCTGCGTCTATGCGCTCATGGGCGCCAAGAAGCGCGTGGCGCTGCCCCAGAGCCGTGTGGGCATCCACCGCATGTTTATGTATGAGGCCTCGATGAGCCCCGATGCCCGCGAGCCGCGCGAGCGCGTCTTTGCGGCCGAGCCTTTGGTGGCGCGATTGAGCGAATATGCCCAGATGATGGGCGTTTCGACAGATCTCGTGCGCAAGGCCGAGAGCATCAATCCAGACCAGATTCACATTGTTTCAGCCGCTGAATTGCGCCGCTGGAAGCTGGCTGGCCCAAAGCTGTAAATCCAGAGGCCCAACACCATCGGAAATGGCAAGGCTTTGCCGATTTCGAGTTGACTTCAGCGGCCTGCGGCCTTATTCGACCATCCTCTGCCGACGGAGACCGTTCAACGGTCACTGGCACGCGGGGGAGTAGCTCAGTTGGTTAGAGCGCCGGCCTGTCACGCCGGAGGTCGCGGGTTCAAGTCCCGTCTCTCTCGCCATTTCCTTTCAAAGGTTTGGTGAACTGCAGGCTCTGTTCGGGCCGCGCATGCCTTTGTCGCTATCCCGCCCTGTCCATTAGGTTGACACTCTTTTGTGTAAACTTGAGTTGTCACCTTCCGGGTGCTTGTGTAAGCTCGACCTTACGCTCTTATCCAGGAGGTCGATCGTGACACAGGCCCCGGCAACGCTTCTCGAGCGGATCAACCGCCCGTCGGATCTCCGCAAACTTCCGCCCGCCAAGCTCAAACGCGTCGCCGAAGAGGTGCGCGCCAGCATGATCGAGTCGGTCGCCCAGACGGGTGGGCATCTGGGCGCTGGCCTTGGTGTCGTCGAGCTGACGGTGGCTTTGCATTATGTCTTCGACACGCCGCGCGACACGCTGATCTGGGATGTCGGCCATCAGGCCTATCCGCACAAAATTCTCACCGGTCGCCGTGAGCGTATGAACACGATCCGCCAGGGCGGGGGCCTTGCTGGTTTCACGCGCCGTGCGGAAAGCGATTACGATCCCTTTGGCGCGGGCCATTCCTCCACCTCCATTTCTGCAGGCCTTGGCTTTGCTGTGGGCCGCGATCTTTTGGGTGGCGACGAGAAAGTTGTGGCTGTCATCGGCGATGGCGCCATGTCGGCGGGCCTCGCTTATGAAGCGATGAACAATGCAGGCGAGCTGAAAAGCCGTTTGCTCGTTGTGCTGAATGACAATGACATGTCGATTGCACCCCCTGTGGGGGCGGTCTCTGAACATCTTGCGCGTCTCGTGTCGGGCCGCCGCTATCTTTCGCTGCGCGATGCGGGCAAACGGTTGACGCGTCGCCTGCCGGAAAAGATTGATCGCACGATCACGCGCGCCATCAGCCATACGCGCACATTTTTGACCGGCGGGACCATTTTTGAAGAAATGGGTTTCTTCTATATCGGGCCAGTCGATGGCCATGATCTGAAGACGCTCGTGCCGATTTTGGAAAATATCCGCGATGCCGGCAAAGGCCCCATTCTGCTGCATGTCAAAACGCAGAAGGGCAAAGGCTATGCGCCCGCTGAAGCCTCCGTCGACAAATATCATGGCGTGGTGAAATTTGACGTGGCGACAGGCGTTCAGGCGAAAGCCGCGCCCAAGGCGCCCGCCTACACGCGCGTATTTGCCGACGCGCTGACACGCGAAGCCAATCGTGATCCGCGTATTGTTGCCATTACGGCTGCCATGCCGGGCGGCACGGGCCTTGATGTGTTTGCCAAGGCTCACCCCACACGCGTCTTTGACGTTGGTATTGCCGAACAGCATGCCGTGACATTTGCTGCCGGCTTGGCCGCGCGCGGGATGAAGCCGTTTTGTGCGATCTATTCGACCTTCCTGCAGCGTGGCTATGACCAGATCGTCCATGATGTCGCGCTTCAAAACTTAAATGTGCGCTTTGCCATTGATCGCGCAGGTCTGGTGGGTGCTGATGGGCCGACCCATGCCGGTGCGTTTGATCTCGCTTATCTCACTTGCTTGCCCAATATGACGGTGATGGCACCAGCCGATGAGGCTGAGCTTGTTGATGCCGTGGCAACTGCGGTTGCTTATGACAAGGGGCCGATTGCCTTTCGTTTCCCGCGTGGCGAGGGCAATGGTGTGATGCTGCCTGAAAAGGGTCGCGTCTGGGAGATCGGGCGCGGGCGTGTCGTGCGTTGCGGGCGTGATATCGCGCTACTGTCTCTGGGCACGCGTTTGGCAGAAGCATTGGCCGCCGCTGATCAGCTGGAAGAAGCGGGCTTTTCTGTCACCGTTGCTGACGCACGTTTTGCCAAGCCGATTGATCGCGAGCTGGTGCATGAATTGGCGCGCACGCATGATCTTTTGGTGACGATTGAAGAAGGCTCAACGGGCGGCTTTGGTGGCCTTGTCATGAAAGAGCTGTCGGATGAGGGCGTGCTCGACAGCGGCCGCGTGAAACTCCGCAGCATGTGTCTGCCAGACAGCTTTATCGAGCAGGATACACCTGCTGAAATGATCCGTGTTGCGGGTCTTGATGCAACGGCCATTGTTGGCAAAGTTCTCGGCGCGCTCGGCGTCGAACGTATTGAGACGCGACGCAGGACGCGCAGCAAGAGTGACACGCAAGATGAGCGAAAGACTCGTCTTCGGACGTGACAAGCAAGATTGGCCACATCGCGCTGCAAGCCAATTTGTCAGTGCGGGCGGTGTCGATTGGCATGTGCAGATGATGGGAGATGGTCCAGTGCTGCTGTTATTGCATGGCGCTGGCGCATCCTCACATACGTGGCGTGATCTGATGCCTGAACTTGCCAAATCATTTCGCGTGATTGCGCCTGATTTCCCGGGTCAGGGATTTTCGAGCCAACCAAGGCGTTCATCGACCTTCACATTGCCCGGCATGGCGCGCGCTTTGGCTGACCTCCTGCTTGTGCTGAAAGCAGAGCCTGCAATGGTTGTTGGCCATTCAGCAGGATGTGCAGTGGCTGTGCGTATGACGCTTGATCATTTGATCCACCCACGTTTGCTGGTTGGATTGAATGCGGCATTGCTGCCTTTTCATGCGGTCAACACGCTTTACTCGGGACTTGCCAAATTACTCGCCTTCAACTCGCTCGTGCCTTGGTTTGTCTCCTCACAGGCGCGTCAATCGGGCATCGTGGAGCGGCTGATCGACGAGACAGGTTCGCGCCTTGATACGATGGGCATCGCGCTTTATCGGCATCTGGCGCAAAATTCATCGCATGTCGCAGGCACGTTGCGGATGATGGCCAATTGGGATCTGGACCGCTTGCGCGCGGACCTCACTCAGCTGAAGACGCCGCTTGTCTTAATGGTCGGTTCACGCGATCGCACGATTGACCCTGAACGCGCGCGGGAGATCCGCAAAATACTGCCCGATGTTGAAGTGATCAGTGTGCCGGGCCTTGGCCATCTGGCGCATGAAGAGCGACCAGAAATTTTTGTGGGTGATATTATGCGGCTGGCCAATCGCTTTCATGTTTTGGGAGAAGTCTGATGTTTGACGCGCCCAATGCGAATGCGCCCCATGCCATTGTCATTGGCGCAGGCTTTGGTGGTTTGGCGGCTGCCATTCGGCTGGGTGCGAAGGGCTGGCGCGTCACAATTGTCGACAAGCTCGACGGGCCGGGTGGCCGTGCTTATGTGTTCAAGCAGGATGGGTTCACGTTTGATGCGGGTCCGACCATCATTACAGCGCCTTATCTGCTCGAAGAACTTTGGCAGGAGGCAGGAGCCAATTTTGCTGATGATGTTGATCTGCGCCCTATCGATCCTTTCTATCTGATCCGATTTGACGATGGCGACACCATGCGCTGCGTCTCTGATCTTGAGGGCATGCGCGCCGAAGTCGCGCGCATCTCGCCGGAAGATGCTGATAATTTCGACCGATTCATTGCAGCCAGTGCTGATATTTATGAAGTGGCCTTCAAACAACTTGCTGATGTGCCGTTTCACAAATTCTCATCCGTCATCACGGCAGCACCCGATCTCGTGCGGCTGCGCGGTTATCGCTCGGTCTATTCGGAAGTCTGTCGCTATTTCAAACATCCGAAATTGCGGATTGCCTTTTCGTTTCACCCCTTGCTCATTGGCGGCAATCCGCTGACGACCACGGCCTATTATTGCCTGATCTCGCATCTGGAGCGCATGCATCTTGTGCATTTTGCCATGGGCGGCACGGGTGCCATTGCGCGTGGCATGGTGAAGTTGATCGAGCGACAGGGGGGCCTCATGCGCTATGGCGCGGAGGTCGAAGAAATTCTGGTGAAGGATGGGCGCACGACAGGCTTGCGCCTGAAGGGTGGCGAGACACTGGAAGCCGATCTGATTGTCTCCAACGCTGATCCGGCCTGGACCTATTCGAAGCTGTTGAAAGACTATCCGCGCCGCCGCTGGACCGATGCCAAGATTGAGCGCGCCAATTTTTCCATGAGTCTTTTCGTCTGGTATTTCGGCACCAATCGCCGCTACGACGATGTTTATCATCACATGATGGTGCTGGGTCCGCGCTATGAAGAGCTGCTGAAAGACATTTTCACACGCAAGAAATTGGCGCCTGATTTCAGTCTCTATCTGCATCGCCCGACAATGACGGACCCGTCACTGGCTCCTGAAGGTTGTGATTCCTTTTATGTGCTCGCCCCTGTACCGCATCTCGATAGCGGCACGGATTGGGATGAGATCTCGGAGACCTATCGCAAGGCGATTGAAAAGCGCCTTGAAGAGACGCTGATGCCTGATCTGTCCAAACACATTGTCACCTCACGCCTCATGACACCCATTGATTTCCGTGACCGACTTTGCTCGGTGAAAGGCGCTGCCTTTTCGCTGGAGCCGCAACTCTTCCAGAGTGCATGGTTCCGCCCGCATAATGTGAGCGAAGAAGTGAAGGGGCTTTATCTGGTAGGCGCAGGTACGCACCCTGGCGCCGGGCTTCCCGGTGTGATCTCGTCAGCCAAGATCGTCGGCGACCTTGTGCCGACAGCTCAGGATTTCGTCGCGGGTAAAGGACGCGTGTGAGATTTGCGCAAGCGCCCATCCAGCCGCGCCCATTGGTAGAGGATGATGCTGACGCCAATCGTCAATGGAATCGCCCACATGATCGGATTGAGCGCGAGTTCGGGAAGAATGCGCACAGAACCGAAGGCCATGAAGGCCGTGTAGACAGAAATGCCCGCGCCGACGAGCGCTTTGAGATGTTCCTTCTGCCAATCCACGGCAGAGGGTTTGGGCTTGAACATGTACCAGAGGTTTGTGGCCACAGTTGCAAAGCCGATGAAGGAAATGGCGATCATCAGCACCTGATCAATGCGCCAGCCCTGCCAGGCGCAATTGGCGGCCGCGATGACAAGAAGCGGTTGCAGAGCGAGATTGACGGGCTCACGCAGCGCCAGCCGATCACGCGGATAATACGCGCACAGCCAGCCATAGCGAATGAGATTGAGCGTGAGCACGCCCAGATAGAGCATCATCCAGCCAAAAATGCCGCGAATGAAGCTAGGCTCGAATTTCCCCTCCAGATGCGGGTGCGTGGTGATCGGCTCCCAAAGCGTCAGCAAGCTCATGGCCATAGCGCAAAAGCCTGTGAGGGTGAGCGCCTTTACAAAGATGCGCCCCGCCTTGCGATGCCTGTCGCCGCCCTTCTGGCCGATGACCGGAACCCAGAAGGCAAGCGCACCTGTGACGCCACCCAGAATATGCAGCGCGATCAGGGCTTCAAAGAGCATGCGAACCATGGGGTCACCCAGCCTACGAGGGTTGCAGTTTACGTTTTGACATGATCGACTGTAAAGAGATTTGGACAGGAGGTCCGAACTTGTATCTTCCACCGCGCCCAAAACCCTTGCCGGCAGTTGTCTCGCTTTTGCGGGCGGCTCTGCGTGGCGATGGCAATTTGCTCGATCTGCTGCCGGGCGCGGCCTATCGCATGGAGATTGGCACGCTGGGCTGGTCGCGTCGCTCGACCTTTATCGTCAACCGGCCTGATCTCGTGCGCCATGTTCTGGTGGAGCGGGAAGACATATTCCCCAAGTCCGATCTGATGGTGCATGCGCTGCAGCCCTTGATCGGCAATTCGATTTTTGTGTCGTCGGGTGCGACCTGGAAGCGCCAGCGCGAAATGGTCGACCCCGCACTCTCCATGATGCGGATCAATCGCGCATTCCCCGCCATGGCGGCGGGTGTGGAAGATTGCGCGCGCGAGCTTTCAACCAAAGCCGCGCGGGGCGAAGCCTTCAGTCTTGATCTGCTGATGTCGCATCTGACCGCCGACATTATCTGCCGCACGGTCTTTTCAACGACGCGTCTTGATGAAGGCGCAGCACACGACGTGTTCAAGGCATTCACGATCTTTGAGCGTTCGGTCGCACAGGTCGAAATCAAACGCCTCGTGCTGGACAAGGCTTGGACGGAGGTTCCGCAAAAGCCGGAAGTGCTGGAAGCCTGCCGCTTCATCCGCGATCAGATTGGCGCTTTGCTAGATACAAGCGGGCAGGGGTGTGATGACATTGCCCGCGCACTGGCGGCGGCTCATGATACGGATGGTGTGAGTTTCACCCGCGAAGAGCTGATCGACCAGCTGGGCGTGCTTTTTCTGGCGGGTCATGAGACCAGTGCCTCGGCGCTGACGTGGGTGTTCTTCATTCTGGCTTCGCAGCCCGACATTGTGAAACGCATCCGCGCGGAAGTGGAGCAGATTTGCGGCGATGGGCCGATCAGTTTCGAGCACACGAAGAAACTGACCTTCACACGCAATGTGTTCCGCGAGACAGTGCGGCTCTATCCGCCGATCACTTTTCTGCCGCGCGTGGCGTTGGAAGATTCGACCATTGGTGGGCGTTTTGTAAAGCGAGGTGCCTTGGTCATTGTCTCGCCCTGGGTCTTGCATCGCCATGAAACCTATTGGCGTGATCCGGATGTGTTTGATCCAGATCGTTTTCTGCCAGAGCGCGAAGCCGAGATGACGCCCGGTGCCTATATTCCCTTCGGCACAGGCCCGCGCATTTGTTCGGGTGCAGCTTTTGCCAGTATTGAGGCCGTGCTCATCATCGCAAGCCTCCTGCGTGCGTTTGATTTTGAGCGGGCGGAAGATCAACCTGTGCGCCCGGCTGCTCGTCTCACCACGCGCCCCGTGAAACAAGTCATGTGCCGCGTGCATACAGCAGGTGCGCTATGAGCGCGGTCCTGCTCACACTCGGGCGCCTGCCCAAGGCGCTTGATCCGGCGCGCTCTTTTGCCAAGCTTGGGTGGCGCGTGATTGTGGCTGATCCTTTTGCTAACCATTTGACGCGCGCCTCGCGATCTTGTGCTCGTGCCGTGCAAGTACCATCGCCTGCAGACGATCCGAAGGGCTGGCTGGATGCGATTGAGGCACTGGCGCGAGAAGAGCAGGTGCGCTTCATTCTGCCGGTTTCGGAAGAAACGCTTTATGCTGCCTATCTGCGCGAGCGATTGCCCGATGTGACGATTTTCACCATGCCGCCTGCCGCTTTGCATGAGGCGCACGACAAATGGCGCTTTGCAGACCAGGCAAAGGCTTTGGGCCTGTCTGTGCCGCTGACCGCGCGTGCTGATGTGGATCAGGCAAAAGTCATTGCCGCACAAGCAGATTTTGTCTGGAAGGAGCGCCGTTCTTGTGGGGGCGGCGGCACGCGCCTGTTGGCGCGCGGCGCAGATTTTCCGGCCAATGCTAGCGCCATTGTACAGACGATGATCAAGGGTGAGGAGCTCTCCTCCTGTTCGCTGTGTCACAATGGCAAGGTGCAAGGTACAGCCATTTACCGCGCCAGCGTCATGTCGGGGACTGTGGCGGTCGGATTTACGCGCGTAGAAGACGCCCGTGTGAGCAGCTTTGTCGAGGCCTATGCGCAAGCCACAGGTTGGACGGGCTTTCTGTCCTTCGATTTTATGCGCAATGAGACGGGCGCGATTTTTGCCCTTGAATGCAATCCGCGCCTGACCAGCGGCGTCCATTTTTTCGATCAAGCGAGTTTGGCACCGGCTATTCTCGATGAAGGCATGCGATTGAATCTGCGACCCGAGACGGAACTTCAGCAATTCTGGGCTTGTTTGCAGGAAGCCCAAGGCGCTCTGCCAAACATCTTTGTTTTTGCTGGTCGCGTACACGCGATGACCAAACGGCGTGACGTGACTTTTGCCAGCAATGACCCGATGCCGCTTCTCTCAATGCCCTGGACGGCGCGTGAACTTTTGCGCCGTGCTTCTCACATGCGTGTTTCCTTGGCGGTTGCCGCCAGTGCCGATATTGGCTGGAGCCCGCGCGCTGCACTCGAATTGGAGGCGGCATGAGCTCTTTCACCGCACGAACTGACGATTTTGAAGCCTGTCGCGATCTCTTGCGTGCCGGCTCAAAGAGTTTTCACGCAGCCTCGCTCTTGCTGCCTGTCGAAGTGCGCCCTGCCGTCTGGGCGCTCTACGCTTTTTGCCGCGTGGCGGATGATGAAGTCGATGGCGCAGGCTCTGGCCTTGCCGCTGTTGCGCAATTGCGCCGCCGATTGGTCGCAGCTTACGAGGGCGTGCCGCATGACGGGCCTGTGGATCGCGCCTTTGCGGCGACCGTGCAGAAATTCCAGATTCCCTTCGCGCTGCCTGCAGCGCTGATTGAAGGCTTCGAATGGGATGTTGCCGGGCGTCCTTGTGAGACATTCTCTGACACATGCGCCTATGCCGTGCGCGTCGCAGGCACGGTTGGCGTGATGATGTCTCTCATCATGGGCGTGACGGAAGCTGAAGCGCTCGCACGTGCGTGCGATCTCGGCATTGCCATGCAGTTGACCAATATTGCGCGTGACACTGGTGAAGATGCGCGGCTCGGGCGTATTTATCTGCCGCGCGAATGGTATTTTGAAGAAGGCATTGATCCTGATGCCTGGCTGCGCGAGCCAAGCTTCAGTCCACAAATGGCGCGCATGGTGCGCCGCCTCTTGCAGGAAGCTGAATATCTCTATGCGCGTGCAGAGCAGGGCATTGCGCTCTTGCCCATGGGTGTGCGCCCAGCCATCTGGTCGGCGCGGTATATTTATGCAGAGATTGGTCGCGAAGTGGCGCTGGCCAATTTTGACAGCGTGTCACGCCGTGCAGTTGTTTCGCATCCGCGCAAGGCGTTTTTGTTGGGCAAGGCAATGGCGACGGCCGCTGTTTCTGGGCCCGGCTATGGCGCACCACCTCTGCCGGAATGCGCTTTCCTTGTACAGGCAGCGGCGCGTCCGCGCCCCATCCGGCGCAAGCGCATTGATAATGTCATCGATATTTTCGAAAAGCTCGAGCGGCGCGACCGTGAGCGCATGGCCATGGGGCGCGTGGCGTCAGAAAAAGCGCCGTGAGGCTCCGGCGCGTGGCATGCGGAATGGCAACATCTTCTGCACGATGGGTGAGCTGAATTTGTCGAGCGACAGGCTCTCATGCACACCCGTCATGGCCTCTCCATCGATCTGCGCGCCAACCATATTGCGCGTATAGAACGGCGCATCTTCAAAGGTGCGCAAGAGTTTTGCTTCTGATTGGCTGCGCGTGACACGCGACATGCCCCAGAACCCACGGCGCAAAGGCTTGCGCTCGGGTGCCTCAAAAGTGTCGATCCGTCCGTCTTGATAGAAGCTCAATGCGAGATGTTGCAACGAGCTTTGCCGCGGTTGCATGTCGAAGTGGATGAGGCTGCGGTCTTTGCCCTGCATGCGCGCCCATTCCCAGGCCGCAAAACCATCTTCAATCGGCTCCAGTCCACGGTTGTGATCGACATAACCATGCCCGCGCCATGAGAGGGAAGGCGCGTTCATCTCGACCTCTATATCGGCCATAGGCACAATCGGTTGCCAGACATGGCAGCCAGCATCATCGAGCGCAAAACTGCGGGCAGGCATGATCTTTGGCGTGACACGAATGCGCCCGCGCACAGGTGAGATCAGCGGAAAAGCCGTCTCAGTGATATCTGCCGTGAGCGTTGTCCCATCCCATGTGAGATTGCTGGGTCCAAGTGCAAAATCGTTGCGCGTGCGCGTCAACATGGGCGTAGAGCGTTCTGTCATAGCCCAGCGTTTGCCGCGCACGCCATAAAGCGCGACATTGATCGCGCAGTAATTTTCAGGGTTCACAAAGCCGCTCTTGCGCGCTGATTTGTAATAGGGCGAGAAGACCGAGCCGATGAAGGCAATCAGCGTGATGCCAAATTGTCCGTCATGGCTGACGCCATCGATATACCACCAGGCATAGCCATTCTCAGGCACATCTAGCGCGAAATCCGGTCCTGCATGATACAGGCTGCGGCTGTGAGTCCCGAAAGCGCGGCCATCGGAATCCCCGCACCCGGATGCACGCTGCCCCCCGTCAGATACAAATGCGGAATGGGGCTCCTGATGCCCGGCCTCGTGAAGGTGGCCCGCCAGCCATGTGTCGGGCGTCCATAAATCGCGCCGCCCGTGGCCGGGAAAAGTCGATGGAAATCCGTCGGCGTGGTGATCTGCGCGCGCTCTGGCGTGCGCTCGATCGTGAGTCCGCAAGCTGCCATGCGGTCTGTCATTCGCGTCATGCATAGGTCGATCTCCGCGTCGGAGAGTGTTTTTGTGTCGCCAAGAGCTGGCGCATTGATGAGGGCGAGGAAGCGTTCGGATTGCCCGTTGGCGCTATCATCATCACCACGGTCCTGCGCGCAGAGATAGACGGTCGGATCATAATTCATAGACCCCGCGCTGAGCGCCTTGAATTCTGCCTGATAATCATTCGAGAAGAAAACATTGTGCCGCACGAGTGGGAAACCATGCGTGCGGGCTGCGCATGTCCAAGTGAGCGCTGATAAAGAGCGCTGCGCCTGAGTGACTTTTGGCGCAGCGGTGCGCAGATTATCACCCAGAAAGCCCTGTGCCAAAGCATTCGCATCACCGTTGAAGACGATGTCGTCGGCGGTATATGTCTCGCCCGTTGCCGTGCTGACGAGAAAGCTCGCTCCTTCGCGTGTGATATTTTGCACATGCGCATGATAGTGAATTTGCGCACCCTTGCTCGCAGCAGCGTTGGCAAAGGCCTGTGCCAAAGCATGCATCCCGCCCTCGACCATCCACACGCCATCTTGTTCGACATGGGCGATCAACATGAGGGTAGCGGGCGCGAGAAAGGGCGAGGAGCCGCAATAGGTCGCGTAACGTCCAAACAACTGGTGCAGACGCTTGTCTTTGAAGTGACGCCCCAAACCATGCCACATGCTCTCGAATGGCGATGTGGCGAGCAGATCAGGCAGGCCTTTCAGGCCAGCGCCTTTGATCAAGCCAAAGAGGCTCGCGCGCTCGGCGCGCACAACGGGGCCCTCGACGGTTTTCCAGATTCGTTTGGCCTCTGCGCAGAAATTGCGAAAGCCTTGTGCCTCGGTTGCCCCGGCCAGTCGCGTCACTGCCTCGGCTGACGCATCCATGTCGGCATAAAGATCGAAACGGCTGGATGCATCCCACGCATGGCGGGCGAGGATATTGGCACGGGTGACGGGCAGATGCGCATCGAAATCGAGCCCGGCAGCCTGAAAGATCTCTTCGAACACGCGTTTGAGCGTGAAGACGGTGGGGCCTGCATCCATGGCGTGGTCGCCATCCATCACGAGGCGCATTTTGCCGCCCGGCGTGGCCGCACGCTCCAGCACGGTGACATCGAGCCCGCGCGCTGCCAGCAGGAGGGCGGCGGAAAGCCCACCCATGCCCGCCCCGATCACGATGACCCGGTCTTTTGCCATGGTACTCCCGGCTTCCGACGACCTGTCAGGTTGACTTAACAGATCTAAGCGTCCAGCATAATGGACAGTGTTCAATGTCACAGGCCCGAGACATTGGCAATGGGGGCGAGCCATGGACGCCATGAGCCGGATTGATTTCACGCTGGAACAGGCGCTTGCAGGCGTCTTGACCGATTGCCCTCCTAAATTAGCGGCAGCGCTGCGCTATGCAGTGTTTCCGGGTGGTGCTCGTCTGCGCCCCAAGCTTTGTCTGGCCGTGGCCTGGGCCTGTGGTGAAGACGAGCCGCGTGTCGTTGATGGCGCCGCGGCGGCCATTGAGTTTCTGCACTGCGCCTCCCTCGTCCACGACGATTTGCCCTGTTTCGACAATGCCGATGAGCGTCGCGGCAAGGCCTCTGTTCATAAGGCTTTCGGCGAGCAGCTCGCGGTTCTCTCAGGCGATGCTTTGATCGTTCTGGCGTTTGAAGCTCTGGCTTCAGGTGCCGCACGTGCGCCCCATCGCTTGGGCGCGCTTTCCACCATCGTCAGCCGCGCTACGGGCGCTGCGGGTGGCATTTGTGCAGGCCAAGCGTGGGAATGTGAACCCAGCGTCGACGTCTCGCGCTATCACCGCGCCAAAACGGGCGCGCTCTTTTCAGCCGCCACAATGGCGGGCGCAGCATCTTGCGCGCTTCCCTATGAGCCGTGGCGTGCTTTGGGTGAATTGGTGGGCGAAGCTTATCAGGTCGCCGATGATATTCGCGATGTCGCCGGCAATGCCCAGGAACTCGGCAAGCCCATTGGACAGGACGAAGCTTTGATGCGCCCGAGTGCGTGTCGTGAGCTTGGTTTGCGTGGGGCCATCGACAAGCTGAATGATCTTGTCGAGCGGGCGGTGGATTCGATTCCGCAATGCCCACGTGTGCAAGAGCTGCGCGGCCTTGTGCGGCAGGAAGCTTTGCGCTTTTTGCCCGCCGATCTGGCGCAAGCTGCAGCCTGATTTTCCCATATGAAAAACTGGCGTGACTGGCGCAACGACCTGCTCGCGAATCCTCGCTTTCAGACCTTTGCCGCGCGTTTTCCACTCACACGCGCGATCACGCGCAAGCGTGCGGCACAGGTCTTTGATCTGTGTGCAGGCTTTGTCTATTCGCAAGTGCTCTATGTTTGCGTGGTCACCGATCTGTTTGAACACTTGCGCGCAGGCCCGCGCGAGATAGGCGATCTCGCACGCTTTCTGAATTTGAGCGAAGACGCGAGCCTGCGCTTGTTGCGCGCGGCTGTGGCGCTAGGACTTCTTGAGGCGCGTGGTGCGGCGAGCTTTGGTCTGGGCCAGCATGGGGCCGCATTGCTCGGCAATCCCGGCGCGCTGGCCATGATCCGCCATCACAACATGCTCTATGCTGATCTCGCCGATCCACTGGCGCTGCTGCGCGGGCAGGGCCTGCCCACGCGGCTTCAGCAATATTGGGCCTATGCGCGTAACCCTGATCGGGCGCAGACTCAGAACGATGAAGTGGCCGCCTATAGCCAGCTGATGAGCGAATCGCAGACTTTGGTCCGCCAAGATGTGCTCGACGTCGTCAATTTTGCTGATGCGCGCCAGCTTGTGGATATCGGTGGCGGGGAGGGCAGCTTTGCCGCCGAGGCGGCGCGGCGCTGGCCGGGGCTCTCTGTCACCGTCTTCGATCTGCCCGCCGTTGCTGCCCGCGCACAGGCCCGTTTTGAAGCCGAAGGGCTGGCTGGCCGCGCCAAAGGGCAGGGCGGGGATTTCTATGCCGGTGGCCTGCCACAGGGTGCCGATGTCATGTCACTTGTGCGCGTATTGCACGACCACGATGACGATAAGGCAAAGGCGTTGCTCAGGAAAATCCATGCGTCTCTGGCGCCAGGCGGGCGGCTGGTGATTGCCGAACCTATGGCCGGAGCACGTGATGCGCAGGCCATGGGCGATGCCTATTTCGGCTTTTACCTTCTGGCCATGGGGTCGGGCCGACCCCGTCCGGCTGAGGAAATTGAGGCCATGCTCAAGGCCGCCGGCTTCAGCTCGACGCGGCGTATTCCCACCCCTCGGCCCCTGCTGGTGAGTGTGATCGAAGCCCGTCACTAACCGTAAAGCTTCCTTGACACTTATTTTTGTCATGCTTTACTGACACACATGAGCGGAGCAGTTTCTCCGCGCCCCAGAGTGCCCCGAGCCATGAATACGCTCGCCATCGTCATGCAGGCTCCCCGTGAGCTTCGCCTCGACCGGATCGGATTAAATCCGCCGGGCGACGGAGACGTTGTGGTTGATGTGGAATGGAGCGGCGTCAGCGCCGGTACGGAACGCCTCCTGTGGGACGGGCGCATGCCGGCTTTCCCGGGCATGGGTTATCCGCTGGTGCCGGGTTACGAATCGGTCGGCACCGTTGTTGATGCCGGATCATCAGCACAGACATTCATCGGCCAGCGCGTCTTCGTGCCTGGCGCCAATTGCTACAAAGATGTGCGTGGGCTTTTTGGTGGCGCGGCGCGTCGCATCATCACACCTTCACATCGTGTTGCCTTGCTTGGCACCGAATGCGCGGCGCAGGACGGCGTGTTGCTCGCACTTGCTGCGACGGCGCAACATGCGCTTGGTGCACAAGGTGCGCGCGCACCTGAACTGATTATTGGTCACGGCGCACTTGGCCGCTTGCTTGCACGTCTCACCATCGCACATGGTCATGCTGCTCCCACCGTTTGGGATGTTGATGCGACACGACGTGTCGGTGATTTTGGCTATGCCGTCATTGATCCAGCGCAAGACGAGCGTCGCGATTACGCATCCATCTATGATGCGAGCGGCGATGCCGCTTTGATTGACACGCTCATTTCGCGTGTTGCACGCGGCGGCGAGATTGTTCTCGCCGGATTCTACGACGAGCGTCCGTCTTTTAATTTCGTTCCGGCCTTCATGCGCGAGATTCGTTTGCGCGTCGCCGCTGAATGGCAACCCCAAGATCTTGCAGACGTGCAGCGCTTGCTCAACGCGCGCGCACTCTTGCTTTCTGGACTGATCACGCACAGGCGCGAAGCCGCCGCAGCGGATGAAGCTTATCGAACTGCTTTCGAGGATTCGTCCTGCCTGAAAATGGTGCTGGACTGGAGGACATGCCAATGAATGCGACAAACGGCACGATGCAGCATGCTGCTGATGCGGCGCTTCGCCATGAGGCCTCGATCGAACCCGATGCGCCCCATACGGGCCCGGTGAAAAAAGAAACACAGATCATTGCCATCTATGGCAAGGGCGGCATTGGCAAGAGCTTCACACTCGCCAATCTCTCTTACATGATGGCCCAGCAGGGCAAACGCGTTCTGCTGATCGGCTGCGACCCCAAGAGCGACACGACATCGCTTCTGTTTGGTGGTCGCGCCTGCCCGACCATCATCGAAACATCGTCCAAGAAAAAACTGGCTGGCGATGAAGTGAAGATCGGCGACGTCTGCTTCAAGCGCGACGGCGTCTTTGCGATGGAACTGGGTGGCCCGGAAGTTGGTCGCGGTTGCGGCGGACGCGGCATTATCCACGGCTTTGAATTGCTCGAAAAGCTCGGCTTCCATGAATGGGGCTTTGACTACGTTCTGCTCGACTTCCTGGGCGACGTGGTTTGCGGCGGCTTTGGTCTGCCGATTGCACGTGACATGTGCCAGAAGGTGATTGTGGTCGGCTCGAACGATCTGCAATCGCTTTACGTCGCCAACAATGTTTGCTCGGCCGTGGAATATTTCCGCAAGCTCGGCGGCAATGTCGGTGTGGCGGGCATGGTCATCAACAAGGATGATCATACCGGCGAAGCGCAGGCTTTCGCGGCGGCGGCTGGCATTCCGGTTTTGGCCGCCATTCCGGCCGATGAAGACATTCGCCGCAAGAGCGCGAATTACGAAATCATTGGCCGACCCGATACGCAATGGGCCTCGCTGTTCGAAGAGCTCGCGCAGAATGTTGCCGATGCGCCGCCCGTGCGCCCGGTGCCTTTGACGCAGGATGAATTGCTTGGCCTGTTTGCCAGTGAGACGGTCGGTCGCGACGTCGTGCTGCAACCGGCAACCGCTGAAGACATGTGCGGTGGCACGATCACGCATAAGCCGTCCCTCGAAGTCGTTTACGACACGGTGTAAGCGATGAACGAAATCATCTCGCCCTCCAAAATCGAGACGCTTTCTGGCTGTCATGCCGGAGCAGATGAGATGCGCCGTGCGGCTGAAGCCGCTGGCAAGAGTGAGATGCTTGATCGTTTGGCTCAGGATTATCCCAAAGGTCCGCATGATCAGCCCCAAAGCATGTGCCCGGCTTTCGGGTCTTTGCGCGTGGGTCTGCGCATGCGCCGCACCGCGACGATTCTCTCGGGCTCCGCTTGCTGCGTGTATGGCCTGACCTTCACATCGCATTTCTATGGTGCAAAGCGCACGGTTGGTTATGTGCCGTTCAATTCCGAGACACTCGTCACGGGCAAATTGTTCGAAGACATTCGCGCGGCTGTCTTTGAAATGGCAGATCCCGCGCTTTACGACACGATCATCGTCACCAATCTCTGCGTGCCCACAGCCTCTGGCGTGCCGCTGCAATTGCTGCCAAAAGAGATCAATGGTGTGCGCATTGTTGGCATTGACGTGCCGGGCTTTGGCGTGCCGACGCATGCAGAGGCCAAGGATGTTCTCTCCGGCGCCATGCTGAATTATGCGCGCCATGAAGCCGAGCAGGGGCCAGTCGCGGCACCGCGTGCGGGCCGCAGCGCTCGCCCGACGATCACGCTTCTGGGAGAAATGTTCCCCGCCGATCCGATGGGCATTGGCGCCATGCTCGAGCCCATGGGGCTTGCAGCTGGTCCGGTTGTACCTGTGCGCGAATGGCGTGAGCTTTATTCAGCGCTTGATTGCGCGACGGTGGCTGCGATCCATCCTTTCTACAAAGCCTCGATCCGTGAGTTTGAAGCCGCTGGGCGCAAGGTTGTTGGCTCGGGTCCGGTCGGCGCTGACGGCACGGAAGCCTGGCTGCAGGCGATTGGTGCGTCTTGCAACGTTGGCCAAGACAAGATTGACGCGGCCAAGAACAAATTCATTCCCGCCATTCGTGGCGCGCTGTCTGCGACCCCGGTGAAGGGCCGCATCACTTTGTCGGGCTATGAAGGTTCCGAACTTCTGGTCGCGCGCGTGCTCGTCGAGAGTGGTGCGGATGTGCGTTATGTCGGCACAGCGTGCGCGCGCACGCAATGGTCGGATGCTGATCGCGAATGGCTCGAAGCCAAAGGCGTGCAGGTGGTCTACCGTGCCTCGCTCGAACAGGATCTTGCAGCGATCAAGGAATATCAGCCTGATCTCGCTATCGGCACAACGCCGGTTGTGCAAAAAGCCAAAGAGGCTGGCACGCCCTCGCTCTATTTCACCAATCTTGTGTCGGCGCGTCCGCTGTTTGGGCCGGCCGGTGCTGGCTCTCTTGCGCAAGTGGTCAATGCGGCCATTGCTGGCAAAGCCCGCATGGACACGATGCGCGACTTCTTTGAAGGCGTGGGCACAGGCGACACGTCCGGTGTCTGGCAGGATGCGCCCAAGGCTCGCCCCGAATTCCGTGATGCGTTCAAGCGCAAGATGGAAAAGGCAGCCGCCGCCAAACATACAGAGGAGCCCGTCTGATGACGCTGATCCTCGATCACGACAGAGCTGGTGGCTATTGGGGCGCCGTCTATGCGTTCAGCGCCATCAAGGGGCTGCAGGTCATCGTCGATGGCCCGGTGGGTTGCGAGAATCTGCCTGTCACGGCCGTGTTGCATTACACCGACGCGCTGCCGCCGCATGAATTGCCGGTGGTGGTGACTGGCTTGGGCGAAGAAGAACTCGCCCAGCACGGCACAGAAGGCGCCATGAAGCGTGCGCACGGCACGCTGGATCCGCATTTGCCGAGCGTGGTTGTGACGGGCTCGATTGCCGAAATGATCGGTGGCGGTGCCACGCCGGAAGGCACATCCATCCAGCGTTTCTTGCCGCGCACGATCGACGAAGACCAATGGCAGAGCGCTGATCGCGCGCTTGTCTGGCTCTGGAAAGAATATGGCGCCAAGCGCGTGCCAAAGGTGAAGCCGCGCAAGGAAGGCGCCAAGCCGCGCGTCAATATCATTGGCCCGATCTATGGCACGTTCAACACGCCGTCTGATCTTGCCGAGATCAAGCGCATGGTTGAGGGCATTGGCTGCGAGATCAATATGGTCTTCCCGATGGGCAGCCATCTCGCCGATGTCGCCAAGCTGGCAGATGCCGAAGTCAACATTTGTATGTATCGCGAATTTGGCTCGCTGCTTTGCGAGACGCTTGAGCGTCCGTGGCTGCAAGCCCCGATTGGCCTGCATTCGACAACAAAATTCCTCACCACTTTGGGTGAGCTGCTGGGCATCGACCCGCAGCCGTTCATCGCGCGCGAGAAGCACACGACGATCAAGCCGCTGTGGGATCTGTGGCGCTCTGTGACGCAGGATTTCTTCGGCACCGCCGCTTTCGGCATTGTGGCGAGCGAAACCTACACGCGCGGCGTGCGTCATTTCCTCGAAGAAGAAATGGGTCTGCCCTGCCAGTTTGCAGTCTCGCGTCGCGCAGGCGTGAAGCCTGACAACCAGACCGTGCGCAATGACATTCGCGCCAAGACGCCGCTGATCCTCTTTGGCTCGTTTAACGAGCGCATGTATCTGCAGGAAGCTGGCGGACGCGGCATGTTTATTCCGGCGTCCTTCCCCGGCGCGATCATTCGCCGCCACACGGGTACGCCTTTCATGGGCTATTCGGGCGCGGTCTATCTCATTCAGGAAGTTTGTAACGGCCTGTTTGATGCGCTGTTCAATATTCTTCCGCTGGCCGCTGATCTCGACAAGATCGAGGCCACACCGTCGCGGCTTGAGGCCGAGTTGCCGTGGGATGCCGAAGCCCAGGCACTTCTTGATTCCGTTCTCGCACAGAGCCCCGTGCTCGTGCGCATTTCCGCTGCACGCCGCTTGCGTGATGCCGCCGAGCGCCATGCGCGTGGAAGCGGTGCGGAGATTGTCACCGAAGCTTGTGTGCAGAAGGCACGCGAAACCATTTTCCAAGGGAGCCCGTCATGAGCCTTGTCATGAATGAATCACGTCATTCGCGCGAGCGCGCCACACGTCGGCAATATCGGCTGATGTTTTTGGCTGGCTTCCCTCTCTTTCTTGTTGCGGCCTTTGCTCTGCGCCTTGCAGGGCAGGCGGGCACGCATGGTCAGCTCTCACTCTACACACATGCAAAAGCACTCGCGGGTGCGACCATTCCGATGGTCTTCATGGGCTGAAGAGTTTCAAGTTTCGCCTGTCTTGAGCGGGCGAAGTGCCGTGTATCTCAAGTACCCGGTAATGTCCCAGCCGCGCGGGAGGTGCGCGGCGCAGCCGCAAGGCATGCAGCGGAGGTTTATAATGGCTGAAAATCATATGTCCGTAACGGGGCTGACCAGTGAGGAGGCGAAAGAGTATCACTCTTTCTTCATGACCTACACGATCGGCTACATCATCGTTGCGTTGGTCGCTCACTTCCTCGTTTGGCAGTGGCGTCCATGGTTCCCGAGCGCCAAGGGCTATGCCCT
>CANGBC010000009.1 GCA_947452005.1 Beijerinckiaceae bacterium | reverse complement strand
TCGCCGGGTGTGGCGCGCCCCTGCGTCCACAGCCACAGGCCTGTGCCCAGCATCCCCAATTGCAGCACCAGCAGCAACACAGCCTGCACGAGGCCCGACACAGCACTGCGATCCCATGAGCGCACCGCGCGCCAATGCCAGCCCTGCGCAACTTCAGCGAAATGACGATCCTCGCGCTCTTCGGCTGCAAAGCTTTTGACGGCGGCATTGCCGGTGATGGAATCGGCCAGCACGCCAGCCATTTTCGAATCCCATTCGCGGGCGGCGACATTGGCTGGCCTGATCCAGACAACTGACAGCGTCACCACAACAACGATGAAGGTGAGAACCGAAAGCCCCGTGACCAGCCCAAGCAAAGGCCAGCGCCAGGCAAACATAATGGTGACGCCGGTGACGACAATGAAAGCCGGCACAAGGCCGAAGGCCAGCGTGTCGGTGAATGTATCAAACGACGTCATGCCACGCGTGATCTTGCGCACGGTTGCGCCCGCGAAAGAATTGGCATGCCAGTCGGATGAAAACCGCTGCACCTTGGCAAAAGCATCGCGACCAATGGCCGTGATGGCGCGTGCCGACAGACGATTGGCGATAAAGGTCACGCTTTGGCGCAAAATGTGAAAGACAACGCCCAGCGTCAGAAAGATGATGAGCGCACGAATGGCAGGTGCGGGATCCTCCGCTTTGCCAGAGGCCACGGCATCGACCAGCCAGCCAGCGGCCACGGGCACCGAGACATCGATCAGTGTGGAGACGATGCGCACCGTGAGCAGCGAGAAAAACAGCCCCGGCGCAATCAGCCAATAATGGATCACAAAGCGCGCCACACGCCCAAATTTGGCTCCCGCCCCCTGACGGGTCTTGTCTTTTGTCTCGCTCATCCACGGGTTATGGCGCGGGAGGAGGCTGGGGGCAAGGCATCGTCATTGCGAGGAGCCGAAGGCGACGCGGCAATCCATAGGGCCGCACGTGATGCACTGGATTGCTTCGCTGCGCTCGCAATGACGGCGGCTAGCCGCCCTGCATAATCTTCAACCGTGCCCGCAGGCTCTCGCGGATATGGGCGCGGGCCAGCGCGTCCGCCTTGTCGGCGTCTTGCAAGGCTATCGCCTCGATCAGCTCGCGATGCTCCCGAAAGGCCGCTACGGGTCGCGCATCGACTGAAAATGTTGTGCGGCCCAAGAGCGCAATCGCGTCCTGCAATTCTTGCAGCGCGCCATCCAGATAGCGGTTGCGGGAGGCCGCGAAGATGCACTCATGAAACAGCCGGTTCAGCCGCGCCATCTCGTCTGAAGTCGCCGCCTTCTCAAACCCCTCTTCCAGATCGCGCAAAGCATCGACCTCGGGGGCGCTGGCATGTTTGGCGGCGAGGCGCGCCGCCGCGCCCTCCAGAATTTCGCGCATGGCATAAAGCTCGACGACGTCGGTCTGGTCGAGGCGGCGCACAATCAGCCCGCGCCCAAGGCCCGGCACCACCAGCCCCTTGGAGACCAGCCGCCCAAAAGCCTCGCGCACCGGCGTGCGGGAGACTTTCAGCCGCTCAGCCACTTCTTCTTCACGCAAACGGTCGCCCGGCTTGTAGATGCCGGAGCGCAAAGCCTCACGCAGCGCCCGGAAGGTCGCTTCGCCCAAAGGCAAGCCTTCGCCATCGTCTGTAATCTTGTCCACCGCCATATCTTGTCCATCGCCCACAAACACCGGCCGTGCCTGTTGCCTCAATTTGTATACAAAGATATACAGAATGGGAAGGGCCCGACGGGGTCATGTTGAGCGGACTTTTGCCATGGTCGATTTTTCCAAACGCTACGATGTGCTGGTGATAGGCGGCGGCAATGCCGCGCTCTGCGCCGCCATCAGCGCCGCACGCGAGGGCGCCAGCGTTCTTGTGCTGGAGGCTGCACCCAAATTCTATCGCGGCGGCAATACGCGCCACACGCGCAACATGCGCTGCGCGCACGATGCCGCCACTGACACTTTGTCAGGCCCCTATTCTGAAGAAGAATTTTTCGACGATCTCATGCGCGTCACCGGTGGCAACACCAATGAAGATTTGTCGCGCATGATGATCCACGAGTCGAAAGACATGCTCGACTGGATTGCCCAACAAGGCGTGCGCTTTCAGCCCTCGCTTGGCGGCACGCTGTCGCTGGGTCGCACCAATTCTTTCTTTCTGGGCGGCGGGCGCGCCATGCTCAATGCACTTTATCTCACCGCCGAAGATCTGGGCGTGGCCATTGCCTATGAAGCCGAAGTCACCAGCATGGATGTCGAAAACGGCATGTTTTTGGGTGCGACCGTGAAGCGGCCTGATGGCGAGACCTATGTGCGCGCGGGTTCACTCGTTGCAGCGTCCGGCGGGTTTGAAGCCAACAAGGAATGGCTGGAAGAAAGCTGGGGTCCGGCTGCGAAAAACTTTCTTATTCGCGGCACGCGGTTCAATCGCGGCACAGTGTTGAAAATGCTGGGTGCTGCGGGTGTCGACCAGATCGGTGATCCGACGCAATGCCATGCGGTCGCCATTGACGCGCGCGCGCCTGAATTTGATGGCGGCATTATCACGCGGCTTGATTGCGTGGTCTTTGGCGTTGTGGTGAACAAGCACTGCGAGCGCTTTTATGACGAGGGCGAAGATGTCTGGCCCAAGCGCTACGCCATCTGGGGCCGCCTTGTGGCGGGCCAGCCCGACCAGATCGCCTACATCATCTTTGACGCATCTTCGCTCGAACTCTTCATGCCGTCCTGCTTCCCACCGATCAAAGCCGAGAGCATTCGCGAATTGGCCGGCAAGCTTGAACTGGATGCCGATGCGCTGGACAAGACGATCACCGATTTCAACGCAGCCGTGAAGCCCGGCACCTTCGACCATATGCAGCTCGATGATTGCCGCACACAAGGTCTCGCGATTGAGAAGACGCATTGGGCGCGCAAGATTGAGAAGGCGCCTTTCTATGCCTATCCGGTGCGGCCGGGCATTACTTTTACCTATTTGGGCGTGCGCGTGAACAAACAGTCACGCATGATGATGGCGGATGGCAAACCCTCCGCCAATATGTTTGCAGCAGGCGAAATCATGGCTGGCAATGTGCTGGGCAAAGGCTATGCGGCGGGGATCGGCATGACCATCGGCAGCGTTTTCGGACGGATCGCGGGACGGGAGGCGGCCAGCAATGCACGCAACCAACACACTGGCTGAAGCCGATCGCCAGATGACCATTTGCAATAGCTGCCGCTATTGCGAAGGGCTCTGCGCTGTTTTTCCGGCCATGGAAATGCGCCGCGAATTTCTGGATGGCGACCTCAACTATCTCGCCAATCTCTGCCACAGCTGCGGCGCCTGCTATCACGATTGCCAATTCTCGCCGCCGCATGAATTCAGCGTGAACGTGCCCAAAGTGCTGGCGCAAGTGCGCACAGATTCTTACGCCGCCTATGCCTGGCCTGCGGGCCTTGCACCCATGTTCGAAAAGAACGGGCTGAAGATCTCGCTAGTCGCCGCGCTCAGTGTCGCCATCTTCATTGCAGGTTTTGTGGGCGCGCATGATCCGGCGGCTTTGTTTGGCCAGCATGCTGGCAATTTCTATGCGCTCATGCCGCATAATACGATGGCTGCCATTTTCGGTGCGGCCTTTCTCTTTGCCATTGTCGCCATGATCATGGGCATTCGCAATTTCTGGAAAGACATTGGCGAGCCTGCCGAAACTCTCACACAGGGTGGCTCGCTCTGGCAGGCGATGAAAGATGCCTCAACGCTGCGCTATCTAGATGGTGGTGGTGTCGGCTGCATGAATGACAGCGAGCGCCCGACGGATAATCGTCGTCGCTATCATCATTTCACTTTCTACGGCTTCATGCTCTGCTTTGCCTCAACCAGCATTGCAACGCTCTATCATTACGTACTGGGTCGCCACGCGCCCTACCCTTGGTACGACCTGCCTGTTGTGCTCGGCACGATCGGTGGCCTTGGTCTGGTCATCGGCCCCATTGGTTTGCTGATGGCCAAGAAGGATCGCGACCCCGCTCTGGTGGACGAAAGCCGCAAGGGCATGGATGTTGCGTTTCTGGTGATGCTGCTGGCAACGGGCGTCACCGGCCTCGCATTACTCGTGCTGCGTGACACGTCAGCGATGGGCTTGCTGCTCAGCCTGCATCTGGGCGTGGTTTTCGCGCTGTTTGTCACCATGCCTTATGGCAAGTTTGTGCATGGCATCTACCGCTTCCTGGCGCTGGTGCGCTATGCGAAGGAAAAGCGGATGCTGGAGATGGGTGAGGCGTAAAACCCTTCTCCCGTTTACGGGAGAAGGTGGCACGCGGAGCGTGACGGATGAGGGCGGCTCAACCGCACCCACCCTCACCCGGTTGCCTCCGGCAACCACCCTCTCCCGCACAGCGGGAGAGGGATGCGGCCCTACCCGTTCACGCGCTCAACCTTCGACACAACAGACTTGGCTTTCAGCTGCACCATGATCGCATTGAGATGCGACAGGTCGATCACTTCCAGATCAATCACAATGTCGCGGAAATCCAGCGAACGTGTGATGAATTCGATGTGGTCAATATTGGCGCCTGCGTCGCCAATCACCGTGGCAATCATGCCAAGCGCACCGGGCTCATTGATCGTATTCACCACCAAGCGTGCGGGAAAGAAATCCCGGCGCTCGGCATCAATATCCCAGCGCACATCAAGCCAGCGCTCGGGCTGATCATCAAAATCCATCAGCGCAGGCGACTGGATCGGATAAATCGTAATCCCCTCGCCCGGCGTCAGAATGCCCACAATGCGGTCGCCCGGCACAGCACCGCCATTGGGCGCAAAGCGCACCGGCAGATCGCCGCTCAGGCCACGAATAGGAATGGCTTGCGATTCATCTGCGCCTTCACTGCCGGGCACTTTGAACACAACACTGTCGGCTTTCTTCAAGCCAAACCAGCCGCTCTCGGTCTTTTGCGCGGCAATGCCAGCTTTGCGCTCTTCCTTGAAATCCGGATAGACAGCCTTCACCACATCACCGGAAAACATTTCACCACGGCCCACAGCCGCCAGCACATCATCAATGGTCTGGCGTGCGAGGCGCGGCAGTGCGGCTTTCAGCTTGTCGTCGGAATAGGCTTTGCTGGCGCGTTCAAACGCACGCATCACAATCTGGCGGCCAAGGCCTGCATATTGTGCGCGCACCGCATCTTTCGTGGCACGCCGGATGGCCGCACGCGCCTTGCCGGTGACAACCAGACTTTCCCAAGCGGCTGGCGGCACCTGGCCTTCGGCCACAGCCACTTCCACTTCGTCGCCATTTTGCAATTCTGACAGAAGCGGCGCGATGCGGCCATTGATCTTGGCGCCCACCGCATTATTGCCCACGTCCGTGTGCACGGCATAGGCAAAGTCAATCGGCGTTGCGCCACGCGGCAGCGCGATCAGGCGGCCCTTGGGTGTGAAGCAGAACACCTGATCATGAAACAGCTCAAGCTTGGTGTGCTCGAGAAACTCTTCCGGTGAATCGCCCTCATTGAGCATTTCAATCGTGCGGCGCAACCAGCGATAGGCACGGCTTTCGCGCGACAGCGCGTCCACATCATTGGCGCGCCCATCCTTGTAGAGCGCATGCGCGGCGATACCATATTCGTTGATCTCGTGCATTTGGTGCGTGCGCACCTGCAGTTCGACGCGCTGGCGGCCCGGCCCCACAACGGTTGTGTGCAGCGAGCGATAATCATTCTGCTTGGGCGTCGAGATGTAATCCTTGAAACGGCCCGGCACGAAGGGCCATTTGGTATGGATGATGCCAATCACGCGGTAACAATCTTCCGGCGTGTCGACCAGCACGCGGAACCCGAAAATATCCGACAGCTGTTCAAAGGCGAGCGATTTGCGCTCCATCTTGCCCCAGACAGAATAAGGCGCTTTCTCACGCCCCTTCACATCGGCATGAAAGCCGCGCGCCAGCAGCGCTTCGCGCAGCTCATCCTCAATCTTCGAAATGAGCGCGCCATTTTTGGTGTGCAGGTCCGCCAGCCGCGACTCAATCATGGCGCAGGCTTCGGGCATGAGATTTTTAAACGCGAGATTTTCGAGCTCATCGCGCATGTTCTGCATACCCATGCGCCCGGCGAGCGGGGCGTAAATATCCAGCGTCTCTTCAGCAATCCGCTTGCGCTTCTCGGGCGGCACAAAATGCAGCGTGCGCATATTGTGCAAACGATCCGCCAGCTTGACCACCAGCACGCGCACGTCATCGGCAATGGCGAGCAGCAATTTGCGGAAATTCTCAGCCTGTTCGGCGCGCTTCGAAACGAGATCGAGCTTTTTGAGTTTTGTCAGACCATCGACCAGCGCGCCAATTTCATGGCCAAACAGCTGATCAATTTCTTCACGCGTGGTGCCTGTGTCTTCAATCGTATCATGCAGGACGGCGGCAACGATGGTCGCATCATCCAGCTTCAGATCGGTCAGAATGGCAGCCACTTCGAGCGGGTGCGAAAAATAGGGATCACCCGACGCGCGCTTTTGTGCCCCATGCGCCTTCATGGCGTAGACATAAGCGCGATTCAAAAGGTCCTCGTTCGTCTGCGGATTGTAGGTCCGCACCCGATCCACGAGTTCATACTGCCGCATCATCTTGTTCAGGGCGTCATCTCACAGGCTCAGCGCAAAGCGCGCAAATCATTGATCCCACTATCGGACATCAAGCGCATCAGTGACAACCTCGAAATGAAAAAGGGCGCCGACCATGGTCGACGCCCTTTTAAAAACTTGGCAAGACTATTTGGCAGACGCCGGAACTTACTCCGCGTCGTCATCCGTCTCGGCCGGCGGCACGAGACCTTCAAGGCCGCGCAGCAGGTCTTCTTCGGTCATGCGATCGAACTGCATGTCGCCATCGACATTACCGCCCAGATCAGCAGCCGTTGCATTGAGCGCGGGCACGACTTCGGCTTCCGGCTCATCAACTTCCACATGCTTCTGCAGCGAATGGATCAGATCTTCTTTCAGATCTTCCGGTGCCTGGGTGGCATCGGCGATCTCGCGCAGCGCAACGACGGGGTTCTTGTCATTGTCACGGTCGACCGTGATCTGCTGGCCCGAGGAGATCATCCGGGCGCGGTGGCTGGCGACCAGCACCAGTTCAAAACGGTTTTCGACCTTGTCGATGCAATCTTCGACGGTGACGCGTGCCATGGGGCGACGTTCCCTAAAACAGAGAGGAGGAGCGTGATTGGCCTCGTCCTACACGAAAGCCCCCGGGGTGGCAACCAAAAGAGCCTCCCTTTGAGCCAAGCAAGTGCATGGCGGCAGGGCCCATTTCCGTCGCAACCGGAGCTGTTTAGACGTCCCAAATAACGGCTAAGCTCTACCCAAGTCCTTTTCAGATCATATTTTTTTGCTTGTTTACTTGACTGACCCAGCCCCGGAGCCGAATGTGGATCATTGCCCCGGCCCTTGAGTCTGGCCACCAGCCTCCTGCCCCGGCATGGGATTTTGTCAAAGAGCGTGGCCCCCTTATTTCATGGGGTCGTTTGAGCGAGATTTGAGCGAAATTCCTCCTTTCATGACTGAGACAAGACGAGTTTTTACGAATGTCCCAAGAACGTATTGCCCTGTTCATCGATGGCGCCAATCTTTACGCCACAGCCAAATCTCTCGGCTTTGACATTGACTACAAGCGCATGCTCAAGGAATTTCAGGGCAAGGGACGCCTCGTCCGGGCCTTTTATTACACGGCCCTCATTGAGGATCAGGAATATTCCTCCATCCGCCCGCTGATCGACTGGCTCGATTACAATGGCTTTTCGGTTGTGACCAAGCCGACGAAGGAATTCGTCGACTCGATGGGCCGCCGCAAGGTCAAGGGTTCGATGGACATTGAACTCGCGGTCGATGCCATGGAAATGGCCAACCACATCGATCACATGGTGCTGTTCTCGGGCGATGGCGACTTCCGTTCGCTTGTGGCTGCTGTGCAGCGCAAGGGCGTGCGCGTGTCGGTCGTCTCGACCATCACCACGCAGCCCCCGATGGTGGCTGACGATCTGCGCCGCCAGGCCGATGAATTCATCGATCTCCTGCACATGGCCGCCAAAGTGGGCCGTGACCCGGTGGAACGCGCCCCGCGCGAGCACCGTCCTGCCGGTTCTGACGAGATGCTCGACACCTGAACCTGAAGCGTTACATTCCGGGGCATGGCTCGTTCACCTCAAAAGCCCGCCCCGGGACGCGACTGCCCGCTTTGCCCGCGCCTTGTTGCCTTTCGCGATGAAGCGCGCGCGTCTTTTCCCGATTGGCATAATGCGCCCGTCCCCTCTTTCGGGGCCACATCCGCGCGCCTGCTGATTGTCGGACTGGCGCCTGGTCTGCGGGGCGCCAATCGCACCGGGCGTCCCTTTACGGGAGATTGGGCGGGCGACCTTCTCTATGAAACGCTGATTGAGCGCGGCTTTGCCACCGGTACCTATGATGAGCGCCCGGATGATGGCCTGACGCTGGTGGATTGCCGCATCACCAATGCTGTGCGCTGCGTGCCGCCGCAAAACACACCGACGCCCGCTGAAATCACCACCTGCCGCACATTTCTGGTCGCCTCGCTTGAGGAGATGAAAAACCTGCGCGCGATTGTGGCGCTTGGGCGTATTGCGCATGAGAGCGTGGTGCGGGCGCTGGGCTCCAAATTATCGGCCATGCCTTTTGCGCATGGGGCTGTGCATGAGGCTGGAGATTTGCGCCTGTACGACAGCTACCATTGCTCGCGCTACAACACGAACACCGGCGTGCTGACGCCCAAAATGTTCAAGGATGTTTTTAAGGCTGTGGGGAAGGATCTCGCCTAGCACCTCGTCATTGCGAGGAGCCGAAGGCGACGCGGCAATCCATTGCGAAACGCCAGCCTATGACCACAGCACCATGGATTGCTTCGCTACGCTCGCAACGACGAGCGCCACTCAGCCCCGCTCGCGCAGCAGCCGTCCCTGCTCTTTTTTCCAATCGCGGGCTTTTTCGGTCTGGCGTTTGTCGGCGGCATTCTTGCCGCGGCCCAACGCGATTTCGATTTTCGCGCGGCCTTTTTCATTGAAATAGATTTTGAGCGGCACAATCGTCATGCCCTTGCGCTCGACCGCTTGCGAGAGCTTGGCGACCTCGCGCAATTTCACCAGCAATTTGCGTGGGCGGCGCGGCTCATGATTAAAGCGATTGGCCTGCAAATATTCCGGAATATTTGCATTGAAGAGATAAAGCTCGCCCGAGCGATCAAGGCCGACATAGCTTTCAGCAATCGTCGCCTTGCCGCTGCGCAGGCTTTTCACCTCTGTGCCGGTGAGCATGATGCCCGCTTCCAGCGCATCGCCGATCTCATAGTCAAAGCGCGCGCGACGATTGTCGGCGACGACTTTGAAATCAGGCTGGGTCTTCGGGGCCACGTCTTTTCTCTCCGGCCAGTGGCCAATCAACCTCTGCGTGAAGCTTAGCCGCCAATCACGCCAGCATGGATCATCGCGGCGCGGATGACCGCGCGCGTGCCCTCTGTGACAGAAAGCAGCGGCAAACGCACCTCGTCTTTCACCTTGCCCAAGAGCGACAGGCCATATTTGGCGCCAGCCACCCCCGGCTCCTTGAAAATCGCCTCATGCAGCGGCACCAGACGATCCTGAATCTCCAGCGCGCGCTTGTAGTCGCCCGCCAGCGTCGCCTCCTGCATCTGCGCACACAGCTTGGGCGCAACATTCGAGACAACGGAAATGCAGCCGACACCGCCTGCCGCATTGAAGGCAACCGCCGTCATATCCTCGCCCGAGAGCTGGATGAAGTCAGAGCCCATGGCATGGCGCTGCTGCGAGACGCGCGCCAGATTGCCGGTGGCATCTTTCACGCCCACAATGTTCTTCAGCTCGAACAGGCGGCTCATCGTCTCAACCGACATATCGACCACTGAGCGGGGCGGGATGTTGTAGATGACAATCGGAATGCCGATCGCATCATTGATCGCCTTGAAATGCTGATACATGCCTTCTTGCGTCGGCTTGTTGTAATAGGGCGTCACCACCAGCACGGCATCAGCGCCAGCCTTTTCGGCATGCTTGGCCAGATCAATCGCTTCGGCTGTATTGTTGGAGCCAGCACCCGCAATCACGGCCGCGCGGCCCTTGGCTTCCTGAATGCAGAGTTCGACCACACGATGATGCTCGGCATGCGACAGCGTGGGGCTCTCGCCCGTGGTACCAACCGGGATCAGGCCCTTGGTGCCTTCTGCAATCTGCCAAGAGACGAGCGCGCGAAACGCCTCCTCATCGATCCGGCCATCACGGAACGGCGTCACGAGGGCGGTCATCGATCCCTGAAAACGGGCGGACTGAGGCATGAGCAGAAATCCTTAGAACCTGAAGCGGACCGCCATACCGACGCCGCACTTTCACCACCTGATAAGGTTGGCCACAGAGATAGCCTCTGACTGGTGGCGAGAAAAGGGCTCAGGGGCCTGATTTACACTTCATCAACCCTGATCACGCAGGGTCGGCTGAGATAAGCGACCCGAAAAGGACCGGACGGATGCCAGCCCTGCGCAAATCCCTCCTTTTTGGCGGCCTGACCGCGGCTCTCGGGCTGGCCGCCCTGCAATGGGCCCGCACCCCAGATTCGCCCGCGCCCGCCATCCCGGCCCCTGCCCCGACAACCCATGCTCCCCTGGTCCAAGCCCGGCCTGAGCCCTCCCCACAGGTCAAAGCCCTGGCCTATGCGCCCGACCTGGCTGCCCCAACCAACAACCCCTTGCTGCAACCGCCTGAGGCGCCCATCGACCCCGCATTTGCCGTGAGCCTTGCCGCCTATACGCAAGGTGATCTGGTCAAGGGTGATGAAGAGGCCGCCCGCATCAGCGACCCGGCCGCCAAAGCCGCGCTGGGCTGGGTCGCTTTGCAGAAAGATCGCAGCCTCGCCTCGCTGCCGCGCCTGATGGGGTTTCTGGCCGCCACACCCGACTGGAGCGCGCGCGCGTCGCTTGAGCGGCGTGTCGAAGACCTGCTGTTCTGGGACAAGGGCCGCAGCACATCGCCTGCCGTCTGGTTTGCCAAACATGCCCCGCAATCACCCGCCGGACGTCTGGCCCTGGCGCGCCTCGAACTGGCAAGTGGCAAACAGGCGGCAGCGCGTGCGCGCATCGGCAGCATCTGGCGCAATGAGGATTTGTCTGGCGCGCTTGAGACGCAGGTGCTGAAGGATTTTGCCGATCAGCTGACCCCCGCCGACCACAAGGCCCGCGCCATGCGTCTTGGCTACAGCGGCAAACCCGGCGCTTTGCGTGCGGCCGGTCTGGCGGGCGACGACGTGACCGCCCTCCTCAAAGCGCGCATGGCTGTCATCAATGAAGCGGCAGCAGAAAAATTGCTGCAAGCCGTGCCTGCCGCGCTCAAGAGCGATCCGCTGTGGCTGCTCAGTGAAGCGCAGCGCTTGCGCCGCAAAGGCGAATTTGAGGCGGCGGCCAAACTCATACAATCGGCACCGCGTGATCGTGCGAGCCTGATTGATCCCGATGAATGGTGGACAGAGCGGCGCGTGCTGGCGCGCAAATTACTGGACGACACAAAGCCAGAACTTGCCTATCGCCTGTCCGCCGATCACAGCGCATCAGGACGCGAACAATTTATTGAAGCCGAATTTCATGCGGGCTGGATTGCCTTGCGCTTTCTCAATGCGCCCGACAAAGCCATGCCCCATTTTGCACGCGCAGCCGAGCGCGCTGAGACACCCATCTCGCGCGCACGTGCCGCCTATTGGCAGGGACGCGCGGCAGAAGCGCAAAACATGGCCCAACAAGCGCGCCAGTTTTACGCGCGCGCCGCGCAAGAGCGCAGTGTTTATTATGGCCAGCTCGCGCGCGAAAAACTGGGCGCGCGCATTGAGCCGTTTTCGGCCAGCCTTGAACCGGCACGCGGCGACGCCCGCGCGCTGGCCACACGCGCGGCTGATCTTCTCTACCGCGCAGGCGAGAGCGAGCTTGCCAATGCGCTGGTCACCGAGACCACGCGCGCCATGCAGGATGGCGCACAGCTCGCCGCCCTTGCGGCGCTGGCCGCGCTCTATCAGGATGCGCGCGCCAGCACACTCATTGGCAAACAGGCCTTGCAGCGCGGCCTGCCCCTCGAACAGGCGGCTTTCCCGCTCAATGGCATTCCCCCGTTTGAAGCAGCGGCCATGTCAGCGCCGCTGCCTGTTGTGCATGCCATTGCGCGACAAGAGAGCATGTTTCATCCGCGCGCTTTGTCACCGGCGGGAGCCAAAGGCCTCATGCAAATGATCGATTCCACCGCGCAGCGCACGGCCAAACAAGTGGGCGTGACTTTTGAAAAAAACCGACTGCTGGATGAGCCCGCCTATAATGCGCAATTGGGTGCAGCCCATCTGGGACAATTGCTGGCTGATTACCGCGGCTCTCACATCCTGACCTTTGTGGCCTATAATGCCGGGCCGCGCCGCGCCAAAGAATGGATCGCGGCCTATGGCGATCCACGTGAGCCCGGCGTCGACCCGATTGATTGGGTGGAGCGCATTCCTTTTTCCGAGACGCGCAACTACGTCCAGCGAGTGATGGAAAATCTGGAAGTCTATACGCAGCTCATGGGCCAGCCTGATCAATCACGCCTGCGCGCGGAATTGCGCACCGCCGAAAAAAGGCTTTAGACTGGCGCCATGAGCACGCTCACCATCACTTCGCGCTTTCACACATCCTCTGACGGATTGCGCCTGCACATGCGCGATTATGTGCCAGCCCAGACGCAGGGACTGCCGGTGATCTGTCTGCCGGGTCTGGCACGCACGGCTGACGATTTCGACGCCGTGGCGCGCACGCTGGCGCTGGCGGGGCGTCGCGTTTTGGCGATTGATTATCGCGGGCGTGGCTTGTCTGACCGTGATGCCGATCCCAAAAAATATGATCTCGCCGTCGAGAGCGCCGACATCCAATCAATGCTGGCGCAAGAGCGCATCGAGCGTGCGATTTTTCTGGGCACATCGCGCGGCGGCATTCACGCCATGTTGCTGGCAGCTTTTCGGCCCGAGCTTCTGGCAGGCGTCATTCTCAATGACATTGGCCCGGTGCTTGAGCCTGTGGGCCTCATGCGCATCAAAGGCTATGTCGGCAAATTGCCCGCCCCCCAAAATTGGGATGAGGCGGTTGCCATGTTCAAGCGCGTGTCCGGTGCGCAATTCACGGGATTGAGCGAGGCGGACTGGCACACCTATGCGCGCCTCACACTCGAAGAAAAAGCGGGCGCACTGGTCGCGCGCTACGACCCAGCCTTGGCGCGCGCGCTGGATGCTTATGATCCCACGCAACCCATGCCTGATCTGTGGCCCCAATATGAAGCGCTGGGCCATGTGCCTGTTCTGGCGATTCGGGGTGAGAACTCGGATTTGCTCTCACCCGAGGTTTTCCAGGCCATGCGAGAGCGCCATCCGCATGCGCAGGCGTTGACGGTTCCAGGCCAAGGCCATGCACCTCTGCTGCTAGACCCCCCTTCCATCACACGGATCTGCACCTTTATCGGGTCCATCCCGGCCTGAAGCAGCCCAAAAGCTTGCCAATCTCGCCCGCCTCGGGCATAGAAACGCCCGGTCCCTCGGGGCCGACGGAGATGTGGCCGAGAGGCTGAAGGCAACGGTTTGCTAAATCGTCATAGGGGAAACCCTATCGTGGGTTCGAATCCCACCGTCTCCGCCAAATTACCATCGCTAAGATTCTGAAATATCGAATTTATTTTTAACTGACTGATAGCTTCCCTTCCGATCCGCTGACCAACGCAACCGCAAAGCTGTCTGTTGCGTTAGGCTTGTGACAGACGAGTCACGGAGGGATGATTGGCTGAGCCGCGCGTCTATTCTGGCCTTGAGGGCTCGCGCGGCATTCTTGCCTGGATCGTCTTTCTCTCTCATGTCGTGCAGCAGACCTCCATCGGCGAGCGCCTGCCAGGCTCATGGTCAATGATGAAAAGCGGCGATCAAGCGGTCTCGCTGTTCATCATCATCAGCGGCTTTGTCATTACGCATCTTGTCTTGAGCAAGGCCGAGCCTTGGCCTGTTTATATTGTGCGCCGCGCGTGCCGCATTTTTCCCGGGTGGCTGGCATGTCTGACGATTGCCCTGCTCGTGCAGCCGTATGAATTCCAGTTTCTGACGGATCTGCCCTGGCACGACAATCCGCATCCCACCAACCAGCTCCTCTTGCAGGCGCAAGAACTGGCTGCGGGGCGTGGGCCCATTCACCTCGCGCTTCATCTGACCTTGCTGCACGGCATGGTGCCTGAACAAATACTCGATCAGTCCACGTTCATCTTCCTGCCGCCGGGCTGGAGCCTGTCGCTGGAATGGCAATTCTATCTCATCGCGCCTTTGCTTATTGCAGGCTGCCTGCGCAAGCCGCTGGTCACTTTTGCGATCTGCGCCGCTGGCATGCTGATCGGGCGGGCCGGCGCGTTCGGCACATTCCCCCTGCCCGCATTCCTGCCTTTGGCCATTCTGACGTTCTGGATCGGCATCATGACCCGCATCGCTTTTGAGCGGTTTGATCAGGTGAAAACTTTTCCCGTTCCCCTCGCCCTCATCGGTCTGGCAATTGCCGTCAGCCATTTTGATTGGGCCTTTTTAGGCCTATGGATTGCCATCTGCGCCTATATGAAAACAACGCCCGATGCGAAGGACGCTTGGCACGTCGCCCTGTCGCGCCTGATTGACACGCCCTTCATGCGCGCCGTGGGTGATCGGTCCTACAGCGTCTATCTCGTCCATTGGCCCTGCGTGGCGGCAAGCGCATCATTGGCGGTCGGCGTTTTGCACTTGGGGCCATGGGCGACATTTGGCTTCACGCTTCTGGCCGGCTTCATCGCCACGGCCGTCCTGTCCGATCTCATCTATCGCACCATCGAGCGCCCGGGTATCCGGCTCGGACGGCTCTTGGCGCAACGCCTGCGCGTGGCCGCCTGAGCTCTTGCCAACCACTTCCAGAAGCCGCAGACTTCCCAAAAAGAGGTGTCAGGCAAGGCATCCATCAAAATTCGAAAGCACGACCAAACAAAGAGTCGGCTCGAAGACGAACATGGGGAGGACGGCATGAAACACAGCCACGGGCGCATGTTGCGCTTTTTGGGGGGAGCATTTCTTGCGGCAATGGGCCCAGCTGTATCAAGCCCGGCTTTTGCGCAGGCGCCCGCATTCAAAGGCAATCAGGTTTTTATGGTCGTGGCCTCCGATGTTGGTGGCGGCTATGACACTTATGCGCGATTGCTGGCACGCCACATTGGTCCCTATCTGCCGGGAAAGCCCTCCATCATTGTGCAAAACATGCCCGGTGCTGGCGGGCTGAAGGCGCTTGATTACATCATCAATGTCGTGCCCAAAGATGGCTCCTATTGGGGGGCCATGCCCTCAGGCATTGGCTATGAACCCATGCTGGCGGCCACGGCCAATACCAAACTTGAACCACCGGCTGTGAACTGGATCGGCTCCATGGCCAAAGAAGTGGCCGTGACCATTTTGCAAAACCCGACCCCGATCAAAACCTTTGACGACATGCGCCAGCAGACCGTCATTGTCGGATCATCAGGCGCAACCGCGACCAACTCTATTTACGCGCGCATGATGAATTCGCTGTTCGACACGAAATTCAAAATTGTCGAAGGCTATACAGGACAGCCCCCTGTCTATCTCGCGATGGAGCGCGGTGAGGTGCAAGGGTCAGCCGGGCTCTATTATTCGTCACTTGTTGCGGGAAAGTCAGATTGGCTGCGCGACAAGAAAGTCTCCATCATTGTGCAAATCGCACTGGAGAAATCCCCGGACCTGCCAGATGTGCCGCTGCTCTATGATTTTGCCAAAACGGACGAGGAGCGCCGCGTTCTCAAACTGGCTCTGGCTGGCCTGTTGATGGGCCATCCTTTTATTCTGCCCAAAGCCGTGCCCGCCGAGCGTGTGGCGATGATCCGCAAAGGCTTCAATGACTCTCTGCAAGACAAGGTCTTGCTGGAGGAAGCCCACAATATGCGCATGCCCATCACACCCTTGAAGGGCGAGGCTGTCAGCGCGCTGATCGATGACATGTATGCAAGCCCAAAACCGGTTATCGAAAAGGTTCGTTCGATTTTCGGCACCATCAAAAACTAAGAAGAAAACTGGAAGGACAGCACATGACTGGACGCATGAAAAACAAAGTGGCGGTCATCACCGGCGGTGGTGGTGGCATTGGCGGCGAAGTGGCCCGCACCTTCGCGCGCGAAGGGGCGTCCGTCCTGATCGCCGACATTAGCCAGGCTCAGGCCGATAAAGTTGTCGCATCGATCAAGGAGCACGGCGGATCGGCCGCCGCTTTTGTGCTGGATGTCAACGATCCCAAACAATGCGAAGCCGCGATCAAGGCGGCGGAATCGCATTTTGGACATGTCACCACGCTGATGAATGGCGCAGTGGCCGTGACGCCCGACCAGAATGTCGAAAACCTCTCGCTGGAGGATTGGGAGCGCACCTTGCGCACCAATCTCACCGGATATTTTCTGATGTGTAAATATGCCATTCCCAGCATGCGCGCGTCAGGTCACGGTGGTTCGGTTGTCAACATTGCCTCCAGCCACGGCCATTACGCACTGCATGGGCGCATCGGCTATTGCACGACAAAGGCCGCAATCCATCACATGACGCGTGTCATTGCGCTGGATTATGGGCATGAAAATATCCGCTGCAATTCGATCTCGCCCGGCCCCATCGACACCGACCGCGTCCTGCGCCGTTTCGGGACGCGCGAAAAATCTAACGCGCTGCGCGGCCCGATGCAGGTTTTGGGGCGCACGGGCACGGTTGCGGAAGTGGCCAATGCCGCTCTGTTTCTGGCCAGTGACGAGGCCTCATTCGTGACGGGCGCAGATCTGCGCGTCGATGGCGGGCAGACGATCTGGAAATCCAAACAGCCAGAGCGCGCCTGAAATCAAAAGACGCGCCCGAGCAACAGGCTCGGGCGCGCCTTGGTGAAACTGGTGCACTCAGCAGAAATTATTTTTTCTTCTCGGCGTCCTGCATGATGGTGCGCACCGTGGCGATGGTCTTTTCATCGAAACGATAGGCCGCATCCAACGTCTTCATCATGTCATCGGGCGAGATCAACGAAACATTGAGTCCCTGGCGCCCAGCATCGTCTTGCGTTGTGGCATCCAGCAATGTGTCAGCAAAGGCTTTGCGCAGGGCCGCCAATCGGTCCAACGGCACACCGGGCGGCGCGACAAAGGGACGACCCATATCAGCGCGTAGCAAGAAAAATTCTGCGGCCTTGCGCTCAGCTGGCGACAGTTCAAGGGCATTGAGGCCTGGCACATCCTTGATGCGCGGATCAGGTGTGAGGCGACCCTGCACGAGCAGACGGCGCGTGCCATCTTTGAGGCCTGGCTCACGCAGCGCCGTATCATAAGAGATGAACGTGCCATAGGCCTCGCCGCGCTCGAGCGCGAGGTTCATATCGCGCGAACCCGGATAGCCCTGCACAATGCGCACTTTCAGATGAAACAGATCACGCAACAGCACCGGATAGGTAAGGCTATCAGCGCCCGAGCCTGTGGCGGCAACGATCAATTCCTTGCTGCGCAAATCGCTCAGCTTTTGCACCGGCGCATCCGTGCGCACAAAGCCGACAATCGTGTCGCGGTCTGGTGAGCCAATGTAATTGAACTGACGCGGATCAAATTGCGCGGATTTATTGCCGAGCAAAGGCTCGAAGGGCACGCCGCGATTGATCAGGGCCAGAACCGTGCCGTCTTTGGGGGCTGTCTTGAACACCTGGTTGGCCGCGACCAGCGAGCCAGCGCCCGGCACATTTTGCGGCACAATGGTGGGATTGCCCGGCAGGAAGCGATTCATATGTCGGGCGAGCAGTCGCGCCCACAGATCATCCGATCCGCCGGCGCCATAGCCGATCATGATCGTGACGCTTTTGCCTTTGTAGAATTCCTCGATCGGATCAGCGCGCGCGGGCAAACAGCACGCCGCGAGAGCAGCAGCGACACTTATGAAACGGGCAAGCTTGCGCATATTCCCTCCCACGTTGACGCTGTCTGCAGCGCCATTATTTTTTGAGACTCATTTCTGAAGACTCATTTCTGAAGGCTCATGGCCTCCATGGCTTTTTCGTCCGACTTCATTTCATCACGCCCCGCCGCATAGCCGTTACGCTGCAGGATGTAGGTGAGAATGTCCGTGTAAGTGGTGTCATTCAACCCGCCGGGATTATCGGGCGGCATGGTCGTTTGCACATAGCTGAAGAGGCTTGCCACCGAGCCCGCGCCCCAATGATCGCGAAACCATGAACCACGCAAAGGCGCGCCGCCGAAATCGCCATCATCCAGATTTTCGCCATGGCACATGCCGCAACGCTGGATATAGGAGGCTTTGCCGCGCTCTACCTGCTCAGCTGAAAAAACAGGCGCCTGTGCCGCGGCCGGCGAGGCAGTGGCACAGAGCATCATCAAGGTCAGTGCAAAAGATCTCATTGAACCGCAAAAACCCAGAGCGTTGCGCCGCCATCCGGATTTTTGATATCCGGCGTCAGCGTGTTGAGCGAGCGCACTTGCGACGATCCATTACCAACGGCAATGGCCACATATTGTTTGCCATTCACCGAGAAAGAGATCGGCGGGGCGTTAAGCGAATTGTTCAGGCGTGTTTCCCAAAGCACTTTGCCATTGGTGTCATCATACGCGCGGAAATAGCGATCCAGCGTTCCGGCAAAGACAATGCCGCCTGCTGTCGGCATGACACCGCTCGACATGGCCGCACGCTGGCGCTGCACCCAGGCGGATTTCTGGTTGGTCAGATTGACCGCTTCCAGACGCCCAAACTTGCCATCGCTGTTGGGGATCGGAACGCGCGCATAAACCGCACGGCCACCGCCCGTATATTTCTCGCCAGCCTCAAGCGGTGTGGGCGTTGTGTTCGAGCAATATTCGGTCATCGGCATGTAGAGCATCTGCGTCTTGGGGCTATAGCCCGTTGACGGCCAACCGCGCGCGCCCGGGTCAGCGGGGCAATTGAACGTCGTCTTGCCGATATGGGGCATGGCGGCTTCATTGATCGTCTTGGCGCCGGTCTTGGGGTCAATCGATTTCACAACATTCTGGAAGGCAGTTTCCTTCGCCCAGAGGAATTGCCCATTCGTGCGGTCCAGCACTTCGACAATGGCAAGCTTGCCGGCCGTCACCACCGTCTTGCGCATTTTGCCCGCAATCGGGAGATCGACAAGAACACGCTCATAGGCATAGTCGAGATCAAGCGTGTCATTTTCCAGATGCTGGAAATGCCATTTCATCTTGCCGCTCTTGGGCTCAATTGCGAGCGTCGCATCTGTATAAAGCGCGCTATTTTCAGCGCCCTCTTTCTTCGGCGTGGTGCCACGCATTTCTGCAATCCACGGATAGGGCTGGCCGACACCGTGATAAATCGTGTCCGTCTCAGGATCATAGGAGCCTGCAATCCAGGCCGAGCCACCAAAGCGCTCAGCCTGCGGCAGGCCGTTCCACGTCTTGGCATTCGGATCGCCGTCTTGGGCCACCGTATGCACGCGCCATTTTTCAGCGCCTGTCTTCGGATCATGCCCGGTGATGAAGCAGCCACCCGGCTGGGCCGCATTGCAGCCGCTCATGGACGCCACCAGCACGCCATTGGCCATGAAGGGGCCGCTCGAATAGCGATAGCCCTTCTTCCAATCCGCCACTTCATGATCGAAAGCGACTTTGCCCGTGCGTGCATCGAGCGCCACGATATGGGCGTCGGATGTGGTGATGTAGAGATTGTCGCCATAGAGCGCCATATTGCGCTTGGCGAGAGAATTGCCGCCCTGCTGGATCAGCTGGGGCGCGAGATCGCGGCGATATTCCCAGATCAAATCGCCATTGGCCGCATTGAGCGCCTGAATCTTGTCGCCCGAATTGGTGACGAACAAAATGCCATCATGCACCAGCGGCTCGCTCTCGGTGACACCGGAATTGAGCGACCATGTCCAGGCGACACGCAGCGATTTCACATTGGACTTATTGATCTGGGCCAGCGGGCTATAGCCCCAGCTCGCATAATTGCCGCGCCACATCAGCCAGTCATTGAGCGAGGGCTTGCGCAACATGTCTTCGGTGATTGTCGACCATTTCGCTGTGGGCGATGCGGCGGGTGTTTGCGCTTGCGCCTGCGCCAAGACGAATGTGCTGGCGGCAAGTCCCAGCATGAGCCGATTGAGGTTGCCCATTATATCCCCTCCCCTGATGGCCGATCTCTGGCGGATCAGCTCAAGGCAAGAGATTGGCAAGAGCCGCGACAATTAGCAACTGATCTTGCGGCTCACCTGTGGAACTGGCACTTTGACCCTATGACAGAGCTCGCCGCCGCCAGCCTCACGCAGCTCCTTTCCGAAAGCGGCGCGCAGGGGCTTGATCCTTCCGCTGTGACATTTGTCGGGGCGGATGACCTCTATCCCGGCCCCTTCCGCTGTGGCCATGTCACGGGTGTGGCGCTGGCCGCGGCCGCTCTGGCCCGCCCGCCGGATGCCCGCATCACGGTTGATCTCGACCATGCCGCCTTGATGAGTGAGGGCTATCGGCATGTGCTCTTGAACGGGCAAAGCGTCGCCGCTCCGCGTGATCCCCTCACTGGCTTTTATGACACCAGCGATGGACGGCAAATCTTTCTGCATGTGAATTTCCCCCACCATCGGGAGCGCGCACTGGCGCTGTTGCGCGCCGCGCCTGAGCGCGCGTCATTGGAACAGGCCATCCGCGCATGGACCATGCCGGACTTTGATGCGGCTCTTGTGGGTGCGGGTGCCATTTCCGCGCCTGTGCTGACAGCAGAAGAATGGCGCGATCTGACCGATGATCTGCCCTTGGTCAGCATCGACAAGATCGGCGACAGCGCGCCGCGCGAAGTCGCAAAGGCGCGCGTGATTGATTTCACCCGCGTGCTGGCTGGCCCAACCTGTGGGCGCCTGCTGGCGGAACAGGGTGCCGATGTGACGCGCATCGACAATCCGCTTTATCCCGATCTGCTCTCCTATCGGCTCGACGCCAATCGCGACAAGACAGAGCTCACGCTTGATCTGCGCGCGCTCGACCAGCGCGAACAGCTGATGGAGCTCATCCAAAGAGCGGATGTTTTCCTGCACGCCTATCGCCCCGGTGTGGCCGAGCGCTCAGGTCTCTCAGCGCAAGCACTTTGCGCGCAGCACCCGGGCCTCATTCACGCATCGCTTTCAGCCTATGATGAAGGCACTGTCTTTGCTGGTCGACGTGGTTTTGATAGCGCGGTTCAGGCCGCCAGCGGCATGGCTTTGGTACAAGGTGATGGCACGGCCAAACTCTTGGCCACCTCGCCACTCGATTATGCGGCAGGATTTCTGCTGGCCTTTGGCGTGAACGAAGCACTGCGCCGCCGCGCGCGCGAGGGCGGCTCTTACCGCGTGCGCACGTCTTTGGCCCGTGTGGCGAGCTGGCTGCTGGCAACGCGCCGCGACGGTGCGCTACCCGAAAACAAAGACCGTCTCGCGCAGATGATTGCACGCCATGCGCAAGACAGCGTCACGCCCATGGGCGTGATCCGTCACATTGGCTCACCGAAATTTTAATATCAGCGGCGGCGGTCGCGTGCTTCTTGCGTCCAGGGCATGGATGCGCGCATTTTCTCTTCAAAGGCGACGATCTCGCCCTCATGCTTCATGGTGAGGCCCACTTCATCAAGACCTTCCAGAAGGCGCGTCTTGTCGGAAGCGGAAATCTCGAAAGCAAAAGTCTCGCCATTGGGCGCATGAACGCTTTGCGCAGGCAGGTCGACGGTGAAGGGCTGGCCGCCATCAATCTGCGTGACCAGCGCCTGCAAGCGATCCATATCTGTGCCCGACAATTCAATCGGCAGCAGCCCATTGAGCAGGCAATTTTCGCGGAAGATATCGGCAATGGAGCGCGCAATCACGCAGCGAATACCAACGCCTGTGAGGCACCAGACAGCGCTCTCGCGTGACGACCCGCAGCCGAAATTTTCGTTGGCCACAAGAATGGCCGGGTTTTGATATTGCGGCTTGTTCAGCACGTGATCATTGTCCGAGCCATCTGCATTCATGCGCTGGCGCTTGAACAAAAGCGCGCCCCAATCAGGCGACAGACCCTTGGAGAGCTGCAAAGGCGCGATCTGATCGGTGTTGATGTCGTCTTCGATCATCGGCATGGCGGGGCCGGAGAGTGTGGTGAAGGGCTGCATGTTGATCCCTTAAAGTTTGCGCACGTCGGTGATGCGACCTGTCACAGCAGCAGCTGCTGCAAGCGCCGGTCCAACAAGATGCGTGCGCACGCCCCTGCCCTGACGATTTTCGAAATTGCGATTGGTGGTGGAGAGCACGCGCTCGCCATCGGCACCCATGTCACCATTGGTGCCTGCGCACATGGAGCAACCACTCTCGCCCCAAAGGAATCCGGCCTCTTTGAAGATGCGATCCAGCCCGCGCGCTTCCGCATCGCGTTTGACTTGGCTCGATCCCGGCACCGCCCAAGCAGTGACGCCAGGCGCAACTTTGCGGCCCTTCACAATGGCGGCCGCAATTTCAAGATCAGGCAGACGCGAATTGGTGCAAGAGCCGATGAACACACGCCCCACAGGCAGGCCTTCAATTGCAGCCCCCGGCTCAAGGCCCATGTAGGAAATCGCACGCTCAACAGGTGCGCGCTTGTCCGCATCAAGCAATGAGGGGTCCGGCACGCGCCCATCAATGCCGATCACCTGACTGGGCTCGGTGCCCCAAGTGATCTGCGGCGCAAGCCCCGAGCAATCGACATCAATCTCCTTGTCGTAGACCGCATCCGCATCGGTGAAGAGCGTGCGCCAATAGGCGAGGGCCTGATCCCATTGCGCGCCATCGGGGGCAAAGGGTCGGCCTTTGATCCAGTTGAAGGTCGCATCATCAGGCGCAACAAAGCCCGAGCGCGAGCCCATTTCAATGGTGAGATTGCAGAGCGTGAGACGCCCTTCAATCGGCAAAGCACGCGCCACGGGTCCGGCAAATTCAATCGCAAAGCCGCGCCCGCCTGCCACACCAAGCTTGGCGATAATGGCGAGCGCCACATCCTTGCCCGCGACATCAGCCCCCAGCGACCCCAGAAGATTGACGCGCAGGCGCTTGGGCCGAAACAGCGTGATCACTTGCGTTGCCAGAATATGTTCCAGCTCGGTTGTGCCACAGCCAAAGGCGAGCGCGCCCAAGCCACCCACCGTGCAAGCGTGTGAATCCGGCACCGCATGTGTCGCACCCGGCAACACGAGACCAAGCTCGGGGGCCACGACATGGCTGATACCCTGATCGGGATCACCCAGATCAAAAACACGCACGCCATTTTTGGCACTGCCCTCGCGCATCGCGCGCACAAAGGCCGCACCTTCTGCATAAGTGTCGTCGGTGCGGCCGGGCTGCACCGAGACGGAATGATCCTGCATCGAAAAAGTGAGATCGGGGCGGCGTACCTTGCGACCCGCTTGCGCGAGCTTGCCGAAGGCATGGGGCGCATGCAGATCATGCAGCACATGGCGGTCGATATAGATCAGCTCGCGCCCATCAGTGCGTTGACCAACAAGATGCTGTTCCCAGATCTTGTCGAAAAGCGTGCGGCCCCGATCACTCATTTACTTGGCACCCATCGCTTCCATGCTGTCCTTCAGCGCGGACAAAATTTCAGGCGATGCGCCCGACAGGGCTTTGAAGACCTTTGTGGCTTCCTTGTCGTCCACATATTCAAACGGCAAGCCGTTGCGCTGTGTCGATTCCGCGATGAATTCCTTGTCATTCATCGTGTCTTCAATCGCCTTGCGCAAAATCTTCAGATTGGCCTCGGGCGTTCCGGGAGGAGCGAGGCCGACATAGGCCAGATCGCCAAACTGCTGGACCGTCCAGTTGAACGCATTCCACAGCGGGCCTTCCGGCAACTTGCCGTGGATCTCCTTATAGAGATCCTGGAAGGCTGGCATGTCGGTGACATCCTTGCGGCGCTCGTAATTGCCCTTCTCGTCTGAGGCGACGAGATAAGAGAAGCCCATGCCTTCACCCGACTGGATGAAACCCTTTGAGCGTGTGCGGAACGTAGCAAGGCTGGTGTTGTGGAAATTCACTTCGCCACGCTGCAACGCCAAGAACACATCAGCACCGCCGCGATAGCCGGTGACCACCTTATGGGGCACACCAAGCGCCTTCAGCGACAGATGGGCCAGAATGCCCGACAGATCGGTGGTGCCATAAGCGCCAACAATGATGTTTTTCGCCTTCATAATATCGGCGGGCTTTTTTGCGCCGTCCAGCGCATCCACCCGCATGTAGTTCACGCGCACATCTGAAATGCCGCCGAGATAGGGGAATTGATCATAACGCGCGCGCAATCCCTGATTGCCAAGCGCCTGCGCCAGTGGATCCCACAGCGAGAAGATGATCTGCGAACCATCCTTCGGGGCTTTCTCATAAATATAATTAAAAGCCAGCACGCCGCCCGCACCCGGCATGTTTTGGACCACGATCGAAGGATCGCCGGGAATATGCTTTTTCAGATGCGGCACAAAGAGGCGCACCAGTGTGTCAGCCGAACCACCCGCGGCCAGCCCCACCATCACGGTGAGCGTCTTGCCAGCATAAACATCCTGTGCCTGTGCGGGAGGAACCGCTAAAGCGGAGAGCGCGGTGGCAACGAGCGCCAAGCCTTTCATCCAGTTTTTCATCATGTCCTCCTTTGGCCGCTATGTCGGCGCGGCATTGTTGGCATTTACGCAGATGGTCAGGTGCCGGATGTCGGCGGGGTGAATTTGGCTTCGCGCTCCTGCCAATCGGCGAGGCGCAGAATATCGAGATAATCGCTCATCGGGGCTGCCCCGACGCTGGCTTTCGCGACATCGCCCGTGCTCTTCAGCACACGCAGAAAATTCTGCATGGCGGGAAGTGCGGCGAGCAACATGCAGACCGAACAGGACAGCAGACGGAAACCGATCTCTTCCAGCGTCTTCACATCCAGCGGCGGCACGCTGCCGGTGGGTGTGACATTGTAGAGAAGCGGAATGTCGATGGCGCGCGCAATCTCTTGCGCCTCTTCAATCGTCTTCGGACCTTCGATGAAGATCACATCCGCACCCGCCTTCTGGTAAAGCTCGGCGCGTTTGATGGCGGACGCAAGACCTTCGACCGCGCGCGCATCGGTGCGCGCACAAATGACGAAATCATCATCAAGTCGCGCATCAACGGCGGCCTGCACTTTGCCCGCCATTTCTTCCGGGCTGATGACGCGTTTTCCCGCCAGCATGCCGCAGCGCTTCGGGCTCACCTGATCTTCGATCATGATCGCAGCCACGCCCGCGCGTTCAAATTCCATGACGGTGCGGCGCACATTGAGTGCATTGCCATAACCTGTGTCGGCATCGGCAAACACGGGCAGACCACTGGCCTGCGCCATCGCGCCCGCATTGGCGGCATTTTCAGCCAAAGTCATAATGCCAACATCGGGCATGCCGAGCTTCATCGCAGATGACGCATTGCCCGAGCTCATCAGCGCCTCAAACCCTTCATGGGCGATCAGGCGTGCGGAAAAGGCGTCCCCCACAGACGGGATCATGGTGATCTGCTTGCGTGCGATCAATTGGCGAAAACGCGTCGTCGGCCGAAGCAAAGCCATATCCATCCCTCACAGCGTTTCCTGAATCGCCCCGCTCGGGGAGCTTTCCCCCTTTTTATGGGTACGGGGCGTGTATTGCAAAAGGCCAGCCTTGCTGGGGGCTCAGCCGCCCCCTAAAACTTTGCCATGCTGAATCGCCTCATCCCCGACCCTTTCCTCGCCGCCCTTGTGGCCGTTGTGACCTTGGCCGCCCTGCTGCCGGCCTCCGGGCAGGCGGCTGAGATCGTGGACATCGTCGCCAATTTTGCCATTGGCCTGCTGTTCTTCCTGCAAGGCGCGCGTCTGGCGCGTGAGACTGTCATCGGCGGCATCACCCATTGGCGTCTGCATCTGCTGGTTCTGGCCTGCACCTTCGTGCTGTTCCCGCTGCTGGGCCTCGCCTTGCACGCGGCCGCCCCCACACTGCTGTCCGAGAATTTGTGGATGGGCATGCTGTTCCTCTGCGCCCTGCCCTCGACCGTGCAATCCTCCATTGCTTTCACCTCGATTGGCAAAGGCAATGTGCCTGCTGCCATTTGCTCGGCGACGGCCTCCAATCTGCTCGGCATTTTTCTCACCCCCGTTCTCGTTGGCCTGCTGCTGTCGGCCAAAGGGGATGCTGGCGTTGATCTGTCGGCGGTTGGCAAAATCGTGCTGCAATTGCTGGTGCCCTTTATTGCGGGGCAAATCCTGCGCCCAAAAATTGGTGCCTTTGTGCTGAAGCACAAAAAGATCCTGTCGATGACCGATCGCAGCTCGATCCTTTTGGTGGTTTATTCGGCATTCAGCGCGGCGGTGGTGAATGGCATCTGGCAGCGTGTGGCGCTCAGCGATCTGGTGACGCTTCTGGTGCTGGATTGCGTGCTGCTCGCCTTCGTGCTTCTCGTCACAACGCTGGCTGCCCGGACGCTGGGCTTCAACAAACCCGATGAAGTGACCATTGTCTTCTGCGGCTCGAAAAAGACGCTGGCCAGCGGTGTGCCCATGGCCAATGTTTTGTTTCCGGGTGCGGCGGCCGGCATTGTCATTCTGCCTTTGATGATTTTCCACCAGATCCAGCTCATGGTTTGCGCTTGGCTGGCGCAGCGTTATGGCAAGGTGATTGAGGAAAAGGAGCCCATCACGGCTCCGTGAGCGGGCAAGCCCCTCAGGCGCTGGACACGGAAGCTGCTTTCTGGCATCGGGCCCATAACAAAATGCGATGGTAGCAGCCCGGTCTGCCCACGACCGGAGAGGACACATCATGGACGGCGACGTCGGCAATTTTATCGTTCAACTGCTCCAGATCATCGGGGTGAATATCATCCTGTCGGGCGACAATGCCGTGGTGATTGCGCTCGCCTGCCGCGGCCTGCCGACCAAAAGCCGCAAGATTGGCATCATCGCCGGTGCCGGTGTCGCGATTGTCCTGCGCATTATTTTCACCTTGATGGTTGTCTCTCTGTTGAGCCTTCCGTGGCTGCGCCTTGTCGGCAGCCTGCTGCTGCTCTGGATCTCGGTGAAACTGCTCACCGATGAAAATGATGAGGCCAATGTCGAAGAAGCGGCCTCCGTTTGGCATGCCGTTCGGATTGTCGCCATCGCCGACATGATCATGTCGCTCGACAATGTTCTCGCCATTGCGGGTGTGGCGAAAGATTCCAACTTCCTGGTCGTGCTGGGTCTTGCCATTTCGATCCCGCTGATTGTTTTCGGCGCGCAGCTCATCATCACACTGATCGAGCGCTTTCCCTGGCTGGTCTGGGCGGGTGCGGCCCTGCTCGGTTATGTGTCAGGCGACATGCTGGCCTCCGAGCCCGTCATCGCTCCGCAGGTCGGCGCGTTTACCGGCGCCCTGAATGCCATTGTCGACCCTGTGGTCGGCCGCCTGCCTGATCTGGCGGGCAGTTTTGTCAAAGTCGTTGCCGATCCTCACCGCCTCCTCGGTCTGGTCGGCGCACTTTTGGTCATCGGTGCCGGCTATGCACTCAAGAAGCGCAAGCATGGCGAGGCGGAAAACCCCGCCTGATCAGCCTGAGCGGACCAAAATTCCAAAGGCGCGGGGCTCAATCCCGCGCCTTTTTTATGAAGGAGCGGGATTTGCCCTTGCGTCTTTTGTCTAGGTTTATGTAAAACTCTCCGAAAATTCATAACAGCCGGAGGGATCATGCCGTCATTGAGAGTTCAGACCCTTGCCACAGCTTTGGCAGCCTGTCTGACCCTGAGCGTGCTTCCCGCCTCCGCCCATTTCCAGGAAATCATCCCCTCCGATGACGTGCTGCCCGAAGGTGGCAAAGTGTCGCTTGATCTCGTCTTCACCCACCCGATGGAGGGTGGCCCAACGATGGAGATGAAGCGGCCCAAGCGCGTCGGCGCGCTGGTCGGCGGCAAAGTCATCGATCTGGGCGCCGCGCTCAAAGCCACTAGGAAGCAAGGTGTCCCAGCCTGGTCGTTGACACATGAGCTGAAAGAACCCGGCACTGCGATCTTCTTTGTCGAGCCTGAACCCTATTGGGAGCAGGCCGAGAACACATACATCGTCCATTATGCCAAGGTGATCGTCGACGGCTTTGCTTCTGGCAAAGGTTGGGACGAAAAGATCGGCCTGCCGGTCGAGATCGAACCTCTCACCCGACCGACAGGCTTGTGGACCGGCAATCTGTTTCGCGGCGTCGTCTTGAAAGACGGCAAACCCGTGCCTTTCGCCGAGATCGAAGTTGAATATGTAAATGATGGATCGGTGAAAGCGCCCAATGATGCTTTCATCACGCAAGTCATCAAAGCCGATGCCTCTGGCACATTCGCCTACGCCATGCCGCGCGCGGGATGGTGGGGCTTTGCCGCCCTCATCGAAGATGACAAGCCCGCCAAATCGCCCGATGGCAAAGAGGCCAAGACGGAGCTCGGCGGTCTCATCTGGGTGAAAGCGACAGACATGGGCTCCAAGCCCGCGCGGGGGAAATGACTTGGCTCATATCCCTGACGGCGTTTTGTCTTTTCCTGTGCTGGTCGGCGGTGGCGCTTTGGCCGTCGGCGCGATTGCGCTGGGCCTGAAGAAAATCGGCGACGAGGATATTCCACGCACGGCCATTCTCTCGGCGGGCTTTTTTGCTTTGTCGCTCTTTGCTTTACCTGTCGGGCCCTCCAGCGTGCATCTGCTGCTCGGTGGCCTGATGGGCATTGTGCTGGGCACTGCGATTTTTCCCGCTGTCTGCGTCGCGCTTTTGTTGCAAGCGGTGATGTTTGGTTTTGGCGGACTGACGACGCTGGGCGTCAACATCATCAACATTGCTTTGCCCGGCGCTTTGATCGGCTCGCTGGTCGCGCCCATGATCCAGCGCGCGACACCTGCGCGTGCAGCAGTCATCGCAGGCGTGGCGAGTGCGCTTTGTGTGGCACTGACGGGCCTCATGGTCGCCGCATCTCTTGCACTCTCATCGGCTGATTACATGCTCTCAGCCCGCGTGATGATTGCCAGTTACATTCCGCTCATGTTGATCGAAGGCTTTGTCGGCGGCTTCTGCATTTCCTTCGTGAAACGCGTGAAGCCGGAATTGCTGGCAGGTGCGGCATGATGCGCCTTCTCGCAGCGCTCGCCTTGCTGGCTGCCAGCGCTTGGCCTGCGCAGGCCCATCGCCTGAAGCTGTTTGCCACGCTCGAAGGTGAGACCATCTCCGGCTATGCGTTTTTTGTGGGCGGCGGGCGTGCGCAAGACGCGGATCTGCGCATCAAGGATGAAGCGGGACACGAGATTGCGCAGCTGACCACCGACAAGAGTGGCGCCTATTCCTACAAGGCGCCGCAAACGCAAACCTATCATCTGATTGCCAATACGGGCGACGGACATGTGGCGGAAGCCACCATCGACAAGGGCCGCTTCTCAGGCGCATCCGCTGCTGCTCTTGCGCCCGACGAAGACGATACGCCAGCCGCTGCTGCCACCACTGCACAGATTGAGCGCGCGGTTGATGCCGCCGTCGCGCGCCAATTGCGCCCGTTGATGGAAGCCTATGAAGCCGCTGAAAGCCGCACACGCTTCAACGACATTATGGGCGGCATTGGCATGATCATTGGTCTCGCAGGATTGGCGCTGTGGTCATCGGCCCGCAGAAAGACCAAGCCATGAGCCTTGTGCGCGCCACCGATACGCATGAGCATTTTCTGGCGCGACTTGATCCGCGCTCGCGCATCGTGGGGGCCGTGCTTGCGGTTCTTGCTTCTGTTGCGATGACAAGCCTGAGCGGCCAGATGGCCATGGTCGTTGCAGCGCTCGCACTGGCCGCCATTGCCGATGTCGATTGGCGCGCCATGTTGCACCGCCTCGCCCATGTCGAAGGCTTCATGATCGTGCTGCTGATCTTGCTGCCACTCACCATGCCGGGCCGTGCACTTGTCTCGCTTGGTCCCCTCGCACTGTCTGACACAGGCCTGATGCGCGCTGTCTCCATCGTGCTCAAGGTCAATGCGGCCGTCATCACCACCATGGCGCTGCTGGCAACCTTGGAACCCGTGCGGCTTGGTCGCGGCCTGGCGTCGCTCGGCGTGCCTGCGCGTCTCGTGCATCTCTTGCTGTTTCTGGTGCGCTATCAAAGCCTCTTCCGCGAAGAAGGCGCGCGCCTGATGGAAGCCATGCGCGCGCGCGGATTCAAACCGCGCGTCAATCTGCGTACCTTCCGCGCCTATGGTAATTTCACCGGCATGTTGCTCGTGCGTTCGATGGAGCGCGCCGAGCGTGTTGAGGAGAGCATGCGCTGCCGTGGCTTCTCCGGAAAATTCCCGCTGCGCGCCACGCGACCTCTCGGTGCGCTCGACTTCGCATTCTCGCTGCTGCTTGCGCTTGTGCTGGTTGGCATCATTCTTCTGGACCGGATCGCATGACACATCTTATCGAAACACATGATCTGGTTGTCGAGCGCGATGGCGCACGCGTCCTGGATGGCGTGACCATGCATCTCGACAGAGGCGAAAAGCTCGCAATCATCGGCTCGAATGGGGCTGGCAAGACAACCTTTCTGCGCGCGCTCATCGGACTGCAAAAGGCGAGCTCCGGCCGCATCCATGCCTTCGGGCAGGACCGCCGCGTGGAAGGCGATTTCCATGCCGTGCGTCTGCGCGCGGCTTATCTGTTTCAGGACGCAGATGACCAGCTCTTCTGCCCGAGCGTGGTGGAAGATGTGGCCTTTGGTCCGCTGAATCAGGGCCTCTCAGAAGACGAAGCCATGGACAAGGCGCGCGCCACTTTGGCCCGCCTTGGTCTCTCGGCTCTGGCACCTCGCGTGACACGCAAATTGTCGGGCGGTGAAAAACGGCTGGTGTGTCTCGCCGCCATTCTTGCCATGGATCCCGATGTGCTTTTGCTCGACGAGCCAACCAATTCGCTCGATAGCCAGCATGTCGAAAAGCTCGTCGAGATTCTCAAAAATCTCGACATCGCCCTCATCATGGTTTCGCATGACCGGCCTGTGCTCGATCGCATCGCGACGCGCGCTCTTCTCATGAAAGACGGTCGTCTCGAACATGCAGTCTTGCATCGCCATCCGCATATGCACGAGCATGTGCATATTCATGCGGACCACGATCACCCCTGATCGGGCGAGCCGAGTGCACGCAGCGCGTTGAGGATCACCGCCACATCCACAGCCTCTTGTACCAGTGCGCTTTGGATCGGTGACAAATAGCCGAAGGCGGCTGCCAGCATCGCAAGTCCGGACAAAGCCATGCCGGCAAAAATACTCTGCCAGGCAATGGCGCGCGTGCGCCGTGCAATCGCAAAAGCATCCGCCACGCGGTCAATACGATCCACCAGCAGGACGATGTCGGCAGCTTGTGAAGACGCACTCGCACCGCGCGCTCCCATCGCCATGCCCACATGAGCTGCCGCCAAAGCTGGGGCATCATTAATGCCATCGCCCACCATCAGCACAGGCGCGCGCTTTTGCTCGGCTGTCACAACAGACAATTTCTCATCGGGCTCCTGCTCGGCCAGAACCAGATCAAGATCGAGTGCCGTGCCGACACGCTGCGCCGCATCGACCCGATCACCCGTCAGCATGAGAATGCGCGAAACGCCGTTGCGGCGCAGACGCTGAACCGCATGCAAAGCCTCTGCGCGGATTTCGTCCCCCATCAGGATGGCCCCGAGGCCGCGCCCATTGACCGAGACAAAAATGGCCAAGGCAGATTGGTTCGCCGCATCGTCCAGAACATGTAAGGCCCAAGCTTCTGGCGCACTGTCACCAAATACGAGATCATACGAGCCAATGCGCACATCAGCGCCCGCAACCATGCCTGACAGGCCAGAGCCATGCGCCTCGGCGACATGCTCGGGCAAAACCAGCGCGATATTTTGCGCGCGTGCGGCCTCAATAATGGATTGCGCCACAATGTGGTGCGAGGCCTGCTCCAGCGAGGCGGCGTGGAACAAAACATCACGCGTTCGCACACCCGGCGCCGTCTTGATGGATGTGAGCAGTGCGCCACCCAAGGTCAGCGTGCCAGTCTTGTCGAAGATCATGGTGCGCACATGGGCCAGCGCTTCAAGCGGCCCGCCACCCTTCACCAGAATGCCAAGGCGTGCGGCTTGTGAAACACCTGCGATGAAAGCTACAGGCGCGGCCAAGATCAGCGGGCAAGGTGTAGCAGCCACCAGCACCGCCAAAGCGCGCATGTGATCGCCCGAGATCATCCATGCAGCAGCTGCCAGACTGAGCGTGACGGGCAAGAGCAGCAAGGCTGTGCGGTCCGCCATGCGCAAAAAGGGCGCGCGCGATGTCTGTGCGGCACTCACCAGTTTCAATATGCCCGCATAGGTGCTCTCACCCGCAGTTGCACTCGCCCGCAATTGAAATGTCTCGCCCGCATTGATCGTGCCGCTGCGCGCCTCCTCGCCTCCTGCGCGCACAACCGGAAGGGGCTCACCTGTCAGCGCCGATTCATCCAGCACGGCCGCACTGGCCATGACGCAGCCATCCACGGGGACAATCTCGCCCGCGCGCACAAGAAGCAGATCACCGGGAGCGATTTCATCGACGCCCACATCCACCACAGTGTCAGCCTGCACACGATGCGCGATGCGCGGCGCGCGGTCGATCAAGGCTGTCAGATCACGCTCGGCCCGCGAGACCGCATAATCTTCCAGCACTGTGCCGCCCGCATACATGATGGCCACAACATTGGCGGCCAGCGCTTCACCCAAGGCCAGCGCCGCAGCCATTGAAATGAAAGCAATCGCATCCAGTCCCGCGCGGCCCGCCAACCATCCACGCCAGATGGCGCGGGCAAGTGCGAGCAGCACAGGCGCTGTGCCCAAGCTCCAGATGATGATGGAAATGTCGGGGTGCCAAACCTGCGCAAAAAGACCCGCCACCAGCGTGGTCAACGCAAGGGCGATCAGCAGGCGATGCAGGGGCCGATCTTGGCTGGCAAAAGTATCCATGCCGCCAGTCTAGCGGCATGGAAAGATTTCACCTTGATCCTTCGCAAGGCTGAAACGTCGCTGATTACACTTTGCGGTAAATCAGCAGCGTCTCATACATGCCGACCTTCTCGACCGACTGTTCCTTTTCCCACTTCTTGATCACCGTGGACTCGGCCGTGTCGAAGGCAAAGGACTTTGTGTAGAACAGGATATAGCCGCCCTTACGCGTCTTGTGAGTCAGCATGTCCGTCACTTCGCGGTCGGTCAGCGCGCCATAAAGATCATTGCGCTCATTGCGGAATTCGCAGAGGTGGAACAGCGTCACCACATCAAATTCCGGCAGCAGCTTTTCATCAAGCTGGTAGATATCGCCGAAGAAAACCTTGTACTGGCGCTCGACCTCAGGGCGGTCGATGGCAAGTTTGATGAAGGTCTCATATTCGCCGGGGCTCGCCGTAATGCCCAGCACGCTATTGTTGGCGTGGGTCTCTGCATTGCGGATGCCGACAATATGGTGACTGCCCGTGCCAAAATGGAAAACGGAAGAATCGACGATCCCCTTCTTTTCCATCCAGTCGCAAAAATGCACATCACAGGGGCAGGTCTCGACCTGCAGATCCCAGACAGCATCCCAAAAATGAAGCTTACGGCTCACATGTTCGTTCATTTCAAGACCCTCATGACAGGTTGGCTCCCCCGCGCGGTCTGATTGAGATCGGCGCCGCGTTCGGTGAGACGGATTTCGCTCGCCCCGTCCCTTTCAAGGACGAAACGGCGCGAATGGAGATCGGCAAGGCCTGCGGCCCCGCCGGTGGTGATCAGGATGGAGGATGGCAGCACGCGCGCCAGACAATCGAACAGCGCGATTTGCTCCACTGCCGAGAGGCAGGAGAAAGCATCTTCCAGAATGACAATGTCAGGGCGCGTGACGAGAATGCGCGCCAAGGCGACGCGCTGCTTCTCGCTGGCCGAGAGCACATGATCCCAGTGATCGTTTTCATCGAGCCGATCAGCCAGATGATCCGCGCCGCAAATTTCCAGCGCGCGCAGACAGGCGGCTGTGGAATGGGCCTCCAGCCCATGCGGGAAGCAGATCACATCACTCAGGCGGCCGGGCTGCAGAAAGGGATTGGCCGCGACATAGCAAATCTGCTGGTCGGCAGGCACGCGGATTTCGCCCTCGCCCCACAGCCACAGGCCCGCAATGGCGCGCAACAGGCTTGATTTACCGACGCCCGCCGCGCCGCTGACAATGATGCGGTCGCCAGGCGCAAAGCGTGCATGGGCACGCGCAATAACGATCTCGCCTGAGGGGCGCAGCAAGCGCAGACCTTCCAGCTCGACCTCGCGCCCCTCTGCCGGTGCCCGCGCAATGATCGGCACGCCATTTTGCGCGGCGCTGTCAGCCTCATCCAGCGCTTGGTTCAATTCCACGATCCGGCGCGCCGAGGCGACCCATTCGGCCACGCGCGAATAATTGTCGACCAGCCAGCCAATCGCAATCTGCACCTGCACGAAGGCGGAGGCGAGCTGCATGACTTCGCCAAGTGACAAGTCTCCAGCGAGATATTTAGGCGCGGCGAGCACCAGCGGAAACACGGGCACCATGGCCGCATTGCCATTGGTGAGCCAGGTGATGCGCGCATGTTGGCCCACCACCCGCAGCCAGGTTTTGGTGAGCGCGGCATAGGTTCGCGTCAGCTGACGCCGCGCATGGCCCTCGCCCTGTGTCAGCACGATGGCTTCGGCATTCTCGCGCATGGCAATCATTTCGGCGCGAAAGCGGGCCTCCGCTTCATTGCGTGCCGCCACCGAGCTCGACAATTGCGCGCCGACCAGCGGCATGAAGGCCGAGACCACGAGGCCATAGACCAGCGCGCCAATGACCATGAACGCCGGCACATGAATGTCATGTCCACCCAAGGAGACATTCAGACCGCCGCCGACCGTCCAGAGAATGACCACGAAAGTGGAGGCCGTGAGCACGGCCGTGAACAGGCCGATGGCAAAATCGGTGAGCGGCTCGGTGGCCATGCGCACGTCATCGGAAATCCGGTATTCGGGGTTTTCCATGCCCGAGCGGGTCACCCGCATCCGGTAGAAGCGCCGCCCCGACAACCATCGATCCAGCAGTTTTTCCGTGCACCATTCGCGCCAGCGCACCTGCAATGTCTCGCGACAGCGCAAAATGCCGACCCCGACAGCCGCCACAAAGAAGACAAGCACGGGGAAGGCAAAAGCAGCCAGCGCCGCCCCGCCGGTGTCATGGCGCTCCAGTGCATCGAAGAACCAGCGGTTCCACCGGTTCATGCCGACATCGACCAGCAGCTTGAATGTCAGAAAGACGATGAGCCCAAGCGAGAGCGCAGCTGCGGCCCGCGCGGTGGGGCCGCGCCAGTAGCCGCCCGCAAAGGACACAAAAGCCCGCAGCAAATAGGTGCGGCCTTCCCGTCTGGCCTCAAGCTCTGGCTCGCAAGGCGTCCCGGTCATCCATCCATCCCGTTTGGCGCCCTGTTTCAGATCGAGCAACGCAATGAGGATAAGCAAGCCATCAGGCACACCGGAAGGTGCGCACGCATCCGCGCGCGGCCTTTCGGGTCACGAGCGCGTGAGACGGGGGCCAATCTCACGCAACATTGATCGCGCAAGGAGGCAATGCGGGAGGATCAGTGCAGTTGCGCACGCATGTTGCGGAAACAGGCGCGCAGCGCCGATTGCGCCACTTGCAAGGAATCCGCATCCGGGCCGCGGCCGAACAATCCGGCGGCCGTCTGCAAGACCATGTCTTCCAGAGCGTCGGCCCAGGGGCCGTTCTCGTAATTGCGGAGGGCGGCTATTTCCTCCAACGTCACTTCAAGCGCTCCCACCAGCGCTTGCGTGAGGGGCCGCAATGATTGTTCGCTCAAGCTCGACACAAAATGTCCCATCAGCACAGACGAAGAAACCCCAGCGGCTCCAGCATGGCGCAGGATTATTTAAATGTCGAAATACTTTTTATCAGTAACGCTTTAGCTCAGTAAATTGAGAGCTCACTTAAGCTCTCGCTGCGTTAAAGTGGTTTCTCGTCTGGCTCGCTTTCCTCAAGCTGCTCCGAGACATCTTCCACGCTGGCGCCTTGGCCGATGCGCAGCGAGATATCGCGCAGGCGCGTCAGCTGCTGGACGATGGTGGGCACATGATCGAGCCCTTCCATCAGACGCCAGACATAGACGAGGATCGCAAAAATATCCCCCGTCTCGCTTTCCGGCAGCACGGTGGCACGCAGCAGAATGGCGATGAAAACGAGGATCGAAAGGACTTCGATGATCGTCCAATTATACGCCGCCGCATCCGACAGCTTCACGCGCCATTGCCGCACGAGCGTGAAATGCTCGCGCACCTCCGGCCGCTGGAAGCGCTCGATATAGATGACTTCCTTTTCCAGCTGGTCATTCAGCCCGCGATTGAGGCGGGTGGTGACGCGGATATAGACCTTGTTGACCAGATAGACGGGAATGAAGAGCAGCGCGGCCAGCGCGCCAATCGTCATGTCGTACCAGAAGAGAATGATCGCCGACCCGAAGATATGGATCAGCGAGGTGATGACAACCGGCACATCGATTTCAAAGAAGGACACGAATTCGCGCGACATGGCCGAGCGCGCGGCAACCGAGGTGGCCTCAATCCCCGCACTGCGTTGGCGGATGATCGTGTCCTCGACGATGTCATTATAAACCTGCGTATAGACGCGCGTGTCATACATCTGGCGGAAGCACCCAATCGAGGCGCGTCCCATCCAGGCCAAGACAATCGGAATGGCCTGATGAAAGTCATGCGTGATGAGACCATCAATCGCCAGACCTGTCGCCCATGGGTACGACAGCTCAAGAAGATCTTCCAAAAATGTCAGCGCATAGGTGAGCCCGATCCGCCAGCTGTAGGGGCGGACAGCATCCAAAGCGGTGCGATGTTTCGGCTTTATCGGGATTTTCTTCTTGCGCAGCATAACTCAATCCGGGCGCGGCTAAATCAAAACAGGCAGGTTTGCCGCTTTGCTGCCACAATTGGGGCCGACAAGGCCCGTTCTACTGATTCACCAATAGGGCAAGTCGGAGGGGGCTGAAAAGGCCTTCGCGTTAAATCGGCTGCTGCAGACCCAGTTCTGTCTGTAACGCGCCCCCGGGGAAGCCTCCAGCATCATGTTGGATTGCTCGACCCTGAGGAGACTTGATGGTTCGCTCTGCATTCATGACGCGCGCTGCAGCACAGGCTGCGGCGCTGACGTTTCTGTTGCCCCTCATAGCTCATGCGGCGACAGCGTTTGATCGCGTGCCCCTGCCCGTGCCGCGTCCTGCGTGGCTGGATGCACCTGGCCTCGCACAAGACACCGTTGACGCCATTGAGGCGCAGCCTGCGGCACCAGCCGCACCGGCCAGCGTGCGTGTTGCAAGTCTGCCCACGCGCATGCCTTTGCCTGTGCCGCGCCCTGACTGGCTTGATGCAGAAACAACGGACGAGCCCGAACATGTGTCGCGCGTCGCCAAAAGCGTTGAGGCCGAGTCTGAAACATCATTGGCCGGACGCTCACCGCTTCACGCCATGATCGAAGATTACGCGCGCCAGCATGGCGTGCCTTTGCGCCTGGCGCATCGCATTGTGCAGCAAGAGAGCCGCTACAATCCCGCGCTCAAGGCCAAAGCCCATTTCGGACTGATGCAGGTGAGCCATGCGACCGCCAAATCCATGGGCTATACGGGCGATGTGTCCGGCCTGCTCGATGCACGCACCAACCTGACTTATGCCATGCCCTATCTCGCCAATGCCTGGATCGTCTCCGGTGGGCAGGAAGAAAAGGCACGCCGCCTTTACATGAGTGGCTATTACCCCGAGGCGAAGCGCAAGGGTCTGCTGAAAGACCTGCGACGGGCCAACAGCCCGCCCGTGGACACTGCGACCACCTCCGCTGACGCGCGCTGAGGCGCACGCACGAAAAGCTTCCACACCACCCCACGCACTCACACGTGCCACAGCACGCCGTGGCGCCACGCGCATGGCGTTGGCCTGTGACGAGAAGATACCCGCGCTCTGAGGGGAGATTTTGAACCTGTGTGGCGCTCGAAGGGCCGACAGAGGCATCTGACAGGCAAGTGTGAGGCATGTGTGAGGCAGACCCGCTGGTCGCGTACCCCTCAAATGCAAACGCCTCTCCGATCCGCTGAAGGGACGAGAGAGGCGTCTCGAACGAGAGCAGCATGAGCTGCCGATCATCCTGCCGTTGACACGACCACCACGGAGGCGATCGTGTCACGCGGCTGTTCCTGACCCTGTTCGAAAACAGGAACCAAGAATTAGGCTGCCGGAGCAACCTTAGCCTTACGCACAGCGCGCTTCTTAGCGGGCTTGCGAACGGCCTTCTTGGCAGCAACCTTCTTGACGGCCTTCTTAGCGGCAGTCTTCTTGACGGCCTTCTTGGCAGTCTTCTTGACGGCCTTCTTAGCGGCAGTCTTCTTGACAACCTTCTTGGCAGTCTTCTTGACGGCCTTCTTGGCGGTCTTCTTCACTGCCTTCTTAGCGGTCTTGCGAACGCTCTTCTTAGCAGCGCCCTTACGGGCAGTCTTCTTGGCCGCGGTCTTCTTCGCAGCCGGCTTACGCTTCGTTGTTGCCTTAGCCATCTGAGGTCCCCTCTGATTTGATCCGCCGGCGAAAAGAAGTCAGCACCGGCATGAGGCGTGGATAACCTAGCCTCGTTAACGAGTGGTGCAAGTGTCTGTTTGGCTGATTACTCGATTCAGACCCAGTCATGCGCTCGCAAGACCATCGCGATGCAAGCATTCGCGAAACTCGATTCAACGCTACTTGAGACAGCATTTCAGCCTTGCTGAAACAGACAGACTCAAACCCTCACAAGCCCCCCTGCACGCCCGACACGCACAGCCCTGAAAAGGCTGCAAAAGCCCCATCCCCCGAGAGGCCCGGCGAAGAAATGCCCCATTTTAGCGGGTTTCTTGCAAGCCCCTGGCGTTAACCAAGATTAAACGATCCGATTCGGGTCTCGATTCTTGTCAAGCCCCAAAAGACCTCAGACTGGATTTTTTGCCCTGCTCTCCACCACGTGTTGAAGCAGGTCGCAGAGTGCTCTCCATCTTGCGCAGGAAGGCATGTGAGAGCGCTCTGAAGCATCGAAAAAAAAATTTTGCGAGAGGCGTTTTTTTTCAAAAAAAAAGCGCCGCGGAGACCGCGGCGCGATGCGAATCGCGCAAATCGGGAGAATCACACTCCCGACATGCGCGCGATTCAGATCCCCAATTTCTGTTTGAGGAGCGTGTTGACGGCTTCCGGATTCGCTTTTCCGCCGGTCTGTTTCATCACCTGACCGACGAACCAACCGAGCATGGTGGGCTTCGCTTTCGCTTGCTCAACCTTCTCCGGATTGGCTGCGATGATTTCATCGACGGCCTTTTCAATCGCACCGGTGTCGGTGACCTGCTTCATGCCGCGCTCTTCGACGATGACATTTGGATCGCCACCTTCGCTCCAGACGATCTCGAACAAATCTTTCGCAAGCTTGCCAGAGATGGTGCCAGCTGAAATCAGATCGACAATGGTGCCGAGCTGCTGAGCACTGACCGGCGAGGTCGCAATCGTCTTGCCTTCCTTGTTCAGGCGGCCAAACAATTCGTTGATCACCCAGTTCGCTGCCATCTTGGCATCGCGACCGCGCGCAACCGCCTCGAAGTAATCAGCGGACTCGCGTTCCATGACCAGCACGCCCGCATCATAGGGCGGCAGACCATATTCAGCGATGAAGCGCGCACGCTTGTCGTCGGGCAACTCCGGCAGGCCCTTGGCCAGCTCATCGACATAGGCCTGATCGAATTCCAGAGGCAGCAGATCGGGATCGGGGAAGTAGCGATAATCGTGCGCCTCTTCCTTTGAGCGCATGGAGCGCGTCTCACCCTTGCCCGGATCAAACAGGCGGGTCTCCTGATCGATCTTGCCGCCATCTTCGATGATCGCAATCTGGCGACGCGCCTCGACATCGACAGCTTGGCCGATGAAGCGGATCGAATTGACATTCTTGATCTCGCAGCGCGTGCCCAAAGGCTCGCCCGGGCGGCGCACAGACACGTTCACGTCAGCGCGCAGGCTGCCTTCTTCCATATTGCCGTCGCAAGTGCCCAGATAGCGCAAGATGGTGCGAAGCTTGGTCACATAGGCGCGCGCCTCTTCGGCTGAGCGAATGTCGGGACGCGAGACGATTTCCATCAGCGCCACGCCAGAGCGGTTCAGATCGACAAAGCTTTCGGTGGGCGACTGGTCATGCAGCGACTTGCCGGCATCCTGTTCCAGATGCAGACGCTCGACACCGACAATGATCTGCTCGCTGGCCGACACATCAACGATGACTTCGCCCTCACCCACGATCGGGTCTTTGAACTGGCTGATCTGATACCCCTGCGGCAGATCGGGGTAGAAGTAGTTCTTGCGATCGAAGACCGAGCGATGATTGATCTTGGCCTTGAGGCCCAGACCCGTGCGGATCGCCTGCTTGACGCATTCCTCATTGATGACCGGCAGCATCCCAGGCATGGCGGCATCGACCAGCGTCACATGGCTGTTGGGATCTCCGCCAAACGACGTCGAGGCGCTGGAGAAGAGTTTCGAGTGCGAGGTGATCTGGGCATGGATTTCCATGCCGACGACGATTTCCCAATCGCCCGTCGCACCCTTGATGAGTTTGGAGGGTTTTGCGGCTGTCGTCATGGTCTCACCACCAGGCTTGCGGCAGGCTGATACGCCCGGCCGCCTGTTCAATCACTTCAGCAACGGAGAAGAGAGTCTCTTCCTCGAACGGACGGCCAATCAATTGCAGACCCAGCGGCAGGCCGCTGGCTGACAATCCACCCGGCACGGCCAGGCCCGGAAGCCCCGCCATATTCACCGTCACCGTGAACACGTCATTGAGATACATCTCAACCGGATCGCTCGATCCCTTCTCGCCAATGCCGAAAGCAGCAGACGGCGTGGCCGGCGTCAGGATCGCATCAATGCCATCCTGATAGGCCAGCTCGAAGTCGCGCTTGATGAGCGTGCGAATTTTCTGCGCGCGCACATAATAAGCGTCGTAATAGCCCGCCGAGAGCACATAGGTGCCGATCATGATGCGGCGACGCACTTCGCGCCCAAAACCTTCCGCGCGCGTATTCTCATACATGGACGAAATGTCCTTGCCGGGAACCCGCAGGCCATAACGCACGCCATCATAACGCGCGAGATTGGAGGAGGCCTCCGCAGGCGCCACAATATAATAAGCAGGCAGAGCTGTTTTGGTGTGTGGCAAAGAGATGTCGACGATCTCGGCACCAGCTGCACGCAGCCATTCAATGCCCTGCTGCCAGAGCGCTTCGATTTCAGCGGGCATGCCGTCGATGCGATATTCTTTCGGAATACCGATCTTCTTGCCCTTGATCGAAGCACCCACGGCCTTTTCATAATCAGGCACAGGCGCATTCACGCTGGTGGAATCTTTCGCATCATATCCGGCCATGGAGCGCAGCATGATGGCGCTGTCGCGCACCGTGCGCGCAATCGGACCAGCCTGATCAAGCGACGAGGCAAAAGCTGCAACGCCCCAGCGCGAGCAACGACCATAAGTTGGCTTGATGCCAACGGTGCCGGTGAATGCCGCAGGCTGGCGGATCGAGCCGCCCGTGTCGGTGGCTGTTGCTGCCAGACACAGATGCGCGGCAACGGCTGACGATGACCCACCTGATGAGCCACCGGGAACAAGAAGGCCCTTCTTGTCGCCTTTCAGCGCCGCGCGGCCCTTGGTCTCATCCCAGCCCGGCGGCAGCCAGGGCGAGGCAACGGGACCATAATAAGATGTCTCATTGGACGAGCCCATGGCGAACTCATCCATGTTGAGCTTGCCCAGCATGACCGCACCGTCGCGCCAGAGCTGGCTCGTGACAGTGGATTCATACGGCGGCCTGAAGCCATCGAGAATATGCGAGCAGGCCTGCATGTGCACGCCCTCCGTCGCATAGAGATCCTTGATGCCCAGCGGCAGGCCTTCGAGCGGACCCGCTGTCCCTGATGCAATGCGCGCATCGGAGGCTTTGGCCATGTCGAGCGCTTTGTCTGGCGTCTCAAGCACAAAGGCATTCAGCCCGCGCGCCTTTTCGATCGCATCAATATGTGCGCGCGTCAGCTCGAGCGAGGAGATTTTTTTCGAGGCCACCGCATCGCGGGCCTCGGCGAGTGTGAATTTGGTGAGGTCGCTCATCATTCCACCACTTTCGGCACAGTGAAGAAGTGATCTTCAGCACCCGGCGCATTGCGGGTGACGACATCAGCGCCGGCATGGCCGCTCACTTCGTCCTTGCGCAGGGGCAAGCTCATCGGGATGACGGAGGTCATCGGCTCGACGCCGCTGACATCAACAGCGCTCAGCTCTTCAACAAAGGAGAGGATAGCGTTCAGCTCTTCCTGGAGGTGGGGAACCTCCTCATCGCGCACGGCGATACGCGCAAGATGCGCAATCCGGCGGACGGTGGCCTGGTCAACGGACATGGAAACTCCGAGGCAGAAACGGCGGGTTAAACGGCGGGTGTATAGGGAGATGAGCCTATAGCACCCCCCAACAGGGGTGAGCAAACCCCGGGCCAAAGCCCTCAGGATCAGATCAGCCCTGTCCCCAGAGGGGGATTTTGTGTTACCCCGAGCCCATGGCCACTGAAATCCTGACCCTCGACGCGCTTCTCGACCGCCTGCCCCGTTTCGCGCGGCTGATCGGGCTCGATCTCGGCACAAAGACCATTGGTGTCGCCGTGTCGGATGTGGAGCGCCATATTGCCAGTCCCGTTGAGACGATCCGGCGCGAAAGATTCACCGCCGATGTTCAGCGCCTGGCCACCATCGCCAAAGCGCAGGAGGCTTTTGCCATGGTCATTGGCTTGCCGCTCAATATGGATGGAACGGAAGGCCCGCGTGCGCAGGCCACCCGCACCTTTGTGCGCAATCTGGCCCAGCACATGTCACTGCCGGTGATTTTTCAGGATGAGCGCCTCTCGACGGCAGCCGTCACCCGCACCCTGATCGAACAGGATGCCTCGCGCGCCAAACGCGCAGAGGTCGTCGACCGCATGGCGGCGGCCTATATTCTGCAAGGCGCGCTCGACCGCATGCAGCATATTACGAAAACAAAAATGCCCCCCGCCTGAAAGCAGAAGGGCATTTTGGATTTTTAGCGACGGCCACCGCCATGGTGCCCGCCCGGATTGCCGCCCGAACGCATCCCCATGCCGCCACCGCGCACGCCGTGGAAGGTTGCGCCACCGGAGCGTCCGATCTGACCACCGATATGGCCGCCGCGCCCTCCGCCATAGCCGCCGCGAAACACCGGCCCGCTATAGACATTGCGCGACCCATAATAACGCGGACGCCAAGCCGGCGTGGCATAGCCGTATGACGGGTATCCGTAGCCATAGCCGTAAGACGGGTATCCATATCCAGAGGAATAATACCCATCATCATAATAGTCGTTGGCCATCGCTGCACCCAAAGCGCCAGCGAAGAGGCCAAGCGCAGCAGCCGGGAATGCGTTGTTATGGCGGCGGTAATAATAATGCCGCCCGCGCACATAATGACGGCGCGCTTTCACCTGACGCGTACGCCGCGCCGCGACTTCGCTCAAAGGACTGCTGAGCGCGACATCGCGATAGGGTGTCGGCGTAATCGTGCCCGCTGAAACAGGCAGAGCTGTGGCCAAAAGCGCTGAGCCAAGAACCGTGGCAAGAACAGAGCCGCACAGCTTGGACCGATGATTGGACATGGAATGAAACTCCTTGGTCTCAAACTCCCGAGGGTTTGTCCCAAGAAATGCGACCTTGGCATGCAAGTTCCACTGCAAGTTCCACTGCGAGTTCCACTGCGGGTTCCACTGCGAGTTCCACTGCAAGTTCCGCAACGGTTGACGCAGCGGTAAAACGTCTTGCGCCAGGCTGTTGATGCAACCGGTTTCACGCCATCTTTGCGCTGTTCGGGGGTGACGGTTGTGCTATCGTCATGGTTAACCGCTGACCCGCTCCGAGTTCAAACATGCCGCCACGCATTGTGACGTCCGAAGGCAATGTCACCCGCATTCATCGCGCAGCTGAGCCGCACGCTCCCGCTGAAATGCTGGATGCGCGTGCCGAAGTTGCGCGCTACATCGGGCAGATGGTGCTTGATCTGGAGCGCATGGCGAATACTGCCAATCTCGAATTGCTCGCGTATTTTCTCGCGATGGCGCGCGCGGAAGCTGACGGGATCAGCCAGGTGCCCAGCGTGACCAAGCCAGAACGCGAAGCGCAAACACAAGCGCCTTATCGGGCGGATTGACCGCTTCGCATCAGCAGCGACACGAGATTGCCGCCATGGCGCTCAATCGCACCTTCCAGTTCAAGATCGAGAATGACACTGCGCAACTGCGCGGGCGGTGCTTCGCTCATGCGCGCCAGATCATCCAGCGATACAGGTGACGGTCCCAACAGCGCGATAATCACCGCGCGCCAATCCTGATCGCTGCGTGCCATCATGCGCGGCGGTGCTGCCACATAGGGCGGGCCTGGATCTTCATCCATCTCGTGGCCGGGCTCGGTGAGCGGCGCCTGAAACGGAATGAGATCCAATTCATCCCACAGGGGCTCGGCGCTGTCTTCGCTTGTCTCAAACAAAGTCCCGGGCTGTGGCAGACCATCGCGCAAGATGGGCGCCAGCGTATCGACAATGTCAGATGCTTGCGTGCAAAGGGTCGCGCCATCACGCAACAAATCATTCGTGCCTTCCGCGCGCGGATCAAGCGGCGAGCCGGGCACGGCAAAAACTTCGCGCCCCTGCTCGGCGGCAAACCGCGCGGTGATCAAAGAGCCGGAGCGGCGCGCGGCTTCAATCACCAAAGTGCCCAGCGCAAGCCCTGACACAAGCCGATTGCGGCGCGGAAAATCGCGCCCGCGTGCTTCCCAGCCCAGCGGCATTTCGCTCACCAAAACGCCCTGCTCGGCAATGGCGCGTGCCAGCTCTTCATGTTCGGCTGGGTAAATCCGGTCCAGCCCACCAGCGAGCACCGCAATTGTGCCCCGTGAAAGCGATGCGCGATGCGCACGCGCATCAATGCCGCGTGCAAGCCCCGAGATAATGACAAAATCCTGCACACCCAATTCACCGGCCATGCGCTCGGTGAAAGCAAGCCCAGCAGCTGAGGCATTGCGCGATCCGACAATGGCAATTGCGGGGCGCTCGAACAAAGCGACATTGCCCAGCACACATAAAACAGGTGGCGGCGCATCAATGGCGCGCAGGCTTTTGGGATAATCATCTTCGCCCAAGCACAAGAGGCGCGCACCGAATTTGATGATGGCTTCCAACTCGCGTACGCAATCCTCGCGCGAGGCGATGCGGATTTGTCTCCCGCCTTGGCGCGCGAGATCCGGCAAAGCCGCAAGCGCTGGCCCCGCCCCGCCGTAGCGATTGACGAGTGAGCGAAATGTGCGCGGACCTACATTTTCACTGCGGATCAGGCGCAGCCAATCAAGGCGCTGCGCATCGGACAATTGCATGGGGAAACCCCCGTCAAAAAATAAAAGAATATGCGCTTAAAAAATCAGACTTTCGTTTCGGCCTTCTGGCCGATCTTGCCTTCGGTGCCGTTCAAAATCCGGCGGATGTTTTCAGCGTGACGGAACCAGAGCAAAACTGCAAGAGCAACAAACAGCTCAGCCTCGCTCTCCAGACCAAACAGAAGCAGCGAAACGGGCACAGCCAAACTCGCCACCAGCGCACCAGCTGACGAGTAACGCGTCACAAAAGCAGAAGCCAACCAGGCCGCGATAAAGACCAAGGCGGACGGCCAATGCAGGGCGACAACCAGACCCAGAAAAGTCGCAACGCCTTTGCCGCCCTTGAATTTTAACCAGACAGGATGAAGGTGCCCAATGAAAGCGCCGAGCCCGGCAATCAGCGCGAGTTCACGTGAAAATTGTGCGGCGATCAAAAATGCAACCGTGCCCTTCACCGCATCCAGCAGCAAAGTCGCGATGGCGAGATCTTTGCGGCCGGTGCGCAGCACATTGGTCGCGCCGATATTGCCAGAACCGATGGAGCGCAGATCACCCGTCCCCGCGAGCTTGGTAAGCACGAGGCCGAAAGGAACGGAGCCCAACAAATAGCCGAGCGCGAAGGCGATGAGTTTTTCTTCCATGGGTTAGCCGTGCAGCACTTTCCCCGCGACCATGGCGAGTTTCACCACACCCTGCAAACGCGCCTGATCAAACGGCGTGTTGCGACAATGCGAGTGGAGTTTGGAGGGATCAACAACAAAGGGCTCGTCTGGATCAAAGCGGATCAGATCAGCCGGCGCGCTTTTTCTCAGGCGCCCCTGCGGGAGGCCCAAAATTTCAGCTGGGCGCGAGGTCATCGCGCGGATCAGTTTGGGTAGCGTGATCTGCTCACTCTGCACAAGACGCAAAGCTGCTGCCAGCATGGTTTCAAGACCCACAGCACCCGCCTCTGCTTCCGCAAACGGCACGCGCTTGTCTTCGACATCCTGTCCGCAATGATCCGAGACAATCACGTCAATGGCGCCCGATGCCAGACCTTCCACCAGAGCGAGACGCTCGTCTTCATGGCGCAAGGGCGGCATGAGTTTCAGGAATGTGCGGTAATCGCCAATGTCATTCTCATTCAGCGTGAGATGATTGATCGACACGCCACACGAAACTTTCAAACCGTTTGCACGCGCCTTCACCATCGCATCGAGCGACAATGTCGTGGAAATGAGTTCCGCATGATAGCGCGCACCCGTCATGGCCACGAGCCGCAGATCACGATCCAGCATGATGACTTCCGCTTCGCGCGGAATACCCGTCAGTCCAAGACGCGTGGCAAACTCGCCTTCATTCATCACGCCTGTGGCGGCAAGATCAGGATCTTGCAGCACATGCATGACAAGCGCATCGAAATCGCCAGCATAGGTCATGGCGCGGCGCATCACCTGCGCATCGCGCACAGATTTGCGGCCATTGCCAAAACCGATGGCTCCGGCGCGGGTCAACAGACCCATTTCGCCGATCTCTTTGCCAGCAAGACCCTTGGTCAGAGCCGCAATGGAATAGAGCCGCACACTGTCATTGTCGCGTGCACGGCGCACGAAGAAATCGACCAGTGCGGTTGTATCGCGCACGGGTGAAGAGTCGGGTGCCACGCAGACACTCGTCACGCCACCAGCCAGTGCGGCGCGCGACAGTGTTGTGATCGTTTCGCGATGCTCGGATGCGCGCATATCGATGAGACCGGGCGAGACGACATCGCCCGCGCAATCGATCACATCAGCAGACGTGCCAACATTGGCGCGCGTGACACTGGCGCCGACATCCTTGATCACACCATTTTCGATCAGCACACCACCACGTGTCTGCGTTCCGGCAACCGGATCAATCAGCGTGGCGTCGAGGAGGGCGAGGTTTTTGGGGGCGCTCATCATCTCACCCGTTCGGCAGGTTTTTGGAGAGCGCTTCAAGCACGGCCATGCGCACAGCCACACCCATTTCGACTTGCTCATTGATCAGCGAGCGCGGGCCATCGGCCACGGCGGAGTCAATTTCAACACCGCGATTGATCGGGCCCGGATGCATAACCAGAGCCTTGCTCGCAACAGCGGCCAGCTTCTCTTCGGTCAATCCGTGAAAATGCGCATATTCTTTGAGCGAGGGCACAAAAGCGCCATCCATCCGCTCGCGCTGCAAGCGCAGCATCATGACAATATCCGCACCCGCAATGCCCTTGTCGAAATCGCGATAGACTTCGACGCCCATGCGCTCAATGCCAGCTGGCAGCAAGGTCGAGGGCGCGACCACACGCACGCGCGCACCCATTTGCGTCAGCAGGATCATGTTGGAGCGCGCGACACGCGAATGGGCCACATCGCCGCAGATGGCAACGGTCAGACCATCAATCTTGCCCAAGCGGCGGCGGATGGTCAGTGCATCGAGCAAAGCTTGGGTGGGATGTTCATGCGAACCATCGCCCGCATTGACCACGGAGCAGGAAACTTTTTTGGCGAGAAGCTCAACCGCGCCCGAGCAATAATGGCGCACCACGATGAGATCGGGGCGCATGGCGTTCAGCGTTACCGCCGTGTCGATCAGCGTCTCGCCCTTTTTCACGCTCGAATTGGCAACCGCCATATTCATCACATCTGCGCCCAGCCGCTTTCCGGCGAGTTCAAAAGATGATTGCGTCCGGGTGGAGGCTTCAAAGAACAGATTGATCTGCGTGCGGCCCGACAGGACGCTGCGCTTCTTTTCGATCTGACGGGAGACTTCCACCGCTTCATCCGCCGTATCGAGCAGATATTCGATGTCGGGACGGGAAAGCCCGGCAATGCCGAGCAAATGTCGGTGGGGGAAAGAGGTCGTTGCGCGCGGGGCTGCCATAAGGTGTCTGTATAGGGGGCAATGGCGGGCAAAGGCAAGCGCAAGCCCCTGCCCTCAACAGAAGTTACCGGGCAAATTCCCGGTTTCTGCGCTCCAGCTCCTCGCCATAGCGGCGCAGCGCATGGGATTCGGTCACCAAGCCGACCAGATGGCGGCTCTCGCTGCCATCGAGCACCGCCAGCACATCGGTCTCGGCTTTTTCGAACAGATCGAGTGATTCACGAATGTTCATGCCCGGCAGCAGAAAGACATCGGCTTGGCTGACAAGCGTGGACACGGGCGACTGCAGGCGATCGGGCCCCGCCCCATGCAAGTTCTCGGAGGCAATGAGCCCGCCATAGCGGCCCTGTCCATCCACCACCATGATCTGACGCGTTGTGCCAGCCGGAAACATGTCGCGCGCCACGCCCACCGCCACATCGGCTGGCACAATGCGCAGGTCCTTGCTCATCAGCCGCGCCACATTGAGCTGGCGGACCCAGCCCACATCATGGGGTCCACGGATCGTCTCGCCGCGCAGATGAAAGCGCCAGGTGGCGAAAGAATATCCAAAGGTCTCGCGCACAATCAGCGCTGAGAGAACGCTGGCTGCGAGTGCGGCCACGGTGACAGAAAAATCACCGGTGGTTTCAAGCGCCAGCACGGTCATGCTGATGGGCGCACCCAACACACCTGTGCCAAATGCCGCCATCGCAGTGATCGCTGCCAAGCCCGCAGGGAAAGCAAACGGCGTCAGCGCCGTGACGCTTTCGGCATAAAAGCGCCCGAGCAAACCGCCGATCAACAGCGAGGCGAAGAACAAACCACCACGAAAACCCGACCCCAGCGAAATGGCCGATGCAATGCCTTTCAGCACGAGCACGCTGGCCAGCACAGCCAGCGGCACTGTTTGGGTGAGGTTCAGCTGAAACGCACCATGCCCCGCACCCAGCACTTGCGGCGTGATCAGACCAAAGCCGCCGACGATCAATCCGCCCAGCGCCGGGCGCAGAAAGACGGGGAGCTTTTTGTGACTGAACGCCCGCTCCGCCCAAGCAACGCCCTGCATCAGCACAATCGCGCCCAAAGCGCAGAGCGCGCCCAAAATCATGACATGACCGAAGAACGCACCGACCGGCGCGTGAAATTCACTCATCACCGGCAAGGGTCCGTGGCGATGCACCACGAGATTGACGGCAAAGCTGGCAACAATGGCGCTGGCCATCACCGGCACAAGCGAGGCCACGGCATAAGCGCCGAGCACCACTTCAAACGCATAAAACGCCCCCGCCAAGGGCGCACCAAAGGCCGCCGCAATCGCACCCGCAGCCCCGCACGCCACCAGCAAACGCATGTCGGAGCGCCGCGCCGCCAGTCCGCGCCCCAGAAAAGAGGCAAGCGCCCCGCACACTTGCGTATAGGCCGCCTCCAGACCCACCGATGCGCCAAAGGCATTCGAGATGAAGGTCTGCACCGTTATATATAATGAGCCGCCCATGCGCAGACGCCCGCCATGCAGCGCATTGGCCTCAATCGCATCCGCCATCTGATCTTTCAGGCGCGCGCCCACCAGCCAGACCACAAGAGCCAGAAGCAGACCACCGGCCACCGGCACAGCCAGCGCGCGGATCGGCTCAAGGCTCACTTGCGCGGACAAGCGCTCGTCACGGCCAAGGTTGAAGAGAATTTCATGCGCCAGCTGCGCGCCATTGGCGATGAGCCCGACGAGCACGCCTGAGACCAGCCCGACAAACAGGCCCGCAATCGCCAGTCCCGTCTCCCGCGCACGGACAAAGGTGCGCATCCAATGGGGCAGAAAACGGTCAAATCTTTCGCTGGGCAAGGCGGCCATAGGGTCTCCGATTGGTCCAACCTGAATAGACGATCCCCCGCCCGCCGCAAATTTTTTTGCTCCCCCTGAAAGGGGGAGCAGCGGGGTGAGATCGGGCTCCGCCCGCTATGAGCCATTTGACAGGGCCAAGCCCCTCCACCATGTTTCGCCTCGCAAGTTGACCCCTCAAAGGTCCAGCCAGAGGCTCCACCAGAGCCAGCCTGCCTGTATAACCCATTGAATCTCAGGATATTTCCATGGAAGTCGTCATCGTCGAGTCGCCCGCCAAGGCCAAGACGATCAACAAATATCTGGGGCCGGGCTACGAGGTTTACGCCTCCTTTGGCCATGTCCGCGACCTCCCCTCCGAGGATGGCGCGGTCGATCCCGATGATGATTTTGCCATGAAATGGGAGGTCGATTTCAAGGCCTCCAAGCGCTTGGCCGAGATTGCGGCCGCCGTGAAAGACGCCGATGGCGTCATTCTGGCAACCGATCCGGATCGCGAAGGCGAAGCCATCTCCTGGCATGTGCTGGAAATCCTGAAGGCCAAAAAGGTTCTCAAAGACAAGCGCGTGCAGCGCGTCGTCTTCAATGCCATCACCAAAAGCGCCATTCTGGATGCGATGAAGGCCCCGCGCGAGATCGACACCGATCTGGTCGATGCCTATCTCGCCCGCCGTGCGCTCGACTATCTGGTCGGCTTCAAACTCTCCCCCGTTTTGTGGCGCAAGCTGCCGGGTGCGAAATCGGCTGGGCGCGTGCAATCGGTGGCGCTGCGTCTTGTCTGCGACCGCGAACTCGACATCGAAAAATTCCGGGCGCGCGAATATTGGTCGCTCGAAGCCTTTTTGAAGACGCAAGCGGGCGCTGCTTTCACCGCGCGCCTGATTGGCGCCGACGGCAAGAAGATCAACCGCCTCGACATTGGCACAGGCGCTGAGGCTGAGGCTTTCAAGACAGGTCTTGAAACCGCGACGTTCAGCGTGACGAGCGTGGAATCCAAACCCGCCAAGCGTCATCCCTATCCGCCTTTCACCACTTCCACTTTGCAGCAGGAAGCCTCGCGCAAACTGGGACTGGCACCTGCGCGCACCATGCAGATCGCGCAGCGTCTCTATGAAGACGGCATCATCACTTATATGCGTACCGATGGCGTCGACATGGCGCCTGAGGCCATTGCTGGCACACGCAAGGTGATCGAACAGGAATTTGGCGGCAAATATCTGCCCGGCGTACCGCGCAAATATTCGACCAAGGCGAAAAATGCGCAGGAAGCGCATGAAGCCGTGCGCCCCACCGATCTGTCGCGCCTGCCGCGCGAGTTCAATCGCAGCTCGGAAAATGTCGAACAGGCCAAGCTCTATGACCTGATCTGGACACGCACCGTCGCCAGCCAAATGGAATCGGCCGAGCTTGAGCGCACCAGCGTTGATATTGCAGCCAGCGTGACAAGCGGCAGCTACAAGCAGATTGACCTGCGGGCCACCGGACAGGTCGTGCGTTTCGATGGCTTTCTGAAACTCTATCAGGAAGGCCGCGATGATGAAGACGATGAAGATGCCAACCGCCTGCCGCCCATGGCGCAAGGCGAGAGCCTGACCAAGGAACGCATCGAAGCTGTTCAGCATTTCACCGAACCGCCGCCCCGTTTCACGGAAGCGACTTTGGTGAAGCGCATGGAAGAACTGGGTATTGGCCGTCCCTCGACCTATGCCTCCACGCTCGCCGTGTTGCGCGACCGCGAATATGTGCGCCTCGATAAAAAGCGTCTCTATCCGGAAGATCGTGGCCGCTTGGTTGTGGCCTTCCTGGAAAGCTTCTTCACGCGCTATGTGGAATATGATTTCACCGCCGCACTCGAAGAAAAACTCGATCTTGTCACCAGCCATGACATTCCCTGGAAACAGGTGCTGCGCGACTTCTGGGCCGAATTTTCAGTGGCGCTGGCTGGCACAGCCGATCTGCGTACCACGCAAGTGCTCGATGCGCTGAATGACCTGCTCGCCCCACATATTTTCCCTGAAAAGGAAGGTGTCGGTGATCCGCGCGCCTGTCCGGCGTGTGGCGCGGGCCAGTTGTCGCTGAAGCTCTCAAAATTTGGTGCCTTTGTCGGCTGCACCAATTATCCCGAATGCAAATTCACCCGCGCAGTTTCGCCCGGCAGTGAAGGCGATGGTGGGGCGCGTGCTGGCGTCACCGCTTTGGGCAAAGATCCGCAGACCGATCTCGAAGTCAGCGTGCGCAATGGTCGCTTCGGCCCCTATGTGCAATTGGGCGAAGAGAAGGATTCCAAAAAGACCTCCCTGCCCGCTGGCCTTCCAATTGACGAAGTGACGTTTGAAAAAGCGCTCGCCCTTTTGTCACTGCCGCGCGAAGTCGCCAAACATCCCACATCGGGTGAGCCGATTGTGGCGGGCATTGGCCGCTATGGTGCTTATGTGCAGCATCAGAAAACCTATGCCAATCTGAGCAAGGATGATGATGTGCTCGAAGTCGGCGCCAATCGCGCCATCGATCTCATCACGACCAAAGAACAGCGCGGCGGTGGCGGACGTTTTGCCGGACGCGATCTGGGCGACCATCCAACCGGTGGCAAGATTGCCGTCAAGGCAGGACGTTTCGGACCTTATGTGGCGTGGAACAAAGTCAACGCGACCATTCCCAAAGGCACGGATGCTGACAGCTTCACACTTGAACAGGCGATTGCCCTGATCGAAGCCAAGCAGAATGGCACGGGCGGCGATGCAGCTGGTGGCAAATCGCTAGGTGTTCATCCGGCAGGTGGCGCAGTTTCTGTGCGCGCAGGTCGCTACGGGCCTTATGTGAATTGGGGCAAGGTCAATGCGACCATTCCCAAAAGCCAGTCGCCTGATGACATCACGCTCGAAGATGCGCTGATGCTCATTGAAGAGAAGGCCGGTCCGGGCGCGGCGCGCAAGGCTGCCAAAAAGGCACCGAAAAAAGCAGCCGCCAAAAAGACAGTGGCCAAGAAAGCGCCCGCGAAAAAAGCGCCAGCAAAGAAAGCCGCAGCCAAAAAAGCGCCTGCGAAAAAGAAGGCCGTGAAAAAGGCGTGAAACAGCCCCTCCCCTCGCGCGCAGAGATTTTGGCCTTTATTGCGCGCGAGCGGGCCGCAGCAGGCGCGCAGCCCATCAAAATCGGCAAGCGCGAAGTTGCGCGCGAATTCGGCATTCGCGGCTCCGACAAGATCGGCCTGAAAGCTCTGCTGAAAGATCTCGAATCCGAAGGCGCGGTCGAAAAACGCGGCAAGAGATTCCACAAAGCAGGCATGCTGCCTTCTGTCGTGCTCGCCGATGTGACGGGGCGCGACCGGGATGGCGATCTCGTCGCAACGCCTGTTGAATGGGACGAAGAGCACGGGCCCGTGCCACGCATTCTGATCAGTGCACCACGCAAGGGACGTCCCGGCCAGCCGGTTCCCGGCGTCGGTGATCGCGGTCTCGTGCGTGTCGATCTGTCTGACGAGAGCACGGACAAACTGAAAATCTATACGGGTCGTGTCATCAAGCTTTTGACGCGCGCCAAAATGCAGGTGCTGGGCATTTATCGCGCCCAACCTGCTGGTGGTGGTCGCCTCATTCCCGTCGACAAGAAAAACATGAACCGCGAACTCGTCATTCCGCCGGGCGCTGAAGCGCAAGCGGAAGATGGTGATCTGGTCGCAGTTGAAATCATGCGCGAAGGCCGCTTTGGCCTGCCCGCTGCACGCGTCAAAGAAAGACTGGGCTCTTTGCGCAGCGAAAAGGCGGTCAGCCTGATCGCCATTCATGCGCATAATATTCCCAACACGTTTCGTCCTGAGACATTGGCAGAGGCTGACAGCGCGCGCCCTGCTACCATGGATCATCGCGAAGACTGGCGCGCGCTTCAGCTCGTCACCATTGATCCGGCAGATGCCAAGGATCATGACGATGCCGTCCATGCGCGCCTTGATGATGATCCGCTAAACGAAGGTGGCTTTATCGTCACCGTCGCCATTGCTGATGTGGCTGCTTATGTGCGCCCTGATCGCCCGCTGGATCGGGAGGCCGTGGAGCGCGGCAATTCGGTGTATTTCCCCGACCGCGTCGTGCCGATGCTGCCCGAGCGCATTTCAAATGATCTGTGCTCGCTGCGCCCGCTCGAAGATCGCCCGGCCTTGGCCGTGCGTATGGTTATTTCTGCCGATGGCCATAAAAAGAAACATACATTCCATCGCATCATGATGCGCTCGGCCGCCAAGCTCGCCTATCCGCAGGCGCAAGCCGCCATAGACGGTTTTAGCGACGAGACCACAGCGCCCCTGCTGGAGAGCGTGCTCAAGCCGCTTTGGGCAGCCTATGCCTGCGTCAAGCAGGAGCGCGCCAAGCGCAGCCCGCTGGATCTCGATTTGCCCGAGCGCAAAATCTTGCTGAAGAGCGATGGCACGGTTGATCGCATCGTCGTGCCAGGACGCCTTGATGCGCATCGCCTGATCGAAGAATTCATGATTCTCGCCAATGTCGCAGCGGCTGAGACACTGGAGCAAAGATCACAAGAGCTGATCTATCGTGCGCATGATGTGCCATCCGCCGAAAAGATCACCAATCTGTCGGAGTTTCTCTCCTCCATTGGCATCAAGCTCGCCAAGGGACAGGTTCTGCAAACCTCGCATTTCAACGAGATCCTCGCCCGCGTGAAGGGCACCGACAATGAGCATGTCGTCAATGAAGTTGTTTTGCGCACGCAGGCGCAAGCTGAATATGTGTCAGAGAATTACGGCCACTTCGGTCTGCACCTGAAGCGCTACGCGCATTTCACCTCGCCCATTCGCCGCTATGCCGATTTGATTGTGCATCGCGCATTGATCCGCGCTTTGAAACTGGGCCCCGATGGCCTGCCTGATCTTGAAAAAGGCGAGCTGGCGGAAATCGCCGCGCGCATTTCAGCCTCCGAGCGGCGCGCCATGGCGGCTGAGCGCGAGACCAATGATCGCCTGATTGCGGGCTGGCTGTCGGAACAGATCGGCGCGACCTTCAAGGGCCGCATTGCAGGCGTCACCAAAGTCGGGCTGTTCGTCAAACTCACGGATACCGGTGCGGATGGCTTTATCCCCGCCTCGACGCTGGGCACCGATTATTTCCGCCACGAGGAGAGCCTGCACGCCCTCATCGGCAATCGCACAGGTGAAACCTTCCGGCTGGGGGATCTGGTCGAGGTCAAGCTGGTCGAGGCGGCGCCTTTCGCGGGTGCCTTGCGCTTTGAAATGCTGAGCGATGGCAAGCCGCGCCCCGGTGGGGGCGGTTTTGGCAAAAAGACGAAGCGTGGCCGCGACACCCCGTCACCTCGCAAAAAGGGCGGGAAAGCCCCATTGAAGGCGCGCAAGAAAAGTCGCTGAGCTGATTCAGGAACACCATGACCATTTCCGCCAAAATCTCAGACATGCCCGCTCGCAATGGATGGGCAGCCCTGAAAACCGGTTTCCGCATGCGGTGCCCCGCCTGCGGCGAAGGGAAAATGTTTTATCGGTTTCTGAAAGTCAGCGATTGCTGCCCGACCTGTGGCGAGGAATTGCATCACCATCGCGCCGATGATGCCCCGCCCTATTTCACCATTCTCGTCGTCGCCCATATTGTTGGCGCGTTGATGCTTCTGGTCGAAGAAAACAATGATGCGCTGGATCTGCGCGTTCACATGGTCGTCTGGCCATTGCTGACCTTGGCCCTCGTCTTCTGGTTCCTGCCACGTTTCAAAGGTGCGCTGGTCGCCCTGCAATGGGCTTTGCGCATGCATGGCTTTGAAACGGCAGAGCCGCGCGCACTTCCCGGCAAGGCCGCGTGAGCGCGAGCGACCAAAACACTAGCTTTAACGGGCTTGCGGGGAAAAAATCCGCACCCGGCAGCGGTCACCCCACCATTCGGCCTGTGCCTGCCGCCACCATGATTGTCGTGGATGGCTCGGGCAGCGAGCCCAGCGTGCTGATGGGACGGCGCAACGAATCCCATGTCTTCATGCCCGGCCGCTATGTCTTTCCAGGCGGGCGTGTCGACCCGTCTGATCGCAAAATGAATGTGGCGGGCGCCCTGCCCGAATTGACGGAGATGCGTCTCCTGCGCAAAGCGCGCAGCGCCACGCCCTCCAGCGCCCGCGCGCTGGCGCTGGCTGCCATCCGCGAGACCTATGAGGAAACCGGCCTGCTGATCGGCTCGCCCGATTACGGCACGCCTGAGAGCGCCCCGGAAGGCCCTTGGGCCGACTATGCCGCCCACGGCCTTTATCCCGAGCTCGACCAATTGCACCTCATCGCCCGCGCCGTCACCCCCACGGGTCGGCCGCGCCGCTTTGACACCGCCTTCTTCGCGGTCAGCGCCGAATCCATCGCTGGTCGGGTCGAGGGGATGATCGGCCCGGACAAAGAGCTGGTTGACCTCGTCTGGCTGCCCCTGTCGGGGGCGGAAAAGCTCGACATGCCGCAGATCACCCACACGATTTTGCTCGAACTGGCCCAGCGGATCGAGGCGGGCATGAGCCCCATGCTGCCTGTCCCCCTCTATTATGACCGGCGTGGCGTCTGGCAGCGCGAGCTCTTGTAAAAGCCCCCCGAAAACCTTGACATCGCCTTGGCGATCCGTAAGGTGCGCCCCAACCGACCGGCCTTCCACAGCGCCGGTCGATCTCTTTTTCTCCGGCCTGCGCCGGCTATTCAGGATCAGACCCATGGCCAAGGCCGCCAATATCAAGATCAAGCTCCTGTCGACCGCCGACACCGGTTTCTTCTACGTGACGTCCAAGAACGCTCGTACGAAGACCGAAAAGCTGACCTTCAAGAAGTACGACCCTGTCGTGCGCAAGCACGTCGATTTCAAGGAAACGAAGATCAAGTAAGATCTTGCTGTTTCACGAGAAACGAGCCGCCTCCGGGCGGCTTTTTTCGTTTTTCGCTTCAAAAAAAGCCCCGGTCGCAAGCGCGAGCCGGGGCTTTTGAATTGGTGGCCGGTCGGGACGACGGCACTTGAGGAGGCCACTCCTTGCCATCACCGACCGGCCGACCCCACGGACCCAGGAGATGCGGCGGACCTGAGCACTCCGTAGGGTATCGGAATATCTGTCCCCCATAGGCGCGGGGGTGATCAAAAGAGTCGCAGACCCGGCGGGCAATTGCAATGCATAGCGGGGGCATTGCGGACTTATCCCTCGCGTTTACCTCAATGCATTACGTTAACACGGACGCGAATCTCTCGCATGTCGTTCATGATTTCGTAGCAAGGCGACAGAATTAGGGCGCGAGCGCCCAGCCTGTCATCAATCGCCGATGTAGTTTTTGACGGTCTCGAGGAATTTGACGACCGAAATGGGCTTGGACAAATAAGCCTCACAGCCCCCTTGGCGGATCTTTTCCTCATCGCCCTTCATCGCAAAAGCCGTGATGGCGATGACCGGAATATGTTTCAGATCCGGGTCTTCCTTGATCCATTGCGTCACCTGGAGGCCCGAGACCTCCGGCAATTGAATGTCCATCAAGATCAGGTCCGGCCGATGCGTGCGCGCAAGTCCTGTCGCCTCCAGCCCTGAGCGGGTCTGAACCGTCTGGTAGCCATGGGCCTCCAGAAGATCGTTGAAGAGCTTCATATTGAGCTCATTGTCTTCGACGATCAGGACTTTCTTGGACATGTGTCTCGCATTCCGTGCCACGACTGTGTGGGCATGATAGACGTTCTAGAACCTGAAACCTTGCCGAATTGAGAATCCGAGCCCGCACATCATACTGCAGTTTGGATTTTTTCGCAGAGCCCGTCATGACTGAGCGCCAATTTCGCCCCCATCCCAAGCCAGAGCCGCGCGCCAGAAGCGCGCCCGAGCGCCCGCGCCCGGCCCGCGTCACGCCCGAGCGTGCGTTTGAAATTGCCGTGCAGGCACTCTCCTGGCTGGCAGCCGATGCCGAGCGGCTGGATCGCTTTCTCTCGCTGAGCGGGCTTGATCATGAGGGCATCCGCAAGGCGGCGCAGGAACCGGGCTTTATGGGCGCGGTGCTGGAGCATTTATGCGCGGATGAAGAAAGCCTGCTGATCTTTGCAGGTGAAGCCGATCTGCGCCCTGACGTGATCGCGGGCGCGCGCGAAAGTCTGGCAGGCCCCGCCGAATGGCAGAGCATCTGAGCGCGCTGTGCCGCGATTGCCTGAGCGAGGGGCCGCCCGCCGGTCGCCCCATGCGCTGCCATGCCTGCGGCTCACCACGCCTCATCACACATGCCGAGCGCGCCCGTCTCACCATCGCGCATATTGATTGCGATGCCTTTTATGCCGCTGTTGAAAAGCGCGATGACCCAAGTCTGCGCGACAAGCCTTTGATCATTGGCGGTGGCCAACGCGGTGTTGTCTCGACCTGTTGCTATATCGCACGCACCTATGGCGTGCGCTCCGCCATGCCGATGTACAAGGCGCTTGAAGCCTGCCCCGATGCGGTCGTAGTGCGCCCGAATATGGAAAAATATGCGCAGGTCGGCGAACAGGTGCGCGAGATGATGCGCGCCTTGACGCCACTGGTAGAGCCCATTTCCATTGACGAGGCTTTTCTGGATCTCACCGGCACGCAGCGTCTGCATGGGGCGAGCATTGATCACGTGCTGGCAGGCTTTGCCCGCGATGTCGAAAAGACCATTGGGATTACGGTGTCTGTGGGCCTGTCCTATTGCAAATTTCTGGCAAAGATCGCGTCCGATCTCGACAAACCGCGCGGCTTTGCCGTGATTGGCGAGGCGGAAGTGCTCGACTTTCTGCGCGACAAACCCGTTGGCATGATCTGGGGCGTGGGGCGCGTGACGCGCGAACGGCTTGAGGCCGATGGCTATCGCCTGATTGGCGATCTGCAACGCGCCGACGAGACCGATCTCATGCGTCGCTACGGAATGGAAGGCATGCGCTTGTCGCGCCTGTCGCGCGGCATTGATACGCGCGACGTCTCTCCCGAGCGCGAGACCAAGAGCGTCTCCAATGAGACGACCTTCAATGCCAATATGACCGATATCGACACGCTGGCGCGCGAATTGTGGCGCATGAGCGAGAAAGTCTCTGACCGCCTGAAGGAATCCGAACTTGCCGGCAGCACGATCACGCTGAAGCTGAAGACGGGCGATTTCAAATCCCGCACGCGCGCACGCACATTGAACGAGCCTACCCAACTCGCCACCCGCATTTTCAATGCCGCACGCGAATGTCTTGAGAAGGAAGCCGATGGCACATCCTTCCGCCTGATCGGCGTGGGCGTGAGCCATTTATGTGCGGCGTCCGAAGCCGATCACGGCGATCTGGCCGATACGCAAACCACCCGCGACAAAGCGCGTGAGGCGGCAGTGGACGCCTTGCGCAAAAAGTTTGGTGGTGACGCTGTGGTGCGCGGCATAGCGTTTGAGGATGAGTGACGTTTGCCTCGCAGTCATTGCGAGCGGAGCGAAGTAATCAAGAAAGCCTCACGTGTGGCTCTGGATTGCTTCGTCGCTTTGCTCCTCGCAATGACGACGCTACTGTTACTTACAATCCTTCACAGGCAGTGGCTCATATTTGCTCATCATGCCGGCCAGTACAAAGTCCCCGTAATCCAGCCGCAGATTGCCTGACACGCCATTCTCGTAAAGATCAAAGCCCAAAATATAAGTTGGTGTGGCGTCGGGTTTTCCGGGATCAAAATAGCTCACCACGACAGGCCAGCGCGGCATGGTCTTGAGTGCGTCGTGCAAGGCGGTGTCATCGGGCGGATTGGACGCTTGCGCGCCGATCACGGCCAGCGTGTCGAAAATTTTAGCGCCTGTATCGGAACCATCAAACACTTTGGCTTCCACCGTGTGCTTGCCGGCTTTGGCGGCTGCAATCATCATGCGCACCTGTTCAGTTGGAAAAAGCGGCACGACACCAAAATCATGTTTCGCGAGCTTGGGCGCGCGCAAATCAATGGATACGGCCTCGCCATCATCAGCCTTCTGCGCAGTGCCATCGATGGTCTCGGACAGACGCCCATTGACCAAAGTCTCGATCTTGAAGCGCAGCACTTTGCCCGGACCATCCTCGAATGTGGTCGAGCGCATATCGGAGGTGCGGGTTTCCCCTTCCGAGGGCTGCAATTCAGTCACCTGCCGGAACGTGGTCACAAAGCCATCACAAGCGCTGCCAGAGAAATCAAAGGCAATGCGCCCGCGCGCCGATGCGGGCGCCGATGTCCCCGTGCTCTTGAGCAGGCTCAGGTCATAGATGGCGCGATGGGGTACAAAAACCGGACCCTCAACCGCGCCCACGGGGCCCACCCACAGGCCAAGGGCAAAAAACGGGGCGGTCGCTTTGAAAAATGTCATCCGGTCCCGTCCTGCGGTAAAAACTGCTATGCACAAACAGGCCTGTTCGTGCGGCCTGCGCTGCTCCAGAAATAGGGGCTCCGGACCCGCTCGCAAAGGGCTGGTGTGAAAGTTTGAGGAGAAAACATGAGCGCTGAGACGCGCCTTGCGCAATTAGGCCTCACCCTGCCCGCCCCGGCGGCGGCGCTGGCCAATTATGTTCCCGCCATCGTGAGCGGCAAACTCCTCATCGTCTCAGGCCAATTGGCCTTTGGGGCGAACGGCGCCCTCAGCCCAGACCATTGCGGCAAGCTGGGCGGTGACGTGACACCCGAGGCGGGGCGTGAGGCCGCGCGCTTGTGTGCGCTCAATCTCTTGGCGCAAGCGCAAGCCTGCGTCGGCTCGCTTGATGCCATTGCGCGTGTGGTGAAGCTCGGCGCGTTCGTCAATGTTGTGCCAGGCTTCACCGCCATCGCGCCCGTCGTCAATGGCGCCTCTGACCTGATGGTCGAGGTGTTTGGCGAACACGGTCGCCATGCGCGCGCGGCTGTGGGTGTCGCTGAACTGCCGCTGGGCAGTGCTGTTGAAATCGACGCCATGTTTGAACTCGTCTGATGGTTCTGTTTTTTATCTCCCTCTGCGGCTTGGCGAGTGCTGTTGCCTATCGCTCCATTGATCCCTTGGTGACATCGCTGGCGCGCGAATTTTCCGTGCCTGTGGCCACAGCCGCGCTCGTCGCCTCGGCCTATGCTTTGCCCTATGCGCTGGGCCAACCAGTGCTCGGGCCAATTGGCGATGCCTTTGGCAAAGGCCGCCTGCTCGCCATTTGTCTGGCCATTCTCACACTCACTTTGATTGCAGGAGCCTGGGTCACGGATTTCGACATGCTGCTAACCTTGCGCTTTGTCGGGGGATTGGCGGGTGGCGGCACCATGCCTGTGGCCATGGCACTGATCGGCGACAAATTCCCGCCCGACCAAAGACAGGTGGCGATTGCGCGCTTTCTGGCCGCCACTCTGATTGGCCAGATCCTCGCCTCGACCCTGTCGGGCCTGCTGGCGGAAACCATAGGCTGGCGCGCGTTCTTTTATGCTGGTGCCCTGACAACCGCGATTGCAGCCACAGGTGCGGCCATCGTCTTGCGCGAAAAAACATCCACGGCCAGCACGCGTCCCAGTCTGGCGGGCGCTTACGGCGGCTATGCAGATGTGTTTCGCAACCCCAAAAGCTTTCTGTGCTTTGGCACAGTCTTTCTGGAATCCATTGCCATCTTCGCCGTCACGCCCTTCATTTCGGAAATTCTGGAGAGCAATGGTCTGGGCGGCCCCAAAGAGGCCGGCATGGTGATTGCGGGCATCGGCATCGGCGGGCTGGTCTATTCGCTGGCGGTCACATGGCTGATGCGCCACCTCACACGTGTGAGCTTTATGGCCTGGGGCGGTGTGATTGGCGGCGTGTCACTGGGGCTTTGCATCATCCTGCCCAGCTGGGGCATTCTGGCGACGCTGTTTTCTCTCCTCGGCTTTGGCTTTTTGATGATCCATAATTCCGTACAGACCGAAGTCGCCTCGCTTGCGCCGCAAGCGCGCGCGGCGGCTTTTTCCGTCCATGCTTTTTCCTTCTTCATGGGGCAAGCACTGGGGCCGGTTCTGTTTGGCTATGGCCTGCATCATTTCGGCCTGTCGCCGACTTTGCTGGCCCATGCCATTCTGCTGACTGCGGTTGGCCTTGGTGCATCTGCGCTGTTTGCGCGCCAGAGCAGAGAGCTACTCTAATGGCTGAGCCTCATCTCACCTTGCGCACCATTCGCTCGATCAGCGAGATCGCGCCTACGCTGTGGGATGCTTGCGCCAACCCGCAAAATCCGACCGGAGCCTTGCCGCCTCAGCAAACGCTCACGCAAGACATCGACTCGCTGCGCTTTGCCGAGCGCCACAATCCCTTTCTCTCGCATGCCTTTTTGCACGCGCTCGAAGTCTCGCGCTCGGCGGTGGCCCGCCAAGGCTGGGCGCCGCTGCATCTGCTTGTGGAAGATGCGCAGGGCAACCTGCTCGCCTGTGCGCCCGCCTATCTCAAATCGCATTCGATGGGCGAATATGTGTTCGACCATGCCTGGGCCGACGCCTTTGAGCGCGCGGGCGGCGATTATTATCCCAAGCTGCAAGTCTGCGTGCCCGTTACGCCCGCCACTGGACGCCGCCTGCTGGTGGCCGACACGCCGCGTGCAAAAGAAGCGCGCGCCACTTTGATCGCAGGTCTGCAAGCTGCACGCGCGCAGACCAAAGCCTCCTCCACCCATGTCACGTTTCCCGATCAAGCCGATTACGAGGCGCTGGGAACCGCTGGATGGCTGCAGCGCTCGGGAAAACAATTCCATTTCCTTAATCGTGGATACTCCAATTTCGACGCGTTTCTGGACGCGCTTGCCTCACGCAAACGAAAGAACATCCGCAAGGAACGCGAGCAAGCGCTGAGTGCGGGCATTGACGTGCATATGCTCACCGGCGCTGACATTATCGAAGAGCACTGGGACGCGTTTTTCGATTTCTACATCGACACAGGATCGCGCAAATGGGGCACGCCCTATCTGACGCGCGCGTTCTTTACAGAAGTCGGGCGCACGATGGCGGACCGAATCTTGCTGGTCATGGCCAAGCGCGAGGGTCGCTGGATTGCGGGTGCCATCAATTTCATTGGTGATGATGCGCTCTATGGGCGCAATTGGGGTTGCGTGGAAGAGCATCCCTTTTTGCATTTCGAGCTCTGCTATTATCGCGCCATCGACTTTGCGCTCGCACGCGGTTTGCTGCGGGTCGAAGCTGGCGCGCAGGGCGAGCACAAACTGGCGCGCGGCTATGAGCCGGTTGAGACTTTCTCAGCCCATGAATTTGCTGATGTGAGACTGGCCGCAGCGGTGAAGGATTTTCTCGTGCGCGAGCGCACGCATGTTGAAGCTGAGATTGAGATTTATGGCGAGCATGTGCCGTTCAAGAAGGGCTGAGCACGCGACGCATGCCCCGCTTCTCCCTGAGGGAGAAGCTGTCATGCGCAGCATGACTGATGAGGGGTTACGGCGTCAGCAAGATCAAGTGTAACCCCTCACCCGGCTCGCTTCGCGAGTCCACCCTCTCCCTCTGGGAGAGGGTCATATGGAGACAATTATATGACATACGACACACAAAACATTTTCGCGAAAATCCTGCGTGGCGAAATTCCCTGCACCAAGGTTTATGAAGACGACCACACCATCGCCTTCATGGACATCATGCCGCAAGCCGATGGGCACACGCTCGTCTTGCCCAAAGCGGCCTCTGTCAATTTGCTCGATGCGGATGCCAGCACATTCGCTGCGCTGTTTGCCAGCGTGCAAAAGATTGCACGTGCGGTGAAAACCGGCATGGGCGCTGATGGCGTCATCATCACACAATTCAATGAGGCCGCCGCCGGGCAGACGGTGTTTCACCTGCATGTGCATGTGATCCCGCGCTGGGAAGGCGTGGCGTTGCGGCGGCATTCGGGAACGATGGAAAGCCCGGACGTGCTGAAGGCGAACGCGGCGAAAATCATCGCGGCTCTGTAGTTCTTCATCGTCATTGCGAGGAGCGAAGCGACGCGGCAATCCATCTTCGCGTGGCTATCGCTAGATGGATTGCTTCGTCGCCTTACGGCTCCTCGCAATGACGAGGCTTGCAATGACGCGCAAAAAAAAGGCCGGGTTGCCCCGGCCTTTTTTCTCAATTCTTCAGCGGCACCTTTGGGACCATCGGCGATCCACCGCTCTTGGAGGGTGACTTCTTTTTCGCCTTGGCCCGCACTTCGGGCTCTGCCCGCACGCGCTTTTTGCCAGCTTCAACAATGTCACGCTCGGGGCGTGGCAGGACGGGGCCTTCGGGATAGACAAAGCCCAGCGTGCGTGTGCCGTCTTCGTCACCCTTGACCACGACACGCACCGTGCCGCCATTCTTCAGGCGACCAAACAGCACTTCATCGGCCAGTGGCGTCTTGATGTGGGTCTGGATGACACGCGCCATCGGGCGTGCGCCCATCGCCTCGTCATAGCCATGCTCAACGAGCCATTTGCGCGCTTCATCGGTCAGTTCAATCGACACATTGCGATCAGCGAGCTGTGCTTCCAGCTGCATGATGAATTTGTCGACAACCTGCGAGATGACCTCGCTCGGAAGATGACCGAAGGGCACAATCGCATCGAGACGGTTGCGGAATTCAGGTGCAAACAGACGGTTGATCGCCTCGACATCATCGCCCACGCGCTTGGCGCGGTGGAAGCCGAACGCCGACTTGGCCATATCAGCCGCGCCCGCATTGGTCGTCATGATCAGGATGACATTGCGGAAATCGATCTGCTTGCCATTGTGATCGGTGAGTTTGCCGTGATCCATGATCTGCAACAGGATGTTGTAGAGATCGGGATGCGCCTTTTCGATTTCATCGAGCAGCAGCACGCAATGGGGATGCTGGTCAATGGCATCAGTCAGCAAGCCGCCCTGATCAAAGCCGACATAGCCGGGAGGTGCGCCGAGAAGTCGGCTCACTGTGTGGCGCTCCATATATTCCGACATATCGAAACGGGTCAGCTGCACGCCCAAAGCCGCCGCCAACTGGCGCGCCACTTCCGTCTTTCCAACGCCCGTGGGGCCCGAGAAGAGATAGCAGCCAATCGGCTTTTCAGCATCGCGCAGACCTGCACGCGACAGTTTGATCGCCGATGACAGCGCCCCGATGGCCGTGTCCTGTCCATAGACGACGCGGCGCAAGGATTCTTCGAGATGCTGCAAGACTTCGGCATCATCCTTCGAGACCGTCTTGGGCGGAATGCGCGCCATGGTCGCGATGGTCGATTCAATTTCCTTGATGCCAATGGTCTTCTTGCGGCGGTTCTCCGGCAGAAGCATTTGCGAGGCGCCCGTCTCGTCGATCACGTCGATCGCTTTGTCAGGCAGCTTGCGATCATTGATGTAGCGGGCGGACAATTCCACCGCCGCCTTGATCGCATCATTGGTGTAGCGGAGTTTGTGGAACTCCTCGAAATAGGGCTTCAGCCCCTTCATGATTTCAATCGCATCCGGGATCGAGGGTTCATTCACATCGATCTTCTGGAAGCGGCGCACCAGCGCGCGGTCCTTTTCAAAATACTGGCGATATTCCTTGTAGGTGGTCGAGCCGATGCAGCGCAGCGTGCCCTGGGCGAGAGCTGGCTTCAACAGGTTCGACGCATCCATTGCGCCACCCGAGGTCGCGCCCGCACCAATCACGGTGTGAATTTCATCGATGAACAGGATCGCATTGCGATGCTGCTCAATCTCTTTCATCACCTGCTTCAGGCGTTCTTCGAAATCACCGCGATAGCGGGTGCCCGCCAGCAGCGTGCCCATGTCGAGCGAAAAGACGGTCGCGTCAGCGAGCACTTCAGGCACTTCGCCCTTGATGATCTTGCGCGCCAAACCTTCGGCAATGGCGGTCTTGCCAACGCCGGGGTCGCCCACGAGCAGCGGATTGTTCTTCTGGCGGCGGCACAAGACCTGAATCGTGCGCTGCACTTCAGGTTCGCGACCGATCAGGGGATCGATACGGCCGTCCTTCGCCTTCTTGTTCAGATTGACGCAATAGGCTTCGAGCGCGCCTTCTTTTTTCTTGCCATCGCCTGCAGGTTCGCGCGGCTCGCGCGTATCACGCTGCTCGTTTTCTTCTTCGGCTCCGCGTGGTGATTTGGTCGGGTCGGACATGCCCGGGCGCTTGGCAATTCCGTGGCTGATGTAATTGACCGCGTCATAGCGCGTCATGTCCTGCTCTTGCAGGAAGTAAGCGGCATGGCTCTCGCGCTCAGCAAAAATGGCAACCAGCACATTGGCGCCAGTGACTTCTTCTCGGCCAGACGATTGCACATGAATGACTGCGCGCTGGATGACGCGCTGGAAACCCGCTGTCGGCTTGGCATCTTCATGCCCATCGGTGACGAGGTTTTCGAGTTCCTGATCGATATATTCAACCAGGTTCTTCTTGAGCACATCGGTGTCGACCGAACAGGCGCGCATGACAGCGGCGGCATCCTGATCGTCGAGCAGACTCAGGAGCAAATGTTCGAGCGTGGCATATTCATGATGGCGTTCATTGGCCACCGCGAGAGCCCGATGCAGCGATTGTTCAAGATTGCGGGAAAAGGACGGCATGGTCGGCTCTCACTTCTTTTCCATAATGCATTGCAAAGGGTGCTGATGTTTGCGTGCGAAATCCATGACCATCGTGACCTTGGTTTCGGCAACTTCATAGGTAAAAACGCCGCATTCCCCGACCCCATGATGATGCACATGCATCATGATCCGGTTGGCCTCATCGGCATCCTTGTTAAAAAACCGCATCAAGACGTGGGTCACAAATTCCATCGGCGTGTAATCGTCGTTCAGAAGCAGAACCCGGTACATGCTCGGCTTCTTCGTCTGGGTTTTGGTGCGGGTGATCACCGCCGTTCCGGAGTTCCCCGGGTCACCTTTGCGTGGCTCACGCGCGGCACGGTGCGGCGCAGAGCGCTGTGTGCCCCCGCCTATCCCGTTCCGAAACAAAAACCTGCCGACGCTCACGTGTCCCTCGTCCCAATCCCCGGACACCACTCATGTAGTCCGTCAAACGCCAATGGTAAGGGGTCAACCCTTCCCCTGCCCTGCGGGATTTGGCCGCGACCGGCCGCATCCCAAATTTCGAGTCTCTCACAGGGCTTCAACCCACAGTCTAAGGGGGTGGCAAGTCACATGCCAATACGAGTAGGGCCGGATCATGATGAAAAAACGCCTGCGCTCATTCGAATGTGGACAGAAGTCCGAGATCCGCCCCCAAAGCAAAAGGCCCGGGACAAGCCCGGGCCTTTCAAAATCTGAAATTAGCTTAAAAGCAGAGACTTACTTGGCGAAAGTCTGAGCCTTGGCCATGGCCGTCTCAACCGGCTTGAAAGCTTCCTTGGCGAGGCTTGTGTAGAGCTCGCCGAATTTGGTGGCCTGGGCGACCAGCGTCTCATAGGAGGACTTGGCATAGTCCTGCTGGAGCTGGATGGCGCCATCGAGCGACTTGGTCGCGATCAGCTTTTCCACGAAAGCAGTCTGGGTTTCCAGCGACTTCTTGGAGAATTCGGCCGTTTCAGCAGCAATCTGCTGGACGCTCTTGGTCAGCGCAGAGGCCGAAGCCGTGGCGGATTCGATCTGATCTTTGGAGAAAGCCTGGAGGTCTTCGATGTTCTTGAACATGATAATTACCCTTTCAACGGGCCACCCGCCGGGTGGCTGATCCGCGGCAAGAGTCTTTGCCGACCTGCCGTTGCATCCTGTTTATATGCAGCGCACCATTTGGTCAAGATTATTTTGTGCGATGCACAATAATCTTGGGCCGGCCGTCCCATTAGTTCCTAGCGGACGGCCTCTCTGAATCGGCCGTCGCCGTCTCCATATTGGGTGCCTTTCGCGAGGACACCTTCTCGGCCGCGGGCGCCTGGTTGCGTGATTGCGGGACAATTGTGACACCCACCCGCTCCGCAATGGCGCGCTCGAACAGGTCCCGTTCCTCAGCCTTGTCCATCTTCATTTTGGCCTGCCAGACGGGCGCGCACTTTTCCTTCTGGCTCATTCCCGATTTGCTGCAAAATTCAAAAGCCTTCGTGAATTCAGCGGCATTGTCTGCCTGCTCGTAAAATTCGGGAGAGCGCTCTTGCGGCCCGCACGCTGTGAGAAAACCCGCTGCGATCAGGGAGACGAAAAAATTCGGAGCGCGCATGGCTTCCTCCATCAAGACAAAAACAAGACATAAAAAAAACAGTCTGGCCCAAAACGGGCGCGAATAATTTGGGATTAAGTCACCCAACGTCAGGTTGCAAGATGGTTAATGTAGGCACTGCTGAACAAATATTATGCAATGCACAACACAAAAAAACGCCTCAGGGCACGCCTTTCTTCGCAGATCTTTGAAAAAAGCCGATCAAGATCAGTCGGCAAGCGCTCCGTTGCCGATCGCAAAAGACCCATTCCGCAAGGCCCGCATTAACTCGGCCGTAACCGCGTTCGCCTAACCTGCATCCAGTGTTGTTTTTAGGTAACGGTCCGGAAGGTACCGTCCTAGGCGGTCGGGGTTCTTGGATGATGATGCGTTTGGCAGGCCAAAAAAGCCGAGCTCTTGCCATTTTGGTCGGCGTTGGTGTCATATTCAGCCTGTCTCTGGCTGCCACAGAGGCGCAGGCCCGGCCCAAGAAAAAGGGCAAGCGCGCTCACGCGGCGCAAGGCTACACGCCCCCCTTCGCCGCCTTCGTCATCGACGCCAACACCAACAAGGTTCTCTACGCGAAAGCCGAGAACGAGCTGCGCCATCCGGCGTCCGTGACCAAAGTCATGACGCTCTACATGCTGTTTGAGCAGCTCGAGCGCGGCAAGATGACTCTTGAGACACCGATCCGCATGTCGCGCCATGCGGCATCCATGAAGCCATCAAAACTTTATCTCGCCGCTGGCGAAGAAATTTCGGCCGAAGACGCCATCAAGGCACTTGTGACGCGCTCGGCCAATGACGTTGCGGCCGCGATTGCCGAACACATTGGCGGCACCGAGCCCCGCTTTGCAGAAATGATGACGGCCAAGGCGCGCTCGCTTGGCATGTCGCGCACTGTTTATGCCAATGCTTCAGGCCTGCCTGACAAGCGCCAGATCACCACAGCGCGCGATCTTGTGCTGCTGGGTCGCGCCATTCAGGAACGCTTCCCGAAATATTACACCTATTTCGCCACATCGAACTTCCGCTATGCGGGCCAGTCGATCCGCAACCACAACAATCTGCTTGGTCGCATCGAAGGCGTTGATGGCATCAAGACCGGCTACACCAATGCATCAGGCTTTAATCTGCTGAGCTCTGTGCGTCGTGATGGGCAGCATCTTGTGGCGGCTGTTCTGGGTGGCACGTCGGCCGCCGCCCGCGACCGCATTATGGCCAATCTGATCGAAGACAAAATCCAATATGCCTCGCATACAAAAACAGCGCCGTCTGTTTTCGCCAATGCGCGCATGGAACCTGTCGTCACCGCCAAGGCGCAGGCCTCCAAGCCTGAAACACGTGTGCAGGTTGCGCGCACTGCCCAAGACTCCGCCGCGCCTGCGCGCCCTGTGCAAGTCGCCTCCACCGAGCCTGTTGGCTATCAGGGTGTCAATATCGACAGCGCCAACCGCCCGTCTCTGAATGCTGCAGCAGTTGTAGCACCCGCACAGGCCAATGGCATGCGCTGGGTCGGCATGCAGGATGCGCCTGCCGCCAAAATGACCAACCGCGCCGAACCCAAATATGCGCGCGTTGAAACCACCGCACCGAGCAAGAAAGTCGCTGTTGCAGCGCCTAAAGCGCAGCCTGCCAAGGCCAAGGGCACGATGATTCAGATTGGCGCAACGGATGCGCCGGGCAAGGCACAAGCGCTGATCTCACGCGCCAAAACAGCCAGCAAAGGCGCGCTCGCAAAGGCGACGCCTGTCACGGAAAAAATCAGCAAGGGCCGCCAGACCATGTATCGCGCGCGCTTTGCCGGACTGACGGAAACGCAAGCCGAAGCTGCCTGCAAATCACTCAAGCGCTCGGGCATGAGCTGCTTCACCACGAAGAACTAGAGAAAGTTTCACTGATGGCGACGCATCAGAATTTCCTTAGCCTCATTGACGCGCGCAGCGAGCGCCGTCGTCCCCCCGTGGTCGGGATGGAGTTTCTTCATGAGGGCGCGATGCGCCCCCGTGATTTCGTCACGCGTGGCACCCTTCCCAAGGCCCAAGACCTGATAAGCTTCATCCTCGGTCATCGCGCTGCTGACACGGTCATGGGTCGCCTGGCGAGCCCGCGTGTGCTCGTCACGCTCGTCTGTCTGACGCCAGCCCGGAAAGCGGCGGTCAAAATAAATCTCTAACAAACGCGCGCCCGGCTGATCGGCGCCATACACTTCCTGATAAAGCGCGTTGCATTCTGCGGGCGTCAGTTCTCCGAGCTGGCGCCCTTCGTATGTGCCAGCCAGCACAACGCCCTGCATGGCGCCACTCGCCGGATCAATTTCAATCTCGATCATGGCTGAACGCTGCGCACCCGGCTTGCCGCCTTTGAACCGCTGCAGCCATTGTGGTGCCACGCCATAGCCTGCAATCCACGCGCCCAGACCAATCAGCGCAATCGCAATTTCTGAATGCCCGCGCAGAAACAGCAGACCAGCCACGCCGCAGGCTGCCACACCACCTGCCATTTTCACCGCACGCACCAGCGCCTTGGGCGGCGCACGTCCGGCAAAGCGGATCGCGTGATAGACGCCAAAAAGAATGGCCAGCGCGATGAGCAGGTTGATGAGCATGGATCAGAGCAATCCCATCTCGCGCAATTCGCGGCGCAATTCTTCGGGCATGTCGGCCACCTCGCCGCCATCCGCGCCCAGATCACGCGGCGCGTCTTCATCTTTCAAATAGCGCCAGCCCTGAAAGGGACGGCACGGTCGCGGCATGACCGCGACCACCTTGGGCTCGAGCACCAGATGGCAACGCGAAATGCCCTCGCCATCGATGAAGGGACGAATTTCGCGCATCTCCTGACGCGCGGCAATCTGCCCTTTGATCACCCAATAGAGGGAGCCGCCGTCGAGAATTTCGTCGACCCGTTTGGGCAACATGCGGGTCGTGTGAAATTGCTCGGGCTCAAGCCCGGCTTTTTTCATGTGCTTCAGCCGCGCCCCGATCCAGTCCTCAAGGTCCTTGATCGAGTCAGCGCCCACGCAGAGTTTGATGAGATGCAATGCCATAAGGCTCTCTAGCCGCTCAGCCGCGTCCCACAAAGGGCATTTTGGTCGCCATGACGGTCATGAACAGCACATTGGCATCCAGCGGCAGGTTGGCCATGTGAACGACCGAGCGCACCGCATGGGCCACATCCATCACCGCCTCGGGCATGATGCGCCCATCGGGCTGCGGCACACCCGTCTTCATTCGCGACACCATATCCGTCTCGGCATTGCCAATATCGATCTGGCCAACGGCAATATTATATTTGCGTCCATCGAGTGCTGCCGCCTTGGTGAGGCCAGTCACGGCATGTTTGGTTGATGTATAGGGCGAGGAATTGGGGCGCGGGGTCTGCGCCGAGATCGAGCCATTGTTGATGATGCGCCCACCCATCGGATCTTGCGCCTTCATCAGCCGAAACGCCGCACGCGTGCACAGAAACACACCGGATAAATTGACATCCACCACCTGACGCCATTGCGCGTAAGTCAGATCTTCCAGCGGCACAGCGGGTGAAAACAGCCCTGCATTGTTGAACAGCAGGTCGAGGCGGCCGTAGAGGCGACGCACCTCTTCAAACAGAGCGTCCACACTGTCTTCGTCCGCCACATCGGTAGGCACAGCCAAAGCATCGCCGCCGCTGGCCAGAATGGCGTGTGCAACAGCATCTAGCGGCTCAGGCCGCCGTCCCGCCAGAACCACTGTCCAGCCTGCTTCAGCCAAAGCCAAGGCGGAAGCCCGGCCTATGCCTGTCCCTGCCCCCGTCACAAGAGCAATGCCGCCTGCACCCTTCATGCGATATTCCTTCGGATCGTCATCCAGCTGACCGCCAGCCTAGCCATAAACCAGACGCATGGCAGCCCCGGCTTTGCCAAACCTCGCAGGCTTCTCCCCATGAAGCTATGGTGATCCCACCCGATTCTCGGCAGCTTCAGAAGGACCGCTCGTGAAAGACCTCGGCCTGACCATGCCTGACCTCATCGCCTTTGGCTTTTTTGTCATCGCCTGGGGCATCTATCACCTGTTGCTGGGCCATGGGCCCGGCCAGGAAAATGGCCTCAACCAGCTGATGAACAACTATCGCATGCGCTGGATGCTCGAAATGTCCGAGCGTGAAAACCGCATTATGGATGCCTCTTTGATGGCCTCCTTGCAAAATGGCACGGCCTTTTTTGCCTCCACGTCGCTTCTGGCCATTGGCGGTGTCTCAGCGCTGCTGCGCGCCACGGACGATGTTTTGAAGGTCTTTGCCGACCTGCCCTTTGGCGCCGACCAGTCGCGCGCCTTGTGGGAAATCAAGATCGTCGGGCTGATCCTGATCTTCGGCTATGCCTTTTTCAAATTCGCCTGGTCCTATCGCCTGTTCAACTACACCGCGATTTTGGTCGGTGCGACACCGCAAAAGCAATCACCCGACGCCAAGACCCGTCGCCAGACCGCCATGCGTGCGGCCAAGATGAACATTGCCGCCGGGCGCCATTTCACCCGCGGCCAGCGCGCTTTCTTTTTCGCGCTCGCCTATTTCGGCTGGTTTGCTGGACCCTATGCCTTTATGACCACAACAGCAGCCATTCTGCTCGTCATGTCCGCGCGCCAATATGTGTCGGATGCGCATGAAGCCGTGACCTACGAGCCGCCGGAGACAATCGCGTGAAAAAAGTCAAAAAGCCCGTCAAGAAGCGCGAAGAAAAGCTCGAGAAAAAGCCACGCAACCGCCCCACGCTTGAAGCCCTCATCCTGCGGCTGTGCCATGAAAAGGGCGTGGGGCGTGTGATCTCGCCCATGGTGGTTGCCAAACATTTTGCTGAAGGTCGCAAGGGTGACGATGCGCAGGCGGGCACATGGGCACGCGAAGTGCGCAATGCCGCCATTGGTCTGGCGCGCACGGGCCAGATCGTCATCTATCGCAAAGGCGAGCCTGCGGACCCGGAAAAATTCCGCGGCATTTATCGCCTCGGCCTGCCCGGCGCAGAAGGTGCGCCGGTGATTGATGACGACGAAGAGGCGTGATCAGCTGAGCGGCAGCGTTAGAACCCGCTGACAAGCGGGCCGCTGCATGAGGCGCTGATACCAAGCCTCGAGATAGGGAGTCGGGGGCCGCTCACATGGCATGTGCAGCCAGCGATGCATGATCGGTGCAAGGCCGATGTCACCCATGCCGTAATCAGCGCCTGTGACGAAATCGCGAGCCTTGAGATGGGCATCAAACATGGCGACCAGCTCAATCGATTTTTGACGTGAGCTTTCAACCGCTGCCATATCGCGCTTGTCAGCCGCCACACGGATCAGATTGTAGAACGCTGGCACCATCGCGCCGTTCAGCGTGCCGCTTTGCCAATCCATCCAGCGCTCGGCATCTGCACGCGCCTGCAGGTTTTCAGGATAGAGCGTGTCGGGCGCATATTTGGCGCACAGATAACGCGTGATCGCATTGCTCTCCCAAAGCACAAAACCATTGTCATCAATGGTGGGAATGAGCCCCATCGGATTCATCGCGCGATAGTCAGGGCTCGTGTTGATCCCATACTGCAAGCCCGCATCGACGCGCTCATAAGCAACGCCTGCCTCTTCCAGCGCCAGAACAACTTTCTGCACATTGATCGAATTCAGGCGGCCCCAGACTTTCAGCATGGCGTGTCTCCCCTCTTATGATGGCGTGCGCTCAACGTCCCTGCAACCAGGCGTCCCATTGCGCGCGTGTGCCCGCAAAAGCGTTGCGGTCAACTTTGCCGCGAATGCCCGGCACGGTGCCGTCTGACTGATATTGCCAGAACGCCCAGCGCCGACCCGGGTAGGTGATGGGCGGCGAATGTTTCACGCTGCGCACCCAGATCGGATAATCCGAAAATTCACTGGGATGCATCACGTGCTGGTAAAAATCGACAGTGACGTAAATCACCGGGCGCTTGCCATAGGCGCGCTCCAGCTCCTGCAGCATGAGGCGCATGTCAGCCAGCACCTCTTCACGCTGCAGAGTGCGCTTGCAGCTTTTGGAATCGGGCGTGGCCTCAACATCGAGAACGGGCGGCAGCGCATCAGGTTCATTGGGCACATTGGCCTTGAACCATTCAATCTCTTCGCGCGGATCACGGCACCACCACACAAAATGATAAGCGCCACGCGGAATGCCCGCCTGTTTGGCGCCGATCCAGTTCTGCTGGAATTTGGCATCAACGTGATTGGCGCCCTCGGTCGCCTTGATCCAGACGAATTGAACGCCGCCATTGCGCGCAGCATTCCAGTCAATGTCGCCCTGATATTTGGAGACATCAACGCCATGGATTTCAAAGTCGGTGGGGTAAGGCCCGCTGAATTGGGAGCCTGCAGGCATACGAGGCCCGCCGCAACCAGCGAGTGCGGTGGCGGCAAGGGCCGTGATCAAAAGAAGATGTTTGCGCATGCGCCGAAAGTTAAACGGCGCCCGTCAACAGCGGGTTAATGGCACGCTAGCCGAGTTTGAACCACAAGGTGGCAATGCCAAGAAAGGCAAAATTGCCGACCACATCTGTCACCGTGGTGACAAAGGCCCCCGATGAGACAGCCGGATCGGCATCAAACTTTTCCAGCACCATCGGAATGAGAATGCCACCCATCGCGCCCGCCACCAGATTGGTGAACATGGCCAGCGCAATCACGAAGCCGATCGAGGCCATGCCAAACCAGGTGGCGGCCGCAATCCCCGTGATAATGCCAAAGCCGATGCCATTGATGCAGCCCACCATGACCTCACGGCGCACGACGCGCCAGGCATTGGCGCGGGTCAATTCGCGCGTCGCCAAAGCACGCACAGCCACCGTCATGGTCTGTGTGGCGGCATTGCCGCCTTGGCTGGCCACAATCGGCACCAGCACAGCCAGCGCGACCATTTTCTGCACCTGATCTTCAAACAGGCCGATCACGCTCGAGGCGATAAAGGCCGTCACCAGATTGACGATGAGCCAAGTGAAGCGGCTCTTGGTGATCCACCAGACCGTGTCGGACAATTCTTCTTGCGGACTAACGCCACCCAGCGCGCCGATGTCTTCGGATGCTTCTTCACGGATAACGTCGACGATATCGTCAATGGTGATGACACCCATCAGCCGATCGGCTTCGTCCACGACCGGCGCCGAGATCAGATTATAGCGTTCGAAGAAACGTGCGACCTCTTCCTGATCGTCGTTCACCATGACGCGGCGACGATCGGGGTCCATCAATTCGTCAAGCTTTGAGGAGCGACGCGCGCGCACCAGCTTGTCGAGGAACACGTTGCCGAGCAGTCGATGCGCCGGATCGACCACGAAAACTTCGAAGAAGGAATCGGGCAGATCATCATCGGCAATGTCGTGAATATGATCGAGCGTCTGGCCGGCCGTCCAGAACGGCGGCGTGCGCACCAGCGTCGTCTGCATCAAGCGACCGGCGGAATTTTCCGGATAATCGAGCGAGCGCTGAATGGCGAGGCGCTCAATGGCCGGCAGCGCCTCAAGAATCTCTTCCTGATCTTCGCGGTCGAGATATTCGAGAATGGTGACGGCGTCATCGCTCTCAAGGTCACGCACGCCTTCCGCGACGGTCTCGGGCGCCAATTCATCCAGAATGTCCTCGCGGACGCGCTCGTCCACTTCGGTGAGCGCGGCGAAGTCGAAGTCATCGCCCAGTAATTCAATCAGACGTGCGCGCAGATCTGCATCCAGCGCTTCAATCAGCGCGCCCAGATCGGCTTCATGCAGATCGCCCGCCAGCTCACGCAGCGTGTCGGCATTGCCGCTTTCAATTGAATCCGCAACAGCATCGACGAAGGAAGAGCGGATCTCTCCATCCTCGTCCCGCAGGCCTTCAGTGGCCACAAGGGCCTTCTCGACGTCTAGTTCGGCCATGGTCGAAATCCGGCTGGGACTGCTGTGCTCGTCAAGGCTCTTTATAGAGCCATGGGCTGAAGTCAATTGCCGAGGGCCCCTCGCCCGCTGCTCTCTCGCAAGGGCTTGTTATAAAACCGTCATTGTCCGGCGGGGGCGTTCAAAAAGGCCAGCAATTGCGCCAGCGTGCTGACCTCGAATTTGGCCAGGATGGCGGCGCGATATTTCTTGGCCGTATCGGGTTTCACATCCAGTTCAGCGGCCATCTCCTTATTGGAATAGCCACGAACAAGCAGCTGAAAGGCATCATGCTCGCGTCCGGACAAAAGCTCACGCTTGGCCCGAATGGCGCGGATGGCGGCATCATTCTTGATGCGTTGCCGATCACGCAACAACGCCGCTTCCACAGCCGCGCGCAAGTCATCAGCCGCAAAAGGCTTCAGCAGCACATCCACCGCATCGGCTTTCATGGCGGCGATGATTTCGGCGGGCCCGCTATGGTCGCATAAGAAAACAACCGGTGTCTTGATCCCGCTAGCGCGCAGCGCAGACTCGACTTCAAGACCACTCATGCCTGGCAAGCGCAGATCCAGAACCAGGGCACCAGGCTCACGCGGGCGGACATGACGAACAAATTCGCCCGGGTCCAGAAAACGCCAGACGTCATGGCCTGCCGGCTCCAGAACAAGCGCAACCTGCTGAAGCACCTCGGCATGATCGTCGACGACATAGACATCGGCCATCTCACGCGCGCCTTTGTTGGAAAGTTATTGGCCTCCATAGCATTAAGGCCAAGCTTAAGCCAAGCAACCCCTAACAACCAGCTCAGGCCAAGCAAGTATGACCCGTGTCTAGGGGGCGACAGTTTCAGTCTGGATGGGGCGTGTTGGGGAGCAGACGCGAACGAGCCAGCGTCCCGGGTGCAGTCGCACCGCGGGAACACGCCAAATGGGCTTATCGGTCTTGTTTCAGAAAGATAATGGTGCGGCCAAGAAGACTCGAACTTCCACCCCGGTTAAAGGACTAGCACCTCAAGCTAGCGCGTCTACCAATTCCGCCATGGCCGCACATTCAGTCAATGACAGGGTTGACCCCGCCACTTGGTAGGCGGCTCGTCTAACAAATCACCTCCCCCGTGACAAGCTTTGAAAGGCGCTTTTCATCCCCTTTCGCAATTCCTTGCCAATATGCGATGAGAAGATTGTTCAGGAGAGCGAATTTGACCCAAAATCCGGCCCCTCAGACACGCGACGCGATTTCACGCCCGATGCTGGCCGCCCCCGGCCAGCCTGCGGTCGAATGGCGTATTGCGGAGGGCCTGACGCCCTATGAGGCGGCTGTCGCCTTCATGGAGGCCCGAGCCGAGGCCATTGCCGATGGCGCCGCCCCTGAGCTCGTCTGGCTGGTGGAGCACCCGCCCCTCTATACGGCAGGCACCTCCGCGCAAGACGGCGATCTGCGCGAGGCGCGCTTCCCGGTGCACAGGACGGGCCGTGGCGGCCAGTTCACCTATCATGGACCCGGTCAGCGGGTTGCCTATGTCATGCTCGACCTGAAGCGCCGCACGCCCGATGTGCGCGCTTTCGTGGCAGCCCTCGAAGACTGGATCACGACGACGCTGGCCGCCTACAACATTCGTGGCGAGCGGCGCGAAGACCGCGTGGGTGTCTGGGTGAAGCGCCCTGACAAGGGCGAGGGCTTTGAAGACAAGATTGCCGCCATCGGCATCCGCCTGCGCCGCTGGGTGACGTTTCACGGCATCGCCATCAATGTCGAACCCGAGCTCGACCATTTTTCAGGCATCGTGCCCTGCGGCATCTCCGTGCAGAAATATGGCGTGACGAGTCTGGTTGATCTGGGCCTGCCGGTCACCATGCCGGAAGTCGACATGGCGCTACGCGCCGCCTTTGAAGAGATTTTTGGGAAGACTGTTTAGGCCGTCGGCAAAATCGGAAAGCTCGCGGCGACAAAGGCCAGATCGTCTTCGCAGCCTGGGCGCACATCCACACGCTCGACACGCGCGCCAATGGGCCCGCGCCCGCAGGCTTCTGCGAGCGCAGAGACTGCATCCGCATCGCCCGAAAACACAGCTTCCACCGAACCATCATGGCGATTGCGCACGAAGCCTGAAAGCCCGCGCATGCGCGCCTCGCGCGCAGTCCAGTTGCGAAAACCCACGCCCTGCACCGTGCCCTCAACGCGCACATGGATGACCAGCATGTCGATCATGCGCGCCCCTTGTCGAGGGGTGAGGCAAAACGCGGGCGCACTTTGACCGATTGCGCCGAGCCATCGGGCGCAACCCAGGTCTGGGGCTCAGAGCCACGCAGGCCGGTCGGTGAAAAGGCCTGCAAGTCGCGCAAATAAGTGTCGGGCAAAGACCAGGCGCGCGCTGCGGCGATCACTTGTTCCATATAGCCGGGCTGCGCCGCGCCCGCGCGCGCCGAGCCACCAACATAGACCAGCGCACGGGCAGAGGATCCACCGCCGCGCAGAACCGGCTGCATGATCTTTTTGTAAAGCCCCGTGCGGATCTCTTCATAAGCGTCAAGCACGCGCACGTCGGACAAGGCCAGATCCCACAGCACACCATGCACATCGCGGCGCAGGTCAGCCAGAACCGAGGCCCAGCCGCTCTCCATGATGAAGAAACGGTGGCGCGCAAGTCGGGCGGGACCGAGCGGCTTTGAGCGCGGACAGCGCTGGGCCATGGCCTCGACGTCCATATTGGACCCATATGCGAAATAGAGCGGCATAAAAGCAGTGTAGCCCAGCCTTGCCCCTTCTTCCAAGGCGCGATTGCCAATGCTAGGCTGAGTACTTGTTTTAAGCCTTTTGAATCGAAATCATTTCATGTCCAAAGCCGCAGAAAGCCTTTTGCAAAAGGCGCGTGACGCCGCATCTCGCAATGAACTCCAGAAAGCCAGTGAGACCGCTGCTGCCGCAGCCCAGATTGATGGCACGCGCGCTGACATCTGGCGCTATCTCGCCACGCTCTATTTTCAGCTGGGCCAGGCCGCCAAATGCTCCGAGGCGCTGCGCGCGGCGCTGAAACTCAACCCCGACGAGCCCAATCTCTTTCACGATCTGGGCGTCTCGCTCAAACGCGAAGGCCGCTTTGGCGAGGCCGAGGCGATGCTGCGCGAATCCTGGCGGCGCAACCCGACCGGCGCACTGGGGTCGATCTTGAGTTTGTGCGATTTGCTGGGACAGACGCCACGGCGCGCGGAGGCCGAACAAATCCTGCGTTTTGCGATGGAGCGTGCGCCCAAAAATTTCGAAGTGCTGCGTGATCTGACGAACTTCCTCATTCAGGACAGGCGCTTTCCAGAGGCCGCAGCCCTCACCGAACAATTTATCCAGCGCAATGGCCAAAGCATTGGCGCGCTCGAACAACTCTCCGTCACCTATCAATGCCTCGGCCGACTGGATGAGGCGCTGGAGCTGACCGCCGCCACGCTGCAAGCGCTGCCACCCAAAACGCTCGATATGCGCATTGCCTCTTATCTCTCGATTTCCGGTCGCATCGCGCGGCTCGACCATCGCACACGCGCACGTGATTTTCTGATGAACGTGCTGGGCGAAAGCCTGCCCGACGACAACCCGGCGCGTTGGGCGGCCAATGACACAAACGCGCTGCGCCGCCTGTCTTTCCTGCTGCCCTATTATGCTGTCGCCGACAAAGTGCTGATGCGCGTCTTTCAGGGCATTGGCGACGCGATTGCTCAGCGCACGCCACGCTTGCCTGCGCCAAAAATTTCACCCAAAGGGAAATTGCGTGTGGGCTTTGTGTCCTTCAACTTCAGCGAACATCCGATTGGGCATTTGCTGTCGCCGTTTTTTGAAGGCCATGCGCAAACAGGTGCGGAGCTTTATCTCTATGCGCTGCATCTCAACAATCAGGATCCGAGCGATTATGCCGGCCGCATCCGCGCCACCACGCCCCATTATCGCGATTGCCGTGGCTTGACCGCCCTGCAGCTCGCACAAAAAATCCGCGCCGACGAGATCAATATTCTGATTGATCTGGATGGCTATCTGGGCGGCGGCATGCCGGAGGCTTTCGCAATGCGCCCGGCACCCGTGCAAATTCACTGGCTGCAACATCTGGCCGGCATGCCCGCGCCCTTCATCGATTACACGATTGTCGATCGCGTGTTGGTGAAGGATGACGAGCGCAACAATGGCAACGGCCCGTTGATCCGCCTGCCCGATGCCTTTCAATGCGGCGACCGCGTGCCTCTCCCCGAGACGCTGCCAACCCGCGCCGCTCATGGATTGCCAGAGACTGGCACAGTCTTTTGCGCCTTTGGCAATTGGCTGAAAATTGATGAGACGGCTTTTCAATGCTGGCTCGAGATATTGGCAGCTGTGCCCGACAGCGTGCTCTGGCTATCCGATGGACCGAGCGAAAAATCACGTGAGCTTTTACGCGCCCGCCTGAGCGAAAAAGGTCTGGTACCCGAGCGCCTGATCTTTGCACCCCGCCTGCCCGACAAAGCGCAACATATTGACCGGCACAGATGCGCCGATCTGTTTCTGGATACATTTTCCTTCAGCGCCGCAACAACCACGACCGACGCGCTCTGGGCCGGACTTCCGGTTCTCACCTGCCCCGGCAACACAGCCCAATCGCGCCTCAGTGCCAGCCTGTTGGAAGCCGTTGGCATGAGCGACACGATTGTGCCCGACACAAAAGCCTATGTGGCCTTCGCAACGCGTGTGGGGCTCTCGCAAACGCAGATCGATTTGTTGAAGACCAAACTCGCCAAGCTCTTGCCGGAGTCAAAACTGTATGACGCAGGCCGCATGGTGGCGCATTTCAAAGACATTTATGCGCGCGTGGCCGAGCGGCATAAGAAGGGCTTGGCGCCGGAGCATATGGATATCTAGCCGCCGCTATTCGCGTGGCCTCAGTCGTCATTGCGAGCCGAAGGCGAAGCAATCCAGAGGCAACACGTGCGGCTCTGGATTGCTTCGCTGCGCTCGCAATGACGGACGCGTTTATCAGGCAAATTCCATAATCACCGCATCAACGGCCAGGCTGTCGCCTTCCTTGGCGTTGATCTTTTTCACGGTCACGTCTTTTTCAGCGCGCAGGACGTTTTCCATTTTCATGGCTTCGACCATGCAGAGCGCCTCGCCCGCCTTCACCTCTTGACCCTCGACGACCAGCAATTGCTTGACGAGGCCCGGCATCGGGCAGAGCAGCGTCTTGGATGTATCGGCAACCTTCTTCTCCGGCATCAGCGCGAAGAGCTCGGCCTCGCGGCGCGTGAAGACGCGTGCTTCGATGGAGACGCCGCGATGCGACAGCAGGAAGCCGTTCAGAATAGGGCGCACTTGCACGGCTGTCAGCTCATCATCGACCAGACCGCGCCAGACGCTGGTGCCCGGTGTCCAGTCGCAATCGAGATGATGTGCATGGGCGCTGGCATCCGTAAAGCGCACAAGGATCGTGTCGTCGCCCGGCACGATTTCAATATCAAACCGCTCTTTGCCAAGCAGCACGGAGCGCGCGCGTTCAAAGGTCACGCCGCGCTGCGTCGACAATTGGCCCGAGATGAGCCGCTTGCGCTCGTTCATCACATGATCGACATGAGCAGCCACTGCCGCCAGCACATGCGCCACTTCGCCTTCAGCCTTCAGCGGCGAAAAGCCTTCCGGATATTCTTCGGCAATAAAGCCTGTCGACAAGGCGCCCGCTTTCCACCGCGGATGCTGCATCAGCGACGACAGGAAAGGAATGTTGTGGCGAATGCCGTCAATGTAGAATTCATCCAGCGCACGCGCCTGCGCTTCAATCGCGGTGGCGCGGTCATTGGCATGGGTGACGAGCTTGGCGATCATCGGATCATAATAGATCGAGATTTCACCGCCCTCGAACACGCCCGTGTCATTGCGCGTCGTGATGCCATTCTCAATCCCTTCCGCTGGTGGGCGATAGGCCACCAAACGTCCGGTTGAGGGCAGAAAATTGCGCGTCGGATCTTCCGCATAAATGCGGCTCTCGACCGCCCAGCCGTTGAGCTTCACATCTTTCTGCTGGATCGACAGTTTTTCACCAGCTGCCACGCGGATCATCTGTTCGACCAGATCAATGCCGGTGATGAGTTCGGTAACCGGATGCTCGACCTGCAAACGCGTGTTCATTTCCAGAAAGAAGAAGCTCTTGTCTTGGCCCGCCACAAATTCCACCGTGCCGGCGGAATCATAATCAACAGCCTTGGCGAGTGCCACAGCCTGCTCGCCCATCTTGCGGCGTGTCTCTTCATCGAGCAGCGGCGATGGGGCTTCCTCAATGACCTTCTGATTGCGGCGCTGAATGGAGCATTCCCGCTCGCCCAGATAAATCACATGGCCATGCTTGTCGCCGATCACCTGAATTTCGATGTGGCGTGGATTGACGATGAATTTTTCGACAAACACGCGGTCGTCACCAAACGAGCTTTTCGCCTCCGATTTGGCGCGGGTGAAACCTTCCGCCACTTCATCGCGGCTATTGGCAATGCGCATGCCCTTGCCACCACCGCCCGCTGACGCCTTGATCATCACGGGATAGCCGATCTCATCGGCGATCTTCACCGCATGCTCTGGGCTCTCGATCACACCAAGATAGCCAGGCACGGTTGAGACTTTTGCGGCATTGGCGAATTTCTTGGATTCAATCTTGTCACCCATCGCGGCAATGGCGCGCGGATTGGGGCCAATGAAAATGATGCCGTTTTCTTTCAGCGCATGAGCAAAAGCCTCGCGCTCGGACAAAAAGCCATAGCCCGGATGCACCGCTTCCGCGCCCGTCTGTTTGCAGGCGGCGATGATCTTGTCGATGACGAGGTAGGATTCGGCGGCCGCAGGCGGGCCGATATGGACGGCCTCATCGGCCATTTCGACATGCAGCGCGTCTTTGTCTGCATCGGAATAGACAGCGACCGTCTTGATGCCCATGCGCTTGGCGGTCTTGATGACACGGCAGGCAATCTCGCCACGGTTGGCGATGAGAATTTTCTTGAACATTTGCGCCCCGACATGTCCCGGCGCTCATAGCCCCGGGCAGGAAATTCTGATCGGGTCCATGTTTATGGCGGCGCAGCAATCTGGTCCATTCGCCTAAGGGGGAAGCCGGAGCGCAACAGCGGCTTATTCCACCCTGTTTTCAGGCCGCTGAAAGGAGCTTTTCGAGGCCCGGCCAGCTCGCCGCCCGGGTTTTGACATTCTCCAGAAAGGACTTGGGCACCGTCTGGGCCTCACCCAGGATATTCACCAAAAGCGCCAGACGGGTCAGGGTCTGGGCCTGGTCGGCCCGGGCCAGCAGCCAATTGGCCTGTTCGGGGCTCACCACGCCTGTGGGGCGCGATTGCCAGACGATATGGTCGGTCAGAGCCTCCACGAACAGCGCCGTCCAGCTCTCGGGCTTGGCGCTGGGGGCAGCGTCAATCTCGAACAGGGCTTCCGCCTCGGCGCGGGTGACGCAGCCAAAGCGCAGCACGCGGCGGCGCAGATGCACGACATCCTCGTCGGTGAGGACGGGACGAGCCGCCAAAGCGGCAATGGAGGCACGCGGGGTTTCCCCCTCTCCCAGTTCAAATCGGCTCAACACGCAAAGCCTCACTCAGTTACGCAAAACATGGCATCAGACTGAGCTTGCCTCCTTTCACTTGTGTGAATCTGGCGGAGCGCTCGCGAGTCAGGGTTAAGGGGAGCGGAATCGGCGTGGTTGACGGCTCGTGAATCCCGCGCCATGTGTCCCCCCATGACTCACTCCATCGGCCTCCACCACATCACCGCGCTCTCGGGCAATATCAGCCGCACGCATGATTTTTACACGCGCGTGCTGGGCCTACGGCTCGTCAAGAAAACCGTCAATTTCGATGATGCCGCCAGCTGGCATCTCTATTATGGCGACACGACCGGACAGCCGGGCACATTGATCACCTTCTTGTCGTGGGAAGATACGCGCGCGGCCAAACCGGGTGTGGGTGAAGCGGTGGCCGTGGCCTTTTCCATCCCGCCGGGATCAGCGCCTTTCTGGGCCGAGCGACTGGCGGATGAAGGCGTGGCTTGCGCGCAAGGTTTGGATGGCCGCGCCGCCGTCATCGCTCTGCATGATCCTGATGGTCTGGCGCTGGAACTGGTCGAACAGGATCTGCTCGATCTCACCCATCCTCATCTTGACGAAATCTCGCCCGATCATGCGATCACGGGCCTCTATGCTGCAACCCTTCTGGTCAGCGATATGGAAGCCACTGCGCGCGTGCTGATGGATGTGTTTGGCTGGCATGAAATGGCGCGTGCGGAACTGCCGGGCCTCGAGCGCCTGCGTTTCCACAGCGGCGCAAAAGCCCAAGGCGCGCAGATTGATCTCTTGCGCGCGGCCGATGCGCCGCTTGCCAAACGCGGCACAGGCAGCGTGCATCACATCGCCTTCCGCGCGACATCCGATGCGGATCAGGCCGAGATGGTGGCCGAGCTGCGCAAGCTTGGTTTAGAAACGACGCCCGTGCTCGACCGCAGCTATTTCCGCTCGGTTTATTTCCGCGAGCCCTCTGGCGTGCTGTTTGAAATCGCCACCGACGCGCCGGGATTCACGGTGGATGAAAATGTCGAGCGACTGGGCGAAGCGGTGAAACTGCCAGCCAACCTGCAAGACAGACGCGAAGTGATCTTGGCGAAACTGCCGGAGATTTAGGCGCACCAGCGCACCCTCGTCATCGCGAGGAGCGTCAGCGACGAAGCAATCCATGGCGTAACGCTTAGGCGATAAAAGCGACGCCGTGGATTGCCGCGTCGGCCTTCTGCCTCCTCGCAATGACGAGGCAGCTGTTACAGCGGAATATTATCGTGTTTCTTCCACGGGTTCTCCAGCACCTTGTGGCGCAGTGCTGCGAGTGCGCGCGCAATGCGGCGGCGGGTGCCGTGGGGCATGATGACTTCATCAATATAGCCACGCTCGGCCGCCACGAAGGGCGAGAGGAAACGATCCTCATATTCCTTGGTGCGCTCGGCAATCTTCTCCGCGTCGCCAATATCCTGACGGAAGATAATCTCCACCGCGCCCTTGGCGCCCATCACCGCAATCTGCGCGGACGGCCAAGCATAATTGACGTCACCGCGCAAATGCTTGGACGCCATCACCACATAAGCGCCACCAAAGGCCTTGCGCGTGATGATGGTGATTTTTGGCACCGTCGCTTCCGCATAGGCGTAAAGCAATTTCGCGCCGTGCTTGATGAGGCCACCATATTCCTGCGCCGTGCCCGGCAAGAAGCCCGGCACATCGACGAAAGTGATCAGCGGAATGTTAAACGCATCGCAGAAGCGCACGAAACGCGCCGCTTTGCGTGAGGCGTCAGAGTCGAGCACGCCGGCCAGCACCATCGGCTGATTGGCGATGAGGCCGACCGAGCGGCCATCAATGCGCGCAAAGCCCGTGATGATATTTTTGGCATGCGCTTCCTGAATTTCGAAGAAATCGCCTTCATCGACGATCTTCAAAATCAGTTCCTTCATGTCATAGGGTTTGTTGGGATTATCCGGCACAAGCGTGTCGAGCGACATGTCCATGCGCTCGCTGTCATCAAATGAGGGCCATTCAGGCACATCATCGCGATTGGACGACGGCAGGAAATCGATCAGACGGCGCAGCTGCAACAAGGCTTCGACATCATTCTCATAAGCGCGATCAGCAATCGAGCTTTTGGTCGCATGCACAGAGGCACCGCCCAGCTCTTCGGCCGTGACATTTTCATTGGTGACGGTTTTCACCACATCAGGACCGGTGACGAACATATAGCTCGTGTCCTTCACCATGAAGATGAAGTCGGTCATGGCCGGCGAATAGACGTCGCCGCCCGCGCAAGGGCCCATGATCATCGATATCTGCGGAATGACGCCAGAGGCAATCACATTGCGCTGGAACACTTCGCCATAGCCACCCAGAGCCGCGACACCTTCCTGAATGCGCGCCCCGCCCGCATCAAACAGACCGATGATCGGCGCGCCGTTCTTCAGCGCCATATCCTGCAGCTTGGTGATTTTCGCCGCATGCGTTTCCGACAGCGAGCCGCCGAAGACGGTGAAGTCTTTGGCAAAGACATAGACCATGCGGCCATTGACCGTGCCCCAGCCGGTGACAACGCCATCGCCCGGGATTTTAGCGCCCTGATCCATGCCAAAGTCCGTGCAGCGGTGCTGCACGAATGTGTCATATTCCTCGAAAGACCCATGATCGAGCATCAGCTCAATGCGCTCGCGCGCCGTCAGCTTGCCCTTTTTATGCTGGGCATCAATACGGGCCTGACCACCGCCCAGCGCCGCCTCTGCACGGCGTTTCTCAAGACTTTCAAGGACATGCTTCATGGGAGGCCTTCAGGATCAGGGAATCCGGGAGATTGAACCCAAGGTCTAGCATGCTGCATTGCAGGGCAGATATTCGACGGATGGAGGGGGTTGGGGGCTGAGCGCCGCAACCGCTCGCCCGTCATGGCGAGGAGCCGAAGGCGACGCGGCAATCCAGAAGCCGCACGTGAGGCCTCTGGATTGCTTCGCTTCGCTCGCAATGACGGCGGGAGTGGCTCGCCCCCTACCCCGCCATGCGCCAATCCTGTTGCGCGCGCTCATCTGCCACCTGGAAGCGTCCGACCAATTCGGCGAGCTCGCGTGCTTCGACGGCGAGGCTGCGGCCGACTTCCGTCATTTCTTCCACCATCGCCGCATTCTGGCGCGTGGCGTGGTCGATCTGGTTGGCGGAGGAATTGATCTCCGCCAGACGATGCGATTGCTCCAGTGCGGATGAGGCCATATCCGACACCAGCACATCGATCTCACCGACCTTGCCTGCCATGCGTGACAAGGCTTCACCTGTCTCACCGACCAGCATCACGCCCAGATCCACCTGCGTGGTAGATGCGGAAATGAGTCCCTTGATCTCTTTGGCCGATTCCGCAGAGCGGCTGGCGAGCGCGCGCACTTCTTGCGCGACCACGGCAAAGCCGCGGCCTGCATCGCCCGCACGCGCCGCTTCCACGCCTGCATTGAGGGCGAGCAGAGACGTCTGAAAGGCGATCTCGTCGATCACACCAATAATCTTGGAAACTTCCACCGCAGAATTGTGGATCGCGCCCATGGCTTCGACCGCGCGCTTGACGACATCGCCGCTGCTTTCGGCTTCCGCGCGCACGCTGGTGACAGATTGGCGTGCATGCGAGGCGCCCGAGGCGGAACGCTGGAACATGCCAGTCATGTCCTGCAACGCGGCCACCATCTCTTCGAGGCTTGCAGCCTGCGAGCCAGTGCGCTGCGCCAGCTCATCGGTCGAGGACGAAATTTCGCCCGTGCCATTGCGTGTGGCCTCAGCGGCACGCGCAATCACGCGTACCACTTCTTCGAGGCTGGCGATGGCCGCGTTGAAATCATCCTTCAGCTTGCGATATTCATCGGGGAAATGATCCTTGATGCGCGCGGACAGATTGCCGGCAGCAAGCTGCGACAGACCATCGCCCAATGCCGCCACCACATCGCGGCGCTGCTCTTCCTGCGCGCGCTGCACGGCTTCATGGCGGGCGCGCTCGGCATCGGCCTGATCACGCGCCTTGCGCGCTTCAACTTCAGACTGGCGGCCCAGCATTTCGTCCTTGAAGACGGACAAGGCGCGCGTCATGCGGCCGATCTCATCTTCACTTTTGACGACCGGCACCTGAGTGGAGAGATCACCACTGGCCAGACGATCCAGCGCGCGGGTGATCAAGGTGAGCGGCGACACAATGGTGGTCTGAGCGAAGGCAATCAAAGCGCCCGCGAATGCGATCCCCAGAATGGTCAGCACGCCCATCAGATAGCGCGCCAGGGTAGCATTCCCTTTGGCAACGTCGGCTTCATCCTGATCAACCTTTGAGACCGACTCGGAAACTTTCTCCATCGCCTCTTCGAGTTCTTTGAAGAGTTCAACAAACCGGCCCATCTTGTCCTTGGCGGCTTCGCGGTCCGTGCCGGCCAGCTTGATAATCTCACCCGCGCCACGAATATATTCTTTCAGCGGAATCCGAACCTTGGAAAACAACAGGCGCGTCTCTTCGGAGACATCGGCATTTTCATTGTCGGCAATCTGCTTTTCAAACTCAGCACGATGTTCGGCAAAATCTTTTTCGACATCAGCGAGCAAGACGCCCATGTCAGGATCATGCGCCAGCAATGCGGCATAGACATCGGCACGCAAGGCGTCGTGCATCATGTCCGCGCCCATATGGGTGCGCAGCACGCGCGCCGAACTCATGGCGCGATCGAGCCCGCCTGACAATTTCAGCGCAACCCACATGCCGGCACCTGATGATGTAATAACCAGGAAGAGCACGGCCAGCGCCGCAAATGTCATCTTCTTCGTGATGGAAATCGAGCGCATGGGAAATCCGAGAGCTGAAAAAAGAAAAAATCAATGCTCAGGATTATTGGGCCTAAAAATTGCGCAAAGATAAATTTTTACGCGCAGAGGTTGCGTAAATCACAAATAGTTTGCGTGCCTAAAGGTCAGATCTGCGCCCCTTGCGTCAGCTTTTTGCACTCAGAAAAAGATCATGCGCGGCTTTCATCTCGGTGCAGCGCTTGTCACGTCGCGCAAGCGCTTCCGTATCGGCACCCCAGATGCGCATCTGATAATCTTCATCGACATGCGCAGCTGCCCATGCAGCTTGCAGATCGAAATGCTTGTGCACCAAGCCCAAGGCAATGAGGGCCGAGCCACTCAGCGTTGTCATGACATGCACACAGGCGAGCGGCAGCGCGCCATCAATCGCATCCACGGCACGGCGCACAGCAGCCAAGGCCTCATCAGATTGCTGCGCGAATGTAATGCCCTGCGCCAGAAACAAATGCGCGCCGAGCGTCTCGCGCGCGAAAGCCAGCAGCGGGTCCCAATGAAGCGCCTGCGCTTCGACCAGACTGTCAGGTTCTGACGAGCGATAGCAAACGAGATCCGAGCCTGCGTAGCGTGTGATTTCCGCACGCACGCCATCCATCTCTTGCGACACGCCATCAAGCGCCGAATTAACAATGCGGGTGATGGGCATAGTGGCGGGGTCAATGATGTCGACCTGCGCCTGCCATTCATCGGCCACCAATTGCGCGGTTGCGGCGGTGGGCAAGGCAATGGGTTTGCGTCCGGGTGTGCGGGCCGGACGACCATCGAGCAAGAGCACATGCGCGCCATCGCGCAGATCAAAATGCGCTTGCGTATAAAACCGCTTGGGCAAAGCTTTCTTCAAATCGCGCCGCGCCATTTCCACCGGGTCGATGGCTTCGCCGTGGACAGGCAACAGATCTTTGAACAGGTCTTCGCGCATGGTCATGAGTTTAATTCCAACAGCGGCCAGAGGCCAGCAGAGCCATCAGTTCAGGATAATCCGCCACCAGATGCTCAGCCCCACCCGCCGTGAGGCGCTCAGCATCATGATAGCCCCAGGTGACACCAATGCGGCGCACACCGGCCGCGCGCGCCATGTCCATATCAAAGCCCGTATCGCCGATCATCACAGTGTCAGCCGGCGCGATGCCCGTCTCGCTCAGCGCGGCCAGGATCATCGAGGGGTGCGGTTTGGAGGGATGATGGTCAGACGTTTGCACAGTGACAAAATGCGTGTGCCAGCCGTGCTCATCAAACATGTGATGCACGCCCTTGACCGATTTGCCGGTGGCAACCCCCAGCAGCACATCGTCACGCTGCGCCAGATGTTCCACGGCTTCACGTGCACCTGTGTAAAGGGAATCGGCATAAGCAGGATCAAGCCGCATCACCTGCCAGGCATCCCGATAGGCTTGCGCCAGCGTGACGGCTTTCTCTTCATCACCCGTCAGCTCGATAAAAGCCTGCACGAGAGAGAGGCCGACAATCGAGAGCATTTTGTCGCGTGTGGGCGCAACCATGCCATGCGCCGCAAAGGCACGCGTCTGCGCCTCGACGATAAAGTGCTGGCTGTCGACAAGCGTGCCATCGACGTCGAAAATGACGAGTTTCATTCGTCGGGTGCATCCATGATCGGATCATAGGAGCTGATGTCAAAGCCCAGCAGATCAAAGGTTGTCTGCATATGCGGTGGCAATGGCGCGGTCACATCAATCGTGCCGCCCTTGGGATGGGGCAGAATGAGACGGCGCGCGAGCAGATGCAGCTTTTGTTCGACCTGCGAGGGAATGGCGCGCAATGGATCGCTGCGGCGCGGATCATTTTCAGGCCGCGTGCCATATTTCGGATCGCCAATGATCGGATGACCAATGGCTTCAGCATGGGCGCGCAATTGATGGGTGCGACCTGTGATCGGCTTCATCGACAACCAAGCCAGACGCGGCGAGACTTTGTCGACCGTGGCGTAAAAGGTCACCGAATGCTGAGCATCTTCTTCGCCATGTTTGGCAATGCGCATTTTTTCCGGGTCACGGCGCACGCGGGGCTGTTTGGGCCCGCGACGATCATCGCCCATGCCAGCCCCCTTGGCGAGGAAGAGCGAGATGCGCCCCTGATTGGGCTTGGGCACGCCTTCCACCACCGACCAGTAAATCTTCTTGGTCTGGCGCGAGCGGAAAAGTTCGCCCAGATCCGACGCCATTTTGCGCGTGCGCGCGATCAGCAAGACGCCCGATGTGTCGCGATCAAGGCGATGCACCAAGAGCGGGCGATCACCCTTTTCATCGGCCATCGACATGAGCATGCCATCAACATGATGCTTGGTGCCCGAGCCACCCTGCACGGCCAGCCCATAGGGCTTGTTGAGCACGATGACATGCTTGTCTTCAAAAATCGTCATCTGGCGAATGCTGCGTGCATCGGTATCAGACACAACCGCGCGCTTGACGGCGGGTTTGGCGACGGCTTCTTCAATCTTGAGCGGCGGCACGCGCACGGCATTGCCTTCAGCCAGACGCGACGACGTCTGGGCGCGCGCGCCATCGATGCGTACCTGCCCCGTGCGGCAAATCTTGTTGAGATGCCCCAGCGAGAGTGCGGGGACGCGGCGCTTGAACCAGCGGTCGAGCCGCATGCCATCTTCATCGGCTGTGACGATGAGCGTCTGCACGCCGCCCTGCTTGTTGGATTCATCACTCACGAAAAGGACCTCACGACCGACAGGCCCAGGAAGAGGCCAACAACAGCGAGCACGACGCTCGCAACCACATAGAGAACCGCAGAAGCCGCTTCACCGCGCTCCCACAGAAGGATTGTCTCAAGCGAGAAGGCTGAGAATGTGGTGAAACCACCCAGCACGCCTGTCATCAGAAAGAGCCGCACAGTTTGTGTCGCGCCCTCGCCTGCCTTGAAAGCAAAAAAGCCCGCCAGCAAACCCATGGTGAATGAGCCCGCCGCATTGATCACCAGCGTACCCCAGGGAAAGCCCTCTTCCGCCACACGCATGGCGACCATGTTCACACCATGGCGCAAAGCACCACCAAGGCCGGCGCCAAGAAAAACAATGAGAAAGGACTGCATGGGACGTGAAGGGCTCGTCTGGATTTCTAGCCGTCATTGCGAGGAGCAAAGCGACGAAGCAATCCAGAAGCCCTGCGTGAGGCCTCTGGATTGCTTCGCTGCGCTCGCAATGACGGGGCGTTTATAGCCCAGCCCCCGGGCCGGAGCCAGTTCTATTGCCCCCGCTCGCGGCGCAGCTTGGCCCAGTAGTCTAGCCGCTTGCGGATATCGCGCTCGAAGCCACGCTCGACCGGCTCATAGAGCGATTGGCGCCCCAAAGCGTCAGGCCAGTAATTCTGGCCAGAGAAGCCCTCAGGCTCGTCATGGTCATAGGCATAGCCATCCCCATAGCCTTCCTGCTTCATGAGCTTGGTATGGCCGTTGAGGATGACCTTGGGCGGCATCAGCGAGCCATGGGCCTGGGCGAGCGCGCGGGCGGCCTTGTAGGCGGTGTAGGCAGCATTGGACTTGGGGGCAGTGGCGACATAGATCACGGCTTGAGCAATCGCCAGCTCGCCCTCAGGGGAGCCCAGAAAGTCATAGGCTTCCTTGGCTGCATTGGCGATGACGAGGGCTTGCGGGTCGGCCAACCCAATATCTTCCACCGCCATGCGCACCACGCGGCGCGCCAGAAACAGCGGATCCTCACCCGCATCAAACATGCGTGCCAGATAATAGAGCGCCGCATCAGGGTCCGAGCCGCGCACGCTTTTGTGCAAAGCGGAGATGAGATTGTAGTGCCCCTCCTGCGCCTTGTCATAGATGGGGGCGCGGCGCTGGACGATCTCGGCCAGTTGCGCGGAGTCAAAAATCTCGCCCTCGCCCGCCGAGCGCCAGACTTCTTCTGCCAAGGTCAGCACGGCACGGCCATCGCCATCCGCCATGCGGATCAAGGCGCCCCGCGCTGACTCATCAAGCGGGAGTGTGCGCCCTTCGATAGCTTCGGCACGGGCGAGCATTTTTTCGAGTGCCGTCGGCTCCAGCGCGCGAAAGGTCAGGACGCGCGCACGCGACAAGAGCGCCGCATTGAGTTCGAAGGATGGGTTTTCTGTCGTCGCCCCAATCAGCGTGACGGTGCCGTCTTCCATGACGGGCAGAAAGGAATCCTGCTGCGCGCGATTGAAGCGATGGATCTCGTCGACAAACAGCAAAGTGCCACGCCCGACACGACGCCGCTCGCGCGCCGCTTCAAAAACTTTTTTAAGCTCGGCCACACCGGTGAAGATGGCCGAGATCTGCGCGAATTCGAGTTCGGTCTCGTGCGCGAGCAACCGCGCGAGTGTTGTCTTGCCCGTGCCAGGTGGCCCCCAGAACACCAGCGAACCCAAAGAGCCGGAGCGAATGAGGCGCGTGAGAATGCCATCGGAACCGACCAGATGTTCTTGACCCGCAACTTCACTCAGTGATTGCGGACGCATGCGATCAGCGAGCGGGCGCGGCGCGCCGTCACGCAATGTCTCGTCAGATGTCTTGAACAAATCGCTCATACCAAATCTCTCATGCAGCCTTCGCTCTTGATCATTTCGTTCCGTACGTCATCGCACCAACCACAGGTCTTTTGTACGATAACGCTGCGTCACGCTGCAAAACATATTGCGCTCACGCAAAAGCTCTTTCTAAGCTTTGCCTATTCGCGGCGCGATTCATTTTCATTCTATCCGACCCGCGTTCCCAAATGACGGATTGAACATCATGCGTAAGATTGCACTCGTCACTCAAAAAGGCGGCTCAGGAAAAAGCACGCTTGCTTCCTGCCTCGCCGTTGCCGCGCAAGAGGCTGGCGAGCGCGTCTTCATTATCGATATGGACCCGCTGAAGACGCTGGTCAATTGGTCCAAGATCCGGGGCGAGAAGGACATTCCGGTCGAAGTTGTACCCGGCGCCAAGCTGACGCAAGTTTTGGGCGCTTTGGAAAAACAGGGCATCACTTTGGTTGTTCTGGATACGCCCGGCACTGCCAGCAAGGAAACAGAAGCGGCCATGCGGGCCGCTGATCTCGTGATCATCCCTGCCCGCCCCAATGCCTTTGATCTGTGGGCCAGCGAAACGACCCGCAAGACCGCACGTGAATTGCGCCGCGATTACTGCTTCGTGCTCAATCAATGCCCGCCCGCCAATCAGAGCGAGCGCGTCAAGCAAGGCGCCAAGGTACTTGAGGCCATGGGCGGTCTGCTGACACCCCTGATTTCAGCGCGCGTCGATTTTCAGGAAGCGGCGCGCAATGGCTGGGGCGTGAGCGAGCTCAATCCCCATGGCGAAGCCGCAGATGAAATTCATCGGTTGTGGACGTCAATCAAGCGGCGCCTGCCGAAAGAAAAGGCGGCCCGCCGCGCGGCGTAAGACACAAACGTCGTCATTGCGAGGAACAGAGTGACGAAGCAATCCAGTGCACCAGCGCTGCTGGATTTGCGCTATGGATTGCCGCGTCGGCCTGAAGGCCTCCTCGCAATGACGAGATTAGCCACCGATGACAGAAGTAATGATCTGCCCGCCACGAAAAATCGTCAGCTTCCAATAGACCTGGCGTCCGACATTGGTTGCCGCGCGCAGATCAGCTGTGCGCTCGATCTTGCGATCGTTGACCGCAATGATCACATCGCCCTTTTGCAGGCCGACATTGGCAGCCGTCGAGCCCGGCGGCACATCGGCGATGATGACGCCGTCTTTCGCGCCTTCGACCGACATTTCTTCGAGCGTCGCAGGCGAAACATTGACAGCACTCGCGCCATCAAAAGGATTGCGGCCTGAAAGTTTGACCTCTTCGCGCGCTGGCATCTCTGGTGCTGGTGCGAGCTTCACATCAATTGTCGTTGCCTTGCCGCGACGCAACAGTGTCATTTTCACGCTGCCGCCGAGCGGACGCACGCCCATGCGATAACCAAGACCTTCGGGATCATCGATCTCTTTGCCATCGACATGCGTGATCACATCGCCGCGCTGCAGGCCTGCCTGCGAGGCTGGCGAATTGGCAAAGACATCCGAGACAAGTGCGCCGGCGGGTCGATCCATGCTGAGCGAATCTGCGATTTCTTTCGACACTGCTTGCAAGGTGGCGCCAAGCCAAGGACGGCGCACTTGAGCGACACCGCCTTTGGCCGCTGCCACAACCAGCTTCACCATATTCACGGGGATCGCAAAGCCAATGCCTACCGATCCACCCGATTGCGAGAAGATCGCTGAATTCACGCCGACCAATTGTCCCTGCATATCAACCAAAGCGCCGCCCGAATTGCCGGGATTGATGGCTGCATCCGTCTGGATGAAAAATCCATAATCAGTGATGCCGACTTGCGTGCGTGCCAAAGCCGAGACAATGCCCTGCGTCACAGTCTGGCCGACACCAAACGGATTGCCGATGGCCAAAACAATGTCGCCCACTTCCAGCGCATCGGAATCGCCGATCTCCATCGCGTGAAAATTGCCGCCATTGCGAATGCGCAAGACAGCCAAATCCGTGCGCGGATCACGCAGCACAATGTCAGCATCAAATTCGCGGCGATCAGCGAGCGCGACTTTCACATTCGTCATGCCTTCGATGACGTGGTGATTGGTAATGACAAGACCACTCGCATCAACAATCACACCAGAGCCCAGCGATTGCGCTGTCTGCCCGCCACGCCGCTGCTCGCCAAAGAAGCGACGAAAGACGGGATCATCAAACAAAGGATTGCTGGGGCGGCGCTCAATGCGCGACGCATAGACATTGACGACAGACGGCTGCGCCTTTTTCACCACCGGCGCATAGGAGAGCGTCAGCTGCACCCGCGTGTCCGGCACAGCGCGTGTTTGCGCGTGGAGGGGGGCTGCGAGAAGAAGCGCCATCAAAGCGAGAATAAAATAACGCGGCATGTGTTTCTCCGAGCGCTGCATACCTTCTCCCAGAGGGAGAAGGTTAGTGTCTCGCAAATCGATCAAACAAAAAAGGGCGGCCACATGGGCCGCCCTTCAATTCAAAAGCTTTAACCGGGCTGATTACTCAGCTGCGTCAGCTTCAAACACTGGACCGGAATCCTTGCCGCGCGCTTCCACGTCGCGGTCAACGAATTCGATCACGGCCATCGGGGCGTTATCGCCGAAGCGGAAGCCGGCCTTCAGCACGCGGGTGTAGCCACCCTGACGTTCCTTATAGCGGGGTGCCAGCACATCAAACAGCTTGCGGACGAGATCGACGTCCTTCATCTGCGAGATGGCTTGGCGACGCGCATGCAGATCGCCGCGCTTGCCAAGGGTGATCAGCTTTTCGACGACCGGGCGAAGATCCTTCGCCTTGGGCAGTGTGGTGATGATCTGTTCGTGCTTGATCAGCGCCTGGCACATGTTGGCAAACATCGCCTTACGATGTTCGGCTGTGCGGTTAAAACGACGCTTCTTACGACCATGATACATGTGGCTCTCCTAAATTTTATCGGACGCCGTGCCAAGGAACGCCGATCTGGATATTTGGGGGCAGCATGCTGCCCCCGGTTTAAAACTCAATAATGTTCTTCGAAGCGCTTGGCGAGCTCTTCGATGTTTTCTGGCGGCCAACCAGAGACTTCCATGCCCAGATGGAGACCCATCTGCGCCAGGACTTCCTTGATCTCGTTGAGCGACTTGCGGCCGAAGTTCGGCGTGCGCAGCATCTCGGCTTCCGTCTTCTGGATGAGGTCGCCGATGTAGACGATGTTGTCGTTCTTGAGGCAGTTGGCGGAGCGCACCGACAGCTCGAGCTCGTCGACCTTCTTGAGCAGCGCCGGGTTGAATGCGAGCTCTGGGATCGAGGGCGCTGCTTCTTCGCGGCGCGGCTCTTCGAAGTTCACGAAAACATTGAGCTGATCCTGCAGGATGCGAGCGGCATAAGCCACTGCGTCTTCCGGCGTGATCGAACCATTGGTTTCAATGTTCAGCGTCAGCTTGTCATAGTCGAGCACCTGACCTTCGCGGGTGTTTTCGACGCGATAAGCAACCTTCTTGACCGGCGAATAGAGCGCATCAACCGGGATGAGGCCGATGGGTGCATCTTCAGCACGGTTCTGATCAGCCGGCACATAGCCCTTGCCGGTGTTGACCGTAAATTCCATGCGGATCTCTGCGCCCTCATCGAGGTTGCAGATCACGAGGTTCGGATTGAGAACCGTCACATCGCCCGACACGGCAATGTCGCCAGCCAGCACGGCGCCAGGGCCCTGCTTCTTGAGAACCATGCGCTTGGGGCCTTCGCCCTGCATGCGGATGGCAATGTCCTTGATGTTGAGGACGATGTCGGTGACGTCTTCACGCACGCCGGGGATCGAGGAGAACTCGTGCAACACACCATCGATCTGCACCGATGAAATCGCAGCGCCCTGCAGCGAGGACAGGAGAATGCGACGCAGCGCATTGCCGAGCGTCAGACCAAAGCCGCGCTCCAGCGGTTCTGCAACAACAGTTGCAAGACGCTTGGCATCATCACCAGGGATAACTTCGAGCTTGTTCGGCTTGATGAGTTCTTGCCAGTTCTTCTGGATCACGTGCGTATTCCTTCATAGGCAGAGTGAAGCATATCGGTCCGTCGACCCTGGCTTCACGCTGTTGATGAAAACAAGATGCGCCCCTCTCACCCGTCGGTGAGAGAGACGAAGATTTTTATAGATTAAACGCGACGACGCTTGCGCGGACGGCAACCATTGTGCGGGATCGGTGTCACGTCGCGGATCGAGGTCACTGTGAAACCTGCGGCCTGCAAAGCGCGCAGTGCTGATTCACGGCCGGAGCCTGGGCCCGACACTTCGACTTCGATCGTGCGCATGCCATGTTCCTGCGCCTTTTTGGCAGCATCTTCTGCAGCCATCTGAGCGGCGTAAGGAGTCGATTTACGCGAGCCCTTGAAACCCATCGTGCCGGCTGACGACCAAGAGATCGTGTTGCCCTGCGCGTCGGTGATGGTGATCATCGTGTTGTTGAACGTCGAGCTCACATGGGCGACACCCGAGGCGATGTTCTTGCGTTCGCGGCGGCGGACGCGGCCTGCTTCTTTTGCCATTTTATAAGTCCTTCATGCGCGCCCGTAATGCCAGGCGCTGGGGAGTGGAGGTGATGCGCGCAACGCATGAGACGTTGCGCGAAAGGTTTTGCATGGATCCTTCGCATCCGATGGATGCTCTGGATAATTTTTCTGCTCGCAGAAAAATTACTTCTTCTTGCCGGCGATCGGCTTCGCCTTGCCCTTACGGGTGCGGGCGTTGGTATGCGTACGCTGGCCATGCACAGGCAGCTGACGACGATGACGCAGGCCGCGGTAGCAACCCAGATCCATCAAACGCTTGATGTTCATGGCCACGTCGCGACGCAGATCGCCTTCAACCATGTAGTCACGGTCGATAGCTTCGCGAATCTGCAAGACTTCGGCGTCGGTGAGCTGCGCAACGCGGCGCTCGGCGGGAATGTTGACCTTTTCACAGATCTGCTGCGCGTTCTTCGCGCCGATGCCGTGAATATACTGAAGCGCAATGACGACGCGCTTGTTGGTCGGAATGTTTACGCCTGCAATACGAGCCATTTGGCCGTCTCCATGTAGGGCTGCTGCAAGAGCAACCGGCTGATGATCCCCGCACCGGTGGAGGCCGGCCTAGCGGAGTGAGACACAAGCGAAGTGGTGACCCTGCCAAAGACAGAGCCCCGCGAACGCAAGCGATCTCGGGTGAAGGTGTGTCTTCTAGGGGAAGGATGGGGGTGGGTCAAGCGCTGGCGGGGCAGAAAAGGCTTGACTTTGGGAATGGGTTTGAGGTATATATTCCTAATTATTTTTTGAGATTTTCCTATGTCCTTTTCCCTCGCCCTTGAACTGAAAAATTGCCTTTTACGGCATCCTGAGGATGAACCGGCCGATCTGCTTCATCGTGTGAGTTTCGCCGCATTCTTGAAGACCGGACAAGCCCCGACCGCAAAGGAGGTGACGGACGCCCTCCTCTTGCTTGGTAAATATAGCCCCGAGCAGCCAAGAGTGCCGGCCGGAAACCCCGGTGGCGGGCAGTGGACGAGTGGCGGGGGTAGCGCGGGAGGGGCTGGAGATTGGATTGATACAGCACTTGCGGAGACGTGTGAAACCCAGCTCTATTTAGATGGACTCATCTGTCATCGCCTTGGGTCAGCAGCTTGCTGGGGCCAAGCACAGTTCCGATATTCCGCTTGCCTGCGCGGCGACCCAATTCCTTATTTTCCCTATAAATGAGTATATCATGATTATAGCAGAACGTATTCTGAAATTGGCACCCGGAAATCAACCCGTCAAACTTAGCCTAACAGCGCCTGAATTAGACAACGGGTCATGGTTCTGCACCTATGCGATCAAATGGCCAGATGGAGAGCGCTCTATAAAAATCGGCGGCACGGATTCCATGCAAGCACTGGTTGGTGCCTTACAGCTTCTGGGGGCCGAAATTTACGCCAGCAAATTTCACAAAGACGGGCGTCTTTCGTTCGAAGGGCGAACTGGTTACGGCATTCCGGTCCCATCCAATTTTCGACCTGACTTAATCGGCGATGACGCAAAATATCTTTGAGGTTTACCTTCAGTCTCGTCATTGCGAGGAGGTCGCAGGCCGACGCGGCAATCCATCTTTGACTTGCTGCACATGAAAAAGCTCATAGACTGATCGACATTCCGCTCATGGAGTTTTTCCATGGTTGCTCGGCTTTCTGTTCTGGCTCTCGCACCAACGGGGCCGCACTATTTTTCCGGTTTTCACATTACGCCAGCCGCGCAATGTCTGGCACGACATGCGCGGGACTCGAAACAACCTCACGGCGCACGCTGGTTGCCAGTGTTCTTTTCGTTCAACGGCGGGAACAATCTGCATTTGCAGATCTGGCCACGCCATCGCGATTATCCTGGCGAGACCATTTATTTCGACGACCTTGCCATTCATGTGCTGATTTTGCGCCATGGCATTCGCGTGGAACATTGCCGGATTGATGTTGATCCGCAGGATGCAAGCCAATTTCTGTTTTTTGGATGAAGCTGAAGCGAAGCGATCAACGTCCTGCGCGCGGCTTCTGGATTGCTTCGCTTCGCTCGCAATGACGGTGGCAAAGTTTCATCGTCATTGCGAGGAGCGAAGCGACGCGGCAATCCATGGCGCAATGCCTGCCACGTTGTCGCAGTGGATTGCTTCGCTGGCGCTCGCAATGACGAACACGCGCCATAAAAAAGGCGGGCCTGAGCCCGCCTAAACTGGATTGCCGCGTCGGGCCTCCGGCCCTCCTCGCAATGACGGCGTCTCAGCCCAGAACCTTGTCGAGCGCCTTGGTGACGTCATCAATCGGCATCATGCCATCGACCGTCTTCAGCGTACCCTTGGAGGCGTAATAGGCCGAGACAGGCGCTGTCTGGACGCGGTAGGCATCCAGGCGCACCTTGAACGCGTCCGGATTGTCATCGGCGCGCACAGTGCCGCCAGCGGCCAGCGTTTCGCGGGCGCGGTTTTCGATTCGGGCGAGAAGCGCGTTCTCGTCCACTTTCAATTCGACAATCGCGTCAAGATCCATGTGCTTCTTGGCCAGAAGCTCATCAAGCGCCTTGGCCTGCGCGACTGTGCGCGGGAAGCCATCGAGAATGAAACCGTTTTTGGCGTCAGCTTCTTCGATGCGGTCCGAAATGATACCAACCACGATCTCGTCCGAGACGAGACCGCCAGCATCCATCACCGCTTTGGCCTGCAGGCCAACCGGCGAGCCGGCTTTTACAGCGGCGCGCAGCATGTCGCCCGTGGAGAGCTGCGGAATGGAGAATTTTTCGACAAGACGGGCAGCCTGTGTGCCTTTGCCGGCACCCGGCGGTCCCAGAAGTATCAGTCTCATCTCTTTCTCCCGCGCAACTTAGCCTTCTTCACGAGCCCCTCATATTGCTGCGCCTGAAGATGACCGTGGACCTGAGCCACAGTATCCATCGTGACGCTCACAACGATGAGCAGCGACGTGCCTCCGAAATAGAACGGCAGCGCTGCGTAGGAAATCAGCAGTTCGGGTAAGAGGCAGATGATGGCCAGATAGGCCGCGCCCAAAACCGTGATCTTGACCAGAACGGAATCAATGAATTGCGCGGTGCGTTCGCCCGGACGAATGCCCGGCAGGAAGCCACCATGTTTTTTCAGATTATCCGCTGTCTCCGTCGGGTTGAAGACAATGGCCGTGTAGAAAAAGGCGAAGAAGACGATCAAGCCCACATAAACCAGCATGTAGAGCGGACGGCCATGGCCGAGATAGGTCGTCAGCGTCGCCAGAAAGCCCGTGCCGCCCTGCGATTGCGAGAAGCTCGCAATGGTGGTGGGCAGCAAGAGGAGCGAGGAGGCAAAGATCGGCGGAATGACGCCCGCTGTGTTGAGCTTCAGCGGCAGGAAGGACGTCTGGCCTTCATAAACGCGGTTGCCGACCTGGCGCTTGGGATAGGTGATCAGCAAGCGGCGCTGGGCACGTTCCACAAAAACGATGAAAGCCACAACAAACACCGACATGATGATCACGCCGAGGATCAGCGCCGTTGAAATGGCGCCTTGGCGGCCCAGTTCGAGCGTTGAAATAATGGCTGCCGGGAAAGCCGCGACAATGCCCGCAAAAATGATCAGCGACGAGCCATTGCCAATGCCACGCGAGGTGATCTGTTCACCCAGCCACATCAAGAACATCGTGCCGCCCATCAGGGTCAGCACGGTCGAGATACGGAAGAAAATGCCGGGGTCCGACACGACACCGGTCTGGCCTTCAAGACCAATGGCAATGCCATAGGCCTGGAAGATGGCCAGAAACACTGTCAGATAGCGGGTGTATTGATTGAGGATCTTGCGACCGCCCTCGCCTTCTTTCTTGATCGCTTCGAGCGATGGCAAGACAGACGAGAGAAGCTGGATGATAATCGAGGCCGAAATATACGGCATGATGTTCAAGGCAAAGATCGCCATGCGCTGCACGGCGCCGCCGGCGAACATGTTGAACAATTCGAGCACGCCCTGCTGCTTGCCCGTGAAGCTGGCTTCAAAGGCTGCAGGATCAATGCCGGGCAATGGGATGTAGGTGCCCAGGCGATAGACGATCAGCGCGCCCAGTGTGAACCAGATACGCTTCTTGAGTTCTTCAGACTTCCCGATAGCCGAGAAGTTGATGTTCGCTGCAAGCTGTTCGGCTGCCGATGCCATGAAAGCACTCCGGATGCGCTGGGCGCTGCCCCGCGCTTTTTCATTCAAGGTCTGAACATGACAAGCGGGGCTAAAGGATTTTCATCCTCGCCCCGCTCAGGATCAATAGAGAGAGCTGATCACACCTTCGTCAGGTGCGACAAGCCTCAAGCTGTCGCTTCGTCCGAGAGAACCTTCACGGAGCCGCCAGCCTTTACGATCGCAGCGACGGCGGTCTTCGAAGCCTTGGCGACTTCAAATGTGGCCTTCACCTTGATCTCGCCGGAGCCGAGAATTTTCACACCGTCGCGCGCATGCGTGCAAACGCCAGCGGCCAACAGAGCCTCGATCGTGACAGGCTTGCTCGCATCGAGCTTGCCAGCCTCAAACGCCTGTTGAAGGCGGCCGAGGTTCACTTCGTTGTACTCGAGCGCGAAAATGTTCGTGAAGCCGCGCTTGGGCAGGCGACGATGCAGCGGCATCTGGCCGCCTTCGAAGCCCTTGATGCGCACGCCGGAACGAGCCGTTTGGCCCTTGCCGCCGCGACCACCCTGCTTGCCCATGCCCGAGCCGATACCACGGCCGATGCGCATGCGCTTCTTGGAAGAACCGGGATTGTCGGAAATGCCGTTGAGTTTCATCTGGGTGCTCCTCACTGGCCTTCGACGACGCGCACGAGATGCGCGACCTTCGCGATCATGCCACGCACAGCCGGAGTATCCTCCAGCGACTTGCGACGGCCGATCTTGTTGAGCCCGAGACCAACGAGCGTCTGACGCTGGTCGTTTGAACGGCCAATCACGCTGGCATATTGCTCAACGGTGATGGTTGTCTTTGCAGAGGTCTTTGCCATTTTGAAAAACCTCCCGATCAGGCTTCAGCGCCCGCATCCGCATCAGCGCCTGGACGGCGTGACTGGAGCGTGGACACTTTCAAGTTACGGCGAGCCGCAACAGAACGGGGCGAATCTTCACGCTGCAAAGCGTCGAACGTTGCGCGCACCATGTTGTAAGGGTTCGAAGACCCCTGCGACTTGGCGACAACGTCGTGCATGCCGAGTGTTTCGAACACAGCGCGCATCGGGCCGCCGGCGATGATGCCGGTACCAGCAGGCGCTGCACGCAGGAACACGCGGCCGGCGCCGTGGCGACCAGCAACGTCATGATGCAATGTGCGACCTTCGCGCAGCGGCACGCGGATCAGCGCACGCTTGGCGGCTTCTGTCGCCTTGCGGATGGCTTCCGGAACTTCACGGGCCTTGCCGTGACCGAAACCAACGCGACCCTTCTGATCGCCGACGACGACGAGAGCGGCGAAGCCAAAGCGACGACCACCCTTCACAACTTTCGCAACGCGGTTGATGTGGACCAAACGATCCACAAATTCGCTGTCGCGCTCTTCGTTGTTATGACGATCGCGTCCGCGACCGCCTTCACCTTCACGAGCCATTTTTCTCTTCCGTCACTTGCGCGGTCTGCAAAAGGCAAACCGCTCGCTTCGAGAAACCACCGGGGCGAAACGCCCCGGAGAGATTAGAATTCCAGTCCGCCTTCACGCGCACCTTCGGCGAGCGCCTTGACGCGGCCGTGGTACATGTAAGCGCCACGATCGAAGACGACCTGGTTGATACCAGCCTTCTTCGCGCGCTCGGCAATCAACTTGCCAATCTGCTTGGCAGCTGCCGTGTCCGCGCCGGTCTTCAGCGCCGTGCGCTGATCCTTCTCGAGAGAAGAAGCAGCGACGAGTGTCGTGCCCTTCTCGTCGTCGATGATCTGAGCATAGATCTGCTTCGACGAACGGAACACGGAAAGACGCGGCTTGCCATAGGCACGCGCGCGGATCGAACGGCGGACGCGCGCCTTACGGCGAGCGAGTGCCACATTGTCCTTAGCCATCGCGGCCTCTCCTTACTTCTTCTTGCCTTCCTTACGGAAGATGAACTCATCGGAGTAACGCACGCCCTTGCCCTTGTAAGGCTCAGGTCCGCGATACGAGCGGATCTCAGCGGCGACCTGACCAACCTGACGCTTGTCAGCACCAGAAATATTGATTTCGGTCGGCTTCGGTGTGACGATCGTCACACCCGCCGGGATCGCATAAACAACGTCATGGCTGAAGCCCAACGACAGCTGCAAATTCTTGCCAGCAACCGCGGCCTTGTAGCCGACGCCCGTGATTTCGAGCGTCTTGGAGAAACCGGCGGTGACGCCGGTCACGAGATTGTTGATCATGGAACGCGACATGCCCCACATGGCACGTGCACGCTTCGACTCCAAACGGGGGTCGACGATGATCGCATTGTTGTCGAGCTTCACATTGACTTCGTCAGGAACGACGAAATGCAGCTCACCCTTGGCGCCCTTTACGGAGACAGACTGGCCATCCACTTTCGCGGTAACACCAGCTGGCACGGCAACGGGCTTCTTTCCGACTCGAGACATTTTTTCCCTCGTTCTGGTTAGAAGACCCGGCAGAGCACTTCGCCGCCCACATTCTGCTCACGTGCAGAGTGGTCGGCCATCACGCCCTTGGGAGTCGAAATGATGGTAATGCCGAGG
>CANGBC010000008.1 GCA_947452005.1 Beijerinckiaceae bacterium | reverse complement strand
TCCGAAGAGCCCTGTGAACCGTCGTGAATACGGTCCGGGCCAGCACGGTCAGCGCCGCAAGGGCAAAATGTCTGACTTCGGCACGCAGCTGCGCGCCAAGCAGAAGCTCAAGGGCTATTACGCCAACATTTCGGAAAAGCAGTTCCGTGGTTATTACCAGGAAGCGATCCGCATGAAGGGCGATGCCGGTGACAATTTGATCGGCCTGCTCGAGCGTCGTCTCGACGCGGTTGTGTACCGCGCCAAGTTCGCTCCCACGCCGTTCGCGGCTCGTCAGTTCGTGAACCATGGCCACGTCAAGGTGAATGGCCGTCGCGTCAACATCTCGTCTTACCAGGTGCGCGTCGGCGACCTGATCGAAGTCAAGGATGCCTCCAAGCAGATGCTCGTCTTGCTCGAAGCCATTGCTTTGCCTGAGCGCGATGTGCCTGATTATTACGAAGTCGATCATTCCAAGATGACGGCCAAGATGACCCGCATTCCGCTTCCTTCCGACGTGCCGTATCCGGTCGTCATGGAACCGAACCTCGTCATCGAATTCTATTCACGCTAATTTCTGTTTAGCGGACGATTTGAAAAGGGCGACTCTCAGAGCCGCCCTTTTTGTTTGCGCCGGCTGCAGCGCGGCATTCGGAACCAAGTTTTGCTGAAAAGCATTCCAGCTTTGCCATTTTGTAAATGAGCGAAGTGAAGCGGAGTGCAAGGAATGGCCTCAGCCGCGCATTGAGCGTGAGACTTGTTCCATATCAATGTGGCGATGGCTGATCGGGCAGAGGTTACCCTTCCAATCCGGAGGGCGCATTCCATGACATCGACTGCTTATCGAAGCTTTGCACTCGTCTTCCGCCTGCTGATGGCTTGGACGTTTCTCTATGCTGCATCCCATCAGGTCTGGAACAGCCAATTCAGTGTGGCCAAGTTTTTAGGCAGCACGAAAACATTTCACGACCTCTATGCGCCCCTGACCGCACCCGCGCTTGATCCGTTTCTGACCTTTCTGGTCAGCTACGGCCATCTGGCCATTGGCCTGTCGTTGCTTGTGGGATTGTTTGTGCGCGTCAGCTCGCTAGCCGGATTGCTTCTGCTTCTGATGTATTGGACCGCACATATGGAGTGGCCCTATATCGAGAACCACAACAACCTCATTGTCGACTATCACATTGTTTATTCGACCGTGTGCGTCTTCTTGTTTGTTGCCGATGCGGGCCATGTGTTGGGCCTGGATCAAGTAGCGGCCAATATGGCGCTGGTGCGCAACAATCGTCTGTTGAAGGCGCTTGTTGGATGAATGAAAAAGGGCGGCCCGAGGGCCGCCCTTCATCGTCGATCACTTCGCGATGATCAGCTTGCCCAGTCGCTCGCGCACATCTTGCGGCGTCTTGGCGGCGTCTTCGATCACTTTGCGCACGGCTTTCCCGTCAACCGGGCTTGTGCGCATGCCAGCTTGCAGCATTTCCGCGCGGAAAGATTCGGTGCTGGCCATTTTCATGAAGGCCTTTTCCAGAATATCCGCCCGCTCGGCAGGAATGTCGGGTGGTGCTGCAAAGGGCATGGCCATGAAGAACGGATTTTCGGCAAATTCGAGATAGGCGCGATCTTTCGGATCCGTCACCAGTTCGCGCGCGGTCGGTGCATCGGGCAGGGATGTCATGCGTGTGCTGCGCGCAAATTGCGCGAGCACGCGCAGCTTGCCCTCGTTCCACAATTGCGGTCGCGCGGCCATGATGGCGGACACATCGATCACCTGCCCATCCACTTCGCCACGTTCCATCGCAAGCCAGATGTCATTGGCACCGGGAAAACCGCGCACCACATCTGTGTTCACGCCCAGCAATTCTTTCGACAGAAGAGCGAAGGTTGTGTTGGTCGCACCCACGCCCACACCTGCCAGATTGATCTTGGTCTTGCGTGCATCTTCGATCGTCTTGACCGGGCTCGAGGCCATGACGACGAGCAGATAGGCATCATCGGCATAAGACGAGAGTGAGCCGAGCCATGTCAGCTTCATCGGATCGAATTGCACATTCGTATCGCCGCACAAATAGAGCTGCGGGATCGAACGGCTGACGGTGGCAATGGTGAGGCCATCGCGCGTGGTGGAATTGGCAAGGCGATTGGCAGCAGACAGGCCGCCAGCACCGGGCTGGTTCTGCACGACAACGCTGGGTTGTCCTTCGATGTAATTGCCCAGATGACGCGCCACAATGCGCCCGGCAATGTCGTAAAAACCGCCGGGCGAAAATGGCACCACAAGCTGAATGGTTTTGCCTTTGTAAAAAGCAGTATCGGCCAGCGCATGGCGCGGCAGAATGGCGGCCGCGCTGATGGCGCTGGCGGCTGTGATCAGATTGCGGCGTGACAGGCTTTTTGCCGTCTTGGACGTCGTCATGTGTTCCTCCCCTAGGGACCATGTTTGCCGGTCCTTGACCTCAAGCCTATGTGAGGCTTTTGGCTTTGTGAAGCGGGAAGGCGTGTTTGCAATGCACACGCCCACATGTCACAAGCGCGACGGTTTCCAGACATAGGGGCAGGCGATGAGCGACGATGTGGTGCGCGACAGCAACGGGACGATTTTGAACGAGGGTGACAGCGTCACACTCATCAAGGATCTCAAGGTGAAGGGCACGTCCGTCACCCTCAAGCGCGGCACCTTGGTCAAAAACATCCGCCTCACCGGCGATCCGGCTGAGATTGAATGCAACGCAGAAAAGGTAAAGGGCCTTGTCTTGCGGACGGAGTTTTTGAAAAAGGCGTAAGCGTCATTGCGAGGCCGACGCGGCAATCCATTGACGGGTCTTGCGCCATGGATTGCTTCGTCGCGTTTCTCCTCGCAATGACGACGATTGTATCAGCCGCCGCTCTTCACATAGGCCCAGAGCAAGTCGATTTCTTCTGCAGAGACTTTGCCCTCCCACGGCGGCATGCCTGTGCCTTTGCCTTTGGTGACAGAGGTCACGAAACGGGCTTTGTCATCCTGCGGAAATTTGCGCAGGTCAAAAGCCAGCCCCGGATTCATCATGTCCTTGCCATGGCAGGTTGCGCACATGTCATTGTAGATGAGATAGCCCTCTTGCGCGTCATCAGCTGACGCCGGCAGGGGGGTGAACATGGCGCCGATCACAAGACCAGCGCCGATGAACCAGCTTTTCATCGTCAGACTTTCTTCGTGCGCATTTGCGCGCCGCTGATCGCAGGGATCCACGGTTCGGCCACCTGGTTCACACCGCGCCGCCCAACCTGCACATCGAGCAGATAGGGCTTGCCTTCAATGGTTGCCTTACGCGCACGCGCCAGGGCTTCTTTCATTTGCGCGTGATTGTGCACGACTTCCGCAGCCACCCCAAAGCCATTGGCAATCTGCGCCATATTCATATCGGGTTTGCCCAGATAGCCATTCACCATCTGCCCCGTCTCAACCATGCGGCCCGACGGCACATTGGCAATGGTGCGCGAATGCGGGCCGCCATATCCGTGGTTGTTATAGACAATCGTAATCACCGGCAGTTCAAGCCGCGCCATGTTCCACAAGGCATGTGGACCAAACAGGAAGGAGCCATCACCCACCATGCAGATCACCTGCTGGTTGGGGCGCGCCAGTTTCACGCCAGCTGCTGTGCCCACACCCGAGCCCAGATGGCCGCCGTAATAGAAAAACAATTCGCGCCCACCGATGGGGTTGAAGTCGAAAGAGTGCATCACATTGGCACCCGCTTCATGAATGATGATCGCATCTGGATCGGCAAATTGTGCCACTTCCCATGTCACGCGATCTGCAATGAGCGGCGCATTGTCCCATTCGGGTGAATTGACAAAGCCCATGCGCAGCGAACGCGCACGCTCTGTAAATTTGCGCACCTCAGTTGCGCGTGTGGCTGCTTCTTCGCGCAGCTTGGCGGTCATGAGTTGTTCGACAGCGGCATAAAGATCATCAAGACCCAAGCCCACATCACAGACGAGCGGTACATCCGTCGTCATGACCTTGCCCATATTATTATAGTCGATGCGCATGTCGATGAATTTCACGCCGCGTGCGACGATTGGGTTCACGCCATTATGCTGCATCTTGTTGCCGACATTGATGACGACATCATAATTTTTGGGCCAGGTAATCGAGGCCAAAGTGCCAGCGGGCGCATTGGCCACGAACAGCGGATGCGCTTCGGGGAAATTGGCCCAGAGCTGGCGCATTTGCGTGACCGGCATGCCGAGCAATTCCGCCAGCTTGATCGCTTTGGCTGCGGCCTTGGCTTTGGTGACTTCGTCACCCACGACCATGATTGGCATTTTGGCTTCAACCAGCATTTTGGCCGCGCGCGTCACTTCATCCGGATTGGGGCGCACGCGCATGCGCGTGTCGAAGTGGCTTTGCTGGATAATCTCTGTGCGCGTGCGCTCATCCGTATAATCTGAATGCCATGTCAGATAGGCAGGGCCATGCGGGGGCGTCCAGGCGGTCTTGAACGCGTGGCGCACGGTCTCAGGAATCATCGAGGGGCCGCGTGCCATCCACGAATATTTCGTGATGGGCTGCACCACCTGTTCCTGATTGGCGATTTCTTCAAACCCGTCGCGGCCCGCGCGGCGTGATTGATCGGTGCGGTAGGAATAGACAACAAGCGGCGTCTGCTCTTTATGCGCATTGTAAATCTGGCCCATGGCATTCATGAGTCCGACAGCGCCCGCCTGCATCACAATGGCAGGCTGTTGCGAGGCCTTGATATAGCCAGCCGCCATAGCCGCACCCGGGCCTTCATGGGGCGAGATGATATATTGCAGCTGCGGGCGATCGACGAGCGCTTCATAAAATTGCGCATCTTCGCTGGCCGAATTGCCAAACACATATTTGACGCCACAGGCCATGAGCTGTTCGGCAAAGCAGGCGCCGCCTGTGCCTTGGAACTGCTTCACCGGATTGCTCTGCTGCGTGGCCGGGGCTGCGGCGTCTTGCGCATGGGCGGAGTTTGAAATGGCGTCGAGCACATTTTCAGCGGCGGCCAAGGTGATGCCGGTCTTGGTCATATTATCGAGGAAGCCGCGGCGCGAAATGCCTTCCGAGAGATATTTATAGACGAGATCTTTCATGGCTGCGTCTCCTCTCAGCGTTGCTGTGGCTTGGCGCGGGGCACATCGGGCCCAAACTCGCGTCCCAAAAAGGCAGCCATGGTTTTCACTTCATCTGTGGTCCAGATGCTGCCACGCGCCATCATGCGATAAGCGGTGGCTTCCCATGCGCGCGCGTCTTGGCGCTGGTCGCGCCAGATGGAATCGGTGTGGCATTGCGCGCATTTCTGCATGACGAGATCGCGGCCGGGATCGGCGGGCTTGTCTTGCGCAACAGCAGGTGCGCTCAGCACGACGAGCGCAACAAAAGCAAAGAGTGGGCGCAGCATGGCCATGTCTCCTCCCCAAAATGCCGATTTTGATCCGGCTTGGAGAGGAGCCTAGCTCGGAGTTTTGGGTCGCGCAATGACCCCTTTTCGTCCTTGCGAGGAGCAAAGCGACGAAGCAATCCATGCCCTCCTCGCAACGACGAGGCTATTTCAAAACGGCACGACCGCGTTGCACAAGAGCGGCGGGGGCCTGGTAAATGTCGGCCACCATTTTCTGCGCCTCTTCGCCCAAAATCGGGCTGACCGGCAAAGCCAAGCGCTCTGCTTCGGCCAAAAACTCCTTGTTCTCCATGGTCTGTGCGAAGGCTTGGCGCAGGGTTGTGAGTCTGTCGGCTGGCACGAGTTTTGAGACAACAAAAGGACGGCCCACTTCAGAGGGTGCCAGCAGGAAGTCGATCAGCTTGCGATCATCGTCGCTCGTCACAATGTCGCCGGCAAAGACGGCGCTCTCGGGCATGTCAGGCAAAGCAACGCGTGAGAAGCGCACGAAGGGCACGATCTGTTTTTTGGCGCGCCAATCTTGGGGCAGGCTCACCCACGCGCCGCAATGGCCTTCCAATTCGCCACGCTCAATCGCAATGCGGCTTTCAGCCGAGCCCGTATAGCCCATGATGGTGCGCACTTTCACGCCCAGCATTTGCGACAGAATGGTGGAATTGATTGAGGCTGACGAGCCGCGCGCCGTGTCGCCGATAATATATTCTTTGCGTGCCTTGGCATCGGCCAATGATGTGATGCCCGTTGCATGCCACGCATAGCACACGCTGAAATCGCGCGTGATAGAGCCAACCCAGCCCAGATCCGAGAAATTATATTTCACCGAATCTGGATCTGCGATGGATGAGGTGATCAGGCCTGATGTGAAAGCTGCCAGCATCGTGCCATCTTTGGGCGAATTGCCGTCGAGATAGCGCACCGCGGTCAGCGTGCCGCCGCCGGGCATGTTCTGCACGATGATGTTGGGCGTGCCGGGAATATATTGCGGCATCTGGCGCGCCAGCATGCGCGCGTAAGCATCATAACTGCCACCGGGCGTAAACCCGACAATGATCGAGATCGTCTTGCCCTTGTAATAGCTTTCATCCTTGGGCGCTTGCGCCTGCGCGCCGTGCGTCAGGAGAGCGAGTGCGCCCAGTGTCAGGCTGATCTTGTTCATAGCGTCCCCCAGAATTTTCTTTGTGTCAGTTGCGCACGTCTTGCAGGAACCATTCAGTTGGTATTTCGCGCCCTGCGCCGCGCGCTTTGACAATTTCATAGAGTTTTGCGGCAAGCGGCCAGAATTGGTTGCCCTGCAGATTGCCGCGCTCGGAATAGGAAATCTGATCGGGCGACGTGCGGCCCGTCGTTTTGCCGTTCATCAGATCTGCATAAGTGAGCGTGCGCTCACGTGGAAACACGGCGCCATGTCCGCGCTTGCCAGCGGTCTTGCGCTTGAAGCCTGTGTCGACATCAGGCAGGGCCGCATAGGTGAAATATTCGTCTTCGACATCCGTGACGCCCCAAGGCGCGGTCGCATTTCCAAAGCGCAGATAGACATCGATCTTGTCGATGATTTTGGGATCGCGAATGCCATCACCCGTGCCAGGTGCCACCAGATGCGTGCCCTTTTCGAGCAGGTCGCCACGGATGACGGAGACAGCGGAATCGGTCAGTGCCGCAAAAATATCAGCACCACGATAGACCTGTTCCGCCTCATCACAGGCCACCGCTTCAATGCCGTGCTTGTCGGCCATTTCTGCGGCGAAGCGTTCGCGGTTGGCTTTGGTCGGGCTGTAGACCTGCAAGCGTTTCAGATGGGGGCGCACATGCATGAAGGCATCCATATGCGAGCGCGACATACCGCCCGAGCCCAGCATGCCCACGACTTCCGCATTTTCACGCGCCAGATATTTCACGCCAATGCCACCATCAGCCCCCACGCGCATCAGCTGCATCAGGCCGTCATTGACAAAGGCCAAAGGCTCGCCGGTTTCCACACGCGTCAGCAAAACAAGCCCGCAATAGGTGCCAGGCTGCACGCAATATTTTTCTTGCGTGCGTGCGCCATTATAGTCCTGCTCGTAAACAATGTCGGATTTGATGCGGATGGCGAAATAACCATCTGTCGAGCCGCCTTCAACGCTGCTCCATTGATAGACTTTGCCGTGCTGGCTGGTTGGGATTTGCACATCTGTGCGCGGCTTGCAGACGGCTTCTTTGGTGACGAGCTGCCGATAGGCCCGATCGAGCGCGTCAATCGCGTCCCCCATGGTGAGATGGTCGGTGACGTCTTGATTGTTCAGGATCAGCATTTTTCTTCTCATTGGCGCGATCCGGGAATGATCGTTGCCAAGAGCTGCGCTGACAATCCGATTTTCGGTTTGTGATATCGAATTTTGGTTGCTTGCCGCTTTAAGTCAAGTTTTGGGCAATTCCAGTTTCGGCCGCCAGATGCCAAGCGCGGTTTGCGCGCAAGAGATGGCCAGAATGGCCCACAGCACATTCCATTCGCCATGCAATGCCTCAGTCAGCAGAGCTTGCGCCTTGTCGGCGCCATCACCCTGCGCCACGCGGGCGGCGAGTTCGGCAGCATCAATGGCTTTGGCCTGTGTGATGGCGAGTGTGGATTCAAACATGGCCAGACCCAGAAAGGCTTTGGCCCAGGCCCAGCGCTTCTCCTGATAGGGGCGGTGCACCATCATCGACAGGAGGCCGCTGACCAGTGACAGGCCAAGCGAGGGCACGAGGATGTAGCGGGCGATCAGGCTGATCGTCTCGCGCAGGTCGGCATATTGGGCGAGGCTGTCCTGCGGGGCTTTCCACAGCACAAGCAAATAGGCCACCAGTGCGCCGATCAGCCCGGCGGAGGACAGTGTGTGCAGGAATTTGATCGTCTGGCGCATGGGGGCGATACGCGTGGTTGATGTGAGAGGATCACGCGATCAAACCGGATGTTGCACAACCGCTACCCTCGCTCTGCTTCGCAGACTCGTCCCTCCCCATAAGGGGGAGGGAATAAAGGCAGCGCCACCCTGATCCCCCGCCCCCTTTGTGGGGAGGGGCTAGGGGTGGGGGTCGTGCTGTTTTTCCAGTCTTGCGAAGACGAGCAAAAAAGACTTCTAAAGTTTGAACACCATTTTCAATGTCTCACGCACGCTGGCGCGTGCGGCAGTCGCGGCGTCCGCGTTGTAGCCGACGTGAGGTCCGCGTTCGACGCAGGGATCGGCATAGGTGAACGGCTGCCCCGACTTCACATTGACGATTTCGCCCAGAGATGTTTCCGCCATGAAACATTGGCGTATCGTTTGCGCTTGCGCCAAAACGAAGGGCTTCGCCGGGCTGAGCGGTGAATCGAACACGTGGTGCGCGTCCTTGTAGATCGTGAGCTGTGCATCTCGGCCAGCCGCCTTCAGGCGCTCCGCATAGGCCACGCATCCTGATACGGGGACGTAATCGTCGGCCTCACCATGATGCATGCGTATCGGCACCGGTTTGACTTTGACGTCGTCGATGAACGCCGTCTTGCAATCGGAATAAAACGGAATGTAGGCGGCGAAATCTGCGCCCGATGAATTCCAAAGCCCGTGGAATCGTTCGAGGCTGGCGTAGAGAGCCGCTTGTCCGCCGCGTGAAAAGCCCATGAGCGCGATGCGTGATGTGTCCACGCGCGGATGGGTCTTGAGCTTGCCGATCGCGCGATAGGCGTCGACCACCATGTTGAGGCGACCAAGCTGCGACTGATCGTCAAGCGTTGAGACGATGCCACGGCCCGAAAAACTGTCTACCAGCAGCGTTGACACACCCATCTCTGCAAATTCGCGAGCCCAGAGTTCGCTGCCTCCGTTGATCCCTGCCGATCCATGCAAGATGACGACGACCGGCGTTTTTCCCGATGCTTGCGCAATGTACAATTGCCCGGCGACCATCACCGTCTTGGCCGCGCTGCTGTCACCTTTGAGGAACGCGCTGTCCGACAGGGTGATGGATTCGAACGGAAGGACATCGATGCGTGCGGGCAGGGAGGCTTTCGCATCCTGGGCCTGCGCCAAGGAGGCAAAACTCCCAGCAAGCCATGCAGCGGCCAGCAGCTTTTTTACAAAAGGATGAAACATGTTCCTAATCTTTCGCTTCATTTGAAAATGGATAAAAGAATTGCCGTGTCCCGCCCAACGCGGTCTTGCGAAATGGTCCTCCCTCAAGGCCTGTCTGAGGCGGCCATAGGCTTAAGCCTAGGTGAGGGGCTCGCGCTTGTGAAGCGGCCTAAAGGCCAGCTCCGTGCGGATTGCAATTGTTTGTGCGTTGCGGAAGATTGCTCGTGCTTTCATCACTTGGCCGATTGTGGGGCAGGGGCTGCATCAACTTCGCGCGGCTGAGGCTGATGGTGCGTGCGGGGTGTCTTGCCAGCGGCCGCCGTTGGAAATCCATTTGGCCCGCCACATGGCAACATCAGCGGGGCGCTGGTCTTCCAGCCCCATGCGCACGCCGCAGCAGACGCATTTCATGACGCTGGCTGCGGGCCTTGGGGCGTTCTGAAAACCGCAGACACGGCAGGGACTTTCTGCGGGATGGCCAATATGTGTCACTCGTCTCTCCTCGGTCTTGATCGCGCGCGGCTTTGGCTTGGTGCCTTTTGCTTCACGCACCGCGCGGGTCATTCTGAGGGAGAGCAAGGAGCGTGCCGTTTGAAGCGGGCGCATAAAAAAAGGCCGGCACAGAGGCCGGCCTTTCCGTCATCTTGAGCGAGGCGCTTAGTCCTCGGTGATCTTCTGCATGCGGGCGACGACTTTGTCGTCGGCATTGGCGGCGGCGGCGACGATCTTGGCGAGCGAGGCACCATCCAGTGGCTCGAAGTCGAGATTGGACTTCTGGATTTCGGCCAGCAGTTCCGGGTCTTTCATTGTCGCATCGAAAGCCTTGCGCAGGATCGCGGTGCGATCAGCAGGCACGCCTGGAGGGGCGAGGATCGAGCGGCCAATTTCAGCGCTCGACACAGCAAAGGCCAAGAGCTTGCGGTCGTCTTCATTGGAGGCGAGTTCCACCAATGTGGGGACGTCCTTCAACTCGGGCGAGCGCTGAGATGCATATTGCACGAAGAGTGCGGCTTTCTTTTCTGTCAGCCAATGCATGCGCGTCGACTTCATCGTGTTCCACGATGTCAGCGCAGCTTCCGTCTCGCCACGTTCCACCGCCAGCAGACCATCGGTCGAGCCGGGGAAGCCGCGGATGATCTTGAACTTGGTGCCAGCGACCTCGTTCATCAGCTTGGGATAGGTGTCAGACGGCGAGCCCGGGCCTGTGGAGGCGGTGGGCACAACGAGTGTCTTGGCACCCGCCAGCGTATAGGCCGGTGTGCGGGTCGAGATGACCTGCACTTCAATGTTGGAGGTCACGCGGCCAATCCAGGTGAATTCGGCAGCTTTGAACTGCACGCCCTTGGCCTTCAGCGCTTCGTCAATCGCCAGCGTCTGCGAGACAGTGCCCAGCGCCGTGCCGTCTTTCGGCGCGATGCGATAGAGCCAGTTGGAGGCGGTGAAAGATCCCGCACCCGGCATGTTGGATGCCACGACCGTCGGATTGCCGGGGATCTGCTTGCTGATGAAGCGCGCGACCATGCGGCCGAAGAGGTCATAGGTGCCACCGGGCGAGAAGCCGATGTAGACGGTAATTGTCTTGCCTTTGAAGAAATCCTCATCTGCCGCCAGGGCGGGCGAGGCTGCGACGAGGGTGGCGAGCGCTGCGGCGCCGAGCGTCCTTTTCATAGGGTTTCCTCCTTGAGATCAGCCCTTTCTGGTGCGCGGATGCCAACAATGCAAGACCCAAAGCATCACCACGGGGTGTCACGGGGGTGATCCCTTGCTAGAAGATCATGAAATTGTCGTGAGTCCCGGTCCCCGGGGCCAGAGGAAGTCCCTGCCTTGCGTCCTGTCCGCACCCTTTTGTCTCGCTGGATCCCCGAATTGCCCTCGGGGCCGCTGCTCGTGCTCATGTCGCTGGTCTTCCTGAAGCAGATCGGCAATGGCATGGTCTGGTCGGTGATTGCCCTCTATGGGCAGGAGCTGGGCGCAGGCACCACGATGATCGGGCTCTTGGTCTCCTGCTATGGGGGCGCGCGGCTGATGGCCAATATGCCCTCCGGCATTGCCTCCGAGCGCTTTGGCCGCCGCCGACTCATGCAATTGGGCTGCATTCTGCTGACCCTGGCCTCGTTTGGCGTCGTGATGACCCATTCGCTCGAGGCCTTCTTTGTCGGCATTCTGATGTTGGGCATGGCGTCCGCCTCATTCATGACAGCGGCGCTGGCTGCGGTGGCGGATCTGGGCACGCCGGGCCAGCGTTTGCGCGACGCCTCTTTCTATCAGGCCGCCAATATGACGGGCACGGCGCTGGGGCCGGCTATCGGTGGACTCGTCGCGGCGGGGTGGGGTTATTCCGCGCCATATTTCGTCAATGGATTGATTGCGCTGGCGGGTGTCATTGCTTTCGCGGTCATTCCCTGGCCTGCCGAGAAGAAACATGAAGCGGGCAAATCGCGCATCGACAATATGCGTGCCATTGCTGTGGCCAGTGCCGGCGTTGGCCTGATGTATTTTGCGATTTTCTATGCGCGTACAGCATCCAACTGGATCGTCATGCCGCTCATTGCGCAAAGCCAGTTCAATTGGGATATGGCGGCCATTGGCGTGCTTTTGACGGTTGGCGCCTGCGCCAATCTCGCGGTTCTGCCCTTCAATGCGGCGCTGTCGCGCGAGTTTGGCCGCGTGGGTGCGATCATCATCGCGGGGATGGCGACCTTTACTGCTTGCGCCCTTCTGGCCTTTGGCCATCATCCGGTGTTTTTGTGGCTGACCGCCATTATGTTTGGTGCGGGGTCGGGCATTGCCACGCCAACCCTCATTGCCTATGTCGCCGACGTCGCGCCTGAAAACCAGCGCGGCATCTATATGGGCTTGCTGCGCACGGCGCAGGATTTCGCGCTCATCCTCGGGCCGTTCTTCACCGGATTGCTGTCGGAGAATCTGGGCTTTGGCTATCAGGGCGGATTGATGGGCTCCATGGTCATTCTGGGTCTGTCGATCGCTGTCTTCTGGCGCGGAGCGCGCGGCAAGAGGCTGTAACCCCGGGGCAACCGGGCCGCCTGTCTTGCATTCCTCCGGCAAACCTCTAGCTTTGATCACAAAAATGAGAGCGGGAGGAATGTGACGTGCTGGCGCTGGTGAAGCTCGCCCTGAGGCGGCCTTATACTATGGCGGTGACCGCCGTCCTGATCATGCTGACGGGTTTCATTTCTGTCTCGCGCATGACGGTCGATATTTTCCCCGCGATTGATATTCCGGTTGTCTATGTCGCCTGGTCTTACAATGGCCTGTCGGCGGAAGACATGGAACGGCGCGTCGTGCTCGTCTCCGAGCGCGCCTATTCAACCACCGTCAATGGCGTTGATCACATCGAATCCCTGTCCATTCCCGGGCAAGGCATTCTGAAAATCTATTTCCAGCCCGGCACCGACATTGGTGGCGCGATTGCCCAGATCTCGGCGCAGAGCAATGCGGTCTTGCGTATCGCGCCGCCCGGCATGCAGCCGCCCAATATCATCCAGTTCAACGCGTCCAATGTGCCCGTCGTGCAGGTGACGCTCAATTCGACCAGCGTGCCCGAACAGCAGATTTCCGATTACGCCAATAATTTTCTGCGCGTGAAACTCTTCACCATTCCGGGCCTCTCCATTCCCGCCGCCTTTGGTGGCAAGAACCGCCAGATCATTGTCGAAGTTGACCCATTGAAAGCAGCCTCCAAGGGCCTGTCGCAGATGGATGTCGTCAATGCTTTGGGCACCAGCAATGTGATCGTGCCAGCGGGCGTCGCGCGCTTGGGTGCGAAAGAATATGCGATCCAGCTCAATTCAAGCCCGCGCCTGGTTGAACAATTCAACAATATCCCCGTGGGTGTGCGCGAAGGCGTGATGGTGACCTTGGCTGATATTGCCACTGTGAAGGATAGTTTCTCGCAGCAATCCAACATCGTGCGCATTGACGGCCAGCGCGCCGCGTTTATTCCGATCCTGAAACACACCCACGCCTCGACGCTGAAGGTCGTCGATGCCGTGCGCGGCATTCTGCCGGAAATTCAGGAGTCCGCACCCTCTGGCCTTGAACTGCGCATGGACTTTGACCAATCAGTCTTCGTGCGTGCAGCGGTCACCAATGTGGTCGAAGAGGCGATCACCTCATCCATTCTCGTCTCGCTGATGATCCTTGTGTTCTTGGGCAGCTGGCGCAACACATTGGTGGTGGCCGCCTCCATTCCACTGTCGATCTTTGCGGGCATGGCTGGCCTCTATCTGACGGGTCAGACGATCAATCTGATGACGCTGGGCGGCATGGCTCTGGCGATCGGCATGCTCGTTGATAATGCGACCGTGGTGATGGAAAACATCCACCGCAACCAGGCGCTCGGCAAGCCGCTCACCATCGCCATTGTTGAAGGCTCGGGCGAAGTCGTGCAGCCGCTGACGGTCGCAACCCTTTGCATTTGTATCGTCTTCATTCCGGTGTTGTTGCTGGAAGGGGCGGCGCGCTTCCTCTTCATTCCGCTGGCCATCACCGTCGTCTTGTCGATGCTGGCGTCATTCGTTTTGTCCTTCACGGTTGTGCCCTCGCTTGCGCGGCAATTGCTGTCGGGCGAAGACCATGGCCATTCAGGCCCCAAATCTTTTGGCGCAAGAATGGCGGAGGCATTTGATCGCCGCTTCGATGCGTTCAAGGCAGGCTTTGTGAATGTGCTGACGGGCGCCTTGGGCATGCGCAAGCAAGTGCTGTTTGGTTTTGGTGGATTGCTCGCCATCACCTTGATGCTGGCGCCCAATGTCGGGACGGATTTTTATCCAACCGCTGACGTGGGCATTTTGAAACTGCATGTGCGCGCACCCGCAGGCAATCGTCTGGAATCCACCGAAGACCTTGTGTCGGATGTCGAGATTGCTCTGCGCAAGATCATCCCGCCCAAGGAAATGCGCACCATCAATGCGATGATTGGCGTGCCGGGCGGTCTCAACCTGGCTTTCGTGCCCTCTGACAATACCAGCGGCGCCGATGCGGAATTGCTGATCTCGCTGAAGGCCCCGCATCGCCCGACAGACGAATATAAGCAACTCATCCGTGATCAGCTCACCGCTGAATTTCCCGGTGTGATCTTCTATTTCCAGACGGCTGATATTGTCAGTCAGGTTTTGAACTTTGGCCTGTCGGCGCCCATCGATATTCAGATTCAGGATCAGAATTTCGAGCGCTCTTACGCGGTCGGTCAGCAGCTCTTGCAAAAGCTGAAGGTGATCCCGGGTGTGGTTGATCCCCATATCACGCAGGTGCTCAACTTCCCCTCGCTGCAGATTGAAGTCGATCGCCAGCGTGCGGTGCGGCTGGGTGTCTCGCAGCGCGATGTCGCCAATAATATGCTGGCATCCTTGTCGGGGTCTTCCTCGATCAGCCCGACCTACTTTCTCAATCCGCAGAACGGCGTGAACTATTCGGTCGTCGTCAACACGCCGATTGAGCGTCTGGAAACGGTGCAGGACATTCTGTCCTTCCCCGCGCAATCTGCGCCCACCTCGCTGACACCTGCACCGGCTGTTGTCACGCCCACAACGCTGCCCTCGGCACCTGTCACGCGACTGGGGGACTTTGCCTCCGTCACGCCGGGCACAGCGATGAATGCGATCAACCATTACACAATCCAGCGCGTCATTGACGTGGCGGCCAATGTGGAGGGGCGTGATCTGGGCTCGACCGCAGCTGAAATCAAAAAGGTCATTGCCGAGGTGCAAAAAGATTTGCCCTCGCAAACCAAGATTGTTTTGCGCGGCCAGAACGAGGTGATGGAGAAGAGCTTTAAAATGCTCGGCTTCGGTTTGATCCTCGCCATTTTCCTTGTCTATGCGGTGCTCGTCATTCTCTTCCAGTCTTGGGTTGATCCGTTCATCATCATGATGGCGGTGCCCGGCGCTTTGATTGGCATCATCTGGATGCTGGCTGCCACAGGCACGACGATCAATGTCGTGTCGCTGATGGGGGCCATTATGTCGGTGGGCATCTGCGTGTCGAACTCGATCCTTGTCGTGTCCTTTGCCAACGATCTGCGCGTACGTCAGCCGTCGCTCACACCGTTTGAAGCGGTGGTGGAATCGGCTTCCACCCGTTTGCGTCCGATCATGATGACGGCGCTGGCGATGATCATGGGCATGGTGCCGATGGCACTGGGTCTGGGTGAAGCAGGTGAGCAGAATGCACCGCTTGGCCGCGCCGTGATCGGTGGTCTGGCAGTGGCGACCTTTGCCACGCTATTCCTTGTGCCGATCTTCTACACGCTGCTGCGCAAAGAGATGCCGCAGCTGCAAAAGCTCGATCAAAAATTCAATGAAGAAATGCATGCCGAAGGAATAGTCGATGGTTGAGATCCCGCAGAACAAGTCCCACATCGCGCGGATCGCCGGCGGTATCTTCCTTCTGGCCGCGGCTGTCTTTGTCTGGCGCCATTATGCAGGCGAGACGGATCGCGTCGACACCATGCGCAGCGCACAGGCCAAAGTGGCTGAAATGGGCCCGCGCGTGGAAATGGTGGAAGCCACCGCTGGGCCGAAGTCGCGCACGATCAAATTGCTGGGCGATGTGCGCTCGGCTGCCACCGTGACGCTTTACGCCAAAATCTCCGCCTATCTGAAGACGATCAATGTCGACAAGGGTGACAAGGTGAGCGCCGGGCAGGTGCTGGCTGAACTCGATAGCCCCGAGCTCGAACAGCAATATGCTGCGGCTTTGAATGATCTCATCCAGAAGAAGCGCAATCTGGAACGTCTGCGCGGTCTGTTTGATCGTGGCTCGACAACGCAGGTGGCCATGCTTCAGGCTGAGACGGATTTCATGGTGGCGGAAAACAATGTCGCGGGTCTGGCTGCGACGCGCGCCTATCAGACCATCCGCTCGCCGCTGGAAGGCCGCGTCACCGCGCGCTTTGTGGATCCGGGTGCGCTGGTCACCAATGCGCAGACCAATGCGGTGAGTGCGCAGCCGCTGCTCACCATCTCTGACAATACGCGCGTGCGCGTCTATGCGTTTTTGCAGCAGCCCGATGTGCCGTTCATCAAGGTCGGTCACAAGGCCGAAGTGGTGGATGCCAGCCGCCCCGAGCGGCGCAAATCTGGCGAGATCACCCGCATGACAGGCGAGATGGATCCCAAATCCCGCACCATGCTGATCGAAGTGCATCTGGATAATCCGGACGAATTTTTCGTGCCGGGCTCCTTTGTCAATGTGACGCTGGATGTGCCGTTGGAGGCTTCCATCCAGATTCCCGCGCCCGCGCTTCTGCTGCGCAATGGCCGCTCGGTTGTGCCAGTGTTCGACAAGGAGAAATCAACGGTGCAACTGCGCCCGGTGGTGGTCGGCGGCACAGATGGTGCGCGTGTGACCGTGACCGAGGGTCTGAAGGCGGGTGAGCCGATCTTGCTGAATTTGCCCGATGAAGTGACGGATGGCGGCAAGGTACAGGCTGTGGCCCCGCGCCGCTGACGCTTGCCTCTTGATCCGCGTCATTTTATTGCCACCTTGGCATTATCAAGCTGTGCCATTCGAATCGATTAAAGGGATTGCCCTATGTTGAAACTTGCCAAAGCCCTCATGGCAGCCAGCGCTGTCTCGCTGACGCTGGCAGGCTGTGCCTCCACCGGCCCGGCTGCGCCGAGCGTCAATGTCATGCCCGCCAAGGGCAAGTCGTATGAGGCGTTCCAGCGCGACGATGATTATTGCCAGGGCGCCGCTCAGCGCCAGGTGGGATATCGCTCGCCGGGCGAGACCGCCAATACATCCGCCGTGCAAAGTGCCGCTGTCGGTACGGCGCTGGGTGCGCTGGCAGGTGCTGCCATTGGCTCGGCTTCGGCCAATATGGGCAAGGGTGCGGCCATCGGCGCGGGCACAGGCCTGCTGGCTGGTTCACTCGTGGGCGCCAGCAATGGACGCCAAGCGGGTGGTGCTGTGCAGGATCGCTACGACACAGTCTATGCGCAATGCATGAAGGCGCGCGGCAATCTCGTGGAAGATGTCGCGCCGCCCGTACGTGAAGTGGTGGTCTATGAGCGACCGGCGCCAGTCTATGTCGCGCCGCGCCCCTATTATTACCAGCCACGCCCCTATTACCGCCCGCGTCCCTATTATTATTGAGATGCGGTCGCGTGGTTGAATTGAAGGCGGGCTTTGTGCCCGCCTTTTTTATGTCGTCATTGCGAGGAGCAAAGCGACGAAGCAATCCACGGCGTAACGCCAGACCATCCAAGACCCGTCAGTGGATTGCCACGTCGGGCTTCGCCCTCCTCGCAATGACGAGCTTCAAGCCGCTTTCTTGTCCAGCAAGCGCTCCAGTATCTGCTCTTCATGCCGCGCCAAGTCGCTCATGTCACGGCGGCGCGGGCGGGGCAGATCGATGGTCAGATCGAGCCCGATGGCGCCGTCTTCAATCAGCAGCACGCGGTCGGCCAGCATCAAGGCTTCCGACACATCATGCGTGACGAGCAGCGTGGTAAAACCTTCCGCGCGCCAAATGCCTTCAATGAGCCGCTGCATCTCGATGCGGGTGAGCGCATCGAGCGCACCCAGCGGTTCATCAAGGGCGAGCGCCTGCGGGCGGCTGACGAGTGCGCGCGCCAAAGCGACGCGCTGGCGTTGCCCGCCTGACAAAGTCGCAGGCCAGTCTTTCAGCCGATCTCCCAGACCCACATGCTCAAGCGCGTCTTGCGCGCGTGCGCGCCCCTCTGGTGTGCCGCGATCAAAACCCAAACCCACTTCAACATTGTCGAGCACCCGCGCCCAAGGCAGCAGACGGGCTTCTTGAAACATAAGGCGTGGCTTGCCCCCACCCGAAAAATGAATCTCGCCCGCACTTGGTTCATCAAGGCCAGCAATGAGCCGCAACAGCGTGCTCTTGCCGCAACCCGAGCGGCCAATGATGGCGGTGAAAGATCCCGGCGTGATGTCGAGATCAATGTTTGTGAGCACAGGCACCGAGCCGAAGCTTTTCGACACATGGCGCAAGGTGATGGCGCTTCCACGAGGGCTCATGTCTCACACCTTGTGAAAAGCTGGATGCCAGGCCAGCGCGCGGCGCTCAAGCGCACGCACCGTGGAATCAGCGAGCTTGCCCAGTGCCGCGTAAATCAGAATGGCGAGCACGACGACATCGACCAGCATGAATTCACGCGCCTGCATGGCCATATAGCCAATGCCGGAATTGGCGGCGATGGTTTCTGCCACGATCAACGTCAGCCACATGACGCCCAGTGCATAGCGCAAGCCCACGAAGATCGAGGGCAGGGCGCCGGGAAAGATCACGCGCAGAAACAATTCGCGCGAGCTCATGCCATAGGAGCGCGCCATTTCGACCAATTGCGCGTCGACCGTGCGCACGCCGTGAAATGTGTTGATGTAGATGGGGAAGAAAACACCCAGCGCCGTGAGGAAGAGTTTCGACTCCTCGCCGATGCCAAACCATAAAATCACGAGCGGGATCAGCGACAGATTGGGAATGTTGCGGATCATCTGCACAGTCGTATCCGTCAACCGCTCGCTCAGGCGCGACAGCCCGTTCGACAGACCCAAAGCAAAGGCCAGCGCGCCGCCCACCAGAAAGCCCGAGGCTGCGCGGCGCGCCGAGACCAAGAGATTGTCAGCGAGCTGTCCACTGCCGACCAGAGTGGCGCCCGCCTTCACCACATCAAGTGGCGAGGGCAGGATTTCGGATGAGAGAAATCCTCCGGCACTCGCGCCCTGCCAGAGCGCGAGAAGCAGAGCAGGCAACAACCAAGGTGTTAGTCGGGAGGAGATCAATCTACCTTGGCGTTTGGCCTGCGTGCTGGCACGTGCGCGTTGCGGAGCGAACGCAACGCGCCAGAAGCGCCAGCCGGAGGAAAGAGGTTTGGCGGCAATGTCGCTCATGACATTAACTCGCCGAAACGCGATAGCCCGTGCCGCTGACGCCATAAGCGCCAATATCGGCGAGCACGGTTTCCTTTTCCTCTTTCACAAGCCCAAGCGCGGGGAAGAGCAATTCGGCCGTGCGATAGGCTTCTTCCAAATGCGGATAGCCCGAGGCAATGATCGTCTCAATGCCAAGTGCCTGATATTCGGCGAGGCGTTTGGCCACTGTTTGCGGCGAGCCAACGAGTGCAGTGCCAGCACCGCCACGCACAAGGCCAATGCCAGCCCACAGATTGGGCGCAATGACGAGTTTGCTGCGGTCGCCATTGTGCAGATCCGACATGCGCGACTGGCCGACGGAATCCGATTCCTGACGGAACTTGGCTTGCGCTGCATCAATGGCGGCTTGCGGGAGATGCGAGATCAGTTTGTCAGCGGCTGCCCAGGCTTCATCATCTGTTTCGCGCACGATGAGATGAATGCGCAGACCAAATTTCAGCGAGCGGCCCTTGAGCTTGGCGCGCGTGCGGGCGGACTTGAGTTTGGCCTCGACATCCGCCAGCGGTTCGCCCCATGTCAGATAGACATCGGAATGTTCAGCCGCGACATCAATGCCCGCATCAGACGAGCCACCAAACCAGACTTGCGGACGCGGATTTTGCACGGGTGCGAATTCGAGCTTGGCTTTGCGCACATCAATATATTTGCCCCGATAGCTGACCTCTTTACCTTCCAACAGGCGATTATAGACGGAGAGAAATTCTGCCGTGTGCTGATAGCGCTCATCATGCGTGTGATGAATGCCGTCGCCCGCGAGTTCCGTCGGATTGCCGCCCGTGACAATGTTGACGATGAAGCGCCCGTTGGAAATGCGATCCAGTGCCGCCGCCTGTCGCGCGGCATAAGTGGGCGACAATGTGCCCGGACGCAAAGCCAGCAAAAATTTCAGCTGCTCGGTGTGTGGGGCAAGTGCGGCGGCTGTGATCCAGGGATCATCGCAATTGCGCCCTGTGGGGATGAGCACGCCCTTATAGCCCAGCCGATCTACACCTTGTGCGATCTGCTTGAGATAAGAAAAATCCGGCGCGCGTGAGCCTTGGCGTGTGCCCAGATATGACCCGTCACCAGAGACGGGGATGAACCAGAAAATATCGAGTGATTTGGTCATGGTCGAAATCTCACAAATGAAAGAGGTGCTCACGCGCCTTTGTTGCCGGCCCAGACAATGTCGCGCACCGCAATCGGCTTGGGGATGAGGCCAAGGCGCGCGAAGCGATCAGCCACTTCTTGCTGCTGTTTGAGCACGTCTTCTGTCAGCGGCCCGAATGTATATTCGGCGCGCTCGACAGAGATTTTCTGTGCTGCAACCGACACGCCGCTGGCCTCGGCAAAGACAGCTGCCACCTTGTCGCGATTGTCATTGGCCCAGAGTGTGGCGCGCGCCACTTCCTCATTGATCGCTTTGATGATCTGCGGGTTCTTGTTGGTGAATTCGCGATTGCCCAAGAAGAATGAGTTTTGCGCTGTCGCTGCACGATCCACCGGCAGAACGCGTGCGCCGCGTCCCTGTTGCTCGGCAACGGCGAAATAGGGATCCCAGATCGACCAGGCATCAATGGCACCGGTGGCAAAGGCGGCGGCTGCATCGGCGGGTGCGAGATAGGCGGGCTCAATATCCTTGAAGGACAGGCCTTGCGATTCCAGCGCCGCAATCAAAAGATTATGCGCGCTGGAGGCTTTCGCCACACCGACTTTCTTGCCCTTCAGATCGGAGAGCTGCTGCACGGGCGAGTTCGGCAGAACGATGATTGCTTGCCCATAACCGCGTGCGGGAATGGCGCCGACATAGAGCAGGTTGGCGCGTGCCGCTTGGGCAAAGATTGGCGGGCTGTCGCCGGTGTAGCCATAATCGAGCGCGCCCGCATTCAGTGCTTCAAGCAGCGGCGGGCCGAAGGAAAATTCGACCCATTTCACGCCAATGCCATCCTTGGCAAAACGCTCTTCGAGAAAGCCGAGGCCTTTCACCACCGTCAGCACACCGGTCTTTTGATAGCCGATGCGGATCTCCTTCACCGCACTTTGCGCCAGGACAGATGTGGATGTGAGCGCACCAGCGGCCAGAAAGGCGGTGCTTTTAAGAAAATCTCTGCGTTGCATGGTTTGTTCCGATCAAAAAAGACAAGCCGGGAGCGTGGCGCGGTGACGCGCGCGTGGGGCTTTGAAAATGTGAAATGGAAGACGCGCTGATCAGCGCTTCAGATCAGGAATGATATGGACAACAGGACATGGTCATGGGTCTTCTCCGCTTTTCAGGAGCCCACGAAGCCTGTTCGTGGCGCTTTTAGCATTGGTGACGCGGTGCAAGCTGCTCCGACAAATCCCGCGACCGGAGTGATCCGATGCCTCAAAAATGCGCGCGCCGCCTGCGCAAAGCAATGCGTGTGGATTTTTTTTGTTTTGCAGAAAAAGAGAAGATTGGTCTCTTCTCGGGCGTCATTGCGAGCGGAGCGAAGCAATCCAGAGCCTCACGTGAGGCCTCTGGATTGCCGCGTCGGCTTTCGGCCTCCTCGCAATGACGGGGCTAAAGCCGCGACAGAAAATGCGCGAGACTCATCAAGCCTTCAGGCCAAGGCCCGTGGCCGGAATCTGAATTGATATGCCCGGCCTCACCCGCATCCACCAAGGCCGCGCCCCAGGCGAAGGCCAGATCTTCGACCGCTGCGTAATCGGCATGGGGATCATTGCGGCTGGCGACGAGCAGCGAGGGGAAGGGCAGGGGATCACGCGGATGATTTTCAAACGCGCCGAAATCTCGCTCATGCGCCCGCAGCCAGTCTTCTGACGGGGGCGCGACCAGAAAGGCACCCTTCACTTTGCCGGGTTCAAATTGCGCGGCTGCATGTGCGGTTGCGGCGACACCGAGTGAATGGGCAATCAGAATGACAGGCTTTTGCGCGCCATTCACGGCATCACGTATGGCGCTCACCCATGATGCATGATCAGGCGCATCCCAATTGCTTTGCTCAACACGCTTTGCGGTAGAGAGTTTCTGGCTCCAGCGCGTCTGCCAATGGTCTGGGCCGGAATTGTTCAGGCCCGGCACAATGAGAATCTCGGCATCAGACGTACGCATCAAATCTATCCAAGTTTGGCAAGGGCTGGAAACATTTCAATCAGCCAGAAGCTCATGCTCTGCATGGCGCCGGTGAGAAAACCAATGCCGGTGAGAACAAGCAAGCCGCCGACGACTTTTTCCACCGTGCCGAAATGGCGTTTGAAACGCGCAATGAAAGCCATGAAAGGCTCAATCGCCAAAGCCGCGACCAAAAACGGAACACCAAGCCCCGCCGAATAAGCGCCCAGCAACACCATGCCGCGGCTCACCGTATCTTCCGAACCCGCGACTGCGAGAATGGCGGCAAGGATCGGCCCGATGCAGGGCGTCCAGCCAAACGCGAAAGCCAGCCCCATGAGATAGGCACCAAACAGCCCAACGGGCTTTTCCACCTGCACGCGCTTCTCGCGATAGAGAAAGCCCAAGCGAAACGCGCCCATAAAATGCAGGCCCATGACAATAATGCCGATGCCAGCCGCCCAGGTGAGCACATCCATATAGGCGCGGATGATCTGGCCAAACAGCGAGGCGGTCGCGCCCAGCGCCACAAAGACCGTCGAAAAGCCCGCCACAAACAGAAGCGCCGCAAAAGCGACATCGCGCTTGGCACCTGACACGCCCTCTTCCGACAATTCCTCGATGGTCGTGCCAGCGATAAAGGTGAGATAGGGCGGCACAAGCGGCAGCACGCAGGGGCTCAGAAAAGAGAGCACCCCGGCAAAGGCAGCGGCGGTAAGCGTGACATCAGTGGCCATGGGGGTGTCATAGACGGTTTGGGGGAGCGGCGCAAAACCCTCTCCCCGCGCGCCGTCATTGCGAGCGCAGCGAAGCAATCCAGAGGGGACACGCGGGGCCCTCTGGGTTCAGGGGCGTGGCGGGGAGGGCGGCGGCCCTCTCACAGTCGTCATTGCGAGGAGCGAAGCGACGCGGCAATCCATGGTGGGGTGGTACGAGCCTGAGCCCGGGCTCTACCTCTTGGCGTCCCGCATGGCCTCGGTGATCCCGACCGTGTCGACACTCACCCGCGTCACCCGCCCGATCAGGTCGGCCACCTTCTCCTTGTAATCGGCAAATCGGTAAGTGTTGAACTTTTCCCGGATGGTTGGATCTTTAGGCGTCTTTTCCTTGTGCTGGTCCAAAATCCAGTCGAGCGCGCTCCGGTTGCCAAGGCGATAGTCGAAAGCCTCGCGCGGAATGCCGGAGAGTTGCGTCTCGCTATCGAGAATGATGATGCCTGCCTCCGCATCGGATTTGAGAATCGTCTTGGGGCTAAGCTTGGCATCGCGCGCCTTCAGGTCGGGTGTATCAACGCGTTGAAGCGGCCAGGGGTCAACACTCTCAAAACCGATATGCAGGGCCATCAGCTTTTCGCCCCAAGCCACCCATTTGAAGAAATCGGGATAGAAGGGAATGCGCGGAAATTCACGCTTCAGGTTCAGCGCATATTTTTCACGATAGAGCGGGTCATGCAGCACGCCATAGACATAGTGAAAAATGTCGTCCTTGGTGATCTCGTCATTGCGAGCGGAGCGAAGCAATCCAGAAGCCGTCTGCGCCTTTCTGGATTGCTTCGTCGCTGTCGCTCCTCGCAATGACGCGTCGGTGTAATGGGCGCAAAACTGCTCCAGCGCCCAGTCGGTGATATTGTCGATACGCTCGCCAGTGGAGGTGTAGCGGTAGCGGGGGAGGCAAACTGCAAGGGCTCCTGATCCAACAAGATGAAGATCTGGTAGCTCTGAGAGGGCAAGTGCAAGCCACGGCTTCTGAGCCGTTGGATCCGTGAAAGAAATGGCTTTATTCTTACCACTTGTAGGCGGAGGAAATATTTCAGCAGTCCGATAAATCATCTCATTCAGTGATTTATCGTAATAAAGTGTTTTTTGTACGTATGGTCGAAACAGGGATTTCGAGAGGGCCTCTTCTTTGAAGTTAAGAACAATTTTCTTTTTTGATAGCTCTTTCAGAAGCCGAGTCCATTTTATACTATTTTTGAGTGTAGCGTTACCAATTTGCTTGTTGTATTCGCTTATCAAGAATTGCACTTTTGCCTTTGTAGCGTCAGCGCTGAAATCATAAACCCACTCGTCTCTCGCGGTTACAACACCGAGTGAGAATAGCTCGAATATAGCTTTTCCTTTGGCTCCTACCTTCCCCGATTTCGTTTCCTTTGAAGCCAAAGATAAAAAGTCGTCCCATGAATTTTCAACGTGATCCACCCAATAATGCGCCTTGTCAGGTCGAACATGCGTGAGAGGCAGGTCCGGCAATCGTGATCCGCTGAGCCAGCTCAGTTTTTCTTCTCTATCGACACCTTGCGCAGATGCGTAAAAAATTTTTGCCTTGTTCCCTTCCGTTTTGACCTTGTGCTTTGTCACGGCAAAGAAAATCGCTACACCTGTTCCAATCCCAAACACATTTCCTCCTCCGCCAACACCGCTTGCTTTCCAATCACCGCCTAGGTCCACGACGCGGAACTCGTCAAACTCGCGCTCCACAATTTTGCGGAAGCCGTCGAAATTTTTGCCATCGATGAATTTACGGTTGACGACATAAGCAACAATGCCTTCGCCATTGATGCGGTCTGAGGCCCATCGGATGAAGCGCACGAACATGTCATATTGCTTCGTCTTCTGCGCCGTTGATTCCTTGATATAAGTCGCCTTGATCCGCTCATCGATACGCGGATAGGTGCGGTTCTTGTTATTGTCATTCTCGTTTTGCTGATTGGCATTATAAGGTGGATTGCCGATCACGACAGAAATCTTGCGCTTGTTCTGTCTTTTAATTCGCGCGACATTTTCATCCGAGACGGCACCAAACATTTCTTCCTGATAGCCCGAGAACTTCCCCAAGCCCGCCACATTATCCAGCGTGTCCACAAAGCAGAGATTGGGATATTCGGCATATTGCTGGGCGATGGAATAATAGGTCGCTTCGATATTCAGATTAGCCACATAATAGGGCAGGATCGCCACTTCATTGGCGTGAATCTCTTCCTTGTATTTATGATGCAGTTTTTGCGGTTGGCCGCGAAAATGCTCCAGCAATTCGCAGACGAACGTGCCGGTGCCTGTGGCGGGGTCCAGAATTTCCACGCCCTTGTCGATCAGCGCCTTGCCGAAATGTTCGCGGCAGAGCCAATCAGCGCCATCAATCATGAATTTCACGATCTCGTTGGGCGTATAAACAACGCCCAGCCGATCAGCGGCCTTGGGATTATAGACCTTGTAGAAATTCTCATAAATGACTTTCAGGAATTTCTGCTTCTCCGCATGCGAGGTAATCAACGCAGCATTGGACTTGATCGTTGCATAATAGGAATCGAGCGCGCGCAGGGTCTCGCGCTTCAGGTTGCCTGTGAAAAATGTATTTTCGAGCGCATAAAGCTCGCGCGCGACATTGTTCTGCTTATGAAAGTCGGAATCATTGAAAACATGGGTAAAAATTTCTTCGGTCAGAATATGCTGCATCAGCATTTCCCGCACATCCGAGACGGTGATCGCGGGGTTGATGGTCTCTTTGGCATGGGTCAAAAATTTGGCTTCTGCCTTCTGATAGGCGGGCAGGCTCTTTCCGGCTTTCTCAATCAGATCGTTGAGGGCTGAGGTAATCGCCGGAAGATCCGTTGCAAATTGCGCCACGGCTTTGCGGAAGTCAGCAATCTCGGGTCGTTCATAACCGAAGAATAGATCAAGCAGCTCTGTCAGCCCGTCTTCATTATCAATCGGGCAACGCAGCACTTGTTCCTTGTTCTGGATCAGGACCGCCTCGCGGCCGTCCTCAAAAATGATATTCGTTCGCGGATATCCAGCCCGGGTTTTTTTGTCGATTTCTTCGTCAAGATCATCTGCCGCATCTTTGGCTTCCCAGAAACCAAGCGGCACACGCAGGGAGTGAACGATGGCGCCATCCACGGAAATGGTTTTGTTGCGGTCCGTCTTCATCTGATACTCAGCCAGAAAGACGAGGTCGCGCTGGCGCGCATAGCGCTTCAGGAGGTCTTTGAAGGCCTCACGAATGGTGGTTTCGCGATGGGTGCCTGAGGCACGGAGAAGCCGATGGAGCTCGGCCAAATATTCGGCAATGAATTGGCGGCTCATGCGAGCCACCGCGTCTGAAAAGTCATAATGAAAAATCCATACCTGAAATGAGGTCAGGCTATAGATTCGTGGGGCTGCCGCAAGGGGGGGCTCTCCCCGCGCTCCGTCATTGCGAGGCGTTCTTGAGCCCGAGAGGGCAATACCTAAGTCCCAAGTGAGGCTCTGGATTGCTTCGCTGCGCTCGCAATGACGGGGTGGCGGTAACTGGACCCCCAGCCGCGCCCTTGGTACCCTGCGCCCAAGCCCGAATCCGGCCCCTTGGGAGAGGCATGGAAAATTTCCTGCAGCAATTGATCAATGGCGTGACGCTGGGCGCCATCTATGGGCTCATTGCCATTGGCTATACGATGGTCTTTGGCATTATCGGCATGGTCAATTTTGCCCATGGCGATGTGTTCATGCTCTCGGCCTTTATTGCGCTGATCATCTATCTGGCCATGACGCAAATCCTGGGTGTGACCTCGCTGGGGCTGGTCTTTCTCATCGTGCTCGTCTGCGCCATGGCGCTGACGGCGCTTTGGAACTGGGCCATTGAGCGGGTGGCCTATCGGCCGCTGCGTGGCTCGTTTCGGCTGGCGCCGCTGATTTCGGCGATTGGCATGTCGATCTTTCTCGCCAATTTCGTGCAAGTGGTGCAGGGCCCGCGCAACAAGCCGGTGCCGCCCATGTTTACGGACGTCATTCACGTCACCAGCGGCGGCGCGTTTGATGTTACGCTCTCTTACAAGCAAATTCTCATCGTTGGTGTGACGGGCGTTCTGCTGCTGGCTTTCTGGTATCTCGTGCAGAAGACCGCACTGGGGCGCGCGCAACGCGCTTGCGAGCAGGACCGCACCATGGCGGCGCTGCTGGGTGTCGATGTCGATCGCACCATTTCGCTGACCTTCATCATTGGTGCCGCCTTGGCCGCGGTCGCTGGCACGCTGTACATGATGTATTATGGCGTCGTGAATTTCTCTGACGGGTTCACGCCCGGCGTGAAGGCTTTCACCGCCGCTGTGCTGGGCGGCATTGGCTCGCTGCCGGGTGCTGTCATTGGCGGCTTGCTGATTGGCCTGATCGAGACCTTCTGGTCTGCTTATTTCTCGTCCGACTATAAGGATGTCGCGGCTTTCTCCATTCTGGTGATCACGCTGATCTTCATGCCCTCGGGCTTGTTGGGGCGCCCCGAGGTCGAGAAAGTCTGATGTCGCCCTCGATGTCCATCACACGCGCTTTGCGCGAAGCGGGATTTGCTGGCCTTGTGGCTGCGGGTCTTGCCTTTCCCATTCTGACGCTGGGCACGGAGATGGATCAGTCCAATCGCCTCGTGCTGGAACAGCGCTGGTCGTGGATGGCGATTGCGGCCGCACTTGTTTTCGTCGGGCGCTTTCTGGTCTTGGCCTTCGCGCGCAAGCCCGCGCGCGCTGCCCCGCACACAGGCGCGCGTGTCTTATCTCCCGCGCTCGCGGCCGCGCTGCCCCGTGCGGGCGTGATAGCGCTTTTTCTGTTTCCGATGGTGATGCTGTTTTGGCTGGGGCCGCAGGGCTCGCTGAAATGGATCAATAATTACGGTGTGCAGATTCTGATCTATGTCATGCTCGGCTGGGGCCTGAATATTGTGGTGGGTCTCGCGGGCCTGCTTGATCTTGGCTATGTCGCCTTCTATGCGGTGGGTGCTTACACTTACGCGCTGCTCTCCACGCATTTTGGCCTGTCATTCTGGATCTGCCTGCCGCTCGCCGGATTGATGGCGGCAAGCTGGGGCGCAATGCTGGGCTTTCCGGTTCTGCGCCTGCGCGGTGATTATCTCGCCATTGTCACGCTGGCCTTTGGCGAGATTGTCAGTGCGGTTCTGACCAATTGGACGGATTTCTCCAATGGCAAAGCGGGCATCATGTCGATCCCGCGCATCACCTTTTTTGGTCTGCCGTTTAATGCCAATGAAAATGGGTTTGCCGCGACCTTCGGTCTTGAGTTTCAGGCGATCCACCGCACGATCTTTCTTTTCTATCTGATCCTCGCGCTGGCGTTGATCACCCATGTCGTGACCTTGCGCTTGCGCGCGCTGCCAGTCGGGCGCGCCTGGGAGGCTTTGCGTGAGGATGAGATTGCCTGCCGGTCGCTGGGCATCAATACGGTCAACACCAAGCTCACCGCCTTTGCGCTGGGCGCCATGTTTGCGGGCTTTGCGGGGTCTTTTTTTGCTGTGCGGCAGGGCTTTGTGAATCCCGACAGTTTCACCTTCATGGAATCCGCCACCATTCTCGCCATTGTCGTGCTGGGTGGCATGGGTTCGCAATTGGGTGTGGCGCTGGCGGCTGTTGTCATGGTCGGTGGCACAGAAGTGTTGCGCGAGCTGACATTCCTCAAGCAAATTTTCGGCTCGTCTTTTGATCCCTCCCTCTATCGCATGTTGCTGTTCGGGCTGGCGATGGTGGTGATGATGATCTGGCGACCGCGCGGCCTCATCTCGTCGCGTGAGCCCTCAGTCTTCCTGTCGCAGAAAAAGAATGTGTCGGGCGCGCTCGTGCAGGAGGGTCATGGCTGATGACCGCGCGCGCGCTTTCCTCGCCACTGCTCACCATCGAACATCTCACCATGCGCTTTGGTGGGCTCACCGCTGTGAATGATGTCTCCTTCACGGTCGGGCGTGGCGACATTACTGCGCTGATTGGTCCCAATGGCGCGGGCAAGACAACGCTCTTCAATTGCATCACGGGTTTTTACAAGCCAGCGCAAGGGCGGCTCGCCTTGGCGCGTGAGGGTTTGGCGCAGGCTGAAAATGTCGATGCACTGACCAAGTCAGGGCGGCGGCACAATGGTGTCATTTATCTTCTCGAGCGCATGCCTGATTTTGAAATCACGCGTGATGCGCATGTGGCGCGCACGTTCCAGAACATCCGGCTGTTCTCGGGCATGACCGTGCTCGAAAATCTGGTGGTGGCGCAGCACAACATTCTGATGCGTGCTTCTGGTCTGTCGCTGTTGGGCCTTGTCGGCTGGCCATCTTTCCGTGCGGCTGAAAAAGCAGCAATTGAGAAGGCCTCGTTCTGGCTCGACAAGATCGGTCTGATGGATCGTGCAGATGATCCGGCTGGTGCGCTGCCCTATGGCGCGCAACGCCGCCTTGAGATTGCGCGTGCCATGTGCACCGATCCTGTGCTGCTTTGTCTGGATGAGCCAGCCGCAGGGCTCAATCCGCGCGAGAGTGCGGAGCTGAATGATTTGCTCCTGTCTATCCGCGCCGAGCTTGGCACATCAATCTTGCTCATCGAGCATGACATGAGCGTGGTCATGAAAATTTCTGACCATGTCGTTGTACTCGATTATGGCAAGCTGATTGCCGATGGCACGCCCGATGACATCCGCAATGATCCGCGCGTGATCGCAGCATATCTGGGTGTCGAGGATACGGATGAAGCAGCCGAGGTGCTCGCATGAGCGCGCCTTTGCTCTCCATCCAGAAGCTTGAGGCCTCTTACGGGCAGATCGTGGCGCTGAAGGGCGTCGATCTTGATATTATGCCGGGCGAGATCGTGACGGTCATCGGCGCCAATGGGGCTGGCAAATCAACCACCATGATGAGTGTCTTCGGGCGTCCGCGTGCGAGTGCGGGCAAAATCATCTTTGATGGCCAAGACATCACCCACAAGCCCGCGCATGAGATTGCGCGCATGGGGCTGGCGCAATCGCCCGAGGGTCGGCGGATCTTTCCACGCCTGTCAGTGCTGGAAAATCTGCAAATGGGCGCAAGCGTCGATGGCATGGCTCATTTCCAGGCTGATCTGGAACGCATGTTTGATATTTTCCCGCGCCTCAAAGAGCGTATCGACCAGCGCGGCGGTACATTGTCGGGCGGCGAGCAACAGATGCTCGCCATTGCGCGCGCCTTGATGAGCCGCCCGCGACTGCTCATGCTCGATGAGCCTTCGCTCGGTCTGGCACCGCTCGTCGTGAAACAGATCTTTGAAGTGATCCGCGATCTCAATCGCAATGATGGCTTGAGCGTGTTTCTGGTCGAGCAGAATGCTTTCCATGCGCTCAAGCTGGCGCACCGCGGCTATGTCATGGTCAATGGCCAGATCACGCTGTCTGGCACGGGGCGCGACCTGCTCGCCAACCCCCAGGTGCGCGCGGCCTATCTCGAAGGAGCACATTGATGGAACAGCTCTCGCTGGTGCCTCTTATCTTGCTGGGCGTGTTGGGCGGGGCTGCGGCCATGGCGGCGGGGCGTGCTGTGGCGCGCACTTGGCGCGCGCCGGCCACGCTCGTGTTTTATGCGCTGCTCTTGGGGCTGGTGGTTGAATTTCTGGCCTATGCGCTGTTTGGGGCTGCCCTGATGAGCCTTGGTGGGTTGGCCTTTGCCTTTGGTTGGACGTTGCTTTGCGCGCTGGTCTCTTTCCGCTTCACCCGGACCCGCCAGATGGCCATTCAATATGGCTTTACTCAGCAGGGCCCTGCGTGACAGGCGCGCCGAAACGGGTAAGCTTGCCCGTTAGAGATTCATTTCTGCTGAGGCTTGTCCCATGAAATCCTTTTCTTTTGTCCGCGTCGCTTTGGCTGTGCCTTTTGCCGTTGCGCTTCTGGCCTCATCCGCCATGGCACAAGTCAAGATGGGTGTGGGTGGTCCCATGACTGGTTCATCGGCCGCCTTCGGCTCTATGCTGAAGAATGGCGCAGAACAGGCCGCTGAAGACATCAATGCGGCTGGTGGCATTCTGGGTCAGAAGATCCAGCTCTTCATCGGTGATGATGCGTCCAAGCCCGAGCAGGGCGTGTCGGCGGCGAACAAGTTTGTCGGCGATGGCGTGAAATATGTCATCGGCCATTTCAATTCCGGCGTGTCAATCCCGACCTCTGCGGAAGTCTATTCCGAAAATAACATTTTGCAGATCACACCAGCCTCCACCAATCCGCGCTTCACGGAGCGTGGCTTGTGGAATGTGTTTCGCACTTGTGGTCGCGATGACCAGCAAGGCGCCGTTGCGGCCAAATATATTGTCGACAAGCTGAAGGACAAGCGCATCGCTGTGGTTCATGACAAGACGCCTTATGGCAAGGGTCTGGCCGATGAAACGCAAAAAGCCATGAATGCGGGTGGCGTCAAGGAGGTGCTCTATGAAGGCATCAATCCGGGCGAGCGCGATTATTCAGCCATTGTCACGAAGCTGAAAGCGCAGCGCGCCGAGGTTCTCTTCTGGGGCGGTCTGCATGGCGAAGCAGGTGTGCTGTTGCGCCAGATGCGCGAGCAGGGGCTGAACACTGTGATGATCGGTGGGGACGGTATTGCCACCGCTGAGCTGGCAGCTATTGCTGGTGACGCGGTGGAAGGCACGCTGATGACCTTCGGGCCTGATCCGACCAAGCGCCCGGATGCAGCTGAGGTTTTGAAGAAGTTCGAAGCCAAGAAGATCAATCCGGAAAGCTACACGCTCTATTCTTATGCCGCCGTGCAGGTGGTGAAGCAGGCGGCAGAGAAAGCGGGCTCGCTCGACACGAAGAAAGTGGCGGAGGCGATCCATTCAGGCATGGTGTTCCAGACGGTGCTGGGCAAATTGTCCTTCGACAAAAAGGGCGACCGCACAGATGCGGATTATGTGCTCTATGTCTGGAAGAAGGGTGCTGACGGCAAGATGGGCTTTGTCGAGATGTGAGTGCGTTACGCGTCAACATAAAAAAGGCGGGCATATGCCCGCCTTTTTTATTCGTCATCGCTTCGCCGCGCTCGCAATGACGGAAACTTACGCCCCGAATACGCGGCTGAAGATCGTATCCACATGCTTCAGGTGATAGCCCAGATCAAACAGCTCTTCGAGCTCCTTGTCTGACAATGCCTTCGACACTTCCGGGTCTTTCTTTAACAGCGTGAGAAAATCACCTTCACCGCGCCAGACTGGCATCGCGTTACGCTGCACGAATTTGTAGGAATCTTCGCGCGAAATGCCCTTCTGGGTGAGGGCCAGCAACACGCGCTGCGAATGGATCAGGCCACCCAGCCGATCCAGATTCTTCTGCATGTTTTCCGGATAGACGATCAGCTTGTCGATGACGCCGGTGAGGCGGACGAGTGCAAAGTCCAGCGTGATGGTCGCATCAGGCCCGATCATGCGCTCGACAGAGGAATGCGATATATCGCGTTCATGCCAGAGCGCGACATTTTCCATGGCGGGCATGGCCATGCCGCGCACGAGACGGGCGAGGCCTGTCAGGTTTTCGGTCAGCACAGGGTTGCGCTTGTGCGGCATGGCGGAAGAACCCTTCTGGCCTTCCGAGAAGAATTCTTCTGCTTCGAGCACTTCCGTGCGCTGCATGTGGCGCACTTCGGTGGCCAGACGCTCGATGGAGGACGCAATCACGCCCAAGGTCGCGAAGAACATGGCATGACGATCACGCGGAATGACCTGCGTTGAGACGGGCTCAACCGCCAGGCCCATTTTTTTGGCGACATGTTCTTCGACGCGCGGGTCGATATTGGCGAATGTGCCGACAGCGCCGGAAATGGCGCAAGTTGCGATTTCCTTGCGCGCATGCACGAGGCGTTCGCGGCAGCGCGAAAATTCGGCATAAGCCTGTGCGAGCTTCAGGCCGAAGGTGACGGGCTCGGCATGAATGCCATGCGAGCGGCCGATGACCGGTGTCATCTTATGTTCCATGGCGCGGCGCTTGATGGCGGCGAGCAGCGCGTCAATGTCAGCCAGCAGAATGTCGGAGGCACGCGCAAGCTGCACGGCCAGGCACGTGTCGAGCACGTCCGATGACGTCATGCCCTGATGGACGAAGCGCGACTCGGGGCCGATGAATTCGGCCAAATGGGTGAGGAAGGCGATGACGTCATGTTTGGTGACGCGCTCGATTTCGTCGATGCGGTCGACATTGAAAGTGACATGGCCCGCGCCGTCCCAAATCGCCTTGGCGCTTTCCTTGGGGATGGTGCCGATTTCGGCCAGCGCATCGCAGGCATGGGCTTCGATCTCGAACCAGATGCGAAAACGCGTCTGCGGATCCCAGATGGCAACCATTTCAGGGCGGGAATAGCGGGGGATCATCGGCGGGCTCCGGGTGGGGAATTTCGTTGGGGTCGGCCTAGCACGGCAGAGGGGGAGGGCCTAGCCCGGTCCGGGGATAACCCCCGTCATTGCGAGGAGCCGAAGGCGACGAAGCAATCCAGGAGCGCGGCGCGAGGCCTCTGGATTGCTTCGCTCGCAATGACGGCCGAAAATTCTTGCATCGCCGCTCCATTCCCGGCATGAAACGGCCAAATCCGTTGAGAGCTAAACCATGACCCTCGAACGCCAGCGCCTCGTTGAAGGCTTTGCCTGCCTGATCGCCTTTGGAGCCTGTATCCCGGCCGCCAATTGGATGATCGGCAATGTCGGCACCTTTTGCGTGCCGGATGGCCCTTGCCTGATCCCTGTGGCGCCCGGCATGACGGCACCCTCTGGCGTGTTGATGGTGGGTCTGGCTCTCGTGCTGCGTGATCTTGTCCAGCGCCGTCTGGGGGCTAAATTCGCGCTCATGGCCATTGGCGTTGGCACAATCATTTCTGCCGCCATTGCCCCGCCTGCGCTGGTCGCGGCCTCGGCTGCGGCTTTCCTGCTCTCGGAGCTGGCCGACTTTGCCATTTACACGCCTCTGCAGCGCCGCCGCCTTGTTTTGGCGGTCTTTGCCTCCAGCGCCACGGGCCTGGTGGTTGATTCCATCGTTTTCCTTCAGCTGGCTTTCGGCAGCCTCGATTATCTGGGTGGCCAGATCGTTGGCAAAGCATGGATGGTGTTGATCGCGCTGCCGCTGATCCATCTGTTGCGCCGTCGTGATGAACGCATTGGATTGCAGCCCGCCTGACGTTTCATCTTCGGGCAAAGAATGTTAGTCCCCGGCCAGTCCCTTTCGGAGCCCGCCCATGCGCCCCATCCAGATTCTGCCCTCTATGCTCGCCAGCGATTTTTCGAAGCTTGGCCAAGAGGTCGGCGACATTATGGGCGCGGGCGGTGACATTGTGCATCTCGACGTGATGGACGGGCATTTCGTGCCCAACATCACGTTCGGGCCCGATGTCATCAAGGCGATCCGCAAATGCACTGACAAGCCGTTCGACACGCATTTGATGATTGCCCCCACCGACCCATTTCTGGAGGCCTTCGCCAAGGCGGGGTCTGATTACATCACTGTGCATGCCGAAGCAGGCCCCCATGTGCATCGCTCGCTGCAAGCGATCCGTGCGCTAGGCAAAAAGGCAGGCGTTGCGGTCAATCCCGGCACGCCGGAAGATCTCATCGAATATTTGCTGGATGATGTTGACCTCATCCTCGCTATGACGGTGAACCCTGGCTTTGGTGGCCAGAGCTTCATCCGTCCCGTGCTCGAAAAAGTGCGCCGCATCCGCGCCATGGTTGGCGACCGCCCGATCGACATTGAAGTCGATGGTGGCGTGACAGCTGACAATGCGGGCGATTGCGCCAAGGCTGGCGCGAATTTCCTGGTCGCAGGCTCGGCTGCTTTTAAGGGCGGGCCGAATGCCTATGCGGCCAATATTGAAGCGATCCGCAAAGCGGCTCTGTCGGCGCGCGGCGAGCTGGTTTAAAAAATAAAGGCGGGACAAAGCCCGCCTTTATCAAATCCCCATATCGTCGAAAACTTCCTGCGCCAGTTTGAAGGCGTGATTGGCTGGCGGCACGCCTGCGTAAATCGCGCATTGCAGGATGATTTCTTTCAGCTCGTCCTTGGTCAGGCCATTGTTGAAACAAGCGCGCACATGCAGCTTGAATTCTTCCCAATTGCGGGTCGAGATGGTTGATGACAGGACAACGACAGAACGCGTGCGCCGATCAAGGCCGGGGCGCGACCAGATATCACCCCAAGCTGTGCGCTGGATGAAATCAAACCAGTCCGCATTGAACTCGGTCTGCGCCTTGTTGGATTTTTCCACCCAAGCGTCGCCGAGCACTTCGCGGCGCACCTGAATGCCTTGCTGGAGACGGGTCTTGTCATCCATCAGCGCGCGCTCCTCTTATTGGCCTTTTTCGCCGGACGGCGGACGATTGTCTTCGCTGTTTTCCTGACCGGCTTTTTCACTGTCTTTTTCGCAGCCTTCTTCACTGACTTCTTGGTAGCTTTCTTGATAACTTTCTTGGCCGTCTTTTTAGCCGCAGGCTTCGCCACTTTTTTGACGGCCTTTTTCGCGGTCTTCTTCACAGCCTTGCGTGCGACTTTTTTGGCGGTGGCCTTCTTTTTCGCGACTGCTTTTTTGGCGGTCTTCTTTTTCGGCGCGGCTTTCTTTTTGGGTGCGGCTGCCTTCTTGGCCGGTGCTGTCAGGAATTGCATCACGGCGCGGGTGAAGGCGTCAGGCATTTCGACATTCGACAGATGCGCCGCATCCAGCTCGACATATTGCGCGCCCTTGATCAGCGAAGCTGTTTGCATGCCAAGGCTGGGCGGTGTGGCGGGATCGCGAGTGCCTGCAATGACAAGCACGGGGGCTTTGGCCAAGCGCACGGTTTCGCGCTGGTCCATGTCGCGCACGGCAGCGCAGGCGGCGATATAGCCTTGCGCGGGTGTCGCCACCAGCATGTCGGCAATGCGCTGCACGGCTTGCGCATCGCGGCCCTGGAATTCAGGGGTGAACCAGCGCTCGATCACACCAGCGGTGATGGACGCCATGCCGTTCTTTTGCACGTTGATGATGCGCGTGTTCCAGGGGCGCGCATCGGGCATGTAGGAGGATGTGTTGGCGAGCACCGCGCGGGTGATGCGCTCGGGCGCATGCGCCAGCAGCCATTGGCCGACCATGCCGCCTAGGGAGAGGCCGAGCCAGTTGACGCTGGTCAGCTCCAGCGCATCCAAAATGGCCAGCGCATCCTTGCCCAGCATGGCGATGGAATAGGGGCCCTCATTGGCCACAGAGGCGCCATGGCCGCGAGAATCATAGCGCACGACGCGGAATTTCTTGGTCAGCGCGGGCATTTGCGCATCCCACATATGCAGGTCCGTGCCCAGCGAATTGGAGAGCATCAGGACGGGTGCCGAGGTTGGCCCCTCGATTTCAACGCGGAATTGGCCGGTTTTGGTGGCGAGGTGACCCATGCTCTCTTGCTCCTGTTGCACGCGGGCTTTAACACCAAAGGTGAAGGGGCGCGGCAAAAGCGCATAAACCGCCGGGGGCGTCAGCGCAACCGGAGGCGGCCAGCGAACCCACTTAATCTTGGAGGAGACAAGCATCATGGCGATGACGATGACGGGCGAAGTGGCCCTTTCCGCGAGCCGCGAGACGGTCTGGGTGAAGCTCAATGATCCGGCCGTGCTGAAAGCCTGCATCCCGGGCTGCGAAACGCTGGACAAGACCAGCGACACCGGCTTTTCCGCCGTTGTGAAGCTCAAGATCGGTCCGGTCTCGGCGACCTTCAAAGGGTCGGTCGAATTGTCCGACCTCGACCCCCCGAACGGCTATCGCATTTCGGGGCAGGGTGAGGGCGGCGTGGCAGGCTTTGCCAAAGGCGGCGCCACCGTGCGCCTGCTGCCCCCCGCTGAAGGAAATGATGGCTGCATCCTCTCCTATGATGTCGAAGCCAATGTCGGGGGTAAAATTGCCCAGCTCGGCGCGCGGCTTATCGATGGCGTGGCGAAGAAAACGGCCGACCAGTTTTTCAACAATTTTGCTGAAGCGGTGAAGGCAGGCTGAGGCACGCCTTTGGCACCTGCATAGAGTTACATGTTTCCCGGTGCTCTTCGCCTTTGTAGTGGGGCGTGCCGGGCTTGACCGCGCGGATGTCGTCGGCTCAACTTGGGCCATGATCCCGGCGCGAAGATCGGTTTTTTCGGAAGGAAACGGCGTATGGCCAGCGTAACCCTGAATGTGAATGGCAAGTCTGTCACGCGCGGTGTGGATGCGCGCACACTTCTGGTCGAATTCTTGCGCGAGCATATGCGCCTGACCGGCACCCATGTGGGCTGCGACACCACGCAGTGCGGATGCTGCACCGTGCATGTGAATGGCGAAGCCATGAAGAGCTGCACATTGCTCGCCGTCGCTGTTGACGGCGCCACCATTACGACGATTGAAGGTCTGGCTAAAGGGCAGGATCTGCACCCGATGCAGGCGGCGTTTCGCGAGCACCACGGTTTGCAATGCGGCTTCTGCACGCCGGGCATGATCATGAGCGCGGTCGATATGGTGCGCCGCAAGGGCACAGACCTCGATGACAAGACCATCCGCGAGGAGCTCGAGGGCAATATTTGCCGCTGCACGGGCTACCATAATATTGTGAAAGCCATTCACTACGGCGCTGAAGCCATGGGCAAGACAGGTACAGCGGCTGAGTAACTCAGCCGCACCACATTTATCCTAACCAAGAAGAGCAAGAACCGGAGACGAACCGGTCATTCTCTGGAGGAAGCAGATGAGTGGGACCGGCATCGGCGCACGTGTGCTGCGCAAAGAAGATTTTCGTTTCATCACTGGCAAGGGCCAATTTACGGATGATGTGAACCGCTATGGGCAAGCCCATGCTGTGTTCTTGCGCTCGCCGCATGCGCATGCCGAAATTCTCGGCATCAAACTTGATGCCGCGCGCGCCATGCCTGGCGTCATCGATATTTTTACCGGCGATGATCTCGCCGCCGACAAAATCGGCGGGCTGATCTGCGGCTGGATGATCCATTCCAAAGACGGCACGCCGATGAAGGCGGGCGCGCATCCCGCCCTTGCGCAAGGCAAGGTGCGCTATGTTGGTGATCATGTCGCCGTCATCATTGCCGAGACGCAGGCGCAAGCGCGCGACGCGATGGAAAGGATCGTTGTCGATTACAAGGTTTTGAAACCGGGCGTGTCGATGGCCGATGCAGTGAAGAGCGGCGCGCCTGTGCTGCACGAGGTGGCGCCTGACAATACGGTCTACAATTGGGCGCTGGGTGATGAAGCTGCCACACAAGCGGCTTTTGCCAAAGCCGCGCATGTGACCAAGCTCGATCTCGTCAACAATCGTCTGGTGCCAAACCCGATGGAGCCGCGCGCAGCCGTGGGTGATTGGGATTCAGGCCAGGATGCCTTCACGCTTTATACGACAAGCCAAAACCCGCATGTGGCGCGGCTTGTTCTGTCGGCCTTCATCGGAATTGCGCCCGAACACAAGCTGCGCGTGATTGCGCCGGATGTGGGCGGTGGTTTCGGCTCCAAGATTTTCATCTATGCCGAAGAGACGGTCTGCGTCTGGGCTGCGAAGAAAATTGGCCGTCCGGTGAAATGGGTCGCGGATCGTACCGAAGCCTTTTTGTCGGATGCGCATGGGCGCGACCATGTCACACATGCGGAAATGGCACTCGACGCCTCAGGCAAGATTTTGGGCCTGCGTGTGAAGACGCAAGCCAATCTTGGTGCATATCTCTCAACCTTTTCGAGCAGCGTGCCGACTTATCTCTATGCACCGCTGCTGTCGGGGCAATATGATATTCCCGCCATCTATGTCGAAGTCGACGGCCTCTATACAAACACGGCGCCTGTCGACGCCTATCGCGGTGCGGGGCGGCCTGAAGCGACTTTCGTGATTGAGCGCATGGTCGAAGTCGCGGCACGCGAAGTGAAGCAGGACCCAGCGGAATTCCGGCGCAGAAACTTTGTGCGTCAGTTCCCGCATCAGACGCCCGTCATCATGTGTTATGACGCGGGCGATTATGATGCTGCGCTCACCAAAGCGCTGGAGATGTCGGACTATAAAAACATCGGCGCACGTAAAGCGGAATCGGCCAAGAAGGGTCTGCTGCGGGGCATCGGTTTCTCCGCCTATATCGAAGCGTGCGGCATTGCGCCGTCAGCCGCTGTCGGTTCGCTGGGTGCAGGTGTGGGCCTTTGGGAATCTGCCGAAGTGCGTGTGAACCCTGTGGGTACGGTTGAAATTCTCACCGGCTCGCATTCTCACGGGCAGGGACACGAGACGACCTTCGCGCAACTTGTCTCAGAGCGTCTGGGCATTTCTATCGACAATGTGTCCATTGTGCATGGCGACACTGACAAGGTGCAGATGGGCATGGGCACTTATGGCTCGCGCTCGGGTGCGGTGGGCATGTCAGCCATTTCCAAAGCGCTCGACAAGATCGAAGCCAAGGCGAAGAAAGTCGCAGGCTTTGTGCTCGAAGCCTCGCCTGATGATATTGAATTCAAGGATGGCAAGTTCTCGGTGCGCGGCACCGACAAGGAGATCGATTTCGCCTCGGTCGCCTTGCAGGCCTATATCGCGCACAAGTTCAACGGGCAGGAATTGGAACCCGGCCTCAAGGAAAGTGCCTTCTGGGATCCGACCAATTTCACCTTCCCAGCAGGCGTGCATATTTGCGAGCTGGAGATTGATCCCGCCACAGGCGTGACGCGGATTGACCGATGGACGGCGGTTGATGACTTCGGCAACGTCATCAATCCGATGATTGTCGAAGGCCAGGTCCATGGCGGGATTGCGCAGGGCGTGGGTCAGGCTTTGCTGGAAGGCGCGGTTTATGACTCCAGTGGCCAGCTCGTGACCGCGAGCTATATGGATTATTCCATGCCGCGCGCGGGCGATTTGCCCTCGTATGATGTGGGCATGACGCAGACGGCGTGCCCCTCCAATCCGCTCGGCATCAAGGGCTGCGGCGAGGCGGGGGCCATTGCGGCGCCCCCTGCCGTGATGAATGCCATCACCGATGCCATTGGGCACGAGGGGATTGCCATGCCGGCGACCCCGCTGGCGCTCTGGCGGGCAATCCAGAAGACAGCCCCCCGGGCTGCCGCCGAATGATGGGTCTGGCGGGGCGCGTTTAGTCCCGCTAAAAGAGGTTCAAACACCGCGCGCCGTCTGGCCGCGCTGAGGGAGCAAGAAAATGTATCCGTTCAACTATCATCGCCCCGGCTCTCTGGCCGATGCCGTCAAACTGGCAGGCGCCGATGAAGCCAAGATCATGGCGGGCGGCATGACGCTGCTGCCGACGATGAAGCAGCGCTTGGCTGCGCCATCCGACATTGTTGATCTGAATGGATTGGGCCTGTCAGGCATCACAGTCGCGGCCGGCAAAGTGACGATTGGCGCCATGACACGCCATGCCGATGTGGCGGGCTCGGCTGAGCTGAAGAAAGCCATTCCGGCGCTCGCAGAGCTCGCTGGCATGATCGGCGATCCGATGGTGCGCCATCGCGGCACGATCGGCGGCTCGGTTGCTAATGATGATCCGGCAGCTGATTATCCATCTGCTTGCTTGGCGCTGGGCGCGACCATTGTCACCAACATGCGCGAGATCGCCGCGGATGATTTCTTCGTCGGCCTGTTCGAGACCGCGTTGCAGCCGGGCGAGATCATCACCAAGATCATCTTCCCCGTGCCGGAAAAAGCCAATTACCAGAAATTCCGCAACCCCGCTTCGCGCTATGCGATTGTCGGTGTGTTCGTGGCCAAGTTTGCGGCAGGCGTGCGCGTGGCTGTGACGGGTGCGGGTTCCGGTGGTGTTTTCCGTCAGACAGATTTTGAAGTGGCTTTGGGAAAAGATTTTTCGGCCAAGGCGATCGAGGGCATTGCGCAATCGGCAGATTGTCTCAATTCCGACATTCATGCCGATGCCGCCTATCGCGCGCATCTGATTGGCGTCATGGCCCGCCGCGCGGTTGACGCGGCAAAGTAGGACGTCTCGCCGTCATTGCGAGCAAAGCGAAGCAAAGCAATCCAGAAAGCCCACGTGCTGCCTCTGGATTGCCGCGTCGGGCTAAAGCCCTCCTCGCAATGACGAGGTTGGAATGGAGAAAGCCTTGACCAACCTGCCCACATCCATCGACGAAACCCTCGCCCTGCTCACACGCGGCGGCTATGTGGCGGATCGGTCTTTGGCGACGGTCATCTTTCTCTCATTGAAAATGGGTCGCCCGCTTTTCTTGGAAGGCGAGGCGGGTGTTGGCAAGACTGAGATTGCCAAGGTTCTCTCCCACACACTGGGTCGCAAGCTCATTCGTCTGCAATGTTACGAGGGGCTTGATGTCTCGTCTGCTGTTTACGAATGGGATTATGCGCGCCAGATGATGGCTATTCGCTTGGCGGAAGCGGCCGGCGAACAGGATCGCACGCGCATCGAGCATGATGTGTTTTCTGAACGCTATCTGATCAAGCGACCTTTGTTGCAAGCGCTTGAGACGTTTACGGAAGGCCCGCCGGTTCTGCTGGTTGACGAACTGGACCGTACCGATGAAGCCTTTGAAGCATTCCTGCTGGAAATCCTCTCTGACTTTCAGGTGAGCGTGCCTGAGCTTGGGACGATCCGCGCGGAGCACCCCCCGATTGTCATCATCACCTCCAACCGCACACGCGAAGTTCATGATGCGCTGAAGCGCCGCTGCCTGTATCACTGGGTGGATTATCCCGACAACACGCGCGAGCTTGAGATTTTGCGCAAGAAAGTGCCGCAAGCTGCCGACACTCTCTCACGCGCGATCGTCGCTTTCGTGCAGGCCTTGCGCAAACTTGATCTGTTCAAACAGCCTGGCATTGCAGAGACGCTGGATTGGGCATCGGCACTGACCGAGCTTGATGCCGTGTCGCTAGATCCCTCAACCATTGCCGACACGCTTGGCGTGCTTTTGAAATATCAGGACGATATTCAAAAGCTGCAGGGCTCCGAATTGCAAAAGACGCTTGAAGCGGCGAAAGCCGCTGTCGCCTGACACATGGGCAAGCTCGCCGAAAACATCGCCCATTTTGCTCGCCTCTTGCGCGACGCTGGCTTGCCTGTTGGTCCCGGACACATGCTCGACGCTGTGCGTGCGGTGGAAGTGGCAGGTGTGGCGTCGCGCGAGGATTTTCGCGCCACGTTGCATGCGATCTTTGTCAGCAAGCATGAGCAGAGCGTCATCTTTCATGCGGCTTTCGATCTCTTCTGGAAAAAGCGCGGCTTTGTTGAAAAGCTGATCGCTATGATGTCGCCCATGGCCGAGCCGCAGAAACAATCGGCCAAACCTGCACCCGGGGCGACACGCCTTTCGGAAGCGCTGGCCGGTAAGCGCCCTAAGCGCGAGGCGCCCCCTGAGATCGAGCAAGACATGCGCCTCACCATGTCGGGCGATGAAGTGCTTCAGAAAAAAGACTTTGCGCAAATGAGCGTGGAGGAATTGCAGCGTGCCGAGCAAGCCATTGTGCGGTTGCGCGTGCCGCAAGATGAAATCCGTATTCGCCGCTTTCGTCCTGATCCGCGTGGCAGTAGGATTGATCCACGTGCGACCTTGCGCCTCGCGCTTTCGCGCGGTGGCGACATGTTTCAGATTGCGCGGCGCGAGCCCGCCATGCGTCCTCCGCCCATTGTCGCGCTTTGCGATATATCGGGCTCGATGAGTGAATATTCGCGCGTCTTTCTGCACTTCCTGCATCACCTGACCAAAAAGCGCCGTGTAGAGACTTTTCTCTTTGGTACGCGCCTCACCAATGTGACGCGTGCTTTGCGCAATCGCGATATTGATGCCGCACTCGCGCAAGTCTCCAATGCCGTGCCCGATTGGTCAGGCGGCACGCGCATTGGTACTTCACTCCATGCGTTCAACCGACAATGGTCGCGCCGCGTGCTGGGGCAGGGGGCAACGGTGTTGCTCTTTACAGATGGTCTGGAGCGCGAAGGGGTCGAGCAGCTTTCTTTCGAGATGGATCGTTTGCATCGGTCATGCCGGCGGCTGATCTGGCTGAACCCTTTACTGCGCTATGATCGCTTTGAGGCCAAAGCATCCGGCATTCGCGCCATGCTGCCGCATGTCGATGAATTCCGTTCCGTACATCAGCTCGCAAGTTTGCGGGATTTGGCGCAGGCTTTGTCGCAGCCGACGATCAAGACCAATGCCGACCCGCGTATTTGGCTGAACAGGGCTTCCGCATGAGGAGCGTCAAACAGATTGCATGGACAACGCTGGCGCTGATCTTTCTTGCGGTCTCCTGGCTGTGGGAGACTTTTGCGCCGCTGGTGCAGGCCATCATCGACCTTCTGCCGCTGCGTCGCCTGAAAGCCTGGGCGCATGCCGTTCTTGAAAAGCTGCCGCCCTATCCGACCTTGCTCGTCTTCCTGATCCCATTGGCGTTGAGCGAGGTGATCAAAGTGATCTCCTTTGTCGCTTTTGCGCGGGGTCAGATTTTAGCCGGCGTGCTGATCTATCTTTTGGCAGAAGTGGTGCGTTTTGGGCTGGCGGCCTATGTCTGGGCTGTGTGCCGCGACAAGCTTCTCTCAATTGATTGGGTGGCCAGGCTGCATGCCTGGCTGCTGCGAATGAACGATTGGGCACAGCGCCAGATTGCCCCTGTGCGGGCATGGATCCGCCAGGCTTTGGAAGAAGCCGGACTGGTGGGCAGCCGGGCCGGAATCTGGGCACGCGTCCGGGCGCTCTGGCGCCATGCGCGGCGGCGCTAGGCGCTGGGTGCCTCGCAATGGCGACTGCCATGCGCTATATTCTGTCAAACATGTCGGAGATGACCATGCTGGCGAGTGATGATGACATTCTGGGCCAGGCTGAGGCTTGGGTGACTGCGGGCAAGGGCGTGGCTTTGGCGACCGTGATCGAGACTTGGGGCTCGGCACCGCGTCCCGTGGGGTCACATCTGGCCATTGCCGAGGATGGGCATTTTCTGGGTTCTGTTTCGGGCGGCTGCGTCGAGGGCGATGTGGTCACCGAGGCGATGGATTGCATCTCTGATGGCAAGCCGCGCGTGCTGGAATTTGGCGTGGCGGATGAGACAGCTTGGCGCGCGGGTCTGTCCTGTGGCGGGCGCATTCGCGTCTATGTCGAGAGGATCGGCTGATGCGTCGCGAGCTTCTGGCTGAATTGAATGTCGCGCGCCGTGAGCGCCGCGCGGTTGTGCTTGTGTCATCGCTCGACGGCGCTGTGCAGCGTCTGGTGACGCCCGACACTCTGGCCGGCGATCCGCTGGTCGAGTCTATCGATGCCGCCATCCGCGCTGGCAAAAGCGCGCTGGTTGAGCATGAGGGCACGAGCTTTTTTCTCACCGTGCAAGTGCCGCCTGTGCGCATCGTCGTCATTGGTGCCGTACATATTTCGCAAGCGCTTGCCCCGATGGCGCGTTTGGCTGGCTTTGACATGGTTATCGTCGACCCGCGCACAGCCTTTGCAACGACCGAGCGGTTTCCCGATGTGCAGGTGATTGCCGAATGGCCCGAGACCGTGTTGCCGCCGATGAAGATCGACCGCTACACGGCGATCTGCTGTTTCACGCATGATCCGAAGATCGATGATCCGGCGCTTGAGCAGGCTTTGCGTGCCGAGTGTTTCTATATTGGCGCATTGGGCTCACGCAAAACCCATGGAAAGCGTGTTGAGCGGCTTCAGGCCAAGGGGTTTGGCGAGGCCGACATTGCGCGTATCCGCGCCCCCATCGGCCTTGATATTGGCGCGGTGACACCGACCGAGATTGCGGTCTCGGTCTTGGGAGAAATCATTCTGGCGCTGCGCAAAAAGCCGCTGCGCACGCAGGTGGCATCGTGAAATTTGGTGCTGTTCCATTGGCAGAAGCTGAGGGCGGGATTCTCGCCCATTCTTTGCACATGGAAACGCTCACACTTAAAAAAGGTGATGTGCTCACCAGGGCCCATTTAACGGCCCTGCAAGCATCTGGTCTCTCGCAAATCGTCGTGGCGCAGTTGGAAGCGGGTGACATCACGGAAAACGAAGCCGCAGCTCGCGTCGCCCGCGCCGTTGGCGGCGACAATCTGCGCAGAGACGAAGCCTTTACCGGCCGCGCCAATCTCTTCGCACATTGCAATGGCATTCTGGTGGCCGAGCCTGCACTGATCGATGCGCTGAATGCCGTGGATGAGCAGATCACTTTGGCAACACTGCCTCATTATCGCGCAGTGGTCGAAGGCGAGATGGTCGCGACTGTGAAGGTCATCCCCTTCGCTGTGCCCGAACACATAGCCAAACAGGCCATTGGTTCTGTGCCTGTGGGCGCTTTGCGTGTTGCGCCCTACCGCCCCAAGCGCATTGCAGTCATTTCAACTCTGCTGCCGGGATTGAAGCCATCGACGGTTGAGAAAACCTTGCGTGTCATGTCTGAGCGCCTTGCGCCTTCTGGCGCACAAATTGTGGCGGATGAACGCGTGCCCCATGACACGCAAGCGCTGGCAGGCGCGATTGCCCAACATATTGATGCATGTGACTTGATGATTGTCTTTGGTGCCTCTGCCATCACCGACCGCCGCGATGTCATTCCGGCTGCGTTGACGCAGGCGGGTGGCACAATTGCGCAATTTGGCATGCCTGTTGATCCGGGCAATTTGCTGCTGGTGGGTGAGATCAAGGGCAAAGCTTTTTTGGGCGCGCCGGGCTGCGCGCGCTCGCCTAAAGAAAATGGGTTTGACTGGGTGCTGCAGCGCTTGCTCGCGGATCTTCCGGTAAGCGCTGCCGACATTCGCCGGATGGGGTCTGGTGGCCTGCTCATGGAAATCGTCACGCGGCCACAGCCGCGTTCGGGCGAGGCCTCGCATGGCGAGGAGTGAGATCGGCGCGATCATTCTGGTGGCAGGCGAAGGCACGCGCTTTCGACAGGCTGCGGGACAAGATGCGCCACCATCAAAACTTCTTGCGCTTTATGATGGCAAGCCGCTTGTACGCCATGTTGCGGACGCCGCGTGCTCGGCTGGTCTTGCTGGCGTTATTGTTGTGACGGGACATGCAGCAAAGGCCGTGCGCGGCGCGCTTGACGGGTTGGCGCTGAGCTTTGTGCATAATGACGATTATGCCAGCGGCATGGCCTCTTCTCTCAAGCTGGGTTTTGGCGCCATGCCCGCCTCATGGCGCGCCGCATGTGTTCTGCTGGGCGATATGCCGCTGGTTGATGCTGAGTTGATTGGCACGATTGCCGATGCCTTTCAGGACAATGCCAGCGCGGTGGTTCCGGTGTTTGAGGGGGTGCGGGGCAACCCTGTTTTGCTTTCAGCGCGGCTCGCACCCGACATTGCGCAGCTCACTGGCGATGCGGGTGCGCGCCATTTGCTGCGTGGGCGTGCTGATGTGGTCGAAGTGGCGGTGACGCAGGCCGCAGCTCGCCTCGACATTGATACGCCTGAGGCCTTGTTGCACCTGAAGCCCTCATCCGATCAGGCGTGAGACGCGTATAACGTCCAACTGGAGGACGTCATGTCGGGCAAGATCATTGTGTTTGGGGCTACAGGCGGCATTGGTGAGGCCAGCGCATGCGCGCTGCATCAGCAGGGCGACGGTCTGCATCTTGTGGCGCGCAATGGCGAGGCGCTTGCAGCGCTTGCCGGCGAATTGGGCGCGAGCTACACAATCGCAGATCTTGATGAGGCGGACGCCTTCACGCGCGTTGCTGAAGAGGCCGCACAGGGCGGCACACTGGCGGGTCTGGTCTTTGCCATTGGCACGATCAATCTCAAACCACTCGCGCGCCTGACGCGCGCTGATTTTGAGCGTGACTATCTGGTCAATGCGCTTTGGGCCGCCCAAGCCGTGCAGGCCGCTTTTCCCGCACTTGCCAAACATGAAGGCGGGGCCAGCGTTGTCTTGTTCTCGTCGGTCGCTGTGGCTCAGGGGTTTCCCAATCACGCGTCCATCGGTATGGCCAAGGGCGCTGTTGAAGCCCTCACGCGTTCGCTTGCAGCCGAACTCGCGCCCAAAATTCGCGTGAATTGCATCGCGCCTTCACTCACGCGCACGGCCTTGGCTGAAAAGCTCACGGCCAATGTGCAAATGGCTGATGCGATTGCCGCGATGCATCCCTTGCCACGTCTGGGTACGCCAGAAGATATGGCCCATCTTGTGGCATTGCTCGCCAGCACGCGTGGCACGTGGATGACAGGACAAGTGATTGCAGTTGATGGTGGTCGCTCCACTCTAAGAACAAAAGGGTAGGTTTGTTCCAGGGCTCAAAATGCCAAAACATGATTGTTGCAGGCGCGGTCCAAGTTGAAATATCATAGTCGTGCTTTGGTTTTCGGCTCCCCATATTATTTATGTTGCGCGCAATGTCCGCTTTGACGTGGCATGTTGATTTCGGCTTGCGCTTTTTTTGACTAAATCGATGAGGCTGTCACAGAGGCCAGTCGGAACGTATAGGGTGTCGAAAGAGGAGCCATCACGCAAGATATCAGAGGACTCCAGAAACGGCTGTCTATGTACTGGAGGACCTTTGACCCGTTGATCCAGCTGCCTATAAAGCATTAACAAGCGCAACTATGAGAGGGTGTATGGCTGAATTCGATGATGATGCAGAGGCTGTCCTAAGAAGGTTGGGTATCAACCCGGATGTCGTCTCGAGCGAGGACATGTCCAGGCTCCGGGCGTTGTCCGCGGAGATTGCGATCCAAATCCAGCGCGGTGAGGTTAGTGATGATGCTATTGATCCCAAGCTGCGCCGGTTAGTCAAATTGCTCTCGGCCGCTTCCAAGTCTATTCACTGAGACCCCAATGTATAGTTTGACTCAATTGGTCACCCTCTGTGACGAGACTTTATTTTATTCATTGATTGCTTAATTGCTTAGCTCGCTGCCGAGCGTGCCCGTAATTTTCCCACGTGGCGGCTAACCAATCGGCGAAATTCTACCTTGTCCCCGCTCACATCGACCACGCGGCCGCCGACGTGCCACGAGCTCATCCTGCGCAGCGCTATTGGCTCGGCCTGTCGCGCGACAGCAGGCGCCGCGAACAAAATCGCGGCCCGCGAAATGATGAGTGCTTTCATGGCAGATCCCCGCGCGTTTCAGAGCGCGCGTGTGAACCTGTTTTCCGGCTTCGGCAAACCAAGATGCTCCCGCAAAGTTGTCCCTTCATATTCCTTGCCCTGCAGCACGATGAAGGCATGATCTTCGCCGCCATGGGCATGAAAAGCGTTCTCGCCGCCGCTTGCATAGACCTTCACGGCGGCGCAGAGATTCTCGGCCGTCGCCAAGGGATCATAACTCGTGCCCTGCTCGAGCAAGGGTAGATTGCGCATGGAGAACACAGCCTCCGCCACTGACCGCCCCTGTGCTGTCAGAACTTCTACCTGCCGACGTATGGCGACAATCTCTTCTGCCTTGTGCCTTTTCCTAGCCATTCTCATTCCTCCTCAAAGGCTCGTAACCCATACATCAGGGAGGATAACTTTTCAGGGGGCAGGCCAGTTCGGTGATGCCGGGGTGAGTGGCAAGATCATTGTTGGAACGAGTAAGTGATCATGCGCACAACGAGGGTAATTTGCAGTACTTTTAACCGGGAATAAATTTTGTTAGTTTTTAGAATATCTGAAAAATAAAATGAAATTTTACTGGGGAGAAACATACTGTCTGGCTAAGAATACGCTTATGTCAGAGACATCCGCAGCTAACACGAAATCTCCTGAACCTCTGCTGCCGGGCACGGATCAGCTCCCGCCCCAGAACCTCGACACCATTCGCCAGCTTTTGGAAACGCCACGCTATCGGAAATTGTCGAAGGTTGGGATCGGCATTTGCCTTGTCATTGGCTTTGGCTTTGTTCCGGCGAGATCAATGCTTTTGCCCACTAGCACGGAAGCAGTGCTGAACAGACGCCTGATCACGATTCGAGCGCCAATCGAGGGACAACTGACAATTAGCCTGCGGGGCGACGAGATGGTGGTCGCGATCAGCAATCCGCGTGCTGACCGCACCCGCCTTACCGACATCGAAGGACAGAGGGCGCGTAACGAGGAATCATTAGCGATCTTACGGGAAAAAATCGAAGACCAAACCAAACTGCTCACCAGCCTGGAACTGCAAGGAGAAAGTTTCCGACAGGGCCGCATCCGCCAACTGACAGCGCGTAGGTCAGATCTTGAAGCGAATACACGCGCGGCCTCTGCGCGCCGCGAGGAAGCAAATGCAGCTTATGAGCGCTCCTCCGCCCTTTCCAAGACGGGCAATGTTTCGAACGCCGAAATGGGACGGCTCTTGCGCGAACGCACAATTGCAGCGCAGAACGAGATTAGTGCCGAGCAGCAGCTCGCGGCGGCACAGGTGGAATTAGAGGCGTCTCAAAGCGGTATCTTTATTGGAGATAGTTATAACGACCGTCCTAGCTCGATGCAGGCTGCGGATGATCTGCGGCGCCGTTTGAATGAGCTGCGTGCAGAATTCAAAGCAGAGCAGTCCTTACGTGACCGACTATCCTCCGAATTGGAGGAAGAGCGTGTGCGCTTCAGCGACAGAGCTTTGGTCACGCTCAATGGGCCACGTGATACGCGAATTTGGGAGAGCCTTGTTACATCCGGTGAGTATGTGCGCAGCGGACAAGACCTGATACGCAACATCGATTGCAAATCAGCTATTGTCACGGCATCTGTCAGTGAACGTGTCTACAACAAGCTTTCCATCGGCGACATGGCGCGCTTCATTCCAGCAGATGGCGGAGACGAAGCCAAAGGGGTCGTTGTCGACATGAGCGGCGCGGCGAACGTGGCCGGCAATCTCGCTGTACCGCCCCACGTGATTGATCGACGTGATCTGTTCCGCGTCAATGTGGAATTAATAACGGCTGGAGAAGCGTGCATTGTCGGGCGAACCGGACAGGTCATCTTCGCGCCGAAGTCACGCTGATTATGCTGAGCGACTTCGCACAGAGCTTGGCGCCTGCTCTTGTGACATGCGGGGCAGCCTTTATCTTGTTGCCATTGCTCTCACCGAAAGATGGTTGGGCTAGGGTCATTGCGACATCGGGCGCAGCCGCCTTGCTCGTCTATTACATGTCATGGCGCGTGACTTCGAGCCTGCCCGACGCCGACTGGACGATTGACTTCATTTTCGGCCTGATTTTTCTCTGGTTCGAAATCGGGTCATGCATTGCGGCCCTGACGCTTCTGCTCTTTTTGAGCCGCACGCGTAATCGCTCAGTAGAGGTTGAGGCAAACCGCGAATGGTTTCGTGCGCAACCGCCACCGCTCGTTGATGTCTTCATCTGCACTTACAACGAAGAACGCGCCATCCTTGAGCGAACCATCATTGGCGCCACCTCTATGGCTTATCCGAATTTCCGTGTCTGGGTTTTAGATGACGGCCGCCGCGCATGGCTTTCCGAACTCGCCGAACAGCTCGGCGCACGTTACCTGACACGCCCAAACAATCAATTTGCCAAAGCCGGCAACATCAACCACGCTCTGGAGCATGTCGCAACGCTCCCGAATAAGCCGACCTACATTTCCATTCTGGACGCGGATTTCGTTCCCCGCCCTCAATTTTTGCCGCGCGCATTGTGTCTTTTCCGCGATCCTAATGTCGCGATTGTGCAGACACCGCAACATTTTATTAATCCAGATCCCATCCAGATCAACCTCGAGGCCAGCGAAGTCTGGCCAGACGATCAGCGCTTTTTTTTCGATGTCATTCTTGCGAGTAAGGATGCATGGGGCGTCGCTTTCTGTTGTGGAACGTCATCGATCATCGATTTTCAGCGGCTTCGAGACATGGGCGGATTCCCAACAGATTCGGTGACAGAAGATTATCTTCTTACGCTGCGCATGAAGGAGGCAGGCTACGAAACCGTCTACCTCAATGAACCGCTCACGCTCGGATTGGCTCCGGAGGGCGTCAAAGAATATATTACCCAGCGCGGGCGGTGGTGCCTGGGGCTCATGCAGATCTTCCGCGGCCGAAGTGGTCCTTTCTCGCGTGGATCCAATCTGCCTTTCATCCATCGCCTTTCAATCTTAGATGCTTTCCTTGGCTGGACTGCCGTTTATTACGCCAAGGGAATGGGCCTCATCATTCCCATCCTGTTCCTCCTATTCGGCATTCGTTGCATCGATGCCAGCTTCTCTCAAATGCTATCGCGGTTTCTTCCGTATTTTGTCTGGCAGATGTTGACGATCCAATGGATCTCGCAGGGCCGCGCACTGGCTATCATGACCGATGTCACGCAATTACTCGCCCTACCGACGATTATCCGTGCTGTCATCGCTGGTCTAATGCGGCCGCGGGGGCACAAATTCGAAGTGACAGCTAAGGGGGGCGACCGAAGTCGCCGATTTGTAGAATGGTCCCTTTTTCGGACCTATGCCATCCTGCTCGCCCTGAATTTGGCTGGAGTTGCCGCGATGACTTTTTCCGTCTTCGGCAAAGGGCCGGTCGCGGACGACACATTGGCTTTCGCATGGAGCTGGTACAATGCGATTGTACTGATGATCACTTGCATAGTCTGTATCGAGCGTCCGCGTTACCGGAAGGCCGAGCGGTTCACCACGAGCGGGAAGGTTGGACTCTCCATCGGCGCAAACACGAGTATCTTTAGAATAGAGGATATTTCAATCACGGGGGCCCGTTTGGCCGGATCACCTCTAGTAGAGCTGGGCGCAGAAGGACAATGTTATATCGGCAACCATTGCATTCCTTGCCGGATAGAACGGGTTCTTCCTGGATCATTTGCTGTACAATTCGAGGAAACGTTGAAGGCGCGCATCGAAGCCGTAAAACTATTTTATGAGCAGGACTACGTGCGCCCAATGACCGACGTGGTGCCGGCACTGGTCGGCAAGGCGGTGATCCGCCGCATTTTTCAATAATTATATTCACTTTTTTGATACGCAATGGCCTGCCCCTCGAAATGACTTGATTTTTTTCGACATTGGATAGCTGCCCCTGATGTTTTTTAGGATTTCGACTATGGGTTTCTTTAGTTTTGCGCTCACTTTGTCGCGTCGGTCGTATTCTCAGCGGTCTCAGTGCTCGCAGCAGCTAAATTACTGATACCTCGGCTACGTCGTTTGTTTCCATAGATCTTCCGCAACGGAAAGCGGCTCGATTTGTTTTTCAGCCCACCAATCTTTTTCGTTTCCGCGCATGTGGAGCTGATGATGGTGAGTGGCGCAGAGCGGCACGGTAAATTCGTCTGAGACCTTACGACCGAGGGAGCGCGGTTGCGCAAATCGCAGGTGATGTGCCTGCGATGGTATGCGTGCGCAGACGAGGCAAGGTTGGGATGCAACAAAGCGCAGATGTTCACGGTTGCGAATGCGTTTAGGCTCGGACAAGAGCAGGGCCGATTTTTCAATCCGCTGCGGCAGGCTTGTGGTTCTTGGTGGAGGTACGTTGGATCCTGCTGGCAACCATGCAGGCAGCGAGGCCTCGACCATAGGCTGTAAGCCGGTAGGTTGTTGGAAGGTGCTTTCAGATATGAGGGTAGGGTCATGCTCGGGATCGAGCGTTGCGCCTAAATCGTCATGGTTCACTGTGTCTGGTGTGATGTTGGGTTCTACGGATGATTTCTTGCAAGGGGGCTTCCGGGCTGTCTTGGCCTGAGGCGGTTCCGTCTTGTCTCGATAGAGGGAGAGCCCGAAGGAATTGCCGAAGGTTGATAGGGCACGCTTTGTGGCGTCAGTCTCCGCGGCTTTGCTGGCGCGTTCATGGGCCTGGCCAGCAGTCTGTCCAACTGCCTCTCCGGAACCTAGCCCCTCCCGCTGGATAGTCCTGTCTCCGGCTCTCACGGTAATCCGGACCCTCGTTAGGTAAGCCGCGGCATAACGGTAATCGATCTGCTTTTGCCAGACACATTGGCTTTGGATCGTTTCTCGATCCCATCCGTCAAAGCCAAAGATGCGATTGGCCTCTGAGACCACGTGCCAGCCCTCGAGATAATGAAGGACTTTACCTTCAACCTCGCGCTTTTTGACGAATTGCGGTCGTACGGGGGCACGCAACAAGCGCAATTGGTTGTCAGTGAAGGGCATGTCACTGGCTCCGGACTGATAGGGAGATCTTGGGCTGGGATAGAACTGCGCCCTTGATGAGAGCACCGCCACTCAGAGCTTCCAGAATTGCACGCCTATCTGCCTTTGGTGGCTGGGGGAGTAAATAATCGATGGGCAGCTCGTCTTCGCTCACAATGGTGACGGATGGCGGCCCCAGGCGGACGGACGCAGTGAAATCGGGCTGTTGGAGCTTTCGCAGATTTGCGGCCTCCATATTCTCAACGGCGAGCTGCCTTTTGCTCGATGCTCTGGTCTCCAAGCGGCTCAATCTGCCCTTCATTTGATCCAGCCGTTCCTTGAGAGCCTTGGCCAGACACTCATCTTCCAGTGCAGAACGGATCAAAGCGGCAATCGCCTCCTTGAAATCAGTTGCGCCTTCCAGCGTGTCGGCTAGGGTTTGGGCATCCAGTTCCGGATGCAGCTCAAGCAGCCGGCGGCGGAGTTCGACAAAACGGGTGCGTTCAATTCTAACTGTAGCGTTCATTTGGAAAACTCTTTCCATCCAAGCAGATGATATTTTTAATATCACCTGCTCAGGGCATCGTCAATTATTTTGATATGAAAAATATCACAACTCAACAAATTAAGGCCGCGCGCATGCTTCTTGAGTGGGATCAAGTGGAGCTCGCGAAGCGCGCGGGCGTTGGTGTGGCCACCCTCCGGCGGCTAGAGGCCGTGCCCGGAATCCTGTTGGAAAATAATAATTCAGCGTCAAAAATCATTAGTGCGCTAATTGATGCGGACATTGAATTTTTGAACACATCGAAGGGACATGGTGTCCGTCTTAAACTTTGATGAGATCTTCAGCCCTGACTTTAGATATCCGCATTCCCTCTGATATTCGTTTCCGGCTCTTTTTAATTAGCGATTTTTCAACTTGGGACTTTTTATTTTTTTGCTTGACCGCTATGGCCGCTTCATGTTGATTTTTTTGTGGAAGACGCGGCCCTCGGTGTGGCTGTTCTTTAAATAGATATCGTTCTTTCCGTGCGGCCAACTCCCCGGTGTGAGGCAGGGCAGCGTTCTCGATCCAGCAACGTGGTGTTGCGGGAAGAAAACCTGTTCTAGGTCCCACCGATGAAAAAAGCACCTGCTTCCAAAGCTTCCCTTTCTACCGCCGCACCTGCACTCCGGGAAAAAATTGATCAAGTCCTCGGGTCACCAAATTTGTTGGCTGGTGACGACGAGGAACAATTCAATCGACTAGAAAGCGCGTTGATTGCTCACATCAATCCACAGGATATTTTTGAAGAAATATGGACACGAGAAATCGTCGAACATTTATTCGACATACTCCGTTTGCGGCGTTGGAAGGCTCGCGTTTTAGAAACAAGAGAAAAATACGCTCTGAACCTATTCATGCGCATGAATCACGGCTCGCCGGTTGGCACAGACACGTTACTTTCCCAATGGATGAGGCGTGAGCCAGAGGCGGAAAAGAAGATCTTAGACCTCGTTAGTCCAGTTGAGCGATCTTACGAACATATCGAAGCGAATACTGTGTTTTTTAACATTGAGGCAATGTCTGCATTGGACCATCTCTTACATGCAGCTGAAATGCGTAAGGACAGTGCGATTAAGGAGCTACAGCTTTATCGAGACCGACAGGCTAAGCGCGGCGCCATTGAAGGTGGTTTCAAGAACATCGCGGGTTCGGTGGTTGCAAATGACTAGTCCCAAAAAGGCTGATGCCGCTAGAGTCAATGGTAAGAAGAGCCGCGGTCCTCGCACACAGGAAGGGAAGTCGAGATCGTCACGAAATTCGACGAAGCTCGGTCTATCTCTGCCCATCTCGCTGGGTCCTTCGGATCATCGTCTCTACGATGATTTGATGAAACTTCTGGGAGGGTGCGAGGCCGATCCTGATCTCAAGTCAGCGGCCGATGTGGCCGCTCACGCTCAGCTCAATCTTCAAATGGTTCGTCAGGCTAAGCAGATTGCAATGCGTCAGGCATCTGAAAAGCTCGATCAGCCCTTAGCTTTCAAAAAGGCGATAAGGCTGGCGGCTTCATGCGAACGCTACGAAGGACGTGCCTTTTCCAAATGGAAGAAAGCCGCTCGTAGGCTGAGCGAGGCCCACTTAAGATTGACAGAACGAACCAAAATGATGAGCGAGTGCTGATCAAAAGTTCGGATGGGTAGCGCGATGATTACAGCGATCAAAATGCCTATCCAAAATTGACAGAACGAACCCAAATAGCGCGTAGGCAAGGTAGGAGACTTGCCTGCCGCTCTTTTTGTCGTGGTTGTTCAGTTTTTGGAATAGGGCGGCTGGGTGTACCCCTTCGGAGAAAGCGTGAAAATTTCCACGCCATCGTCCGTCACGCCAACGGTATGTTCAAATTGCGCGGTGAGCGAGCGGTCGCGGGTGACGGCGGTCCAGCCATCGGCCAGCACTTTCACATGCGGGCGACCCAGATTGATCATCGGCTCAATGGTGAAGAACATGCCAGGCTTCAGCACCACGCCGTCGCCATAACGTCCGTAGTGGAGAATGTTGGGCTCGTCATGAAACAGACGGCCAAGGCCATGGCCGCAGAATTCACGCACCACGGAGCAGCGCTCGGCTTCGGCGAATTCTTGAATTGCTGCGCCAATATCGCCCGTCGTATTGCCCGGCTTGACCATGGCAATGCCGCGCATCATCGCTTCATAGGTGACTTCCACGAGGCGCTCGGCGCGACGCGGCACATTGCCAACATTATACATGCGGCTGGAATCGCCATGCCAGCCATCGACAATCAAGGTGACATCGATGTTGACAATGTCGCCATCGCGCAACGGCTTGTCGTCGGGAATGCCATGGCACACGACATGGTTGATCGATGTGCAGATGGATTTGCGGTAGCCGCGATAATTGAGTGGTGCTGGGTAGGCGCCATGGTCCATGGCAAATTCAAAACAGATCTTGTCGAGCGCCAGCGTGGTCACGCCGGGCTCAACCTGCCCAACAAGCATGTCGAGAGCTTCAGCCGTCAGACGGCCGGCTTTGCGCATGGCAGCAAAGGCCTCCGGTCCATGCAATTTGATCTGGCCCGTCTTGCGACCCGGTACTTCGGTCGCTTCCACGAAAGTCATGGTTTTTCCATTGGCAAGAGGAGGCGCCCCCATGGTCAAGACATGCGGCGCAGGACATGGCTCGAATCTAAGCATGTTGGCCTCCCGCGCAAGTGCGGATCGCCTCCTCTCTGGCATTTGCCCGGGTCCCCGTGTTACAAGGCGGTCCAGACGAGAAAACGCCTTTAATCCAAAGGGGTGCGAGCGTCTTCTGTCCCGGGCGGAGCATGAACAGGGCCATCGTCAACGATCTGTCTCCTTTTGGCCGGCACGCCCCGTCGGGGCTGGCGCGTGCGATTCTGGAGATGACCCGTGCGTGCCCGACCAGCTGGGCCGGGGTGCGGCGCGCCTTGGTTCTGCGCAGTCTGGGCGTGCAATTGCTGGGCGGGCGGCCGCTGGATGTGGAGGCGCTCGGCGCGCGCATGCGGCTCTATCCCGCCAACAACACTTGCGAAAAGCGCTTGCTATTCACGCCGCATTATTTCGATCCGGCCGAGCGCGCCTTGCTGATGAGTGTTGCGGGCGAGGATCTGCATTTCGTCGACATTGGCGCGAGTGCTGGCGCCTATGCACTTTTCATCGCGGGGCTGGCTGGCGCGCGGGCGCAAATTCTGGCGATTGAGCCAAACCCGGTGATTTTTGAACGCCTCATTTACAACATCCGTCAAAATCCCTTTGCTACAGTCAAAGCGCTGGATTGCGCGGTGGCTGATCGCGAAGGCGAGATCACGCTATTTCTTGATGCACAAAATCAGGGCCGCACATCGGTGCGCATCAGTGATGCGCAGGGGGGGGCACTGAAAGTGCATGCGCGCACACTCAAGGCCATTCTGGCGAGCGAGACTTATGAGCGGATTGATGCGTTGAAGATCGACGTGTCTGGCGCTGAAGATGTCATCCTCGAGCCGTTCTTTCGCGAAGCCGCCCCCCATTTATGGCCCCGTTTAATCCTGTGTGCGCGTGCGCGTGCGGGTTGGTCTGTGGATCTGGAACGCATGATGCCCGCCTATGGCTATCGCGAAGTGCTCCGCTCACGCGAAAACATTGGCTGGCAAAGGGCCTGACAGGGCAGGGGAAATCCTCTGAAGCTTGCCCTTTCCGCTTGCCATCAGGGTGGGCGGGTTCCTAAACCTTGGGCCGGAGAAAAGACCCATGAGCGCAAGCAAAGCCATCACCGCCGCCATTCTTGTCATCGGGGATGAGATCCTCTCAGGCCGAACCAAGGACAAGAACATCGGCTATATCGCCGATTATCTGACCAATCTCGGGATCGACCTCAGCGAAGTGCGCATCGTCCCCGATGTGATGGAGGAGATTGTCGCAGCACTGGATGCTTTGCGTGCGCGCTACACTTATGTGTTCACAACTGGCGGCATTGGCCCAACCCATGATGACATTACCGCAGATGCAGTGGCGCAGGCTTTTGGTGTCGAGCTTTATGAAGACGAGCGCATCATCAATGCCATGCTCGAGCGCATCAAGCCGGAAGATCTGAACGAAGCGCGCCGCCGCATGGCGCGCGTGCCGCTTGGTGGAGATCTGGTGCCCAATCCGGTCAACAAGATTCCCGGCTTTCGCATTGGCAATGTGATCACCATGGCCGGTGTGCCGATGATCATGCAGGCGATGCTCGACAGCGTGGCCCCGACGCTGGAGACGGGCGTCAAGCTCACCATGCATGCGATTGATGCAGGACTGCCCGAAGGCCAATATGCAACCCCGCTCGGCGATATTGCCAAGGCGCATGAGGGCCTCTCGATTGGCTCTTATCCCAGCTATGTCGATGGCGCTTTCCGCAACCAGATCATCGTGCGTGGACGCGACCCCCAAGAGGTTGCTGCGACGGTGGGCGAAATTGAAACCATGCTGGCCGATCTGCGCGCCAAGCTGAAGGGCTAAGACATGTCCGATCCAAACAACAAGGCTTTCCCTGTCTCGTGGGATCAGTTTCACCGTGACTCGCGCGCACTCGCTTGGCGTCTTGCGGAAGCGGGGCCTTTTGACGCGATGGTGTGCATCACACGTGGCGGGCTTGTGCCAGCGGCTATTGTCGCGCGTGAGCTTGGTATTCGCATGATCGAGACAGTCTGCATTGCTAGCTATCATGATTACACAACGCAGGGCGGACTGAAGGTGCTCAAGAGCATTGCGCCCGATGTTGTCAAACATGGCGACGGGAAAGGCGTGCTGGTGATCGACGATCTCGTCGACACAGGCGCCACCGCGCGCGTTGTGCGCGAGATGCTGCCCAACGCGCATTTCGCCACCGTCTACGCCAAGCCGCAGGGCCGTCCGCTGGTCGATACATTCGTGACCGAAGTTAGCCAGGACACGTGGATTTATTTTCCGTGGGATCTTGGTCTGGCTTTCCAGCCGCCGATCTCGAAGAGCGAGAAGGGCTGAGGGCCGCGCAACCCGCGCCGTCATTGCGAGCCAAGCGAAGCAATCCAGAGCCTCACGCGTTGCTTATGGATCGCCGCGTCGGGCCAAGGCCCTCCTCGCAATGACGACCTGAGAGCGTGCCCCCTGCCGGAATCGAACCGGCACGCCCGAAGGCCCAAGATTTTAAGTCTTGTATGTCTACCAATTCCATCAAGGGGGCAGGCGGGGCTGTTTTTCCATGAAAACCTGGCCATGGGAAGGGCCGGGGAGGGTCTTGTTCGCCCGACACTTCCGTTGCAAGCTGTCCTCAACAAAGAAAAGAGTGTGGGGAGGTATGAGCATGCGGCTTGGCGCGCGTCTCTTGGGGCTATCAGCTGTTCTCATGGGCCTGGCCAGCGCCCAGATGGCAGCAGCCGACGATGGCTATTTTCGCGGCAAGCGCATCACCATCATGATCAATTATGCCGCCGGTGGCCCCACCGATATTGAGGGCCGCCTGTTTGCCAAACATATTGTCAAATATCTCGATCAGCCCGCCAGTCTCATCGTGCAGAATATGGATGGTGCGGGCGGCCTCATCGGCACCAATTGGCTGGGCGAGATTGCGCCACGCGATGGCACAGCTTTCGGATATCTCACAGGGCAAATCTGGCGCGCGATCAATGATCCCGCACCGCGCCGCATTGAATTCAAGAATTACGAATTCGTCGCCTATCAGCCCGGCACGACCGTTTATTTCGCCCGCACCGACATCAAGCCCGGATTGAAAAAGCCGCAGGATTTTGGTCGCGCGGAAGGTGTGGTCTCGGGCGGGCTTGGTGCGGATAATGCCAAGGATCTGTTGCTGCGCATGGGGCTCGATATGCTCGGCCTCAAATATAAATATGTGACGAGCTATCGCGGCTCACAAGCCGCGCGTCTGGCCCTTCAGCAAGGCGAGATCAATTATTACGCGGAATCGCCGCCCTCTTATCGCTCGCTGATCGAGCCCACGCTGGTGAAGACAGGCGAAGTGATCCCGCTGTTTTATGATCCCGGTTACGATGGCGAAACCTTTCGCACACCCAAGCAAATGGAAGGCGTCGACATGATGTCCTTCCCCCAATTTTACGAGAAGATCAAAGGCGTGCCGCCGTCTGGCCAATTGTGGGATGTCTATCGCACCATTCTGGCCGCCAATGGCGCCATGCAGCGTTTGATTGTCATGCCACCGGGCGTGCCCAAAGAAGCGCGTGAGGCTTTGACCCATGCTATTGTGGCGTTGGAAAAAGATGCCGATTACGCGGCAGATGCTGAAAAGACGCTGGGCTATGTGCCTGATTTCGTCACGGGTGATCAGGTCAATGCGCGCGTGCGCAAGCAATTGGCTTTGCCCACCGGCACGCGGGAATTTCTCGCCGATTATGTGAAGAGAGCGCCGCGCTGATCTTCATAAAGCCAATCGAACCGTGCGCTGACCATCTCAGGGGGCAGCGCGCGCATGCCCATATCGCGCACGAGTGCGGCTGGGCCTGAGAGATGGTAGATCATCCCCTGTTTGCGCGATGCTTCCTGCACGCGGGTGGCGCGGGCTTTGCGTTTGCGTTCATAATCGGCAAAGCCGCGCGCAATCGACACTTCCTGCCAGCCGCGCGGACGAAAAGCGGCACCAAGGGCTGCGGCATCTTCAATGGCCTGCGCCGCGCCTTGCGCGAAAAACGGCAGCATCGGATGGGCGGCATCGCCGAGCAACGTGATCGGCCCCGCACTCCAGCGCGGCAGGGCTTCGGCATCAAGCAGCGGCCAGCGTTTCCACTCCTGCACGCTCTCCAGCAATTTGCGGGCTGACGTATCCCAATTGCGAAAGGCCTTCAGCACGTCGCTGGCATCGCCCGAGGTCGACCAGAAATGCTCGTCATCGCCCCGCCATTCGCCCTCAGTGATGGCAACAATGTTGATCAGGCTGCCGCCGCGCAACGGATAATGGACGAGATGTGTTTTGGCACCCAGCCACAGCGCTGTCTCAGGGGTGCGCGCAAAGGCTGGCGCATCTTTCGAAGGCACCAGTGCCCGCCACGCAACGCGGCCCGAATAGCCAGGCCCGCCACCCAGACGCGCGGCACGCCGCACAATGGAATGTGCGCCATCAGCACCGATCAGCAGATCGCCTGAAACCTCGCCACCCTGCACAAAGCTGAGATGCGCACCGCGCGGGTCTGTCGTGACACTTTCAATGCGCGCATCGAGTTCAAGGCGGATGTTGTGATCCTCGGCAATGGCCTCCAGCAAAGCTGTTTGCAAATCGGCGCGATGAACCACCAGCATCGGATGATCCCAGCGCAGACGCGCCTCGCGACCAAAGGGCAGTGTCATCAGGGAGGAGCCGGTGACGCCACTGCGCACGCGCAGCCGCTCAGGCTCAAGCGCTTTGCCGTTCAGGCGATGCAACACGCCCAGATCGGCGAGAATGCCCGATGCATTGGGCGGCACCTGAATGCCGGCCCCCACTTCATTGAGTGCCGAGGCGCGCTCAAAAATCTCCACGCGAAAACCCGCGCGCGACAAAGCGAGCGCGGCGGTGAGGCCGCCAATGCCAGCGCCCGCAATCAGCGCAAGTCGTCTTTCGTGAGGATCTCGTGCCACCTGCGTCCCGTGCGGGCGTCAGGCCGCGGCCTGTTTCCATTCGCAGGATGCGGGGTCCGCATGGCCATGCAAGGAAGGCTCATATTTGAACAGGGTCGAGCAATAGGGGCAGACCGCTTCCGCCTCGTCGCCCATATCGATGAAAATATGCGGATGGTCGAAGGGCGGCAGCGCACCGATGCACATGAATTCCTTGGCCCCCACGCGCACGACGGGCACACCCGGCTGGTTGTGAAAATGGGGCGTGGAATGTTCGGCCATGGCTTGGGAATCCGTGCGTCTGGATGGGTGTTGGATGGCGCGTACCATAAGCGAGGGAAGCCGCCTTGGGTAGGGTCAAAAAGGCTTAACCCCCTGCCTCTAGGGTGGCTTGCAGACGCCCTTCACCCGGCCGCAGCCATTCGCTATGGTCCGCGCCCGTTTCCCCGGATGCCCCAGATGCACTTTTTCAATTCAGACGGGCTGCAAATTGCCTATATCGACCATGCCCCAACCGGGCCTGACATTGGCGAGCCCATTCTGCTGATCCATGGCTTTGGCTCCAACCATGCCGTCAATTGGGTCAATACGCTCTGGGTGAAGTTTCTGACCCATGCGGGCCGACGCGTCATTGCGCTGGACAATCGCGGCCATGGCGCCAGCCAGAAGGTCTACGACCCGGCGCTCTATCACACGGCCACCATGGCCGAGGATGCGCGCCGCCTTATCGAGCACCTCAAGCTCGGCAAGATCGATGTCATGGGCTATTCCATGGGCGCGCGGATCACCGCCTTTTTGGCGCTCAATCACCGCGAATATGTCCGCTCAGCGATTCTGGGTGGGCTGGGTCATCATCTGGTCGATGGGCTTGGCCTGCCGATGGGGATTGCGGACGCCATGGAGGCGCCCTCGCTCGATGGGCTGACCGACCCGATGCAGCGGATGTTTCGTGCCTTTGCCGAGCAGACCAAGAGCGACTTGGGCGCCTTGGCGGCCTGCATCCGTGGCTCACGCCAGACGTTGACGACCGAAGAGGCCGGCGCCATCCGCGTGCCGGTTCTGATTGCGGTGGGCACCAAGGATGATGTGGCGGGCAATCCGCATGAGGCGGCGGCCCTCATTCCCGGCGCCAGGGCGCTGGATATTCCCGGCCGCGACCACAATCTTGCGGTGGGTGACAAGGTTTACAAGGAAGGCGTGCTGGCCTTCCTGAAGGAGCGTCCGTGATCTGGCAGCGCTCGCCCTTTGTGGGCGGGGCGTGCTAGAACAACAAGGCGTATAAGGAGTTTGGTATGGCGCAGGCGCAGACGGCTACAATCGCCCCCGGTGGGCAGGCCGATCCGATATTTTTGCGGCTTCAGACAGAGGCCGAGGACGCGATGGCGCGCGAGCCCGAACTGGCTGGCTTCATCCGTCCGGCCATTCTCAATCTGGGTTCGCTGGAAGAGATCGTTGCCGACCGTGTCGCGGCCCGTCTTGACCATACCGCCGTGCCCGGTGCTTTGATCCGCGCCCATTACATGGATGCGATTGCAGAAGACGCAACGCTGGGCGAAGCCTTCCGCGCTGATATTCTGGCGGTGGCGGATCGTGATCCCGCCTGCATGCGCCTCATTGAGCCGGTGCTTTATTTCAAAGGTTTTCACGCGCTGCAGACGCATCGTCTCGCGCATTGGATGTGGAACCGTGGCCGCAAGGATTTCGCGCTCTATCTGCAGGCGCGCTCCTCCGAAGTGTTTCAGACCGATGTGCATCCGGCTGCCAAACTTGGCAAAGGAGTTTTTCTCGATCACGCCACAGGTCTCGTGGTGGGCTCCACCGCCGTCATCGAAGATGACGTGTCGATCTTGCAGGATGTGACGCTGGGTGGCACGGGCAAGGAACGCGGTGATCGTCATCCCAAAATCCGTTGGGGCGTGCTGATCGGTGCGGGCGCGAAAATTCTGGGCAATATCGAAGTCGGACATTGCGCACGCGTGGCAGCGGGCTCTGTTGTGCTGGCCTCGGTGCCCAACAACAAAACAGTGGCGGGCGTGCCTGCGCGCGTTGTGGGTGAGGCTGGCTGCGCCGAGCCCTCGCGCTCGATGGATCAGATCCTCGCCGACAAGCTGGAAGTCTAGAGACTGGCGCGCGCTTGCGGGCAGGGTGCTTTTCTGGCAAAGCGCTTGCAAAATTGAAACACAGAACGGGATTTGGAATATGCCTTTGGAGAAGACCGAACTTCGCAAGCTGCAGGGATTTCTGCGTCACTCCTTCGGCAATGAATCTCTGCGCGTGGCCTTGAATCCCAAGAATGTCGATTCTGCCGATGTGCATTTTGGCGAACGTCGTATTGGCGGCATCGATGTCGATGATGAAGATGGCGACCGCTCTTTCTCTTTCGAGATGAAGATCCCGGTTGGGCGCGAGACGCTGCAGGAATATCTGCGCATGCTGTTTGAAAACGACAAGCTCACGATCGTCGCGCGCATGCGCAAGGCCGATTCCGTTGAGCTGAACCATGGCGAGGATTTTCTGGGCGTGATTTCTGCCGATGATCCCAAGGGCAAGAGCTTCACGCTGCAAATGGCGATCCTCGATTTCGATCTGGATGATTTCTGATTTCGGAGTTTGGCATGCCGATCTATGCGCTGGGCGATCTGACGCCTGATCTTCCCGAAGAGGGCAGTTACTGGGTGGCACCCGATGCCAATCTGATTGGCAAGGTGAAGCTCGGCGCAAATGTTGGCATCTGGTTTGGCGTCACGCTGCGCGGCGACAATGAGTGGATCTCCATCGGCGCGCGCTCCAATGTGCAGGAGGGCACGGTGATGCACACCGACCCCGGTGCCCCGCTTGTGGTGGGCGAAGGCTGCACCATTGGTCATAGCGCGATCCTGCATGGCTGCGTGATTGGCGACAATTCGCTGGTTGGCATGGGCGCGACAATTTTGAACAATGTGAAGATCGGCAAGAACTGCTTGGTGGGCGCCAATGCTTTGGTGACCGAGGGCAAGGAATTTCCCGACAATTCACTGATTGTGGGATCGCCCGCCAAAGTCGTGCGCACGCTTGATGACAAAGCCATTGAGGGTCTGCGCCGTTCGGCCGATCGTTACGTTGCCAATTGGCAGCGCTTTGCGCGCGAGATGAAACAGATCGGCTAAAGCGGAGATTATGTCGCCTTGAGAGAGCCACGCGAGCGCCTTTTCAATCTGCCGGGCGTCATCCTGTGGCTGATCGTGGCGATGGGGGCGATCCATGCCTTCCGCCTGCATCTGCTCTCCAATGAAGAAGATCTGGAGCTGCTGCGCGCCTTTGCCTTTGTGCCAGCACGCCTCACCACTTTGTTTGATGCCTATGGTGTGGCCGCGCATCTGCGCGCCATTGCACTCAAGGGTGGCGACGAAATCGAAATTGCCGGATTCTTTTTTGGCGATGGGTCGTTCCAGCCATGGACACCGCTCAGCTATGCCTTCTTGCATGCGGATTGGTCGCATTTCGGTTTGAATTCGATCTGGCTTGCAGCCTTTGGTGCGCCTGTGGCGCGCCGCTTTGGCAGCTGGCGTTTTATCGGCCTGTTTATTGTCACCGCGCTGGCGGGAACAGCCACGCATCATGCGTTCCACCTTTACGACGCCACACCAATGATTGGGGCCTCTGCGGCTGTGTCGGGCGCGATGGGGGCCGCGTTGCGCTTTGTCTTTCAGCCGGGTGCGCCGCTGGGTCGGGCTTTGGCTTTGCGGCCCGACGAGCCTCTGGCCTATCAACTGCCAGCTTTACCGCTGCGTTACGTGCTGCGCGAAAGGCGTGTGCTGACTTTCATCATTTTCTGGTTTGTTTCGAATCTGATTTTTGGTGTCGGCGCGCAACCGCTGGGTTTGAGCGAAGGCAGCGTGGCCTGGCAGGCCCATGTGGGTGGGTTTCTCGCAGGCCTTCTGCTTTTTTCGCTCTTCGATCCCAAGAGATCGGATTTCTATTTCCAGTTTCGGTGAACCTCACCGAAAGGCGAAGGTGACGCATCTTGCTCTGCGTCTTTTTTGCGCTCATCCTCGTTATCCTGCATCAGCAGGGGAGGACGAATGCCATGACAGTGTCGCGCATTCTCGCAGTGAAAGGCCGTCTTGTCGCAACGGTCGCACCCGAGCAGACTTTGCATGAAGTCTCTGTTCAGCTTTCCACCCAAAATATCGGCGCGCTGGTCGTCACCGATCATGATGGTCGCGTCACGGGCATGATTTCCGAGCGTGATATTGTGCGCGCGATTGCCGCGCGCGGGCCCCAGGCGCTGGGCGATATGGTCGCCAATCACATGACGGAGCGTGTGGTGACCGCACATGAGGGCACGACGATCAATGCCTTGATGGAAAAGATGACGAGCGGGCGTTTCCGCCATGTGCCGATTGTCGAGGGCGGACGTCTGAAAGGTCTCGTCTCCATCGGCGACGTGGTCAATCATCGCCTGATGGAATTTGAAGCCGAGCAACGTGCGCTGAAGGATTATATTGCGACGGCTTGAGCGCGCTTATTCCGTGATCGACAAAGCGACGCTGCCATCGGCGGCGCGCTCGACCTTGCGGTAAAAGCACGAGCGCCGACCTGTGTGGCAAGCCTTGCCATCGCCACCCGCCTTGACGATCAGCTCAATCGCGTCCTGATCACAATCGGTGCGCATTTCGACAACGGTTTGAACCTGTCCAGACGTATCGCCTTTGCGCCACATCGCCTTGCGCGAGCGCGACCAGTAATGCGCGACACCGGTTTCCAGTGTCAGGCGCAGCGCCTCGTCATTCATATAGGCAACCATGAGAATATCGCCGCTCAGCCGCTCGCGCGTCACGCAGACGATCAGTCCGTCACGATCGAATTTGGGCGCAAACGCGGCACCTTCTTCGATCTGGTCTTTGGTGCCGCGGGCGGCGAAAGGGGAGGCGGTCATGGGAGCCTGCGTTGAAATGAATTCGCGGCCTTTATAACGGATGGGTGTCTTCATTGCGAGCGAAGCGAAGCAATCCAGAAGCCACCCGTGACGCCTCTGGATTGCTTCGGAGCTCACGCTCCTCGCAATGGCGGCGCGGGGCGCGCGCAGGGGGGACAAAAGAGGCAATAAAAAAGGCGGGTCTTGAGCCCGCCTTTTCTTATTTGAAGCCGCGCAGCAGCGTATAAAAGCGGGCTTGCTCCGACGGGTCATCTCGAAAGACGCCCGTGAACTGGGTGGTGACCGTGGAGGCCCCCTGTTTCTGAATGCCGCGCATCGACATGCACATGTGTTCGGCCTCAATCATCACGGCAATGCCGCGCGGCTTGAGCACAGAGTCAATGGCTTCCGTCACCTGGGCGGTCATGGTTTCTTGCGTCTGGAGGCGACGGGCATAAGTCTCGACCACGCGAGCGAGCTTGGAGAGGCCGACCACGCCTTCCGACGGGTAATAGGCAATATGCGCCTTGCCTATGAAGGGCACCATGTGGTGTTCGCAATGCGAAGCGAAGCCGATATCGCGCACCAGCACCATATCGTCATAACCTTCTACTTCCTCGAAGACGCGCTCAAGATGCTCTTTGGCGTTTTCCTTGTATCCGCCAAACAGCTCTTCATAAGCTTTGACGACACGCTTGGGCGTGTCGATCAGCCCTTCGCGCGCAGGATTGTCACCAGCCCAGCGCAGCAAAACGCGCACCGCTGCTTCCGCTTCTTCCCGGCTAGGGCGCACGGCGGGTTCGACGGCAGGCTTCATTTTGCGAGCAGGCAAGGTCTTAACCACGGCATCCATGTGGCGCCTCCAATTGAGGGTTGCAGGAATTCATTGAAGTTACGGGAGCGATTTAAGCTTGGACCAGTCGGGAAACGTCATTTTCTTCGATCGGTCCGGGGCATGCCCTTCTCGTCAGCGCCACCGCCTCCCTATATAAGGGTAAAATCAGTCTCCTGTCAGGTCACCCTTATGTTGAATGATATTTACAACCGCCGCATTCTGGAACTGGCCGGGGACATCCCCCGCCTGGGGCGGCTGTCGGCACCGGACGCCTCAGCGACCGCCCATTCCAAGCTATGCGGCTCGACTGTGACCATCGACCTGAAGCTGTCTGAGGGTAAAGTTACCGATTTCGCCCATGACGTGAAGGCCTGTGCGCTGGGGCAGGCCTCCTCATCGATCATGGCCCGCAATGTCGTGGGGGCTACGCCCGACGAGCTGCGGAGCGTGCGCGAGGCGGTCCGCGCCATGCTCAAGGAGAATGGGGCGCCCCCGTCCGGCAAATGGGCCGATTGTGCCGTTCTGGAGCCGGTACGCGACTACAAGGCTCGACATGCCTCCACATTGCTGACCTTTGATGCGGTGGTCTCGGCGCTCGACCAGATCGACGCTGCGAGGGCGGGGTGATCCCTCTGGCGCTCTGGCCTCGACGTCTCGCGCATTTAGCCATCCGGGCCTATCAGCTGACGCTCTCCTCCCTCATCGGGCGGCAATGCCGCTACATGCCAAGCTGCTCGGACTATACGGATGAGGCCATCCAGACCCACGGCCTGTGGGCTGGCGGCTGGATGGGGCTCGCGCGTATCTGCCGCTGCACCCCATGGGGTGGGGCTGGCTATGACCCTATCCCGCATGAGCGCCCTGAGGGCGCCACCACGCTCACGCCATGGCGCTATGGGCGCTGGCGCTGTGAGTCTGTCGACCCATAGCCGCTTGCGCCCCCCGCGCCCGATCGGCTATTCCGCCCAGCAGAGCAATCCCGCTTACGCCGACTCGTATCGGCGAGTGAGCAACAGGAGACGATATGATTTCCGTGACTTTCCCGGACGGCGCGCAGCGCCAGTTTGAACCCGGTGTGACCGGCTTCGACATTGCCAAATCCATTTCACCCTCATTGGCCAAGCGGACTGTCGCCATGGCGCTTGATGGGGTTGTGACCGATCTCTGCGATCCGATCGCGCAGGATGCCAAAATCGAATTCATCAATCGCGAAGACCCGCGCGCGCTGGAATTGATCCGCCATGATTGCGCCCATGTGCTCGCGGAAGCCGTGCAAGCGCTCTATCCCGGCACGCAGGTCACCATCGGCCCTGTGATCGACAATGGTTTCTATTACGACTTCTTCCGCGCTGAGCCCTTCACGCCTGATGAATTCGCCGCCATTGAAAAGAAGATGCGCGAGATCATCGCTCAGGACAAAGCCTTCGTGAAGGAAGTCTGGAGCCGCGATCAGGCGATTGCGCATTTCGAAAAAGCGGGCGAGGCCTTCAAGGTTGAGCTGGTCGAAACCATCCCAGCCGATCAGGATTTGAAAATCTACAAGCAGGGCGATTGGCTCGATCTGTGCCGTGGCCCGCATATGACGTCCACTGGCAAGATTGGCTCGGCTTTCAAGCTAATGAAAGTGGCGGGTGCTTATTGGCGCGGTGATTCCAGCAAGCCGATGCTGTCGCGCATTTACGCGACCGCTTTTGCCAAGCAGGAAGAGCTTGACGCTTATCTGACGCAGCTCGAAGAAGCAGAGCGCCGCGACCATCGTCGCTTGGCGCGTGAAATGGATCTGTTCCATTTTCAGGAAGAAGGCCCGGGCACGGTCTTCTGGCACGCAAAGGGCTGGACGCTGTTCCAGACGCTCATTTCCTATATGCGCCGCCGCCAGCAGCAGGCTGGCTATATTGAAGTGAACACACCCCAGGTGCTCGACCGCGCTTTGTGGGAGACGTCTGGCCATTGGCAAACCTATCGCGAAAACATGTTCGTCACGCAGACGGAAGATGATCGCGTCTTTGCCCTGAAGCCGATGAATTGCCCCGGTCACGTGCAGATCTTCAAAAATGGTCTGAAGTCGTACCGCGACCTGCCGCTGAAGATTGCGGAATTTGGCACGGTGCATCGCTACGAGCCGTCTGGCGCACTACATGGCATTATGCGCGTGCGTGCGTTTACGCAGGATGACGCGCATATTTTCTGCACCGAAGAGCAGATCATGGATGAGTCGATGAAGATCAATGATCTCATCATGTCGATCTATGAAGATTTCGGCTTCACCGACATCGTGCTGAAACTCTCAACCCGCCCTGAAAAGCGCGTGGGGTCAGATGATGTCTGGGACAAGGCAGAGGCAGCCCTCAAGCGCGTGCTCGATACGGTTGCGGAAAGTGGCATCAAAACGGGTATCAATCCGGGCGAGGGCGCGTTCTATGGCCCCAAGCTTGAATATACATTGCGTGATGCGATTGGCCGTGAATGGCAATGCGGCACGACACAGGTCGACTTCAATCTGCCGACCCGCTTTGGCGCTTTCTACATCGCGCCTGACAGCGAAAAGACCGTGCCGGTGATGATCCACCGCGCCATGTTTGGTTCACTCGAGCGCTTTACCGGCATTCTCATCGAGCATCATGCTGGTCATCTGCCGCTGTGGCTCTCGCCGCAACAGATCACCATCTGCACGATCACGCAGGAAGCTGATGATTACGCGATGGAGATCATTGCGAAAGCGCGCAAGCTGGGTTTGCGCATCGAGGCTGATCTTCGCAATGAGAAGATCAACTACAAAGTGCGCGAACACTCGCTGGCCAAAACGCCTGTGCTGTTGTGCATCGGCAAGAAAGAGGCGGCTGAAAAGAGCGTTTCGATCCGCCGTCTTGGGTCGCAGGCGCAGACATCCATGTCACTGGACGAGGCGCTGGCAGCGCTGGTGGCAGAAGCCGAGCCGCCGGATCAGAAGCGGGCGTAATTCTTATAAAGGCGGGCTTAGGCCCGCCTTTTTTGTGTCGACGAGTAGCCGTCATTGCGAGGAGGGCTTTAGCCCGGCGCGGCAATCCAGGGGCCGCAGTCCGGGTTGTCCAGTTGGCTTTGCGTCGCTCGCAAAGACGGGGGCGGGGTATTACCCTTGGGTCAGGCCCTTTTAGGGCTGTATTGACATTTGTACATACATTTGAGATGATCGAATGGTTTTCGATGGTTTTGATTGGGACGCAGCCAACCGCGTCAAATGCCAGAAACATGGCGTGAGCTTGGGCGAGATCGAGTTTGTACTTCAGCATGGGGCGGTCGCACCTGATGAAATTCATTCGCTCGTTGAGCAGCGCTTCATTGCAGTTGGGCGGACGCGCGCCAGGCGTCCGGTTTTTGTAGCGTTCACTCTGCGCGTGAAGGATGGGCGGACCTTCGTCAGGCCCTTTTCAGCGCGTTACATGCACGCCAAGGAGGCGCTGCGTTATGGACAATAAGCGTCGTCTCAAAGTGCCAGTGATGACGACAGACGAGGAAGCAGAAGCTTTCCTCGAACAGGATTTGTCTGATCTCGACTTTTCGCAATTCAAACCCATGCATTTTGAGCTGCAGCCCAAGAGCGAGCGGGTGAATATGCGTTTGCCCAAAAACCTGCTGGATGCAGCCCGCGCACGCGCGAAAGAAGAGGGCATTCCCTATCAGCGCTTCATCCGCCGCGCGCTGGAAATGGCGCTGGCGGCGGATCACACACAGTCTAAGCGGAAGGCTTGAGCGTTACGCCTCAGGCGGGCCAGACAGGGCGCGAGCGACTTGCTCGAGGCCGGCTGTGAATTGCTCTTTCGTCTGCATGACAATGTCGCCGCGATCCTTGCCTTGCAGGCGGGGCGCCTTGTCGGGATCGAAATCGCCAAAATTGTTTTCAGCTTTCCAGGCCGCATAATCTTCTAGCGACATGGGCGTGCTGGGGGACTGGCCGCCCAGGCTTGTCAGCGGGATCGATGGCTCAACACCCGCCTTATAGGCGCGCGCAATGTCTTCGCGCTCGAAATGATTGATGCCAACAATCGGATAGCCCTCAATATTGCGATAGGTGGTCACGGCCCAGAGCGAGGGCTGCGGCGGCGTTGTGTCGTAAAAGACCACGCTTTGATGATTGTCTTCGGCATCCTTGGCCACGCGCAGCGGCCAGACGCCCATGACGAACATGCGGTCATCGAGATAGTGGGGCTGTGTATCGTCGTTCATGGCGGGGCTCTTTTTTCGAAAGGCTCAAAAAGCCTTGAAGGTGATGATGGTGCGTGTGTCTGCAATGCCGGGGATGATCTGGACTTTTTCACCCACGAAATGGCCTATGTCGACATCCTTCTCGACATAGAATTTCGCCAGAATGTCGTAATGGCCGGCGATCGAATAAATCTCCGAGGCGATTTCAGCTTCAGCCAGCGCGCTCGCCACTTCATAAGTGCGGCCCAGTGCGCATTTGATTTCGACAAAGAAGGTCTGCATGGAAGTGGCTTCCCTCAGTTGGCCATGATCTCGACTTCGCGGTCGGTATTGGCAGAAACTTTCAAGATCATTTGATGCGTGCGCCCATCGCGGCGCGCGATGACTGTATATTCACCTTCAGCCAGCACGAGGCTCGGGAACGCGCCGATCATTTCACGGATCACGTCGCCGCCCGGTGTGAGCACGGAAAAGCTCGTGTTGGCGAGCGCTTCACCGCCGGGCGCATTGACCAGTTTCAATGTGATGACCGAGGCGCGATGGCGCACCACAGCTTCGGTCATTTTGCCCGCATCAATGCGCACTTCCGCGTTGATCACCGAATTGGTCGCATTGGCCGGCACGCCTGCAATCGCAGGCGCGGAAGGCGACACATTGGAATCGAGATAAGTCGAGACAATCCGATAGGTGCCCTCCGGCAGGCGGATCATTTCGTCGGGCTTTAGATTGGCTGCCACCAGCTTTTCGCGCTGGTCGGGGCGCTCTGGCACATAGATGTCGATCTTGAGTCGGTTGGCCTGAATGTCGGTCTCACCCAGTTTGCCGGAGATCTTCAATGCCCCGGCGTTGAGCGGAATGCGCTCGTTCACATTGTTGCTGGAGATCACAACCCGGCGCGTGACAGCCGCCAGCCCGTAGGAAGCATGCACGATGTAATCGCCGTCCGGCAGGGTGAAGGAGGGCGCCAGCTCGGTCGATTCCGCCACCAAGGCATGTTGGCCATTGGCCTCGGCGCGCTCCTGATACAGGCGCCAGCGCACGCCACTGACCAAAGTCGTTGCCGCGCCGCCAAAGGTCGCCGAGAGGAACAGCCGTCCAGAGCCGGGGACAGGCATGGTGCCGGGGGCAGGGCGCACGCTTTGGGACGGGGCGCTGTTTTGCGCCACAGCAAATCCGCCCGGCGCCATCAGGCAGGCCAGCAGCAGAAGGGCGGTGCGGGTGAGTTTGGTCATAATGGAATGACTTCTGCCCAATGCCGGGGCGGCTGTCAAAGCGAGCGGTTGCGGGGGCGGCCGGAACTTGTCAAAAGACCGATGACCTCCCTCTGTCATGCGAAAAGACTGAAAAAGAGCCCCAGCATGAATGACATTCTCCAGCTTCTCACGACCCGCCGCTCGGTCGCCCCCGTTGCGCTGACCGGGCCTGGCCCAGATCAAGCTCAGCTCGAGACGATCCTGACGATCGCTGCGCGCGTGCCAGATCACGGCAAGCTGGCACCGTGGCGCTTTATTGTCTTTCAGGGCGAGGCGCGCGAGCGCGCTGGCGCTCTTATCGTAGATGGTTTCAAGCGCCGCGAGCCGCAGGCCGATGAGGCGCGCATCGCCGCTGAAGCCAAACGCATGACCATGGCTCCGCTCATCATCGGGGTTGTCTCCACCGCCAAAGAGGGCGCGAAAGTGCCAGCGTGGGAGCAGGAATTGTCGGCTGGCGCTGTGTGCATGAACATCCTGCTCGCTGCCAAGGCGCTGGGCTTTGACGGCTCCTGGCTGACCAACTGGTTTTCCTATGATCGCGAGGTCCTCGCACAATTTGGCGTGCAAGAGGGCGAGCGCATGGCGGGCTTCATTCATCTGGGTCGCACAGATCAGGTGCCCGCGGATCGTCCGCGTCCTGATCTCGCGCAGATCGTCACGCATTTTTAAAAAAGGCCGCCGCTCATGTTTTACGAACCCCACGCCCGCGACCGCGCTTTGCTTCCCCATGATCCATTCAAAGCATTGATCTCGCCGCGTCCTGTTGGCTGGATTTCCACAATGGGTCGCACGGGCGAGATCAATCTTGCACCTTATTCCTTCTTCAATGCCTTTTCGGGCGCGCCGCCCATCGTTGGCTTTTGTTCGGAAGGTTTTAAGGACAGCGCATTTCTAGCGCAGGAATCTGGCGAGTTCGTCTGGAACCTCGCCAATTATGATTTGCGCGACCAGATGAACGCGACCTCGGCACCTCTGCCGCGCGGGTCGAGCGAATTTGCCCATGCCGGTCTTGAAATGGCTGATTGCGTTTTGGTGAAGGCACCGCGCGTGAAAGCCTCGCCCGCCTCGCTGGAATGCAAAGTCACGCAAGTTGTGCGGCTGGATGCTTTGGAAGGCGTGCAGACCGATCGCTATCTGGTGCTGGGCCAGGTCGTCGGCGTGCATCTGGATGAAGCCTATCTGCGCGATGGTGTGATGGACATCACGTTGATGAAGCCCATCGCGCGCTGCGGCTATCAGGATTATTCGGTCGTCGACAAAGTATTTTCGATCAAGCGTCCGGCGGGTGCTGGCAATCAGGCGGCGGGCGGCTAGGACTGGCCGCGCCGGGCACGCGCAACAAGCAATTGCGCGCGTGCCCATTGCGCTTTGTCATAGACGCGGCCCTCAATGCTGACATGGGTCGCATGGGGGCTGGCGGCAAAGGCCGCGATCAGCACATTGGCGCGATCCAGTTTTTCGCCATGGGGCGTGAACACCTGATTGAGAATGCCGATCTGATCGGGATGCACGGCAATCTTGGCGCAAAACCCGTCGGCCTCAGCGCGCATGGCTTCATGGCGCAGGCCCGTGCGGTCACCAAAATCCCGAAACAAAGTATCAATGGCGGGAACGCCCGCATGCGCCGCCGCATAAAGCGCGAGATTGCGGGCCATCGCGAAAGGCGCAGACCAATCGCCATTGTCCTCGCGCGTGTCATCCGCACCGATGTCGCTGGCGAGATCTTCCGCGCTCCAAGCAACAGCGAGCAAACGGGGCGAGCAACCCGCATAGGTTGAAAGCCCAAACATGGCCGCACCTGTATCGGTGACAAGCGGCAGGATGCGTGTCGATCCTGCGGGCAGGCCATGGTCGGTTTCATGCGCCAGCAAAAGTGTGGCCAGCTGCTCGACATCCGCACCACCGCGCGCCTTGGGCAGGATAATGGCATCGGGGCCATGCCCCATCACGGCGGCGAGATCTGGGTTGAGCTGGTCGCTGTCGAGACTGCTGATGCGGACAAAAAGCAATGGGGCGTCGCCATTATGGCGTAGCCTCATCAATGTATTGGCTGCAGCCTGCCTTGCTTTTGAGCGATGTTCACTGGCGACCATGTCATCGAGGTCAAGGATCAGCGCATCCGCGCCGCTCGCCAGCGCACCCGCGATCCGCGCCGGTGAATCGGCGGGGACAAGAAGAAGCGATCTGAAATCTGCGATCAAAGGCCCGTCTCCAGACACACGATCTTTGCACCCTTTGCGCTTTTCATCTTGAGACCACATGGGGGCGCGATTAAGACTAAGCGCAGGACACACACGTCAAATGTGGCCTTCGCCAGCCCGGGCTTTTTCCGGGGGCGGTTTTTTAAAGACAATGGATTGCCTCGGTGCAGATCAGCCAGGATTTCTTCGCCTTTGCCCGTGAAGCCTCCGCTTCCGCGCGCGCCGCCGGTCTCGCATCCTTGATCTGTGACTATTTGCATATGGAATTGACAGACGCCGAAACGGCAGAGGTCGAGAGCATTTTGACCATTATGCTCGATGATGCCTCGCCTCTGGTGCGTCGCGCGATAGCCGAAGGGCTGGCACGCGAGCCGCGCGCGCCGCGTCATATCATTCACGCGCTGGCGGCCGAGCAAAGCGAGATTGCCGCCATTGTCCTGCAACATTCCGATTTGTTTCTGGAAGCGGAACTCGGCGATCTGGCTTTGACGGCCCCGGTGGGCGCGCAAATGGCGATTGCGCGGCGCGCGGATGTGTCGGCGTCTGTGGCTTTGGCTTTGGCGGAAACCGGCGCGCCCTGTGTGCTGATCGAACTGGCGCGCAATTCACAAGCTGATCTGGCGGAAGATGTCATGCTGCGCATGATGGAGCGGGCAGGCAGTGATGGGCGTCTGCGTGAAGCATTGCTGCTGCGCCCCGAAACACCACGCTCTGTGCGTCTGTTGATCGCCGAGGCGGTCAGCCTGGCCTTGGGTGAATTCGTCAAACAAACGGGATGGCTGGCACCCGAGCGCGGCGAGCGCGTGCTGCGCGATGCGCGCGAGAAACTCATCGTCTCCATGAATGCGCAGGATGCGGGCGAAGAGCAGGGCGGCGCGGCGGGTGCTGCGCTTTCGCTCGTGCGCCATTTGCGCGCGCAAGGACAACTCACTCCGGGCTTGCTGCTGCGCTCGCTTGTGTGCGGAGACCGTCTGATGCTCGCCGCAGCCATGGCAGATCTGACCAAGCAATCTCTCCCGCGCGTCATGCTGATACTGGATGATCCGGATGCGACGTCCTTTGCCGCGCTCTACGGGCGCTCGCAATTGCCAGACGGTCTGCGCCCTGTGTTCCGCACCTTGCTGAATGCGCTGGCCGGCAGCTCGAGCACGCCGGGCGATGCCCCACAGCCCCGTCTCGTCGCGCTGGCACGCAAAGCCGCCGAAGATCTGCCTGACGATCAGCGCCAACGGCTTTTGGTCTTATTGGGGCGGCTGGAAATGGAATCAGCGCGGGCCGCCTCGCGCCAATGGGCGGCTCGCCATGAGCCTGAGGCCGACGATTCTCCCATGTTGCCACCCCTTTCCCCGGTTTTTGGCTGATCGAAATCCATTTCGATTCGAAGCCTGTTGGCGTGGCCTGTGCTCATAAAAGCATCGGCCCGAGGGGGCGCATTTTGCCTCATCCAAGGCAGCAGGGCGCGGGAAAACCCCTCCGATTCCCCCTAAAACAGCTAGCTTGTGCCTAAGTATGTTGCACAAATGCACCATGCCTTTGGCAAACAAGTCGAAAACCCAGCTAAACTGTAGCGTAACAGATCATGAAACAGAGCCGCCGCTAATGTTCGATCACCGATACGGAGGGTCTGAACCCTAATTGTCCCCCGTTTCGGATCTGGTGGCAGGACTTCACCTGTCATCCGGATCGGGTCTTTCACATTTGGAGGTTTCACATGAAGCTCGTTAAGAGCCTTCTCCTCGGTTCGGCCACCGCGTTCGTCGCAGTTGCCGGCGCCAACGCAGCCGACCTTCCCTCGAAGAAGGCAGCGCCTGTTTCTTACGTCAAGGTTTGCGACGCTTACGGCGCAGGCTTCTACACGATTCCTGGCACGGACACCTGCATCAAGGTCGGTGGTCGCGTTCGCGCTGACTACAGCTACTCAGCTAGCAAGGACTCCTACACGAAGTCCGCAACCTCAGTAGCTACCTTGGCTGATGGTCAGGCCACTTGGGGTAATGAAACTCGCGGCCGTCTCGATATGGACGCTCGTACACCGACCGCTTACGGCACGGTTCAGGCTGTCTTCTCGACTCGCGTTCACCGCACCAGCGGCGTTCTCGCTGCAACTGGCGCTGACAGCAAGGCTGGCTCGGCTTCGCCGCAGCTCGAAGCTGCTTACATGCGCTTCGCTGGCTTCACCTTCGGTGTCGCGAAGGACAACTTCGCATTCATGCCTTCGACCTTCTACGGCGCAGGTCACTGGGGTTCATTCGCTAACGGCGCGTTCCAGGTTGCCTATACCGCCGTCCTCGGCGGCGGCGTCTCGGCCACGCTCGCTCTGCAGGACTATGGCTACACCGGCCTCGGTGGCATTGGTCAGGTCGCCGCTACTGCGGCCTCTTCGCCTTCGTCGACGATTATTACTGCAGCTACCGGCACCAGCTGGCAGGAAGCTATCCAGAACAGCTACAACCGCATCCCGCAGATCAACGGTCGCCTCGACTGGGATCAGTCATGGGGTACGCTGTCTGTGATGGGCGCGACTGCCAATGTGCAGATGGTGACGTCTGCTAAGGACACGACCACCTACAACAAGACGAAGCAGGTCTGGGCTGTTGGCGCTGGCGCCAAGATCAACCTGCCGATGCTTGCAGCTGGCGATGCTCTCTGGCTCAACGCTGCTTATGCTGACGGCATGACCGAATACACCACGAACTGGACCTCGTTCAAGTCGTCGGATACCGCTCGTAACGTTGGTGGTGTGGTATCGAACCATCCGTCGTTTGGCGCTGGCGCAGCTGGCATTGAAACGTTCAAGTCGTGGAATGTGGCTGCTGTCATGACCCATTTCTGGGCTCCGCAGTGGCGTTCGGCCTTCTTGGCTTCGTACGGTTCCATCAATGCTCCTGCTACGGCTAATGCCGCTACATGGGGCACGACTACTGGCGGTTATGCTGATGCCAAGGTCTGGAACATTGGCAAGCAGATCGCTTTCCTTCCGACGAAGGATTTCGAAATCGGCGTGGAAGCTCTCTACGCTCGCGTTTCGAACTCGAACTCGGCCACTCCAGCTGCAAACGTTTCGCAGGGCAACTGGACCGGCCGTATGCGCGTCGAGCGCACGTTCTAATCTGATTTGAGAGATTACTCTCTCTGATCGAGAACCCCGGTGAGCAATCACCGGGGTTTTTCTTTGATTAAGGTTAGGGATGAGGGGTCATGACCGAAACATATAAGCGCGCATGTGGCACCTGCATGTTATGTTGTAAGCTGCCCTCGATAGCTGAACTCAATAAACCTCAGGGCAAGTGGTGCCGTCATGCCAAGCCCGGGAAAGGTTGTGAAAACTACCCGAACAGACCTACGCCTTGCCGTGGTTTCTATTGCATTTGGACTTGGGATGAACGCCTTGGGCCAGAGTGGCATCCCAGCGAAGCTAAGTTCTATTTATATTTGAAGGCTAATGGCAACGTTGTGCTGATGGCTGATCCATCTGCGCCTCTCGCATGGCGGCAGCCGAAATACTACCAAACGCTGATTCAGGCATCGGCAAGCTTACTTGCTAAGAACAATAGTATGCGAGTCATATGCGGTAAGCGGTCTTTATTTTTGCTTCCTGATCGAGAGATCAATATTCCCAGCCAAGACGAAGGTAAAAACGTGTCGTTGCGTGTAGTCCGCAAGCTCGGAGATATTAGCTACGAGCTTGACGTCTCGGATTAATTTGCAGCCGCCCTTGTAACCAGCGGTTCCTATGCGCGTCGAGCGCACGTTCTCATCTGATTTGAGAGATTACTCTCTCTGATCGAGAACCCCGGTGAGAAATCACCGGAGGTTTTTCTTTTGTCCAATCCCGTTATTTCATCCCATCCCCATAGTGTTCACCTGCTTGCCTCACAGCATCTCTCAAACGCTGGGGGGATAGGTGAGCGTACCTTTGGGTCGTGAGGATGTTGGAGTGGCCTAACGCCTCTTTCACGTCGTAGAGGGTCATGCCTCTGTTGACCAAAGCTGAGGCGAATGAGTGACGAAGGTCGTGGATACGAACCTCACCTAAACCAACCGCTTGTCTGCATTTGTTCCACGAGTGGAAAATGCCCACAAAAGGCTTGGCTGTGTCAGGATTGGGAAAGACCCACTTCACATCACCCAGTCCAAGTGTCTCCAGCTCTGACTTCGTCTGGTTCAAGACCTGTATGGCCTGATCTGACAGAGGGACCACTCTTGGCTTACCTGATTTAGTGATAGGGATCAGCCAAAGGCGATTAGCCCAATCAATGTCCTTCCATTGCGCATCCAAGGCTTCTCTCTTCCTTGCACCTGTGAACAAAAGGAAGGGAATGATGAAGCGCAGCATTGGTGCCTTGCTTGATCGCAGTTCACCAAGCAGCCTCTTGGCCTCTTCTGGCGTGAGATAGCGATCTAGCTTGGGTGGGTCTTTGAGAAGCTTCACGCCCTTGGCAGGACTAGCCTCAAGACCTCCCACCTCCCATTCGACTGCTTTGGTGAGCGACACCTTCAGGATCGAGATCATTCGATTGATAGAGCCAGCCTTGTAGCTAGCTTGCTGCTTACTCATGACGAAGCTGCTGATCAGGCCCTTGCTAATCTCATGCAGAGGATAATCTCCAAAGGCAGGGAGCAAGTGAACACGCTGAATGATCTCTTCCCATGGGGCAGCCTTCTTGGTCGCGAAGGCATAGGGGAGATAACGAGAGTGGACAAACTCCCTATAAGTCACCTCAGCCCCTGAACTAGGCAGTACAGGTTTCGAGGACTTCTGGAAGCCAAGCAGATGGGCCTTGCGTCTTGCTGCCTCAAGACTGATTTTCCCCGCATCTCCGATGGTGATCGAGATGAGCTTTCCGCCCACACCTGTTGAACGGAAGCGCCAGCTTTTCCCTCGTGGTCGCAGATCAAGGTAGAGACCCTTGCAGTCGCTGTCTGCCAATAAGCGGCGACCAGATTGAATCGACAATGCGTCCACGAGGGACTGGGAAAGGCTCTGCGCCATGTCTGGCTCCTTGGGTCGGAAAGTGAAGCGAGACTAGGTGGGCTAAGACTCACTCGCCAAGCCCTGTCGGAATCAGCGGGAATCATTTGGAATCAAATCCACAGGCGTTCTGGGGAACGGGACTCAATCTGAGTCATGTGCGCTTGAACGAGGCGGTATTTTTTAGGGACGGAGCGCGACCCCTACCACTAACCGCACGACCGCTGCCGTACGACCCCTCCCACTAACAACAAGAGGCTGGATTGAGCGTAAGCCCCCAATAAACTTGAGGGCGTGGGAAGCTGATCCAATGAGGCTACCCTCTCACTATAACAATCTGATCAGCTTAGACACGACTGACCACAACCCCTTACTATAACAGCAAAAGCTAGGCGCTCATTTTGAGTCATAAGGGCTTACCGATCCCACTAGATCAGAAACCTTGTCGGCAAGAGCGGCACAAAGCTGACAGGGGTTAGATACGCCTCCATTCAGCTTCATGTGCTGATGCCGACCCTCCAGCCTACTATGACAGCAAAAGCCTCCGATCTGGGCCTAAAGGTCCCACTAACAGCGAGACGCTTTTCACCCATTTTGAGTCAAGAGTTGACTGAAAAACGCGATCTCGGATTCAGATCAGAGACTTAGCTAAAACTAGCCCCACAGTTGACTCAGGACGGCCTATTTCGTCCTCGGCCACCCTTTGACCCCACGGGCAACAAAGCTCGCCACCGACTCTCCTAAAGCCCCACAGGTAGGTTTTAAATGGACACCAGAGCCAAACGATCCCTCATGCCTAAAGCTGATCCAGAGGGTGTCGAATACGACGCCAATGGAGACATCAAGCTCACCAAAGACCGGTTCTTCGATCCATGGAGGATTGCCCATAGCGACAAGCTGAAAGCTATCGTCAAAGAAGCGCAAGGCATGGTCGCCAGCTACGAGAAACACTTTCAGCTTCGGACGAGAGCGAGGAAACCGAAGGATCAGGAAACCTTTGAGCAGACCGTTGAGGCAATCATCTGCGACATGGTCTTTGCCCACCTGTCTCAAGACCAAAGAGGGACTGCTGTTTCTCTGTCGAACACCGTGTTGGAAAAGAAATCCCGCTATCGCTCACCGGTCTATTCCAGCAAGCTGCCTGACATCGTCAAGATCATGGCAACCCCTGAGATAGACTTCATCAGGTTTGAGCTTGGTCATGAGAAGTCTTTTGCTAACCGTGGACAAAGAAGCCTGATCTGGCCGGGGTGGCGCATCCTTGATCGCACTGAGTTCTACAGTGTCACGCTCAATGACATCGGACGCAGACCCTTCAAGGAACTGGTTGTCCTGAAAGCTCCCAAGCAGGACCATCGGGATGAAGGACAATACCTAGACTACGAGGAGACCAATCTCACAGGTTCACTCCGCAGTCAGATAGTCGAGATCAATGATTGGCTAGAACAAGCTGACATCGAAATCGGTGACCCAGAGTTAGCCTCTCGCACACAAGTGTCAGACAGAAGCCTACGCAGGGTCTTCACTAGAGGCTCGTTCGAGACAGGTGGCCGCCTATTCGGTGGCTTCTGGCAGAAAATGAAGAAGGATGATCGATACACAATCCTCATCAATCAGGAAGAGACGGTAGGTCTCGACTTCGGTCAAATCTCTGTTCGCCTTGCATACAGCTTGTCACAGGCTCAACCACCTGAAGGTGATCTCTACCAATTAGGGGACTATCACCCTGTCTACCGGCCGGGGATCAAGAAGCTTCTCAATTCTCTCCTGTCTTCGGAGAAGCCACTGAGGAGGAAACCTCAGGGGACTAAGGACCTCCTCCCACCAAGACCGATAGAAACACTCATAGCCGATATCTCAGAGAGACACCCGGCGCTCATTCCTATGTTCAGCACAGCCATCTGCCACAAGCTGCAATTCATTGAGAGCAGCATCATGGTAGGAATCCTCCTCAGACTGAAACAGGAGGGTATTGTTGGTCTCCCTATCCATGATGGGTTGGTTGTCTCTTGTAGCTTCGAAGACCAGACACGGGAGATAATGGAGGAGGTAGCCTTGGAGTTAACTGGAGTGAACATTCCAGTCAGCACAGAGTGAAGGGTATGAGCTAAACAGTGGGGTAAGAACTAAGGTGAGGGGGGAGAGGGTGAAGATGTGTAAGCATCATCAGTTAGGTCTATAGGTAACAACAATAATCATTGATCTATGTATGCCTATGTTCACCCTCTCCTTAATAGGGGGTCATAAGGGATCACCTGAGCCTCCCTCACCCTGCGTTGCCAGAACCAATTTCAGAGACTGAACCAAAAACTGAGCCAATATCTCTCAGCCCTGTTTGCATGTAGGTCTCCAGAGGCTTCCCCCGTCTACCGGTGTCAACATATGGCACACACAATCAGCAAGGCTGTGTGTCGCCTCTCAGGAGGCTTGTGAGGGCCTTCTGGAGACCATTTTGCAGACGGAATCAGACTTCTTGATTCACTACGCTGACATTTGTTGGATTCTTTCAAACACTTAGTGAGCATATTCCCTGAGGACTTACGTCAAGGTTTGCGACGCTTACGGCGCGGGCTTCTTCAACATCCCCGGCACCGAAACCTGCGTGAAGCTGGGTGGCCGCATTCGCGCTGACTATTCCTACTCGCAGGCTAAGGACGTCAGCACCGTCACGGGTGGCGCTGTTGCGCTGAAGACCGGCGCTTCCGCGATGAACAAGTTCGGTTCGGAAGTCCGTGGTCGCGTTGACCTCGACGCTCGTACCCCCACCCCTTACGGCACGGTTCAGGCTGTGACCTCGATCCGTCTCGCTCGTACGACTGGCGTGCTCGCTGATTCGTCGATGGCGAAGGATCCGGCTGACGGCACCACCGCTGTCACCATCAACTCTTCGGCCGCTGCTGCGACCCTCGAAGCTGCTTATATTCGCTTCGCTGGTTTCACTTTCGGTAACGCCAAGGACAACTTCGCGTTCATGCCGTCGATCTTCTACGGCGCTGGACATTGGCCGTCCTTCGCCAACGGCACCAACACAATCGCTTACACAGCGGTTCTCGGTGGTGGCTTCTCGGCGACCCTCGGCTTCCAGGATGCGGCTTATACCGCTGGTAAGCCCCTCGACGGCGGCGTCGCCGGCGACCCCTTCTTCCGCTATACCGCAATCCCGCAGATCAACGCTCGCCTCGACTGGGATCAGTCGTGGGGTACGGTGGCTGTGAAGGCAGCAACACTGCGTTATGAACTCGTTGACGGCACGCTGTCATCAGGTCTGCCGCTGGCTTCGCATTCCAAGCAGGTTTGGGCAGCTGGCGCAGGCGTGAAGTTCAACCTCCCGCAGCTCGCGGCTGGTGATGCTCTCTACCTCGAAGGAAACTATGCCGACGGCATGACCGAATACACGATCAACTGGGGCAATGCTAAGTCTTCGGACACCAAGCGCAACATCGCGGGCCTGGGCTTCAACCCGGCTTCCGTGATCGATTACGCAAACGGCATCGAAACCGTGAAGTCGTGGAACCTGGCTGCTAACTTCCAGCACTTCTTCGCTCCGCAGCACCGCACGACCTTGCTTGCCACCTACGGCGGCTTCAAGGCTCCGACTTCCGCCAAGGCTCTCGCCTGGGACGGCAAGAAGGGCTTCGGCGACGGCACCGTCTGGAACGTTGGCGCTCAGTACGCCTTCCTCCCGACCGCTGGCTTCGAAATCGGCGTGGAAGCTCTCTACGCTCGCATGAAGCAGGATGTGGCTCTGACCGCAGCTGCGACATCGACGACTTCGCGTTCGGACGGTGCATGGACCGGCCGTATGCGCGTCGAGCGCACGTTCTAATCTGATCTGAGAGGTTTCCTCTCTTTTCGAGAACCCCGGTGAGCAATCACCGGGGTTTTTTTGTGTGTCCGTCATTGCGAGGAGGCCGTCGGCCGACGCGGCAATCCATGGTCGCATGTGTGGCGTCAGGCGTTCCGCCGTGGATTGCTTCGTCGCTTTGCGCCTCGCAATGACGAGGCGCGCGTCCCTAGTTGCAAAGACGAGGTGGCTTCGCTAACGCTCGCACGGACCATCTATTTGGGCTTTGCGGGACCAATTGCGATGAATGTGGCTGAGGCGCGACAACAGTTTCAATCGGGGGCCCTTGGCCCGGCAGAAAAGACCTGTCGCCTGATTCTGAAACGCGACAAGCGCAATGCAGACGCCTTGTTGCTGCTGGCCGAGATTTATGTGCGCACCGACCGCCTGGCCGATTGCATCGACATGCTGACGCGCGCGCAAGCGCTTCGCCCCCATGACCCAGAGCTGTCTTACAATCTGGGTGTGGCGCTCAATATGGGACATCACCATGCGCAAGCCGTGCAGGCCTATCGTCAGGTACTTGCCCTTGCGCCCGACCATCTTCACGCCGCGATGAATTTGGCCGCCTGCCTGATGGCCATCGGCAATGCCTTGGCGGCCAGCAAGGAACTCAAGATACTGCGCGCCCGCGCGCCCGACTCGCTCGATATTTTCCAAAATTACGTCTCAGCCCTCATCGAGAGCGGGCAATATGACGAGGCGCTGGCTGACATTGCACAAGCTGAGACCGCGCAACGCGACCATCTACAGACACGCATCTTGCAAGGCCGCGCGTTGAACGGGTTGCGGCGTTATGCTGAGGCCGCTGTCTTGTTTGAAGCAGCTTTGGGCGAGGACCAGACCTACCCCGAAGCGCATAACAATCTGGCTGTGTCTCTGCTCCATCTGGGCCGCATCGATGACGCGCTCGCCTTGCTGGAACATGCCAGCGCGCTTGCGCCCCACGCGCCCGAAATTCAGAACAATCTGGCCGATGCCCTGTTTCACGCCGGGCGTTTTGATGACGCTTTGGCCTGTTACAGCCGCGCGCAAGCCTTGGCACCCGGCCGCCCGGAGCCCGCCTATAACAAAGCCTTGCTGCTGCTCTTGCTGGGCCAGTTTCAGGACGGCTGGGCCCTGTTTGAAAACCGCAAATTGCGCGGACGCGACGCTTTGGGTGCCAATGACACGCCCTATCCGGATCTGAAACATCTCTATCAGGCCAAGGGCCGCAAAATCCTTGTCTCGGCTGAACAAGGACTTGGCGATACGATTCAATTTTGCCGCTACACCACGCTTCTGGCTGATCTGGGTGCGCAGGTCACTTTGCGCGTTCAGCCTGTACTGCAGGCACTTCTGGCCACTCTTGATCCGCGCGTCGCGGTTGTGAGCCGGACGGATGCGATCTCGAGCGCGCATTATCATGCGGCTCTCATGAGCCTGCCGGGTCTGTTTGGGGCGACAGACAAAAATATCCCGCATGCAAAAGCCTATCTGACAGCTGAGCCTGCGCGCATCGACCAATGGGGTGCGCGGCTCGGCGAAACAGGCTTTAAAATCGGCATAGCTTGGCAGGGCAACAAGGCGGCAAAGGTTGATCTTGGCCGCTCGTTTTCGCTCGACTTTTTTCGGGCCTTCGCCGATCTGCCCGATTTGCGCCTGATCAGCTTGCAGAAAAATGAGGGCAGCGAAGATGTGGCGCGTTGCGCCGACCTGCGCATCGAAACACTGGGTGCGGATTTCGATTCAGGCGATCAGGCCTTTCTCGATACGGCAGCGGTGATGAGTCAACTTGATCTTGTCATCACGTCTGACACGGCCACTGCACATCTGGCCGGCGCTTTGGGGCGACCATGCTGGGTTGCGCTTCAACATGTACCCGATTGGCGATGGATGTGTGCGCGCGCCGACTCTCCCTGGTATGAAAACACGCGCCTGTTCCGGCAAGGCAAGCGCGGTGATTGGGCCTCTGTGTTCGCAGACATGCGCGCGGCTCTGCTGGAGCTGCGCGCGCGTTAATTCTGGCGCGCCCACAGGCCATTGGCTTCCAGAATGCGATAGACGCTGGCCCGCCCGATCCCTGTATCGCGCACGATTTGCGCCACGGTGCGGCCTAGCCGATAGGCATTGAGCACGTCCGGCGTCTTGGCCCGCGCCGTGGGCTTGCGGCCCTTGTACCGACCCGCCGCTTGCGCGGCGACAATGCCTTCGCGTTGCGCGTCCAGATAGCCACGCCGGCGCATCAGGCGCAGATGCGGCAGAAAGCCCATCATCGCCGCCCCCTCTGGCGTGCGCGTGTCCAGCCCAAGGTCTAGCACCTGCAATGCGATGTTCTTGCGCGCCAGAATTTCCTGAATATCGCAGAGCTGGCGCACTGTGCCCGCCAGGCGATCCAGACTGGTGATGACAATCACATCATCTTCGCGCGCAAAATCGAGCAGCCCATGGATCGTGGGCTCTGCAATTGTCATATCGCCGATGGCCGAGAAGAATTTCACGACGCCCGCCGCTTCAAGCGCGCGCTGTTGGAGCTCGATCTGTTCGGGCTGAGAAGCTAACGCCCGCATAAAGCCGATCATCATTTCCGCAAAACCGTCCGGTTCAAGAGAAGTGTCCAGAATAAAGTGTCCAAAAATCAGCGCATCTGTTGTGTGAGCCAGATTTCTCAAAAAACCCGGTCTGCAACAGTCTGTCCGATAGGGTCGCGTTCATTCCGGTCAAAGCTAGCAGCTTGTTGAAGCGGCATCATCGGGCGTTTAATTCCGGTAATGCCAACCGACAGAACTGGCCGCCTTGATGCAAAGCCATAGCAATACGAGAGAATTTTCAGACAGCCCAGACCTCGCCCGTCTGCGCGCCGAAAATTCGGCTTTGCGTCAGGTGGTGAGCGACCTGTTGCTCAGGGCGCGCGAGGCCGCGCCCGATCCAGTGCCGCCCCCATCGGGCCTGACCTATCGCGCCTTCATTGCGCAGCGCTATTTGCCCTATGCGCGCGCTGCCAAACGCAGCGCCCATTGGGAGGACATTATTTTGCGCTGCCATTTGCTGCCCGCTTTTGGCGATCGCGCGATGGGCTGCATCGACCGCAGCGCCATTCTGGCGCTGGTGGCGGAGAAGAAAGCCGCCGGCTACGCCAAAGGTACGGTCAATCGCATATTATCGATTTTGAAAGTGACGCTCGCCAAGGCGATTGAATGGGAGGTCGATGGCCTCAAGCAAAGCCCGGCGCGGGGCGTGAAACTGCTGAAAGATCCGCCAAAAATGGAGCGCTATCTGTCGCCCGAAGAAGCGCAGCGCCTGATGCGCGAGATCCGGGCGTGCGGCAGTTATATGCTGCGCTATATCGTGCCGTTTCTGCTGTTCACGGGCGCGCGCAAACGCGAGGCTTTGGATGCGCGCTGGCGCGACATTGATTTGACCCGCCGCCTATGGACGATCCCCTTTACGAAATCTGGAAAACCACGCAGCGTGCCTTTGTCTGATGAAGCGCTGTCTGTGCTGCAATCTGTGCGGGATCTGTCAGCCAGCGCTGTGTGGATTTTTCCCAGTCCTGAAACGGGCAAACCTTATGTAACGATTTTCCACGCCTGGAACCGCTGCCGCCGCGCTGCCGGCTTGGCGGATGTGCGCATCCACGACCTGCGCCATTCCTTTGCCTCCGCGCTGATCAACAATGGCATGACGATTTATGATGTGAAGGAAGCTTTGGGCCATTCCAATGTTTTGACGACACAACGCTACGCCCATCTGGCACCAGATCGTAAGATCAAGGTGCCGCGTCCAAAAGGCTTTTGTCCGTTGGGGTGGGGGAGGGCGTCAGACCTGTCCAAAATGGGGGTGCCGACCCTAGTGAGGCATCCGATCAACTTTTTTCGCCGACCCGGAATCGCGTCCGTCCACAGGGCTTTGGTGCGCTTTCCCCAAATGTGGAAAACGGCCCGGACCCCAGCCTCAAGCCCTAGCCCCACACCGCCCAAGCCTTAGCTAACCTGTTGCGATTTAACAACAATCTCCAATGAATACGACAAATCCCCGTTTTCGGTGGGTGCGGGGTCCGCAGATCACTGTTAGCTTATCTGCATGTGAAACATACGTATCACATAGAGAGACACTAAAGATCTGACGGGTCTTAATATCTGGAGGTTGCATATGAAGCTCGCCAAGAGCCTTCTCCTCGGTTCCGCCTCGGCTTTTGTGGCCGTGACGGGCGTCGCTGCTGCGGATCTGCCTTCTCGCAAGGCAGCGCCGGTGGACTATGTCCGGGTTTGTAACGCCTATGGGGCGGGCTTTTATGTGATCCCGGGCACGGATACGTGCATTCGGGTCGGCGGGCGCGTGCGGGCTGATTTTGCCATGTCGGGGCGCCAGGCCATTTACACGGGCGCCACCATCAATACGGCGACCGGCGTGGTGACCAATACACTTGGCACCTCCTCGGGCTCTGAAAACGTCTATGGCTGGGAAGCGCGCGGCCGCGTCGATCTCGATGCGCGCACGCAGACCGGCTGGGGCACGGTGCAGGCGGTGGCGGCCATTCGTCTGGCGCGCACAACCGGCATTCTGGATACGGCTTATGGCCTCTCGTCCAGCTCGGCGGGAGCCACGCTGGAGGCGGCCTATATTCGCTTTGCCGGATTCACCTTCGGTGCCGCGCGCGATAATTTCGCCTTCATGCCCTCGACCTTTTATGGCGCAGGACATTGGGCCTCCTTCGCCAATGGTGCCAAGCAGATTGCCTATACGGCGGTGCTGGGTGGTGGCCTGTCGGCCACACTCGCCATGCAGGATGCCACGGACACAACATTGGGTGGCACCAATGCGGTCGGCTCGATCAATCCCATCACCGGACTTTTTGTGACGGGACCAACGCCGGCTGAACAATATGCCTACAACACGCTTCCGCAATTCAATCTGCGACTGGATTGGGATCAGACCTGGGGCACGGCCTCTGTGATGGGGGCTGTCGGACAAGCGGTTGCCACCACGGCCGCAGGCGTTTCTGGCGCAGGCGCTGATCTGAATGATCGCAAAGCGACCTGGGCTGTGGGTGCTGGCGTGAAGATCAATCTGCCGATGATTGCCGCCGGTGATGTGCTCTGGCTCAATGGCGCTTATGCCAATGGCATGACGGAATACACAGTCAACTGGACCTATTTCAAATCCTCTGACACGCGCCGCAACACGGGTGGCTTTGTGAACAATGGCATTTCATGGGTCAATCGTTTTGAGCCCAATGGCAACATCACCATTGATACATTGCGCTCGTGGAATCTGGCGGCGATCTACACGCATTTCTGGACGCCGCAATGGCGCCACTCCTTCCTTGTGTCGGGTGGTCGTGTGGAAGGATCAGATCTGACGTCGGCGATTCCGTTTGGCACATCGGGCGCGTTTGGCAATCAGACCATGTGGAACATCGGCACGCAGCTCGCTTTCATCCCGGTGAAGGATTTCGAGATTGGTGTTGATCTTCTCTACAACCGCGTCGGGCAGGATGTCCGGCGCACCAACACGGCCCCTGTGGGCGTGGGCGTGCCAGCCACCGTGGTGACGCGCGAGACGACCGGCAATTGGTCCGGCCGCCTGCGGGTTGAGCGGACGTTCTGAGGTTTTTGACTCCCTCCCCCTTGAGGGGAGGGGGACGAGGTTGCGAAGCGGCTCGGGCGAAATCCCGGGCCGATTGTCATTGCGAGGAGGCCATAGGCCGACGCGGCAATCCACTGACGGGTCTTGGCCCTGATCTCAGCCTGTTGCGCCCTGGATTGCTTCGTCGCTTTGCTCCTCGCAATGACGAAACTGAATCCGCCCCCCTGTGGATGACCCACCGCCAACTGTGGCCGGATGGCCACGCTTGTGGTCGAAAAGTGGCCGTTCCAGAAAAAGTCGTCACTTTCTCCGAGACGAACATAAAGCTCATGGTTACGTTCTGGCCATGCCTCCGAGATTCCCTCGGGGCGTTCGGGTTCTGCGTGCCGTTGGGCGGGCAGGGGTCGGATCGGGGCTCTTTTGGTCTCGCGCCACGCATTTCAAGGCGCACGACCCAAGGGCCTTTCATTGAAACGAGTGATTTTTTCGAAATCATTTTTTGGAGGTTTTTTCATGAAGCTCGCCAAGAGCCTTCTCCTCGGTTCCGCCACCGCCTTCGTCGCGGTTGCCGGCGCCAACGCAGCCGATCTTCCCTCGAAGAAGGCCGCCCCCGTCAATTACGTGAAGGTCTGCGACGCCTACGGCGCGGGCTTCTTCAACATCCCCGGCACTGACACCTGCATCAAGGTCGGCGGCCGTGTGCGTGCTGACTATTCGTATTCGCAGGCGAAGGACGTCTACGACAAGCTGGCAGCTGGCACTGCGCAGGGCACTTCCGTCTTGAAGCTGAACAAGGGCAGCCAGAATCAGTTCGGTTCGGAAGTTCGTGGTCGTATTGACCTCGATGCTCGTACCCCCACGGCTTATGGCACGGTTCAGGCAGTGACATCGGTTCGTCTCGCTCGCACCACCGGCGTCCTTCAGGACTCGGCTGTTCAGACCGATCCGGCTGATCCCGCCAAGAACAACTCCATCAACACGTCGGCTCCGTCAGCAACGCTCGAAGCGTCCTACATTCGCTTCGCTGGTTTCACTTTCGGTAACGCCAAGGACAACTTCTCGTTCATGCCGTCGATCTTCTACGGCGCGGGTCACTGGGCTTCATTCGCCAACGGCTCGAACGGCATTTCGTACACCGCGGTTCTCGGTGGTGGCTTCTCCGCTACGCTGGGCTTCCAGGATCCGGCTTACACCGCTGGCAAGCCTACGGTTGATGCCGTGACCACAGTCACTGGCAAGAATGTCTATGCGTCATATCGTGGCGTTCCCCAGATCAACGCACGCCTCGACTGGGATCAGTCATGGGGTTCGGTGGCTGTGAAGGCTGCAACCAACAGCTACAAGCTTGTTGATGGCGCAAGTACAGTTGACCCCGTTGCCTATAGCAAGTCCAAGCAGGTTTGGGCGGCTGGCGCTGGCGTCAAGATCAACCTTCCGCAGCTCGCGGCTGGTGATGCGCTGTGGTTTGACGGTGGTTATGCCGATGGCATGACTGAATACACGATCAACTGGGGCTCTTTCAAGTCGTCAGACACGAAGCGCAATTCTGGCGGTTTTGTGATCAACCCGCCTTCCATTGTTGCTTACAACACTGGCATTGAATCTGTGAAGTCTTGGAACCTTGCGGGTATCTTCCAGCACTGGTTCACACCGCAGCATCGTACGTCGTTCCTCGCTTCTTATGGCGCATGGAAGGCTCCGACTTCGGCTAAGGCGCTCATTTGGTCCGGCACATCGGGCTTCGGTGATGGCACGACCTGGAACGTTGGCGCGCAGTACGCCTTCATTCCCACGAAGGACTTCGAAATTGGCGTGGATGTTCTCTACAACCGCGTGAAGCAGGACGTGAAGTACACGACAGGCACCGAGTCCAAGACGGACAACGGTTTGACCGGCCGTCTCCGCGTCGAGCGCACGTTCTGATCTGATCTGAGAGGTTTCCTCTCTTTTCGAGAACCCCGGTGAGCAATCACCGGGGTTTTTCTTTTGTCCGTCATTGCGAGGAGGGCTTTAGCCCGACGCGGCAATCCATGGTCGGGTGTATGGCGTCAGGCGTGACGCCATGGATTGCTTCGTCGCCTTGCTCCTCGCAATGACGAGGCCCGCCTCGCAATGGCGGCTGAAATCAGCTAAGACGGCTTCATGAGCCACGTTCCCACATCCCGGTTTGAGCGGATTGCCTTTTTGTCCTCTGGCACGCCAGAGGCTGATCGGGCTTTGTCTGAGCTTGTCGGCCTCTATGGCAATGTCGATCCTGAAAGCGCTGAGGTCATCGTCGCGCTGGGTGGCGATGGGCTGATGCTGCAGGTTCTGCATCGCTTCATGGGCCGCAAAAAGCCGATCTACGGCATGAACCGGGGTTCGGTCGGCTTTCTGATGAATGAGTTTTCAGGCGAGGGGCTGCGCGAGCGGCTCAGCGCGGCGGAGGCCTCCAAGGTTCATCCGCTGACCATGACCGCCACCGATGTTCAGGGCGAGGTGTTTTCCGCCCGCGCGATCAATGAAGTGTCGCTGCTGCGCTCATCCTTCCAGGCGGCGAAAATGCGCATTTCCATCGATGGCACGGAGCGGCTGGCTGAGCTGGTCGCCGATGGCCTGCTGGTGGCAACGCCCGCTGGCTCGACCGCCTATAACCTCTCCGCCAATGGCCCGATCCTGCCGCTGGACGCGCCGCTGATGGCGCTCACGCCGATCTCGGCCTTCCGGCCACGGCGCTGGCGCGGGGCGCTTCTGCCAGACAAGGCGCGCGTCACCATAGATATCCTAGAAGCTGACAAGAGGCCGGTGGCCGCCGTGGCAGATCATTTCGAGATTCGCAATGTCGCGCGCGTTGAAATCGCCATGGATCATGCAACCGGTCTCACGCTTTTGCATGATCCCGGCCATTCGCTCGATGAGCGAATCCTGCGCGAGCAATTCGGGACTTGAGGCTTAGGCTTCGGCCTCAACCGCCATTTCGGAAATGCGCTTCCAGCTGTCGATGTCCTTCACGACAAAGCCATAGCTTGTGCGCTGGACCAGCTCTTTCTCTTCCAGTCGCAGCAACTTGCGGCGCAGCGTCTCGCGCGGCACGTCGAGAAAATCGGACAGCGAGACAATGTTGGCCGGCTTCACAAACATGAGTTGCCCAGGCGCCTGATCAAAGTTCAGGCGGCCCAGTGCGAAGAAAATCAGCACTTCATCAAAATCGAGGCCGTGGAGGGTGCGCAAAGATCCCAACAATTTGAGCATCTTTGCCGCATAGCGGGCCAAACCCGCAAGTTCGTTCTTTTCACTCACAATTGATCTCCAGAATGTTCGGGAGGCTAGTGAGGTTTTATTGTTATTTCAACCGGCAAAGCTTGCGTTGCCCATTATGCGCTACTACGCCAAGCATGGTTTTGTGCTTTTCTTGCGCCCGTTTTGGGGGGTCTGAACCCGACCTTGCGCCCCATATCAGAGCCATGCAGAATGCTAAAGTGACATTGCAAATCAATAATCCTGTTCGCTATGTAATCATGGTGATAAGATTTCAACCATGATCCAGAAAACCGCGCGGGGACTGACCATGGCCAGCCATTCGGACGCCAATTTGGCCCCGCTTACGCTTTGTCCCAACAACAAAGCCGCCACCCATTGCGAACAATGCCGGGTGCGTTCCCTGTCGCTGTGCGGGGCGCTGGAGCCTGATGAGCTGTTCGAGCTCGATCGCCTGTCACGCCCGCTTAGCCTGAGCGCGCGCGAGACGATTTTCGAGCAGGATGAGCTGGCGCAAAATGTCTTCAACATCACGGCCGGATCGGCGCGGCTCTATCGCCTTTTGCCCGATGGTCGTCGCCAGATTGTTGGCTTTGCATTGCCGGGCGATTTTCTGGGCCTGTCGCTCACCGAGCGCAACACATTTTCAGCCGATGCGCTGACGCCGCTCACCGCGTGCCAATTTTCCCGCCAGGCTTTTTCTGATTTCGTCGATGCCAAGCCACATGTGCTGCGCAAGCTGCACCAGCTTGCCAGCCATGAGCTGTCCATGGCGCAAGAGCAGATGGTGATTTTGGGACGCCGCACAGCGGAAGAGAAAATCGCCGCCTTCCTGATTGGCCTGCGCAAACGCTGGGCGCGACTGTCGCAGCAATCGGTAACGATCCCGTTGCCGATGACGCGCCAGGACATTGGTGATTTTCTGGGCCTGACGGTCGAGACGGTCAGTCGCATGATGACACGCCTGGCGCGCGAAAAAGCCTTGCTGATCGTCCCCGATGGCGTGCGCCTGCTTGATGTGAAGCGCATTGAGGCACTGGCTGAATCCTGAAATTCCTTGTCGTCATTGCGAGCAAAGCGAAGCAAACCAGAGGCCACACATGTCGCCTCTGGATTTCTTCGTCGCTTACGCTTCTCGCAATGACGGCTTATAACGAGCGCCATGATGAACCATCTTGACCAATCTCTCGCCACCCTCAAATTCGGTATCGGCCAATCGGTGCCGCGCAGTGAAGACCCGGTGCTGTTGCGCGGCGAGGGCACTTACACGGCTGATGTCGCGCCAGACCATGTGCTGCATCTGGCCATGCTGCGCTCGCCCTATGCGCATGGTGTGATCCGCAAGATTGAGGTGGATGCCGCGCGTGCCATGCCCGGCGTTGTTGCTGTCTATACAGGCGCAGATCTCGCCGCCTATCGCGCGCAGACAAGCAAGCTGCCGCTCAAAAATGCCGACGGCACGCCGATGCAAAAGCCTATGCGCACAACATTGGCCTCGGACAAAGTCCGCTATGTTGGCGATCCCGTGGCTTGTGTGGTGGCGCAAACGCAAGATCAGGCGCGTGCTGCGGTCGAAGCGATTGTGCTCGATATTGATGTGCTGACTTGCGTGACGGACTCGCGCGCTGCGCTGCAGTCAGATGCGCCGCTTGTTTACGACGATGTGCCGGGCAATCTCATTCTCGATTATCATTATGGCGATGCGCCAAAAGTGGCTGACGCTTTTGCGCAGGCCGCGCATGTCACGCGCTTGCATCTCATCAACAATCGCTTGGTGGTCGCGCCCATGGAGCCGCGCGCTTGCGTGGCCTCTTATGATGATGGCCGCTTCACGCTGCATCTGCCGGTGCAAAGTGTGATGGGCATGCGCGCGGCCGCAAGCGATGTGCTCGATGTGTCGCCAGACAATATCCGCATCGTCGCTCGCCATGTTGGCGGCTCGTTTGGCATGAAGACGTCGTTCTTTCCCGAATATGTTTGCGTGGCGCATGCCGCACGCGCGCTGGGGCGGCCGGTCAAATGGGTGGATACGCGCTCAGAATCTTTCCTCTCGGACCATCAGGGCCGCGATCACGAATTTACCTGCGAGCTTGCGCTGGATGCCCAGGGGCATTTTCTCGCTGTGCGCGTAACGGGCAGCGCTAATCTGGGTGCTTATCTGACAGGCTTTGGTCCGCTGATCCCGGCACTCAATGTGATGAAACATATTGTGGGCACCTATCGCACACCGCTCATCGAAGTGCGCACCAAATGCGTGCTGACCAACACTGTGCCGATCACCGCCTATCGTGGCGCGGGGCGTCCCGAGGGCAATTATTATCTCGAGCGTCTGGTTGAGACAGCCGCGCGCGAGATGAAGATTGATCCGGTTGAGCTGCGCCGCCGCAATCATATCGCACCATCGCAATTGCCTTACACGGCGCCATCGGGCTCGGTTTATGATTCCGGCGATTTTGCTGCCGTTCTCGATGAAGCGCTCGACAAAGCCGACTACATTGGCTTTGCCGCACGCGAGGCTGAGAGCGCAGCGCGTGGCAAATGGCGCGGTATTGGCATCGGGCAGTTTTTGGAAGTCACTGCACCGGGTTCCAGCGAATTGGGCGATATCAAATTCTGCGAAGATGGCAGCGTGCTTCTCTCAACCGGCACGCATGACCACGGGCAGGGGCATGGCACGACATTCGCGCAAGTGGTCGCAGATCGTCTTGGAATCCCCAATGCAAAAATCCGTCTGATGCAGACGGATTCCGATCAGCTTGTGACAGGCAATGGCACGGGCGGGTCGAAAAGCATCATGGCCAGCGGCAATGCTTTTGCCGAAGCCAGCGCGCTGGTGATCGAGAAAGCGCGCGCAGCCGCTGCTGACCTGTTTGAAGCAAGCGTTGGCGATATTGAGTTTGCCGATGGTGTGGTGCGGGTTGCAGGCACGGATCGCGAGATCACCTTGCTTGAACTCGCAGCACAGGCGCGCACCAAAGGCATGCCGCTTGATGTCAGCCATGTCCATCAGCTCTCGCCCTCGACCTATCCCAATGGCGTGCATATTGCCGAAGTCGAGATTGATCCTGACACGGGCGAAGCACAGGTCGTGGCCTATACCAGCGTCAATGATTTTGGCACGCTGGTGAATCCGCTGATTGTGGCAGGTCAGGTGCAGGGCGGTGTGGTGCAGGGCATTGGCCAGTGTTTTCTGGAGCAGACGCTCTACACGCAGGATGGCCAGCTCGCCACGGGCTCGTTCATGGATTACGCCATGCCGCGTGCGCTGCATGCCCCACATGTGCATTTTGCCTCAAAACCCTCGCCCGCCCGCACCAATGCTCTGGGTGTGAAAGGTTGTGGGGAGGCGGGTTGCGCGGGTGCGTTGACATCGGTCATGAATGCCCTCACGGATGCGCTGGCACGCCACAATGTGCCAGCCGTTGATATGCCAGCCACGCCGTTGCGCCTGTTTCAGGCCATTCGCGCCGCAGATTAAGTAAAACCAAGAAGCAAGAGGAAATGCCATGGCGACGTCGCAAAAGATCCCGGTCATTGCGCTCGAAGAACATTATTGGGATGCAGAACTCGTCTCGCATCTGGTGGGTGCAGAAGGCACGCGCTCCAAGGATCTGCTGCAGCGCCTGCATGATCTGGGCGAAGTGCGCATTCGCGAAATGGATGAAGTTGGCATCGACATGCAGCTGCTCTCGCATGGTGCACCGTCCGGCCAGAAGTTGCCTGAAGATATTGCGGTTGCCCTTTGCCAGCGTGTGAATGATCGCCTGGCCAAAGCCATTGCCTTGCATCCGACCCGCTTTGCAGGCTTTGCGGCTCTGCCGACGGTTCATCCCGAACTGGCCGCTGACGAGCTTGATCGTTGCGTGAGCGAGCTTGGGTTCAAGGGCGCCATGATCCATGGCCTGACCAATGGCCTGTGGCTTGATGACAAGCGCTTCTGGCCGATCTTTGCGCGCGCTGAAAAACTGGGCGTGCCGATTTATTTGCATCCGTCTTTCCCGCATGCCGATGTGATGAAAGCCTATTACGCCGATTATGCGCAGGAATATCCGCAGGTGATCCGTGCGGCTTGGGGCTATACGGTCGAGGCCGCCACGCAGGCCATTCGCCTCGTCCTGTCGCGCGTGTTTGAAAAGCACGACAATCTGCAGATCATTCTGGGCCACATGGGCGAGACTTTGCCTTTCCTTCTGTGGCGCATCAATCAGGCGCTCTCGCGCCCGGGCCATGAAGAGATGAGCTTCCGCGAACAATTCTCGCGCCATTTCCATGTGACGACGAGTGGCAATTTTTCAACGCCCGCGCTGATGTGCACCATGACCGAGCTTGGCATGGATCGCATCATGTTTGCGGTGGATTGGCCGTTTGTGGCCAACAAGCCTGCAATGGATTGGGTCGAGACCTTGCAGATTTCACGCGAGGACAAGGTGAAGCTGTTGTCCGGCAATGCGAAGAAGCTGCTGAAGATCTGAGGCGTGTTCGCCCTTCTCCCGCTGGCGGGAGAAGGTGCCCGCGTGAGCGGGCGGATGAGGGCGGTTCAGCTGCACCCACCCCCTCCCGCAAGCGGGAGAGGGGAAAGTGGCTAATGCGCGGCGGCAGCCTCGGTCTCTTTCAGGCCCTTTGATGCTTCCTGTCGCAAGTCCGCCCAAATCTCTGCGACATAGGCAGAAAACTTTTCTGAGCCGATCATTTCAGACGAGCGCGGGCGCGGCAGATTAATTTCGACCACGCGTTTGATGCGTCCTGGCCTGAAGGTCATGATCAACACGCGATCAGACAGCTGCACGGCTTCGGCAATATTATGCGTGATCAGCAATGTCGTCTGTTTCAGCTGGTTCTGGATCTGCACCACTTTGTCACCGAGCAGATGTCGCGTCTGTTCGTCGAGTGCAGCAAAGGGTTCATCCATCAGCAAGATGCGCGGTTGAAAAGCGAGCGTGCGCGCAATGGCGATGCGTTGGCGCATGCCGCCCGACAGTTCTGACGGGAAATGGTTCTCAAAACCCGACAGCCCAACCAGATCCAAAAGCTCATACGCGCGGGCGAGCCTTTTTTCTTTGGGCAGGCCCGCAGCCTCGAGCGGAAAGGTGACGTTTTCAATCGCCGTGCGCCAGGGAAAGGTCGACTCCTCTTGAAAGACCATACCGATCTCAGGCTGGCAGCCGCTGACCTTTTTGCCATCAAGCTGAATGTCGCCCTCATAATCGGTGAGCAGGCCACCGATCATGTTCATGAGCGTCGATTTTCCGCAGCCCGATGGCCCGATGATCGAGATGAACTCGCCTTGACGAATGTCGAGCGACACATCGTCAACGGCGGTCACCCGGCCTTTGCCTGTCTCGAAATGTTTCGAGACATTTTTGATGCGCAGCGTCGGTGTATCGCTCATCAGGATCGCTCAACCGGTTTGACCAGCGCGCTCGACATGCCGGAATCATAGCCCGGCTCCACGCGCACATCGATGATGACCGTCTCACCACGCGCATAGGCGGCCATAGCGAGCGGAATGACGTCGCGCAATTCCTCGACATCGCGCACCGGGCCAATGCCGGTGGCGCCTTGTGCGCGGGCCAGCATGGCCAGATCAATATCGGGGGCTGCGATCTGCTGGCCGATCCATTTGTTCTCGACCGGACGATCGCGCATTTTTGCCACGCGCTCCTGATGCACTTCATCATTGTAGAAGGAGCGGTTGTTGGCGATGAAGGCAATCATCGGCAGGCCGTAATGGACCGCACTCCAGATGGCGGTGGCACCCATCAGGAAATCGCCATCACCCAGAATGGCCAGCGCGATGCGGTCTGTGCCTTGCAAAGCGAGTGCAGATCCAGTGCATGTGCCCGGGCCCGAGCCAATGCCGCCACCGCCATCGGTACCCAGAAAATCCAGCGGATGTTCGACATCCCACATATGCCCCGCCCAAGAGAGGGGATGGCGCATGAGACAGGTTGTCTTGCCCTTGAACGCCTTGCGCACGGCATTGGCGAGCACAGGCACAGTGAGCGGCTTGCCCGCTTCGCCGTCCGGCAGCGAGATGGGCGCAGGCCTCTGCCAGCCGCTCCACACCTGACCCTTTGTGTGTGATGCCAGCGCACGGTTGAGCGCGGCAATGGTTACATCGGGATCGGCGGCGAGATAGAGGTCGGCTGGCGGCAGGCCTTGGTGATCCATGCTCCAGCCATTGTGCAGCACTTGGTCGAGCGTGACATTAATGATCTTGGCGGAAGGAGCGTGTTCGCCACAGGCGCTCTTCAGCGTGCCCGCGAGATCAACCCAGTCGAAAGCGACAATGACATCCGCATCACGAATGAGCGTGTTGGCGGCTTCGCTCGGGAAGGTCGAAGGCGGGGCGGCATGCAGCGCATGGGTGGTGGGGAAAGCGCCGGCAATTTTCATATCGGTCAGTACAAGCGCGCCGAGTTTTTCGGCCAGCGCAATACGCGCCGCCCAATCTTTTTCAGAGCGTGAGACGCGGCCCATCATCAGCAACGGCTTTTTGGCGTGGGCGAGGAGCTTTGCTGTTTCGCTCAAGAGCTGGTGCGGCGGATCGGCAGGCGGGGGTGGGGCAAAGCGCGACATGTCGGGCGGTGTGGGTGCCTTGTCGAGACGCATTTCCTGCAAGGCGGCATCGAGGCACACATAGACAGGCCCGCGCGGTGCGGTCTGCGTGATCTGCCAGGCGCGCAGCAGGCTTTCGATGGCTGCAGGCACGGAAGCTGGCTGGTCGTCCCATTTGGTATAATCGCGGATCAGCGCGCCTTGATCTTTGGATGTGTGAATCCAGTCAATCCATGGGCGACGTTTGGCGGCATCGACCGGGCCGGTAGCACCAAGCAGCAGAAGGGGGGCGCGGTCGCACCAAGCGTTGAATACAGCCATGGTGGCATGCATCAGGCCGACATTGGAATGCACAATGGCGCAAAGCGGCGCGTCTTTCACTTTGGCCCAGCCATGCGCAATGGCGACCGCACTCTCTTCGTGCAGGCACAGCAGCATTTGCGGATCGCGATTGCCCAGACGATTAACGAGCGAGTCATGCAGGCCGCGATAGGACGCGCCGGGATTGAGCGCGACATAGGGCAGGTCAAGCTGGCGCATCATGTCGGCAATCACATCGCTGCCCCACACGCCATTGTCAGAGGAGGGGACGGGCTTTTCGAGATCGTTGTTGTTTGTCATGGTCTCAATTCGCATTGTGTCTTGTGTGAGGGCCGGGCAGACGCACAATCCGCCCGATGAGCATATTGCCGATGCCGGCAAGCGCAAAAATGACGATCAGGATCGCCATCATGGTGGGAATGTCGAAACGCGCATAGGCCTGCATGGCGGCATGGCCAAGGCCCTTGTTTGACAGTTTGATTTCAGAGAGCAGCGAGCCAACGGTGGCAATACCAAACCCAAGGCGAAGCCCCGTTGAAATCGGTGGCACAAGCGCTGGCAGATAAATCATGCGAATGCGCTGCAGGAGCGTGAGATTGAGTGTCTGCCCCACGCGCAAGAACATCGGCTTGATGCCGCGCACGCCTGCGGCAAGCGATAATGACATGGGGAAGAAACAGGAGAGGGCTGCGAGACTGATCTTCGAGCCCACGCCAATGCCAAACAGAATGAGCAGGATGGGCAGAAACACAACTTTGGGCGTCGCCGCCAGATATTCAACCACAGGCTCCAGCACGTGCCCCGCATAGCGGTTCATGCCCAGCGCAAGGCCTGCGATGATGCCCAGCGTGGATCCAATCGCAAAGCCGGAGAGAATTTCAAACAAGGTGACGTTGAAATGCGACCAGAAGAGCGTGTCCCCCATTAGCCGCAGGAATGATTTACCGATCAGCAAGGTGGAGGGCAGCACGCCTTTGAAGAAGAGCCCCGATGCACCCGCCGCTTCCCACAGGCCCAGCAACACAAGCGCGGCTGTCACGCGATAGAGCATGACTCGCGAGATCAGAGTGGGGGGCAATGTCTGTGTCATCGTGTCGACAAGAGCCATTTTTCAAGCCGCGCAGTCGCCCAGAAGAAACAGGCGCTGCACAGAACTACGAAGAGAATGGCGGCATACATGCCAGCCACTTCAAAACGGTCTCCCAATTCGGCAATCATCAACCCCATGCCGCCAAAGCCAATCAGATATTCCACACCGACGACATTGATGAGCGCGAAGACAAGGCCAAGCCGCAAGCCTGTGAAAATGGTGGGCAGAGAGGCTGGCAGCATGATCAGGCGCATTTGTTGCCAGCGCGTCAGGCCAAACGTGCGTCCCACGTGGATAAAGACGGTCGGCACATGGTCGAGGCCTTCCTTGGTCTTCAGGATCACCGCCGGCAAAACGGCGACCGCCCCCATCGCAATAATGGTCGATGCATTGCGCCCGAAGAGCACGAGGAAGAGCGGAAAGAGAAGAACGAGCGGCGCTGCTGCAATGGCGGCGAACCAATCGGTATAGGCGCGCCCCGCCGTTTTGTTGTGGTGCAGCCACCAGCCGATCACAATGCCGAATCCCGATCCAATCCCGGCAGCCGCAAAGACTTCGCCAAAGGTGCGCAAGAACCGCGTGATGAGTTCATTGTCGGAATAGAGCAGCCCGATGCTGGGAATGACTTCAGATGGGGGCGGCGCAATGAAGCGGCTGAACAGGCCAAGCCAAGATGCCACTTCCCATACGCCAAACAGCACGGCGAAAAACACCATGCGTGCAATGACAGGTGGCGGTCTGAGGAGTGTGGCCAGCATGAAAGTTTAAGGCCCGGCCAGTGCCGGGCCTCAATCTCATTTTTTCGGAACAAGAATATCAAACAGGCCAGCGATTTCCTTTTCATCCATCGGCTTGGGGATGAATTTGAAATCAACCGCTTGCTGCAGCGAGACCTTCAGCCCACGCACGTCATAGGGCTGCATGGCTTCTTTGGGATAAAAGCCGTTGCGCGATTCCAGCGCAATGGCGCGTGGCACTTCGGCGCTTTCGGCAAAATAGTCGATGGCCTTGTCATTGGCATAGGCCCATTCGAGCGACTTCACATAGGCTTCCGAAAATTTCACAAACAGCGCCCGCTTGGTCTTGAGTGAATCCGCGTTGGCGAAATTCACGCGCACCGTCGTGTCGCGGATTTCAGGCAGATCATTGCCGCGTGCGACAATGTTGATCTTTCCGGCTTTTGTATCTTCCACCCCGAAGGGCGGCACTGCCCAGCCGATATCGATCTGGCCGGACATCACCTGCGTGTAAGTGGAGGGAATGCCACCGGTTGCAGTGGGCTTGGCCTTGATCTTGTTCTGCTCGAGCAGCGACAGGACAAGCAAATGGCTCGATGAACCAGCGGCGGAATAGCCCATGGTTTTGTCGGTCGCATCTTTCAGCGACTTGATGCCTTTGTCGGCGCGCGCATACCAGTAGATATCGGGCGAACCGGTCATGGCCGCGGAAATGACGCGCACCGGCGCGCCCTTGGCATAAGCGCCGATCAGGCCGAGCAGGCCCGTCTGCATGGCGACATCGACACTGCCGGAAATGACAGCCTGCACAGTGGCCGCGCCACCCGCTGTATAGCTGATGTCGATCTCAAGCCCGGCTGCTTTGAAAATACCCGCCTTGACGCCGTATTCAACAATGCCTGTGTCCCAATTGCCCTTTTGCGGCAAGGCAACTTTCAGCGTCTCGGCATAGGCGGTGCCCGACAAAAACGCGCTCAGAGATGCGGCCAGCACAGAACTCTTGTGCATGCTAAAATCCTCCCCGGCGGCCTTGTTTTTGAAGGGGCCGCTCGGACAAGATCGGACCACAGGTTTGCGGGGGATGCAACGTCCCCCCGCATATCTGTGAAGAGCTTATTGACCCTGCGCCAGAGCCGCCCAAACCCGGCAGGGGGTGAAGGGCATGTCGAGCTGATCGACCCCGCCCATGCGCAAAGCATCGAGCACGGCATTGACCATGGTGGGCACGGCGCCCGTGGTGCCAGCCTCGCCCACGCCCTTCACGCCCAGCGGGTTGTTGGGGGAGGGCACGGAATGATCAAACAGCCGGAAGGTGACGAAATCCCCGGCGCGCGGCATGGTGTAATCCATGAAAGAGCCGGTCAGCAATTGCCCGCTCTCAGGATCATAAAGACATTGCTCGGACATGACCTGTCCCAGACCCTGCACAATGCCGCCATGCACCTGACCTTCGATCAGCTTGTGGTTGAGCGCGACACCGCAATCATCCACCGCCACATAATCGAGCAGCGCAATCTCGCCCGTGTCCGGATCAACCTCGACTTCGGCCACATGTGCACCACCCGGGAAGGTGATGTGGATTTTTGTCTCACCCGTGGAATCGAGCGTGCCAGGATTGTCTTTGGCCAGATCGTAAAGTGCAACGGACAGGTCCGTGCCGCGAACCGCGTAGCGGCCATTTACAAATTCCAGATCGTCAGCGCTGGCTTCCAAATGTTTGGCCGCCAGATCGCGCCCCTTGCGCACAACATCCCGCGCCGCTGAAAACAGCGACGAGCCTTGCATCATGGTGGAGCGCGAGCCAATCGTACCATCCCCCGTCAGCGCGGGGCCGTAAGGGTCGCTTGATCTGTTTTCGATGCTCAGCGGATCTGTCCCAAACACGCGGGCGACGATTTCCGGAAACGCGGTTTCATGCCCCTGACCAGATGGGCCCGATGTGGAATAGAGAACAGGGTTGCCACTGTCGCCAAATTTGATCGCGCCTTGTTCTGCAGCCGAGCGCCCACCACCTGAGGGTTCGACAAACATTGAAAGGGCAATGCCGCGCAGCTTGCCATGTTTGGCGGATTGCATGCGGCGCTGTTCAAAATCACCCCAGCGCGATTCACGCACCGCAATGTTGAGCATGCCTTCTGGGTCACCGGAATCATAAACCGATCCAACGGGTGTTGTGTAGGGAAAGGCCTCTTTGGCGATGAGATTCTGGCGCCGTAACGTAATGCGGTCGCGGCCGGTGTCGCGCGCGGCTTGATCAACCAGACGCTCCAGCAGCAGCGAGACATTCGGTCGTCCCGCACCACGATAGGCTGTGGTGGGCGTTGTATTGGTCAGCACAAGCTGATGGCGGCCATAGACGGTGGGAATACGATAGAGCCCTGCCACATGTGCGCGCGGCGGCATGGTGTTGATGAGCGGGCCAGCCTGCGAAAGATAGCCGCCACAATGCACCACCCATTTCACGCGGATGGCCAGAAATGTTCCATCGGCATCCAGCGCAAGTTCGCCAAACAATTTGCCCGCGCGTGCGTGATGATCGGAGACAAAGGTCTCTCCACGCGTGCCCGGCCATTTGACCGGGCGCTTGATGCGCTTGGATGCGAGCATTAGCGCGCAATATTCTGAATAGCCTTCGGTGCGCACACCAAAGCCGCCGCCGACATCTTGCGCATGGATGAGGATCTGGCCAGCGGCAATGCCTGTGCCGCTCGCTAGACTGTCACGCATCAGCGTGATGCCCTGCGTTGGCGCATAGACGTGATAGCAGTCTGTTTCGGCCTCATAGGAAACAATGGCTGACTTCGGCTCCATCGGATGGCCGATCAGGCGCGGCAGATCGAGTTCAACGCGCGCAACATGTGCGGCATTGTCTAATGTCGCTTGCGTCTTGGCTTCATCGCCATAATCAAAATCAAAGGCGAGATTGGTGCCAATGTCCGGGTACAGCAGGGTCGCGCTGTCCGACAGCGCCGCATCAAGATCAATCACGGCGGGCAGATCGCGATACTCAACGAGGATTGCATCACATGCGGCCTGCGCTTGCTCCTGCGTCTGCGCCACAACCAGCGCTACTTCTTGGCCCACATAGCGCACGCGGTCTTCGGCAATCACCTGGCGGCGGGGATTAAGCATCATTTGTCCGCCACGTCCGGGGTAAGCCACCAGTGGTGCGGCAGAGCCGAAACCGGCGGCGCGTGTGTCAGCGCCTGTCAGTACCGTCAGAACGCCAGGCAAAGCCAGAGCTTGGCTGATGTCGATGGAAAGAATCTCCGCATGAGCACGATCGGAGCGCAGAAAAATGCCAAACACTTCCCCGGGCAGCGAGCGGTCGGCGGCATAGAGACCTTGGCCTGTCAGCAGACGCTGATCCTCGCGCCGTCCCCTGAAAACATCACCCATCTGACCCTCGACTGCGAAACCTGAATTTTTGGACTTGAATTTTGCGCTCCGGTAAAGATTTCATCAAGCTCTGCGCAGGTTTGCCGGTGGATAGTATCTTTTTGATGCCATCATGCTGGCTTATCATGTAGGGCTGGGATTCGCTGTGGCTCGTTCGTCCATTATCTTTCATCGCGCATTGGTGGCCGCCGCCATTATCATTCCGGCTGCGACGTTTCTGGCTGCCGCGCTGGAAAACAGGCGTGCCGTGCTGCGCGAAGGCGAGATCAGCATTGAGCGCACGACCGCGATCCTCGATGAACATGCGCGAAAAGTGTTTGATACGGTTGATCTGTTGCTGGGGCGCATCGATGATCATTTGCATCATCTGATCGGCGCAGGTGTGGGTGCCAGCGTCGGCAGTGATTTTCTGCGTGAGATCAAAGCGCCGCTGCCCCAAGCCGTGTCTGTCTGGGTCACGGATCGGAATGGGCAGGTGCTGGCAGGCAGCCAGTCATGGGACCCCAACCAGCAGATTTCGGATCGCTCGTTTTTTCAAGTTCATCAACATGGCAGTCGAAAAACCGAGATCAGCGAAGCCTTTGTGGGCCGTGCTACCAATGTCGCCTCGGTCGCTGTGAGCCGCGCGCGCGTCAGCAAGACAGGCGAGTTTGATGGCATTTTGCATGTCTCGCTGAGTCCGGATTATTTTGCCTCCGTGTTTCGTGAAGTCGCGCCTGAAGGCAATCATCTGGCCATGCTGATGCGGGCTGACGGATATGCCTTGGCGCTCGATCCGCCGCTAAGACCTTTCCCAAAATTTTCGCCAAGCGCAGGCCTCATGCGCGCCATAGACGCGCAACCGGTGCAAGGCACGTCTCGCGGTCCTTCACCCATTGATGGGACGAACGGCTTTTATGCGTATCGGCGCGTCGCGCCTTATGACCTTTATGTCGTCTTTGGCCAGTCTAATGGAGCGTTGGAAGCGCGCTGGTTTACCAACCTGCGCCTTTATGGGGCTGTGGCAGGTGCGGCCTCTGTCTTTCTGCTGGTGCTTTCGCTTCTGGCTTTGCGTTATGTACAGGCAGAGCAGGCCGCGCTGCGTGATTTAAGTCTGCAGAGCGAGCAGCGGCTGCAGGCTGAGCAACGGCTGTTTCAATCCCAAAAGATGGAAAGCATTGGTCAGCTCACGGGCGGCATTGCGCATGACTTCAACAATCTTCTTTCCGTTGTGCTGGGCAATCTGAGTTTGCTCGGCAAACATGTGCGCGGCAACGAACGCGCCGAGCGTTTGCTGGAACGGGCGACGCAAGGGGCCGAGCGTGGCGCGACTTTGACCCAACGTTTGCTTGCCTTTGCGCGGCGGCAAGAACTCGCGCCGGTTCCTGTCGATGTGGCGCTTCTTGTGCGCGGCGTTTTGGATTTGTTGCAATCCACATTGGGGCCGACCGTCGAAATCTGTGCAGATCTCGATGCCGATGTGCCGCCTGCGCTTGTTGATCCCAATCAGCTTGAACTCGCCATTCTCAATCTGGCGGTGAATGCGCGCGATGCCATGCCACAGGGCGGGCGCATCATCTTGAATTTGCGTGCGGCGCCTATGGATGAAGGCAATTCTTTGGCGCTGCCTGCTGGTGACTATGTCTGTCTCACGCTGGCCGACAATGGCGAAGGCATGGGTACGCAGACATTGGCGCGCGCCAGCGAGCCTTTTTTCACCACGAAAGATGTCGGTAAGGGCACGGGGCTTGGCTTGTCCATGGTGCATGGGCTGGCCATTCAATCGGGTGGCGCATTTCGTCTGGAGAGCGAAATGGGGCGCGGCACGCGTGCTGAAATCTGGCTGCCACGCGCGTGCCATCCTGTCTCAGACCCGGTCCCGGTTTCAGAGCCCGTCACGGCGTCCAAACAAGGGGCGCGCATTGTGTTGGTGGATGATGATGAGCTTGTGCGCCATGCCACCGGCGATATGCTCGTCGATCATGGTCATTGCGTCGTGCAGGTTTCATCAGCGCGTGAGGCGCTGGACTTGCTGGAGACGAGTGAGTTCGATCTCTTGATCACTGACCTTGTGATGCCGGGCATGAGCGGTGTTGATTTGTTGCGTCATGTCGCACGTCTGCGACCCGATCTTCCATCTTTGGTTGTGACGGGTCATTCAGAACGGGCTGGCGATGTGCCGGCCTCTGTTCCGCGACTGACCAAGCCTTTTGGCGAGGCAGATCTGGCGCAGGCGGTTGCCAAATGTCTGCACCAGAGGCGCGTGCGCGCTTGATCCGGTGTGAGGCCGCTTATTGCAGCGTTTCAGAGTTGACTTCGATAAATTCCGTGGCGCGCTCGCCCCAGACGATGACGCCTGCGCCAAAGCTCACATCGACACGCTCAGACACACCAGTGCGCGGGGTTCGGTAGCGGGCCAGAACAAGGCCCGCGACCTCGTCATTGATGCGCCAATTGTCCTTGGCTTTTGAGCCCGGCCTGAATTTTACGCGGTCACCTCGATCCATGATCATCTCCTGATCCGTGATGCGAACCTGACATGATCCTAGTGGTGCGCTGCAAAAAGAGTCCTGCCCGAATGGGCGTCTTTCGCATCAAATGGGCGGCGGATTGCCTGTTTTTCGGGCGGCGCGAAATGGATCAGCGCGTCATCAATCGCCAGATGCGGAAGCCGAGCAGCAAGCCCAGTCCCGCGCCCGCGCTCGACCACACAAAGCCCGCAATCTCGCCTGTGCGGCCGGGGATCCAGAGCTGGGCGATTTCAACCGCGCCACTGAGCCAAGACAGGCCGATGGCAGCCCCCATGAGTGCCAGCCGCGTGCGCCCGCTCACGGCAAACAGTGCGCCCGTGCCGGCATAGGCCACAAAATGCTCCAGATGACCTGAGACGCCGCTGTGCGGGCGCAATGTGCCCGGCACTAGCGACAGATACAGAATGATGCCCACGCAGCCCCAGAAGGCCGCAGGGCAGAGGCGGGTGAGTGTGGCGAAGGTTGTGTGCAAGGTCGGCATGGTCGCGATGATGGGGCCGATCAGGATATTCGCGCAAGCGTGGCAAAGGGCCTCTGCCGCCAGCATCAAAGCTTGGCCCGAAGGCCACGGCGGCAGAGCCCATCACGGCCCGCCGAGAGGCAAAAGATCATGTTTTGCGGATTCGGTCGCGGCAGCTTTTGCGCACGCGCGCGATATCCACATGGATTGTCATGACGCATCCGGGACTTGAGCATGCGGGAACGATTTCGCCCCGGCCTGATTGGAAGCCTTCATTCAAAAATGGAGGCACTTATGTCGGACGGTTATGGATTTCTGCTCTTCTTGTGGATCGTGGGCGCCCCGGCGGTTGGGCTGCTGATTGATGCCTATGTCTATCGCAGACGCGGTCACTCGGTCAGGGGCGAGCGACGCGATGAGGTGGTGCGCCGAGGGGGGATGGAGACTGGTGCCGGATGAGAGGATTGAACTCCCGACCTTCGGTTTACAAAACCGCTGCTCTACCGCTGAGCTAATCCGGCAGGCAGGGACCAAGCCCTGCGCGAGGAGTTGGCTACCAGTCCTGAGGCCGGGTTGCAATATTCTTTGTGATATTCTTGTGGCCCAAAGAAAAGGCCCCGCCGGAGCGGGGCCTTCCTGATGGCATTTGGCTGGAGGCTTAGTCGCCAGCGAAAATGTCGCGATCCTTGGTCTCCGGCAGGAAGATCAGGCCGATGACGAAGGTCATGAGCGCGACCACAATCGGGTACCAGAGGCCAGCGAAAATATCGCCGGTCGCCGCCACGATGGCAAAGGCGGTCGGGGGCAGGAAGCCGCCGAACCAGCCGTTACCGATGTGGTAGGGCAGGGACATGCCGGTGTAGCGAATGCGCGTCGGGAAGAGTTCGACGAGCAGCGCGGCAATCGGGCCGTAGACCATCGTGACATAGAGCACGAGGACGAACAGCAGGCCGATCACCTGACGACCACGGCTATCGCTCAGCAGGCCGCCAATGGTCGGCTGCTTCAGGATGGTCGCATCGCCAACGCTCGGGTAACCGGCTTCGACAGTGGCTGCCACAATGTTCTTCGAGAAGTCCGCATTGAAGGCGACTTCCTTCGTGCCAACCATGACCTTGGTCGGCGAACCAGCGGCGCCAGCCGAGAAGTCATATTTGATCGAAGTCTGAGCCATCACGCGGCGCGACACGTCGCACGGTGCTGTGAATGTGCGCACACCAACCGGATCGAACACGTTGCCGCAAGTGGCGGGATCAGCAATCAGCGTCACCTTCACTTTGGCATGGGCATCAATCAGCTTGGGATTCGCGAGTTCGGCGACTTTGCCGAAGATCGGGAAATAGGTCAGCGCCGCAATCAGGCAGCCCGCGAGCAGGATCGGCTTCCGGCCAATCTTGTCCGACAGCGTGCCAAACACGATGAAGAACGGCGTGCCCAAGAGCAGCGAGAAGGTGATGAGAAGATTGGCGGTGGTGCCATCAACCTTCATCGTCTGGGTGAGGAAGAAGAGCGCGTAGAACTGGCCTGTATACCAGACCACGGCCTGACCGGCAGTGCCGCCCAGAAGCGCGATGATCGCAATCTTCAGATTGTCCCAGCGGCCAAAAGCTTCACCAATCGGTGCCTTCGACAGCGTGCCTTCATCCTTCATCTTCTGGAATGCCGGCGATTCAGCGAGCTGGAGACGAATCCAGATCGACACAAGCAGCAGGATAACCGAGACGAGGAAGGGAACGCGCCAGCCCCAGGCTGCGAATTCTTCCGGCGACATGCTCAGGCGCAGCGTCAGAATGACGAGCAGCGAGGCAAACAGCCCCACCGTCGCTGTCGTCTGAATCCACGATGTGTAGAAACCGCGACGCGTGTTAGGCGAATGTTCAGCCACATAAGTTGCTGCACCACCATATTCACCACCCAGCGCCAAGCCTTGGGCGAGACGGCAGAGAATGAAGCCGATGGGCGCAAGAATGCCGATGGAGGCCGTGCTTGGCAGCAGACCGACAACGAAGGTCGCAAGACCCATCAATGTCATGGTGACCAAGAACGTATATTTGCGGCCGATCAGATCGCCGAGACGACCAAACACCAGCGCGCCGAAGGGACGCACGGCAAAGCCCGCAGCAAAGCCCATCAGTGTGAAGATGAAGTTGGCGGTCGGGTCAGTACCCGGGCCGAAATTGGCAGAAATATTCGCAGCGAGCGAGCCAGCGAGATAGAAATCATACCATTCAAAGACGGTGCCGAGCGACGAAGCCAGAATGACTTTGCGCTCTTCCGCCGTCATGGGCCGCACGGCATGGCCGGCGGACGCTGAAGCGAGACTCATGTTGACCCCTCGGGTTTCCTGTTGGCCTGAGACACTGCGGTTGGACCCGCAGCTGTCTTCGGTGACGTCCGCCGTGATGGCGGAGGGCCGCTTTGGGCGACTATCACAAGCTATGTGATGCGATGCGGGAGAGGGGAACGTATTAAAAGGTATTAGACTGGCGCCAGATGGACTTGGATACGACCGTTCTGCTGCCTTCTGTCTTTTCTATATTGCAATGCAATATTCAAAAAAGCCCGTTTTTAAAGCACGTTCTCACCAGTCGGCGGTTATGGTGCGCAGAATGCTGCACATGCGAAGACGCGCGCCACAGGGGCGCGCGTTCAACATGAACCTTCGTCTAGCTGAGGATAAAGGCCGCTCAGGTGCCCAATTTCATGCGCGTGATGGTTAAAGCCACGGCGCAGGCGTTCGACACATTGAGGCTTTTAATCGGGCCTGGCATGTCGATGCGCGCGAGCACATCGCAATTTTCACGCGACAGGCGGCGCAAGCCTTTGCCTTCAGCGCCGACCACAAGCGCGAGCGGGCGCGACAGGACTTCTTCTTCCAAGGAACGCGGTCCCTCAGAATCAAGACCGACGCGCTGAAAGCCGCGACGGCCCAGGCTTTCCAACGCACGCGCCAGATTGGTCACTGTCACCATCGGCACATGTTCAAGGCCACCTGAAGCTGTTTTCGCAAGCACGCCGGTGAGGGCTGGCGAATGACGCTCCGTGGTGACAATCGCGTCGAGTCCGAAGGCTGCAGCGGTGCGCAAAATCGCGCCGACATTATGCGGATCAGTGACCTGATCGAGCACCAGAACGAAAGCATTTTCGGGCAGATCTTCAATGTCGAGATCGGGCAGGTGGCGCGCTTCAATCAACACGCCTTGGTGCACAGCGTCTGCTGGCAAACGCAGCGCGATCTGTTCGGTGGGCACGATTTCAGCCTGCAAACCTTTTTTGGCAATTTCCCCGCTGAGCTTTTCAGCTGCGGCTTCGGTTGCGACCACGCGCAACACTTTGCGACGCTCCGAGCGCAAGGCTTCACGCACGGCATGATAGCCCCAGATCAGCGCGATATCGGCGGGCAGTTTGGGCTGGCTGGTACGGGCTGGTCCGCGCGGCCCCCGGAAGGGCGCGCGTTCGCTGCGCCCAGAGGCTTCACGCGGCTCGCGCTGTTCGCGCGGCTCACGGGGCTTTTGCGCCTCGCGCGGGTCGCGTTGCTCGCTGGTCTTGTTGGCCCCGCGTCGCTCGAGGGGTTTTTGAAACGGGCGGCTCTCGCCACGTTCGGGGCGACGGTCGTTGGTGTGGGGCGGTCGTTTGCGGCTCATGCAGCCTGTGTGTCGTAAAACAGGCCCGGACGCAATGCGCGCGGGCTGATCTTGGGAGCGATCAGGCGGATTTAGGGCTTTTTGGGTTGACAGGGGAACGCGCTGTCACCATAAGCGCCCCACGGATTGGCCCCGTCTTCGCGCGGGGCTTTTTCTTGAGTGGGCGAAAGCCCCTCGGCGGGGGAATGTCCCGAGCGGCAAAGGGGGCGGACTGTAAATCCGCTGGCTTAGCCTTCGCAGGTTCGAGTCCTGCTTCC
>CANGBC010000007.1 GCA_947452005.1 Beijerinckiaceae bacterium | reverse complement strand
GGAGGAGCAACCCGCCAGCCTCGTCATTGCGAGGAGCGTAGCGACGAAGCAATCCATGGCGGTGCGCTCAATCCTGCAAGACGCGACCATGGATTGCCGCGTCGGCCTCACGGCCTCCTCGCAATGACGCAGAAGAAGCGACACGCCAGCCTCGTCATTGCGAGGAGCGTAGCGACGAAGCAATCCATGGCGGTGCGCCCAATCCTGCAAGACCCGACCATGGATTGCCACGTCGGCCTCACGGCCTCCTCGCAATGACGAAGGTGACGTAGCGTTTGCGCGGTTTCTTTACGTCAGCTTTTCTGACGGCAAAAAACACGCTTCACTAGCAATCGCGCAATGCTTTGCTTTTTCGACAAGATTTAATCTCGTTAACTCAATTTTAAGTCTGCATTGGACTTTACGGCAGCGGTGAAGCTTTCATTAGGACGCGTCAGGGAGATTAGCACCACGGGTCTTGGCCTCTCCTGCGTCCCCTCGGGAGCTGGCGCATGTTAGGACCCGACTTTGTTTTTTAGATGCGTGCATTTTTGAAAAGGAATTGCGTCATGTTGAAGTCATTCATTGCAAACGAATCCGGCTCTGCTGCCGTTGAATATGGTCTGATCATCGCACTCGTTGCTGCTGTTTCGATCGCCACGATCAAGAGCGTTGGTACGCACCTTGCGACCCACTGGACCCGCATTGATAGCAACCTGCCGACTGCTGTTCCTGCTCCGGTCAGCGCAGGCGCTTCATCTTCCGTTTCTCAGTAAAAACGGAAACGCGAACGTTGCCGGGGACAAGTCCCCGGCACCCTCACTCAAAGGAGGATGACATGCGTGCATTCTTGAACGATGAAAGCGGCTCAGCAGCCGTTGAATATGGTCTGATCATCGCGCTTGTTGCGGCGGTCTCGATCGCTACAATCAAGGCCATCGGCACAGATCTCGCGACCCATTGGACGCGCATTGACGCCAATCTCCCGGCCTCTGTTCCAGCACCCGTCAGTGCCGGCACAAGCTCGTCGACGCAGCAATAATGGCCTAATGCAAAATCTGGCTGAGGAAGAGCTTCGTCCGCTCATGCTGCGGATGAGAGAAAAACTCCTCAGGCGCATTAGCTTCCACGATCTGCCCCTGATCCATAAAGATCACGCGATCGGCCACCTGCCGCGCAAAGCCCATTTCATGGGTGACACAAAGCATGGTCATGCCCTCTTGGGCGAGCGACACCATTGTGTCGAGCACTTCTTTGACCATTTCCGGATCAAGCGCGGACGTGGGCTCATCAAACAGCATGATCTTCGGGCTCATGCACAGCGAGCGTGCAATGGCCACGCGCTGTTGCTGGCCGCCTGACAATTGGCCTGAAAATTTATGCGCCTGTTCGGGGATTTTCACCCGCGTCAGATAGTGCATGGCGATTTCTTCCGCATCCTTCTTCTTCATCTTGCGCACCCAGATCGGCGCCAAGGTGCAGTTTTCCAAAATGGTCAGATGCGGAAACAGATTGAAGTGCTGGAACACCATCCCAACATCGCGGCGCACTTCATCAATGCGCTTGAGGTCATCGGTCAACTCAATGCCATCGACCACGATACGGCCCTGCTGATGCTCTTCCAGGCGATTGATGCAACGGATCATCGTGGATTTGCCTGAGCCTGAGGGGCCGCAAATCACAAGCTTCTCGCCGCGCTTCACGGTGAGGTTGATGTCACGCAGCACATGAAACTGGCCATACCATTTGTTCATGGCGGTGATTTCAATCGCGGTCTCGTTCATGGCGAAAATTCCTAGCGGCGACGACCGGCATTGAGACGCTCTTCCATCATCTGGGAATAGCGCGACATGCCGAAACAGAAGAGGAAATAGAAAGCGGCGGCGAAAGCATAAACGGTGGGTGAAACTGTTGGCCCGCTCCAGACAGGATCGATCCGCGCCGCATCAATCGCGCGCAGGAAATCGAAAATGCCGACAATCGCCACCAGCGTCGTGTCTTTGAACAGCGAGATGAAAATATTGACGATGCCGGGGATCACCAGCGTCAAAGCCTGCGGCAGAATGATGAGCCGCATGCGCTGCCAATAGGACAGGCCCAATGCCATGGCGCCTTCGCTCTGGCCCTTGGGGATGGCCTGCAAGCCGCCGCGCACTTCCTCCGCCATATAGGCCGCAGCAAAAAGCGCAAAGCCGACGATGGGACGCATCAGGCGATCCGGCGACCAATTGTCTGGCACAAAAAGCGGCAACATCGTGTTGGCCATGAACAGCACCGTGATGAATGGCACGCCGCGCACAAATTCAATGTAGAGGATCGAGAAGAAGCGAACAGCAGGCAGTTCAGAGCGCCGACCCAGCGCCAGCAACACGCCAGCGGGCAGCGAGAAGACGATGCCAACAGTGGCCACCAGCAAGCTCAGGAAAATACCACCCCAGAGATTGGTATCGACCTGTACGAGGCCCAAAAACGCCGATCCCTTGAGCAGATAGACGGCGATGACCGGAAAGATAAAGAAGAAGAAAATACCGACCCACAGCGTGCGCAGTTTAGTGAATTCCAAAAGGGCGGCCAGCGCCACACCGCCGGCCAGAATGGCCAGCTCGATACCAGGTTCACGCATCACGGCGGCGGGACCTGGGATCATCAGGAAGATGAACAGCGGAATGCCAAACAAAAATGCCAACAATCCGCCCCTGCTCTTCTGGCCATCCGGCCAGAGCAGGCGCGCGCTCAGCACGGTGCCGATCATCAGCGTGAGATCAACACGCCAATGCTCGGTGCCCGGATAAGAGCCATAGCGGAAGAAATCGAGTTTGCGGTCGACAAAGGCCCAGCAGGCGCCGGTGCCTTGCACGCGACACGCCGCGCCATCATCGGCTGTCCAGATCGCGTCCAGCACAAAGAAGCGCACGAGATCGGGCAGGATCCAGACGATGAGCGCGATGAAAGCCAATGCCAGCGGGCCAGACACCCAGCCAGAAAAAATATGTTCGCGCAGCCAACCCAGCGCGCCGCCTACGCGTGCGGGCGGCGGCAAGAGCGGTGCTTCGTCGTGGCGCAGATAGAGGCTCATGTCAGCGCTCCACCAAGGCCATACGGCGGTTGTAGACATTCATGATCATGGCGGTGATCAGCGAGATCACCAGATAGACCGCCATGGTGATGGCAATCACCTGAACAGCGGCCCCGGTCTGGTTGAGCACGGTGCCAGCAAAAACCTGCACAAGATCGGGATAGCCGATGAACACCGCAAGCGACGAGTTTTTTGTCAGCGCCAGAAACTGATTGGTGAGCGGGGGCACAATGACGCGCAAGGCTTGCGGCACGACGACAAGTTTCAGCGTTTGCGCGCGCGACAGGCCCAAGGATTGCGCAGCTTCCGTCTGGCCATGCGAGACCGACAAAATACCGGCCCGCACAATCTCAGCAATGAAGGCGGCAGTATAGATGGACAGGCCAACGACCAGCGCCACGAATTCCGGCAGCACACGCATGCCACCCACAAAATTAAAGCCGCGCAAGACGGGCGTATCAAAGGAGATGGGCTGGCCCGCCAAGAGATAAACGAGAACGGGCGGCAGCAGGATGAGCGCCGCCGAGACACGCGCCACCGGCAAAATCTCGCCGCTCTCAAACTGGCGCTTTTTGGCGTAAGCCTTGAAGGCAAAGCTTGCGACAATACCCAGCACCGCCGCGATGAGGACAAAGCCAGCACCGGGCGCAAATTGCGGATCGGGCACCACTAGCCCGCGATTGTTGAGATAAATGCCCGCACCAAAGGAAATACTGTCACGCGGGTTGGGCAGCGGCTTCAGCACCGCATTATAGATGAACAGCAATTGCAACAGCAGCGGCGTGTTGCGCAGCACTTCCACATAGATGGAGGCCAGTTTCGAGACGACGAAATTTTTCGACAGACGCGCAATGCCGATGAAAAAACCCAGCACCGTCGCCACCACCACGCCAATGGCGGCAACCAGCAATGTGTTGAGCAAGCCCACCAGAAAGGCCTGGCTATAAGGGGAAGATGATGAATAGGCGATCAGCGTCTGGTTGATGTCGAAGGAGGCGACGCGATCCCAAAACGAGAAGTCCGTTGGAATGCCACGTGCGCGCATATTGGTCGCGGCATTCAGCACGGCCTCGTAAGACAGAAACCCAACGATCAGAATGAGACCCGCCTGCCAGAACAAACCGCGCAGGCGAGGATTGTAGAGCAGAGAGACAGAGCGCTGCGCGGCTACATCATTCATTCAAAAAATCCAGAAGACGTCCCTCCCTTCTCCCGCGTACCGGAGAAGGTGGCATGCGAAGCATGACGGATGAGGGCAGCGCAACTGCACTCATCCTCAGCAAAAATTTTATCGCACAGGCGGCGCGTATTGAATGCCACCGGCCGACCAGAGCGAATTCAAACCACGTTTGATCTTCAGCGCTGAGCCATCGCCGACATTGCGGCTGAACACTTCACCGTAATTGCCGACATGCTTCACAATGCGATAGGCCCAATCCTTCGACAGGCCAAGGCCTTTGCCGAAATCACCTTCCACACCCAAGAGACGCTTGATCTCGGGGTTGGGGCTTTTCAGCATGTCATCCACATTGGCCTTGGTCACGCCGAGCTCTTCGGCATTGATCATGGCGTAATGGGTCCATTTGACGAGATTGAACCATTGATCATCGCCCTGGCGCACGGCTGGTCCCAGCGGCTCTTTGGAAATGATCTCGGGCAGCACCACATGCTCATCCGGGTTGACCAGTTTCAGGCGCGAGCCATAGAGGCCTGAGGCATCGGTGGTGTAAGCATCGCAACGGCCGGAATCATAGGCCTTCACCGCCTCGTTGATATCGGCAAAGGCAACCGCCTCATATTTCATGCCCTTGGTGCGGAAGAAATCCGACATGTTGAGTTCAGTTGTCGTGCCCTGCTGCACGCAGACCGAGGCGCCATTGAGCTCAAGCGCTGAGGCCAGATTGAGCTTCTTGCGGATCATGAAGCCTTGACCGTCATAGTAATTGACGCCGACCCACATCAGGCCCAGTTCGGCTTCGCGCGATTGTGTCCAGGTGCCATTGCGCGCCAGCACATCCACCTCACCCGATTGCAGCGCGGTGAAACGATCTTTGGCAGAGAGCGGAATGAATTTCACTTTGGCCGGATCATTGAAAATGGCGGCCGCAATGCCACGGCACAAATCGACATCAAGGCCGGTCCAATTGCCCTTGTCGTCAGGCAGGCCAAAGCCCGCCAGACCCGTATTGGTGCCGCATGTCAGGGCACCTTTTTGTTTGACGAGGTCGAGCGTTTTCGAGCCGGCCTGCGCGGATGCGCCCTGCGTCATGACCGCGAGTGACGCGGCAGCAAAAAATGTGGCGGCAATGACTTTCATTCGAAACAACTCCCGATCGAGCCCTATGGGGTTTCTCTTCTCCGTTGGCCGCCCCTATAGTGCGAAGGAAGCCACGGTTGAGCCTATCACAGGCGAGTTTCGAACAGGGGTCAAGAGAGGGGTCGGGCGGTTTAAAATGGCCAAAATAAGCGATGAAACCCGCAAGCACCTGAAATCCCGCACAAGGGCCGTGATTGCCGGGCGTGAGCCTGATGAACAATTCGGCTTTGTGAACACGCCGATCTATCGCGGGTCCACAGTTCTTTACCCCGATGTCGCGACTTTGAGCGGCCCCCGCCCCCGTTTCTCCTATGGGACCAAGGGCACGCCCACCACCGAGGCGCTGGAGCGGGCCTGGACTGAAATGGCAGGCCCCGGCGCCGCTGGCACCGTGCTCGCCCCCACTGGCTTGGCCGCCATCTCGCTCGCACTCATGACAGCCCTGAAAGCGGGCGACCATCTGCTTGTGACGGACAGCGCCTATCAACCGACGCGCACCTTCTGCAACACGATCCTCAAGCGCATGGGCGTCGAGACGCAATATTATGATCCGCTGATTGGCGCTGATATTGCCACGCTGTTTCGGCCCAACACGACAACCATTCTGGTGGAAGCGCCCGGCTCTCAGAGTTTCGAGATGCAGGACATTCCAGCCATTTCCGCCGCCGCACAGGCGCGCGGCATCTGCACCATCATGGACAATACCTGGGCGACCCCGTTGTTCTTCCCGCCCCATGAGCGCGGTGTCGATCTCGCCGTGGAAGCGGGCACCAAATATCTTTCGGGCCATTCCGATCTGATGCTGGGTCTCGTCTCGGCCAATGATGCATGGTTCAAGCGCCTGCGCGCGACGTTTGATGCTTTTGCCATGTGCGCAGGGCCGGAGGATTGTTTTCTCGCGCTGCGTGGACTGCGCACGATGGAATTGCGTTTGCGCGAAGCCGAGAAGCAGGGGCTGGCACTCGCCCAATGGTTTGCGACGCGCCCAGAAGTGAAGCAAGTCCTGCACCCGGCTTTGCCTGATGCGCCCGGTCACGACATCTGGAAGCGCGATTTTCTGGGCGCGTCTGGATTGTTTTCCATCATCTTGCATCCGGTGCCCGATGCAGCGGTGGCCGCGATGCTGGATGGGCTCGAACTGTTTGGCATGGGCTATTCATGGGGCGGCTATGAAAGCCTCGTCATCCCGTTTGATTGTGCGTCTTATCGCACAGCGACCCAATGGAACCCCGGCGGACAGGCGCTGCGCTTTCAGGTTGGCTTGGAAGATGTGTCCGATCTGATTGCCGATCTGGACGCAGGATTTGAGCGGCTGAACGCTGTAAAATAAAGCGCCGTCATTGCGAGCGAAGCGAAGCAATCCAGAAGCCTCACGCGCGGCTTTCTGGATTGCTTCGTCGCTACGCTCCTCGCAATGACGATCTCAAATCCGATCCGGGAACCGGATAATAAACCCATCCTTGTTGGGCATTTTCACCTGCGGCAGGCTTTTGGCATCCATCACTGTGCCCGGCGGGATAAGCTTGTTGCCTTCGAGAATGAAAGCCGTCAGCGCGTAAACCTCATCATCGCTTAATGTGCGCGGTGCGGGCCATGGCATGGCGCGTCGGATAAAGTCGAAGACGGTGGTCGAACTTCCCCAGAAATTCTTGATCGTCTTGGTCGCCTCAATGCCGCGACCGGCGAGCGGAATGTCGGTGATCACTGCGCCATTGGCGCCACCTGTTCCACCCTCACCGTGACAGGCCACACACCCTTTGTCGGTAAACAGCTTGGCACCAACAACAGCCGTGCCTGAGCCCGGCGGCAGATTGGTGCCATCCGGCAGGATGGTAATATCCCATGGCTTGATGTCACTTTCGGTGATCGGCTGACCCAAGCCCACATTTGAGCCAAGACCGTTCTTGTCATCCGCCAGTGCGCCCGTTGAAAGCGCCACAGCCACGCAGGCTGCAAAGGAGATTTTCTCAAGCATAAACATGGCTGATCTCTCCCTTGGCGTTGATGCCCCATGATGTGAGACTGTTGTAATGCTGGTTCGGGAAACCGAACGGATTGGTGACCGGCTTTTGCGTCTCACCACGCTCGCGAATGAAATCCGCGCGCAAAGGCTGGATATTGCCGCCATCATCCACAGCCCGGCTGGAGAGAATGGCAGGCTTCCCGTCCCATCGCCACGGTATGTGGAAGCGCGTGAAAGCCTTGTGCATGGTTGGGCCCTGCACCGCTGCATCAGCCCAGGTCTTGCCACCATCTGCGGTCACCTGCACGCGCTCGATGCGGCCTGCACCTGAGTATGCAATGCCGGAGATTTCATAATAGCCCGGCTCATTCAGCTTCATGCCGAAAGACGGATGCGTGATGAAGCTCTTCACTTCATTGACGAAGAAGAAGCGATAGGCTTTTGCGTCCGGCAGAAGCGGCGAATAATTGCGCGCTTCGTAATAGGTGAGTGCCGGCTGATCGACGATTTTGATGCGGCGAACATATTTGATGTTCATGTTGCCTTCCCAACCGGGAAGCAGCAGACGCACCGGATAGCCCTGCTCTGCCATCAGGCGTTCGCCATTCTGGTAGAGAACGAGAATGGCGTCATCGAGCGCTTTCTTCAGTGGCACCGAGCGTGTGATCGCCGCCGTATCTGCGCCCTCGACCAACATCCATTTGGCCTTCGGGTCGATGCCGACTTCGTCGAGCACTGCCGACAAAGGCACGCCTGTCCATTCAGCATTCGACACAAGACCATGCAGTGATTGCAGATTGGCCTGCACGGGTTCGTTGGAAAACAAAGCCGCCGAATTGCCGCCGCATTCCAGAAACGTCTGGCGCGTCACCATCGGGTAGCGCATCAGCCTATCCATGGTGAGCACGATGGGCTGTTTCACCATGCCATGAATGACAAGCTTGTGCTGCTCGGGATCAATGTCGGGAATACCATTGTGCAGAATGGTAAAGTGCAAGTGGTTGGGCGTGATCTGCCCATTCAGCAAATGATGTGGCGTGCGCGCATGTTGTGTGCGCGGATCACCCTTGGGATTGGTGAGAATACGCGTCGTATCTTTCTCATGTTTCGTGCGTCGCCCCATGGGCTCGACTGTCGTGCCCTGATAGCGGCTCCATTCGGGCTCTTTCAGCGGCTCGGCTGACGCACCTTGTGTGGCCACCAATGTGCTGGCCGCGCCAGCCATAGCCACGCCGCCGCGCAGCAGAAGGCGGCGGCTGAGCAGACCATTGCCAGCAACCTCATCGAGTGCGGTGATGTCATTTCGTTTTGTCATGAAAATCTCCCGATCAAGGTTCCAGCGAGCCGAGGTAGGCTGCTACATTCAACATGTCGTCGACAGTGAGCTTGGCGACAATCGCCTTCATTGGCTCGACATTCATGCCAGCGCGTTCGCCATTCTGAATCATGAACAGCTGGCGCACGATGTAAGTGGGTGTGCGGCCCGCAAGACCCGGCAAATCCTTCGTGCCCTTGTTGCCCTCGCCATGACAAGAGGCGCAGGCCTGTGCGCCGCCCGCTTCCACCAATGCCTTGCCTTTGGCGACAGAGCCCTTCGGCACAAAGGCGACAAAACCGGAACCGGGATCGCGATTGAACAGACGGTTTTCATTCTCGCCCACTTCAATGATGCGATTGGCCAGCGGCTCGAACACATGGTCAGGATGAATGGCGCGCTTGTTGCCCGCTGCAACATAGGTTTTCAAAACCGTGTCGGTCTCCATGACGCGGATCCACACACGTGGCTTGAGCGAGGCGAAATAATCTGCCGCCGCCTTGTTCTCTTCTGGCGTGATCGCCTTGGCGATAGCAAGCATCGAGCCTGAGCCTTTGCGCGCACCGGTTTTGTAATCTTCCACCTGCTGCATCAGATAGGCGGCCGGCAGGCCAGCCATATTGGCGCTCTCCGTATGGCCTGTGCCGGTGGGCAGATGGCAGGCAATGCAGGCGCGGATTTCTGGCGCGCGACCGTTGGAGACGACCGTTGGCATGGCCGGATGCTGGTCGGGATACCAATCAGGCGGATTGTACAAGTCTTCGATCTGGGCGCGCGTGTAGCTGCGCGAGGAGCCCGGTGCCGTCTTGGGCTTGCCATCATCGGGCACCATGGTCGGCTGGACTTTGTCGGTGACAGGAAAAGCCCAATCGGGCTTGTCGGCAGCCCAAGCGGCCGATGCGGCGCCAAACGCCAAGGCCCCCAGAGCGCCCAAGGCGATCCTACCCATATACCCCTCCCTGAATCGGCTCTGCTCGAGGCGAGCCGTTGCCACAAGGCTCGCACGACTTGCACGTGGCTTCAAGACGAGATTGTTTGGCGCATTGCGGCAAGCGACCCCCTTCTTTAGCAGGGGTCAACGCTTGCAAATTGTCGCTCCATGAAGGAATTTACCGCCGCGTTCGAGCCTCATTTGCCGGGCATGTTTGCCTCGCTCCCCTTTCGTCCTGTTCAGGATTTTGCCGTTTGCCCTCCTCCTTCGATCTGACGCGCCGCTCTTTGATGGCAGCCCTCGCCTCCGCCCTTGCCGCCCACGAGGTGCAGGCGCAGACCAAGCCTGCCAATGCGTTGCCCATGCCAGCACCGCCGCGCGCCGATGCGCCGCGCTTCACCTACGAAGATGTCGTGCTGCGCGCGCGTGCCTTGTCCGAGCGCGCTTTTGAGCCGCGCGTCACCAAACTGCCGCCTGAGATTGAGGCGCTTGATTGGGACAATTGGCAGCCGATCCGCTTCCGCGATGATCCAGACCCGATTCAAGATCCCAACAAGCGCGCGCATCTGGGACTCTTCCACTTGGGCCATTTGTTCAAGACGGAAGTGAAGATCAATATGGTCGTCGGTGGCGTCGCCAAGCCGTTCGACTACAACCCCAAAAACTTCGAATATCGCAATCCGGATTTCGGCAAGAACCTGCCCAGCGATCTCGGCTATGCGGGGTTCAAAATCAATTATCCGCTCAACAGCGCGCGCACATTCGACGAGCTGATCAGTTTTGTTGGTGTGAGCTATTTCCGTTTTCTGGGACGCGATCAGAAATATGGCCTGTCCGCACGCGGCCTCGCGATTGGCACCGGCAAACTCGACAACAACGAAGAGTTTCCCTTCTTCAAGGAATTCTGGATCGAGCAACCCACGCTGGGCTCGGACAAGATCACGCTTTATGCGCTCTTGGATTCACCCTCGCTCGCGGGTGCCTATCAGTTTGATATTTTCCCGCAGGACGAAACGGCGATCAATCTCACCGTGTCGATCTTCCCGCGCGTGCCTGTCGAGCGGCTGGGCATGGCGCCGCTCACCTCCATGTTCCTCATGGGCGAGAATGATCGCCACATGAACGACCGCAACAAATATGATGAGTTTCGCCCCGAGCTGCATGACAGCGATGGCCTGCTGATCCAAACAGAAAAAGGCGGCTTTATGTGGCGGCCTTTGAAGAACCCGCAAATTCAGGAAGTGCAGCGCTATCCGGTTGCGGGGCTCAAGGGCTTTGGCCTGATGCAGCGCGATCGCAACACTCAGCATTATGCGGATGTCGAACTGGCCTATGAAGAACGCCCCTCTTACTGGATCGAACCCAGCCATGACTGGGGCTCTGGCCATGTCGAGTTGATTGAGCTGGCCACCAAGGATGAGACGGCTGACAATATCATCTGCTCCTTCGTGCCAGACGGCGCGCTTGAGCCGGGAAAACGCTTCACATTCGGCTATCGCATCCGCGCGATGCTTGATGGCCTGTCGCTGCACAAACTGGGCTATGCGCGCGAGACCTATTCTGCGCCGCCTGTTGCTTTGGGCTCTGGTGAAAAAGCAGCCCCGGATTCACGCCGCTATATTGTCGATTTTGTCGGCGGTGATCTCGCCTATTATCTGAAACATCCGGAACTGGTGAAGATTGTGGCCTCCGCGCAAAATGCGCAGATGCAGCGCTTCTTTCTGGTGCCCTACCCCAAGATCAACGGCTTCCGCGTGATGCTCGATGTGCAGCATGAGCTGGAGACGGTCGGCACGATGCAATGTCTGTTGCAGGCCGAGGGCAAGCCGATCACGGAAAGCTGGCACTATGCTTTCCGGATTTATCATCTCTGATCGACACCTCGTCATTGCGAGGAGCGTTAGCGACGAAGCAATCCATGGTGAAACATTCGTCAATGGATTCGATTGCTTCGCTTCGCTCGCAATGACGAAAGACTAGCTCTTCGCCTCTTGCGTCACATCTTTCAGCGTCCAGCGCAGCATGTCGATTTCGTGCTGCGCGAGTTTGAAGTCAAAGCCTTCCGTCTTGCGGCGGAAATCTTCGGCCTCTTCCTTGCCCACATCACTCGTCACCTGCGTGGTGAAACGCACCCAGCCGTCAGCCACATCGCCAATCGCCGTATAGGTGATCGTATAGCCCTTCCATGAGGTGACGATCATCTGGCGTGCATCAGCGCCAGGCGCGCCTGCAGCCTTGCGCACGTCCTGGAAGGAAATCGGGTCAACCATAAAGCCAAGCCGCATCAGCTTGGAGCCATCGCCCGTACGCCCGTCAGGTGCATTCACGAGCGTGATGTCATCGCCCTTCTTTTCAGCCTTGGTGATGATCTCGTCCAGACCACCACCCTTGATCACAATGCCAGCCAAAGCATCCCGCTGGATGTTGACGAAATTGATCTCATACCAAGCTGCATGGGGAACCGGCACGCGCAATTGTCCGCGCACCAGCAACGCCTGCTTTTGATCTGCAAGCTTGATGAACGTGCCACCGCGTGCGCCACCAACTGTTGCATCGCTATTGCCAACGGTGAGACCCGCCAGAACATTGCCCTTGGCATCGCGAAACGTCATGTCGCGCCCGACCGCTTCAGGTGCGGCACCGGGCTCTGCCAGACCCAGATCCGCCATGCGCGCCGGATCAGACGTCTTGGTTTCTTCAAAGGTCAGGAACGATGCGCTGCCCACCAGATCGCGGAACGCATCCGGCTTGACCGGATAGCCGCTCTCTTTGTTGTAAAAACCATCTTCACGACGCTCGACCGTAAAGGCGCGCTCGAAATCGCGGATGGTGATGCTGGTCACATCATTGGCTTTCTGGGTGAGCCCCGGAAAGACTAGCTGGCCGCGCTTGTCGGAGGCAAAGCCTTGCGGCCCTGAGCTCATCGAAAGTGCGGCGGCGGCCACGCAGAGAGCCGCAAGCGCGGAGAGAAGGCCGATTTGTTTCATGTTCATGCGGCAATCCTCAAGCGTCTTTGCGCGGCAATGCGCGACGGCGGCTGCGGAAGGCGAGCAACAGCGCCAACACACCCACCACAATCGGCACAAGCGCGACATTCACAGCAATGACGGCGTTCTTGATCCAGTCGACATCCTTGCGCAGATCAAATTGCACCGCGCGCAATTCTTCGCGCGTGGCCAACAGATCGCCCTTGAATTTTTCGATGGTCTTCATCTGTTCAGGGGTGAGCACTTCCGTGCCCTTCTGACCACCGCGTGCCAATTCCTGCAGCTTCTGCTCAGCGTCTTTCAGACGCTCCTGCAAAGCCTGCTCCTTGGCGCGGTAACGCTGATTGGCTTCCTGCTCTTTTTGCTGGATCAACTCAAACGGGCGCCATGAAACGCCACGTCCGCGCAGATCAGCCAAAGCCACACCGCCCGCCATTTGCTCAATCGCATTGATGACGAAATCACCATTATTGGCGAAAGCCTGTGCCACTTCCGAGCCCATGACATTGCGACGCTGCACCCAGGTACGGTCCATCAGCATATCAGCATCACCCACCAGAATGACATTGACAAGCTTGCTGTTGCGCGTGAGCAACTCGCCCTTGGGCGTCACGCCTTCAGGTGCTTTGGGATAGGCGCTTTCCAACGTGCCATTGAGGCGCGCGGCGATCACCGGCGGAGAGGCTGGCGGCTCAATCTTCACCAGCAACGCGCGCAGATCAGCGTTGCGATCTTTCATCTGTTCAGCTGGCAGAATGCCAGCCTTCTTGGAGGCGGTGACGAGCGGGCGCAGGCTCACACCAGCCTTGGCGCTTTCAAAGGAGCCAACTGTCGTCATGACCATGGCAGACAGCTGCGCGAGAATGGCGTCATCCTTGCGCAGGCCCTCATCATGCACGGCGATCCACGGCAGATTGCTCATGCTGGCGGGCCGACCATTGATCATGCGCTCGGTCTGCAAAGCAAAGCCCGGATCAGCAACGGCCTTGGTGGCATCATAACGCACGCCCCAAGCAGCAAAGAGCTTTTGCAGATCAGATGAACTGTCAGCGGGCGGCTGGCCGCGCGGGCCAACCTGGCTCTCGGCATGGGGATCAACAAAGATCAGTGTGGCGCCGCCCGACATGACCCATTGGTCAATCGCAAACAGCGTTTTGTCCGACAGGTTTTGCGGCTGTACGACCATCAGCACGCGCGTCTTTTCGGGCAGCTCTGTCACTTCGCCTTGCAAAGGCTGCACGTCAAAGAACTGCTTCATCTGCACGAGCACTTGCTGCTCACGCATGCCCAGCTGCGGATTGCCCTGAAGGTTCATGCCATCGATCAGCGCGACCACCGCCTTGCCCTTGCGGTCGAGCTCCGCCACGAGCCGCGTCAGATCATATTCGAGATAGGCTTCGCGTTCTGGGGAGAAAGCGGCAATCGTTGCCTTGCCTGTTGTGGAATTGGTCGCCGCCAAACCGAAGAACAAGCGGTCACCGTTGGAGGCCTGCATCGGGCTGATGCCAAAGGCCACCGCGCGATCTTCTTCTTCCGAATAGGGCTTGGGATCGATCACTTCGATAATGATCTTGCCCTTGGATGAAGCAACATAAGCATCCAGCATGGCGCGCACGCGCGACGCGAAGGCTGCAATCTGCGGGGCTTCGCGCGTCAGGCCGGATGACATGAAGAAGCGGAAGCGAATGGGTTCGGCAATCTCGCCCAGCATCAACTTGGTGCCATTGGACAGCGAGAAGAGTTTTTGTTGGGTGAGATCAATGCGCGCGCCGCGCAATGTGTTGGACGCGATCAGATTGACCGCACCAAAAATCACCGCACCCAAAAGCGCTGCAATGATGACGAGACGGCCGGTTGTGAAGGTCTTGGTCATGTGTGTGCCCTCACGCAGCCTTGCGCGCATCGAGGATCTGGACATTGAGCCAGAGCGCGAAGGCGATCAGCGAAATAAAGAAAACCAGCGCGGAGGCTTCAAACACGCCATCCGTGATGCGCTGGAAATGACCGATGAACGACATGGAGGCAATCACCTGCACGACAACATCAGGCGCCCAAGGCCGCACAGCCGCCAGCACCAGATCAAAGCCGGCCATCACAAAGATGAAGCCCGCAATCACGGCGCCGATAAAAGCCAGCACCTGATTTTTGGTGAGCGCCGAAATGCACGACGCAATGGCGAGAAACGCACCCGCCATCAGCCAAGCGCCAAGGTAGGAAGCGAGAATGACGCCATTGTCGGGCGACCCCAGCCAATTCACCGTGATCCACAGTGGCATGGTGAAGACCAAAGCCAGACCTGCAAAAGCAAAAGCGGCAAGCCATTTGGAAAAGACAATTTTCCAAGGCTGCACAGGCAGCGTCATCAGAAGCTCGATCGTGCCAAGGCGGCGCTCTTCCGCCCACAGGCGCATGCCCACCGCTGGCATCAACACCAGCAACAGCCACGGCTGCCAAGTGAAGAAGGATGACAGATCAGCCTGCGAGCGATCAAAGAAGTTGGAAACGAAAAACGTCATGCCGGTCGAGACACCCACAAAGACGGCCAGAAACACGGCGGCCAGAGGTGTGGCAAAATAAGCGGCAAATTCGCGACGGAAGATCAACATGAGCGCGCGCATCTTACACTCCCGCCTGATCAAGCGTGATGTGACGGAAGGCATCTTCCAGCGGCGTCGTCTTCACAAGTTGCGGCATGGACTCATCACGGTGCGGCGCATGGGCCAGAAGATCGGCCGGCGTGCCATCGGCCAGCATTTTGCCGCGCGCAATCACAATGGCGCGCGTGCAAATGGCTTCGACCTCTTCGAGAATATGGGTGGACACGATAATCGCTTTGGTCGGCGCGAGCGTGCGGATCAAAGCGCGCATTTCATGTTTCTGATTGGGGTCGAGTCCGTCGGTAGGCTCATCCAGCACCAGCACATCGGGATCATGCACCAGAGCTTGGGCAATACCGACGCGGCGCTTGTAGCCTTTCGACAAAGCTTCAATGCGGCGGTTCCACACATCGGCCAGATCAATGCTCTCAACAAGCTCAGCCAGACGGCGTTGGCCTTGCGCAGGTGAGAGCCCGCGCATGCCTGCCACAAAGGCGAGAAAATCAGCGACCGTCATATCGGGATAGGCCGGCGCACCTTCAGGCAGATAGCCCAGATGGTTGCGCGCGGAAATCGGATCACGCTGGCTGTCAAAGCCCGCCACAAAGGCGGTTCCGGAGGTCGGCTCCAGAAAGCCTGCGATCATTTTCATGGTCGTGGATTTGCCAGCGCCGTTGGGCCCCAGAAAACCGACAACCTCGCCGCGCCCGACCGTGAAGGAAATTCCATCCACCGCCCTGACGGGCCCAAAAGTCTTGATCAACGCCCTCGTCTCGACGAGCGCTTGGCCGACCGCCATGATCTTCTCCCTTATGGCCCGCTTGAAGGGGGCCTTGGCCTCTTGGCCGCTTTCAGATGAAAACGGCCGCGGCCATCACTTACGGAGAAATGCAGGCTTTTCAAGAGCCGTGGGGCAGGCGCTGGCCTTTTGCGGCATATCAGCCCCGGCTTTACGCACGGAGCCGCTCAATTCCTCGACCAGACCGAGCGCTGGGCGGAACACAATCGCCTGACGGGCCTCAATCATGACATCATGCCCGGCGCGGACATTGCGCGCCCGGCGGGGGGCCCGCTCGACCACCGAGAATTTGCCAAAGCCCGAAAGCAGCACCGTTTCTTTGCGCATCAGGGACTCGGTGATCAGATCGAAGAAGACCTCGACAAATTCCTTGCCATCGCGGCGCGGCAGGCCGGAGGCCCGCGCGACGGCTTCAGCCAGGTCATTGCGGGTGATTGTTCTATCCTTGCGCGACGACATTGCTGGCGATTCCCCTGTGATGCCAAAGCTTAGGCGCAACAAGGGCTCCGCAATATCGCGCGCGCGAAGGCGCATCGCCTGCGCGCAATCAGGCGGTTTCAGGCTGGCGATTGGCGCCGGCGCGCCAGCGTCTGGGAGGGCAATTCGCCAAACAGGGCCCGGTAATGGCGGGCAAAGTCGCTCAAATGTGAAAAACCGCAATCCGTGGCGACTGCCGTAATCGTATCGGCCGGGTCACAGGCCGCAAGCCGGGCTTGGGCCGCCCGCAGGCGCAATTGGCGCAAGGAGCCGGTGATGGTCTGTCCATAATCGCGCTGGAAGAGCAATTGCAGATTGCGCAGGCTGCAACCTGCCGCACGCGCCACAGAGGTTGGGCCAATCTCGTCAAAAACATGCGCATGCATGTAATCAAGCGCGCGCGACAAATAGAGCGCCGATGCATCGGCCCTTGGTGCGCGCATTTCCTCGCGGGCCAGAATGCGGGCCAGATTGAGGATCAGCAATTCCTCGTGCGCTGTCATAAAGCGCTTCTGCGACAGCATGTTTTCGGGCGCTTCATCCAGCGTGCGCACAAGCGCGAGCAACAGGCGACCAATGGCGGCTGCAGCCCCGTTGGGCTGCACGGAGACTTGCTCCAGCACATCAGACAGACGTCCAGACCAACCAAAATCGGTCAGTGCCTCTTCCAGCATGCGCTTGGGCAGCCCCAAAACCAGACCGCGATAATCATCCGCATAGATATTGCGAAAATCCTGAAGCGGGCCGAACACAGCCTGCCCCGCAGAAATGGCCTGGCGCTTCGACCCCACGACCATTTCAAGACCCGATGTCAGCGGAAACAGCAGGCGGACCACGCCGTCGCGGGCATTGGCCATCGAACAGGCGTCCATCTCGAGCGCCGCCAGCTTGGCGCGCCCCAGATCCACAGAATGGATGCGCATCGACCAGTCGCGCCCGCGCCCGGGCGTCGCCGCCAAATCATAGGTGCCGGGAAACCGCGCGCGGATGTTTTGTTGAAGCACGTCGCAATCGGCCGAATGCAACGCGCCAAACCTGCCAAGGGGCAGCACAAAGCCCTCTCTTTCAAAGATCTGGTCATCACCAGCTTTGATCAGAGCTTAAACCGAACCGATACAAATTGTATAGATCGCAGAGTAGCTTAGGCCGCAGCTACCGAACCACCGTGAATCACGACCACCTTTGCGCTGGGGTGAATGCGACGGTGAAGGTCGATAATGTCATGGTTGAACAGGCGAATGCAGCCAGATGACACGGCCGTGCCGATGCTGTCGGGCTCATTGGTGCCATGGATGCGGTAATTGCTCTCCGCGCCATCACGCCAGATATAGAGCGCGCGCGCACCCAACGGATTTTCAATACCGCCTGGCATGCCACCAGCCACAGGCTTGTAGCGCTCGGGCATAGCCGCAATCATGTTGGATGTGGGTGCCCAGCGCGGCCAGACAGCGGTGCGGCCAATATATCCGCCGCCCTTGAATTCATAGCCCGCACGGCCCACGCCGCAGCCGTAACGGATAGCCTTGCCTTCGGGACGCACCAGATAGACATGACGATTGGGCGTATCGACGATGATGGTGCCAACCGGCTGCTTGCCGGCATAAGGTACGGTCTGGCGCAGGAAGCGCGGATCGATGTCTTCCAGATCGACTTCCGGTACGATGATGCCATTGTCCTCGATCTCGCCATAAGGGCCAGAGAGGAGCTCACGCAGCGAGGGGGTAGCAGCCGAAGGCACCTGCCCACCGGTCGCCGCGCAGCCAGCGAGCCCGAAGGGCGCAGCGGCCAGAAAGAAACGGCGGGTCAAGGCAAGCGTATTGGTTGTCATCCGTGCAGCACCTTCAAGATACGGGGAGGTTGGCCAGAGGCCTAGCAACCTCAGCCCGAAGATGCGAGCCTTTTTTGCCTCGCGGAGGCACGGCCCGCCCCACCTGCGCTTTCAAGGCCACAGACCGGATCAAACCCACACACGATGACCCAACCCCCGACACCCCACGACCCCCACGAGGACCACGAGGACCACGAGGCCCATGAGGCCCACCGCACCCGGGTCAATCTGATCGCGGGCGTGTTCATCCTGCTTTTGGTTCTGTTCTCCATATGGGTTGTGAAACAGTTTTACGATCAGGAGCAATTGCAGCGCTGCCTTGATTCCCGCCGCACCAATTGTTTCCCGGTCGAACAACGGCCCAGCGACGGCATCCGACTACCGGCGCATTGACGCGCGCTGAGAGCTGGCACAGGCTCCTGATCATAAGCCGTGGGGGCGGCTTTCAAAAAAAATATCAGGGAGGACATCATCATGCGCACATGGCCGCGTTCACTTGCGGGGGCCACTGCTCTCATTTTTTCAACATGTCTGGTCGCATCTGCCGAGCCCAAGCTGTCGGGCTCCGTGCGCGGGCCTGAAGGCACCATGGAAGGTGTGCTGATCAGCGCCAAGCAAAATGGCAGCAATCGCACATTGACCGTTGTCAGCAACGACAAGGGCGAGTTTGTTTTTCCAACCGGGCGGTTGAGCGCGGGCACTTACGATCTTTCCATCCGCGCCATTGGCTATGATCTTGATGGCCCTGCCCGCCTCACGCTGGCTGATGACAGCAAGCCGATTGAGGTGAAGCTGACGAAGACAAAAGATCTCGGCACGCAAATGACCAGTGCCGAATGGATCATGTCCATGCCCGGCGACGACAAGCTGAAAGATTTTCTCACCGATTGCACCGGCTGTCACACGCTGCATCGTGTGGTCGGCTCCGAATATAAGGCTGACGATTTCCCTGATATTTTCCGCCGCATGGGCTCCTATTCGCCCGGCTCCACACCCGACGCGCCGCAACCGCTTTTGCCCGGACCGCGCGGCGAGCGTCCGCGCGTCAATGCGCAGATCATCAAGCCCGCCTCCGAATTGCTCGCCCGCGCCAATCTATCGGCCGAGAAGAGCCATTCCTATGCGATGAAAACATTGCCGCGCCCCAAAGGCCGCGCCACGCAGGTTGTCATCACAGAATATGATCTCAACCGCCGCGAAGCGCAGCCCCATGATGTGATCATGACCAAGGATGGCATGATCTGGTATTCGGATTTCGGATCGCAATTCATTGGCTCGCTGGATCCGGCAACCGGCAAAGTCACCGATTATCCAATTCCGACGTTGAAACCCGATGCGCCCAAAGGCTCGCTGCAGATTGATGCGGATGCCGAAGGCAATTTGTGGATTGCCATGATGTATCAGGCGGGCGTCACAAAGTTTGACACCAAAACCAAAACAGCCACCGCCTATCCTGTGCCCAAAGACTGGCAGACCGGCTCAACACAAGAGAGCATGGTCTCGCCCCAACATGCGCATGTGAACGGGAAAGTGTGGACCAACAATCAGGAAACCCACAGCCTCTACCGGATCGACGTGAAGACGGGCCAATATGAAGACATGGGCGAACCCAAAGATGCCAATGGTGTTTCGATCAATGGCTATGGACTGGTCGCAGATCAGAAAAACAATCCGTATATGCTGGAATTCGGCAACACGCGCGTTGGCAAATTCGATGCGGATGCCAAAATGCTGACTGTCTATCCCACACCCAGCCTGCGCTCACGCCCGCGGCGCGGCATGATCGACGAACAAGGTCGCCTCTGGTTTGCCCAATATGCCGCCAATTCCATTGGCATGTTTGATCCCAAATCCGGCGGCATGACGGAATGGAAATTGCCCACACCCTGGAGCAACCCCTATGATGCCGTCTATGCCAAGGGCGAGGCCTGGGCTGGCTCGATGAGTAATGATCAGGTCGCGCGACTTGATGTGGCGAGCGGCACTTTTGTGGAATATCTGCTGCCGCGCTCCACCAATATCCGCCGGACGTTTTTGGATGATCGCGGCACCAAGCCCGTGTTGTGGATCGGCTCGAACCATGGCGGCTCGATTATCAAGGTCGAACCGCTCGACTAAAACAGCTCACGCCCGCAGATGGGTGATCAAGGCTTGCGTATAGGCCTTCGTGCCAAGCGTCCCGCCAAGATCGCCCGTCCGTGTGGCGGGATCATCCAGCGTCGCATCAACGGCGGCTTCAATAGCCGCACCAGCACGCGCGTATTCATGGCGGTTGAGCCGCCCCGCAAGCCATGTCAGCAGCATGGCCGCGGACATGATCAGCGCTGAGGGGTTGGCTTTGTCCTGTCCCGCAATGGAGGGGGCCGAGCCATGGGCAGCTTGCGCCACGCCATGCTGCTCGCCCGCATTGAGAGAGGCGCCCAAGCCCAATCCACCGGCCAGTTCGGCCGCTTCGTCTGACAAAATATCGCCAAACATATTGGTCGTGACGATCACGTCATAGGGGCTGGCATTACGCACAAGCAAAGCCGCCATGGCATCGACCAATTGCTCTTCAACGGCCACTTCAGGAAAATCATGTGCAACCTGGCGCACAGCATCCAGAAACAGCCCGTCTGACACGCGCAGCACATTGGCCTTGTGCACGACGCAGACTTTTTTGCGCCGTGTCATGGCCAACTCAAACGCCGTGCGCGCAATGCGCGTGCTGGCGAGGCGTGTGACTTTGCGCATGGCCATGGCGAGATCGGGCACAGGCATGAATTCGCCGGTGCCTTCATGCATGGTGCGATCAGCATAAAAGCCTTCGGTATTTTCGCGCACCACCACCAGATCAAACGCATGGCGGCTGGGCGCGGGGATCGAGGCGCGCGTGCGCGAGGGGCGGATGTTGGCGTAAAGGTCCAGACGCTTGCGCAATTCGCCCGAGGGATTGAGGCCGCCGTCCGCCACAGGCGGATAAGCATTATGCGACACAGGCCCCAGCACAATCCCCTGCGCGGCTTTCGCCTGTTCCAACACGCTGGCGGGAAAGGTTGTGCCGCTGGCTTTCAGCGCGGCAAAGCCGATATCGGCATGGGTGAAAGACAGGCCAAGCTGAAAGGCTGCATCGGCGGCGCGCAGAACATCAAGCGTCGCCGCTATGATTTCCGGGCCAATGCCATCACCCTCGAGCACCAGAAGTTTTGTCGCCATCGCGCTCATGCCGCACCATCCATCTGCGGGCACAGGCCCGCTGCGCCCTTCTGATAGACGAAAGGCAGCCGAAGGTTAAGACTCTTATCCGCCTTGGCGCAGACTGACGACGAGTGCAGAGAGTTTGGAACTGTCGAGATTGTCGATCACGGTCTGGCGACCATTGGTGCCAGTCAGCGTAAGCGTCGAAATCTTGCCCATCCGCGCCAAAGCGGTGAGACCCGACAATGATCCCAGAATATCCGAGGGGCTGGCAACAATGCGAATACCGCCGGCCAGACTCGCGGCCGCCGCATTGGTGAAATTGGCATAAGAGGAAGCCGATGTCGGATAATCGGCAATCACAATTTTGCCGCCACCGATTTTCTGAAGCAGCGGAATGGAGCGCAAGGCCTGCCCTGCCCCCACCCGCACATTGCCGGAATCGGTCAGTTGAATGGTCTTCACAAACCCATTGCTGATCAGCCCATTCAGACGATCACTGTTCATGAACAATTGGTCCGACGCGCCTTTGACGTTCACGCCATAGATTTGCGGATAATTGGTGAGGCTTTGCGCGGCACTGGGGGGCACATCGGTCAGCTCGACGCCAAAACTCGGCGCGCCTTCTGTCACACGCGTCGCGCGGATAAAGGCGATGGGCGGTGTTTGCGATGGCGCTGCGCCCGACCAGGCAAATGTCAGCTCATTGCCGCTGCGCGCCACACTGATGCCAGCAAAGTCCGAATTATTCGCCAAAGCCGTGTTGATCGAATCCACCAGAGCGCTGGCCTGTTGCTCGGGGCTTGCGCCTTGAGCGAGTGTGAGCGGCCCCACGGCCAGCGATTGCTGTGCGCCGCCTGATTTGGCGAGGCTGATCTGCAGCGTGTCGCCATTGCTGAACAGGCCCGAGAACAAGACCTTTTGTGTCTTGGCGGCGGCATCATAAGTGGTTGGCTCCAGAGCCACCGGCGCATTCTGCACGCTCGTGGAGCCCAGCAGATTAAACCCACCGACAAACTGGCCATAAGTGATTTGCGATGTTGCTTGCGAGAGCGACGACAGCACTGTCTTGGAGGCAGGAACGCCCGTGTTGAGATTGATCGTCACATCGCGAAAATTATTGAGCAAACGCAGGTTTTCCCAATTGGCCGGGTTCATCATGGTTTGCGCATTGGCATCCACCGTGACTTTGCCCGAATAGCGCGCCACCATTTTGGGGCCCAAAGCGCTGATCGTATCAGGCGACATGGTGACCGGGCTCGATTGCCCATCAATGGTCACGCGTGTGGCCTTGTTGCTTTCGACCATTTGCTTGAAGCGCGCGAGGATCGCCGGATCAACGCCATCAGCAACACCGCCGCTGCCCATTGGCAAATCAACGGAAAAATTACCGACAACGTCCATCAGCGCGGAGCTATGAACTTCGACCTTGATCTGGCTGGCACTGCTGAGCGCTGTTGGCAGGGATGCCAAGGTCTTGGACACAGTGCCCGTCGCATCCAGCGTGTTGGGCAGACTTGCATCGGTGACCTGCGTCCAGCTGCCAGCCGTCGCACCCGGCACATACCATTTCACCACATCGGCCGGATTGCCCGACACAGTGATCGGCTTGCTGGCTAGGTTGGCGGTGGTGAAAAATGTCTCGGCTATCTTGCTCGCACCAGCTTGGGCCAGTGTTGGATCAGCCAGATCAGCCTGCAATTGTGTGAAGGTTGCCACATCCATTTTGACCGGCGCGTCATTGTTGGCGCGCACATCCATCAGCTTGCGCCCGCCCTCAGCGGTCAGCAGGTTCAGCACCTTTTTATAATCCTGCGCACTCACAGCAGGCGGCATCAGCTCGCTAAAACTGTTGTTCAAATACAGCGAGACACCCGACAGGTCGGTCGGCGAATATTTGGGATCTTGGAACTTGGCCAGCAATTCCCCGACCTTCAGCTTGGTCGCGCCCGCCAAAACGGCCTGGGCGGCGCTGGAGAGCGAGACTTTGACAGAGGTCGCCGTGGGCGTCAGCGGAACAGCCTGACCGCCCACCTTGCTTTTCAGCGCGGCCGGTGAGGTCATCTTTTTCGCATTGCTCGAAACCGCCTGAGCCGTGACATAGCGGCCCGTGGTCGGATTGTAGATGGTGACTGGCATGACAAGATCCCGTTCTCTCTCGGGATCAGCAAATCTTATGCCGCGTTCAAACCATTGCTATAAAAGAGAAAAATCCTCGCTTGGGGCAAAGGGGACGATTACTCGTCGCCCTTCTTCTTGACCGCCTTGCGGCTGCGCAGAGTGGGCACATCTGTGTGCGAGCGCATGAGATCGGACTTGATCTCGTCGAGCTCTTTTTCGAGGACAGATTTGGCATTGTCCACCGCGAGTTGCGGGCCGCTGTCACTCTGCGGATTGTTGGTGCTCTTGAGCTCGAAAATCGTCTGTTGCAATTGCACGCGGTCGCGGCGTGCGGCATCCAGCGCGCCTTCGACAAACCCACGCTCGATCTGCTCTTTGCTGAGCGATTCCGTGAGCTGGCTGATGCGCGCCTGCAGCGACTGGATCCGCGTCTCGCTGTCGGTCTCGAAGCGCAGAATGGTCGATTGCATGCTCTCGATGCGCGACGCCGCCTGACGGTTGAGCTCTTCGGCATTTTGCAGCTTGGCGAAGAGTTCGCTGTTGCGCTGATTGGCGCCCGACAAGGTGCGCTCGGCGTCTTCCGCCCGGCGCATTGCGGCACTGGCATCGCTTGTGACTTCTGACAGACGCGCCTGCGCGACTTCGAGCTCGCGGGCCTGTTCGGAATAGCGACCCTGCTCGTCCGACAGACGGCGGATTTCCTCGCGGCTTTGCACGAGCAATTGCTCGGACACACGAATGCGCGAATTGAGCGCCTCGATCTTGATCTCGTAAGAGCTGCGCGTCTGATCCGTGCGGGCTTCCGCATTGGCGACGGCGCCACGCAGGGCTTCGTTTTCAGCCAGCAAGGAGGCTTGATCGGTTTCGAGCAAGCGCACGCGCGTGCGGTTCTTGTCGGCGGCGGCAGACATTTCCAGCTGCTGCTTCTTGAGCAACATGCTTTGCTGCGTCAGATCATCAACCGAGCGTGACAGCGACGACACTTCATCGGCCTGCTGCGCCATCTTGTCGTTCAGGGCACGGCGCTCATCTTGCAATTCAGCAACGGCGAAGTCAGCCTCGCGCAAACGCAAAGTGGTGCGCCCGAGGTCCTCGTTGAGAACCTCGTTTTCATTCTTCACATTTTCCAGCTCGAATTCGCGCGAGCGCAGCGTCGTGATTTTTTCAGACAGCTGATCACGCGTGGCGCGGAAATTCTCGTCGAGCAGCGAATAATTCTGCGCGCCAGCGATATTGTCCGACAGCAGACGCTCGCCTTCCTTGCGCAATTCTTCGAGCTTGATGAAGAGCGCCTGAATTTCGAGGCTTTGCGTTTCGGACAATTGGCGCTGCGCATCGAGATGCGTGCGGGTTTCTTCCAATTGACCAGCGGTCAGTTGCAGCTCGGCGACAACTTTCTGGAAGTCGACGAACACGGCTGACAATTCATTGGTCAACGGTTCGATGACGCGCGTCAAACCAACGACATGTTCGCAACGATTGCGCAGCGCTTCGTTCTTGCCGCCCAAAACACGGATGAGAGAAGCCGCAGCGCGCTCGACGTCCGAGGCAGCCGGAGGTGCTGCGCTAGACGGCTGAACGTCGAGCTGCGACTTTCCTAACAGGCCTGCGAGACTGAGCGGCACGCGCATCGGTGATTCCCTGAAGTCAGAATGGCTGCCTCACAAGTACATCGCTCAGGGCCAGACGCAACAGAAGACCTGTCTGATTTTTAGCCATTCAGTATGGAATTCTTCATCTAAATCAGTGCTGTTACGCCTATTCTGGTATTTGTTTCGCGCACTGTTACAAAATACGCGGCGATGCGTCGCGCAAAGCCCGCTTGGCGCCTGACAAGCCTCACTTGACGAAGCCACGCCAAACTGGCCCCGTGGCCCCAACAAAAACAGGAGGAAGCCCATGCGTTTCGTGACAGCGGCAGCAGCCGCTTTGATTTTAGTCCCCATTGTCGCCACAGCTGGCGAGATCAAGATTCTGTCTGGCAATGGTGGCCGCGTCGCCGTGTCTGAAATGTCCGAGCGGTTCGAAAAGTCCACGGGTACCAAGGTCAATATCGATTTCGCGGTCAATCCGCAGGTGCGCAAACGCGTGCTGGATGGCGAGGCCTTTGACATCGCTGTGCTCAATCCCCCTGTGCTCGATGAGCTGATCAAGGCGGGCAAGGTCAAAGCTGACACCCGCACCGTGATCGGGCGCATTGGCATTGGCGTTGGCATCAAACAAGGCGCGCCGCGCCCAGACATTTCCACGGCGGAAGCTTTCAAAAAAGCCCTGCTGTCAGCCAAGAAAGTCGCTTATCCGGAAGAAGGCGCCAGCGGCATTTATTTCGCCAATCTGGTCAAACAGCTTGGCATTGAAAACGAGATGAAAGATCGTCTCATGCCCATGCCCGGCGAATATAATGTTGAAGTTGTGGCCGATGGCGCAGCTGACATGGTGGTCGTGGTCGCCTCACGCATTTATGGCGTGAAGGGTGTCGACATGATCGGCCTGTTACCCAATGAATTGCAGACCTGGATCGGCTTTGCAGCGGGCGTCAGCACCAATGCCAAAGACCCTGAGACAGCGCTGAAATTGGCCAAAACCATGGGCTCGAAAGACGCTGAAGCGTTTTTGCGCAAAGTCGGCATTGAGCCGTTTGTCGAATAAGGCGCAAGCCACCTGACAAGAAAAAGGCCCGCACGAGCGGGCCTTTTTTATTTCGCCGTATCGGCTTCGGGTTTGATGCCCAGCCGTTTCACCAAGGCGATATTGAGATCGACTTCCTTGCGGACATAACCATCGAACTCGGCCGCACTCATCGGCATGGGATCAGCGCCCATGGCGGCAAATTTCTCGCGCACCGGCGCGCTTTCAAGCGACGCGCGCAATTCCTTGGCCAGACGATCCACAATGGGCTTCGGCGTTTTGGCGGGCGCAAAGGCACCCACCCAGAATTCATAACCCGAATCCTTGTAGCCCGCCTCCACGGTGGTCGGCACATCAGGCAGAACAGATGAGCGCCGCGCGCTCGACACAGTGAGTGGCTTCAACTTGCCATCGCGAATGAGCGAAAGGGCCGGTGGCACAGGCGAAAAGTAAAAGTCGACGCGCCCGGCTACGACTTCGTTGATCGCTTCAGGTGCACCTGCAAACGGCACATGCGCGCCATCAAAGCCCGCCGCCAGACGCAGCCGCTCGGCCGCAAAATGGGTGGAATTGCCGATGCCGCCCGATCCATAATTGATGGCGCCCGGACGGGCTTTGGCGTCTTTCACGAAATCGGCCAGGCTCGCCCAATCGCGCGAGGCCGGCACGACCATGACGGTGGGAATGCTGGCCAGCGGCGCCAGCGCCACAAAATCGCGCACCACATCGAAGCTGAGATTGGTGAACATGGCCGGGAAAACGGTATGGGTCGATGAATTGACCAGCAGCGTATAGCCATCCGCATCGGCACGAGCCGCCGCAGCCGCCCCGATCCGCTGGCCCGCGCCGGGACGATTCTCAATGACAATGGCCTGGCCGACCTGTTTGCTGACCTGTTCAAAGGCCAGACGGGCCAGCACATCGGTGGCGCTGCCCGGTGACAAAGTGACGATGACCTTGATGGGCTGACGCGCCGGCCATTCCTGAGCCGCAGCGGACGTGGCCATGGCAAGAGCCAAAAACAGGCCGGCAAAGTGACGTTTCATCCCAAAAGACCTCTTAATTGAGCGTTTGGAGCACCCTAGAGGCTGAAACTGGGGTTTTCAACGCGCGGGCGACGCCTGCTTTAAAAAAGGACTCACGGAATCGTGAACTCTGCTGCCATGCCAGACGCTTCTATGTATACTAGACATATTGGTGTGGCCGTTGAGCCGAAAAAGAAAAAGGGAAGAAACAGTGTCCAGATTGTCGAATTCCGATCTCCTTGCCGTTCCGGGCTATACGCTGCGTGAAGAAGACAAGTTTGCCCCGGTCAGCCTCGAGACTCTGCAGGCCACTGCGCGCAATTGCTATCTGATCATCGCCGCCAATACGGTCTGGCTGCTGATCCCCTTGCTCGGCATGCTGATGGGCAATGATGTCGTGAAGATTTTCTTCACGCTCGTCGTCGCGGCCGCTGTGCTGTTCCTCAGCAACAATTATCTCGCCCGCAAGTGGTACTACAATACGGAAGCCGCCAAGGGCACCGTGTTTGAGAGCCATTACGAGCGCATCGATTATATCGGCTTCGTCACCTTCTTTGTGACCATGATCGCCACTCTGGCCTTCATGATCGTCTCGGTCTTTGCCGCGAATATTTTCAAGACCTACGGTCAGCAAGTCGTGCTCGTTCTCGACATTGCTTTCTCCGGCCTGCTCGTTCTGCTCGCCGTCTGGATCTTGAAGCAGACCACCAAGGGCCTGGCCACCGGCGCCCGCAAGGAGCCCTTCGCTTAATCGAGCGATTGGCTGAAAAGCTCAGAAAGCCCGCGTCTGACGCGGGCTTTCTTATTTTGCGGGCCGTGCTGGCACGCGCCAATAAAGCAGGAACGCGCCCAACAGCAGCACGCCGACCAAACCATGCAGCGCGCTATAGACCTCGCTGGGGGGAAGGCCCGCAGACAAGCGGTGCTCGACAATGGCACCCGAGACGAACTGCAACAGCCCTGCCCCACCGATGGACAGAAAGTTCATCGTCGTCACACCGCGCCCCAGCAAATGCGCCGGGAAGAACAGCCGCGCATGGGCCAAGAGGATGGCATAGGACATGCCGAAAAAGCCAAACAGCGCATAAAGCATCAGCGACAAACTGGCTGATGCCGCGCCAAACATCGACAATGTGAAGAGCACAAGCAGCGTGAGGCTGCAGCCGCCCAGGATGACGCGTTTGGCGCCGCCAAATCTTTGCTCCAACGGCCCATAGGCCAAGGCACCCAGCGACATGGCGGCAGCCATCAGCAGCGCCGCATGGCCGCGCGCGGTCGCATCAAAGCCATGCACCGAGCCAAAATAAGACGCGACCCACAGGCTGCGCAGAGAGGCGACAGCCGCATAAGAGATAAGCGCAAAGGGTGCCATCAAGAGAATCGCACGCGTGCGAAAGATCGCGATCAAACCCGACACAAAGCCACCGCGCTGGCCTTCCGCCTGCTTGAGCTGCGGCGGATCTTCGATCACCCAATAGATGGCGATTGCAGACAGCGCCGTCAGCGCCGCAATCACCACCATGCTGGCGCGCCAGCCAATCTCGCTGGCCGCATAAGCGAGCGGTGCGGCACCCAACAGATTGCCGAACGAACCAAAGCCCACAATCATGGAGCCGAGCAGCGCGAATTTATGCGCTGGCGCCGTGCGGCCAAAATAATACATCGCACCCATCAGGATCGGTGAGCAGCCAATGCCGATCAGCGCCATGGCGATTGCGGCTTCCGCAAAACCAGTGGCGCGCGCGAACAAAAGCGCGCCTGCGACCGCCACCAGAAACAGGCCGGCCATGGTGCGCCGTGGCCCCAAGCGATCCAGCGCCACACCCACCGGAAACTGCGCCACCGCAAAGGCAGTAAACCAGATTGCCGAAATATTGCCCAAACCCCCCGGCCCCAGACCCAGCTCAGACGATAAATCATGCGCAATCACAGCCAGAAAGGCGCGATAGAACTGGCTCAGCACATAGCCCAGCAGAAGGACGGCAAAAGGCATGCTCATGGACGCCACATGGTTTTTGACGATGCACTTTGGGCGGAGAGATAACAGGCCAATGCAAAACTCCTCCCTGATCCAGCGCCTCAGGGCACTGTGACAGCCCGACTATAGCAAGGCTGAAGCAGGAGTCAGGCCCCCGATGTGACTGGTGCTGATGCAGATATGGGGAGAATGGAATGGCGCGACCTAGGGGAGTCGAACCCCTCTTTGCTGCGTGAAAGGCAGCCGTCCTAACCGATAGACGAAGGTCGCGCGAGTCGTCCAAAGAGCCGTTCTTCACGGCTCGCGAACGGCTTGGGGTATAGTGGCCCGGCCGCGCTCTGGCAAGCCTTGGCGAACACTTTCTGCCTCGAAAAGCTCACTTTTCTCTAAGCCGTGCGACGTTCGGGCACAGCCATGTCGATGAGGCGCATTTGCACGCGCTCGCGTCCGCCCCACGTGTCGAGCGATAATGTGCCTGCCAGATGCATGGCTTGGCCCTCATGGCCCTTGAGCGCCGCCCCCAAAGGACTGCCAACAGCCCGGAAAGCCATCACGTCAATTCCGGCTCCATCGCCCGCTACAGCCCGCACTTTGAGATGATTGGTGCCCACCGGAATGACTTTGACGATCCGATGCGCGGGCAAGACGAAGACGGGTTCGGGATTGCCCGCCCCATAGGGGCCAGCCGCCTCCAGCATGCGCAAGAGATCTGGCTGCGCGCCAGCAGCTGTCAGCGCGGCATCAATCGAGAGCGCATCATGGGCGCGCGCCCGCTCGACGATTTCGCTCAGGCGCTCTTCCAGATAGGCGCGGAAATCGACAAGCTTGTCTTTCTGGATGGTCAGGCCCGCCGCCATGGCATGACCGCCGCCTTTGACCAGCAAACCATCCTCAACAGCCGCCCGCACGATGCGGCCCAGATCAACTCCGGGGATGGAGCGTGCCGAGCCCGTCCCAAGCTTGCCATTCATCGCAATGGCAAAAGCCGGTTTGCGGAATTTCTCTTTCAGGCGCGAGGCCACAAGTCCGACAACGCCGGGGTGCCAGCCCTCGCCTGCTGTGACCACGCACGCGCCCGTCTCATCAAGCCCGGCAGCCAAAGCTTCGGCTTCAGCTTCCGCCACCGTCACCACTTCAATCGCCTGACGTTCTCCATTCAGGCGATCCAGTTCTGTGGCAATGCGGGCGGCTTCATCTTCATCCTGCATCATCAGCAGACGCGCACCCAGCGCCGCATCACCAATGCGCCCACCTGCATTGATGCGCGGGCCAATGAGAAAGCCTAGGTGATAAGGTTTGGGTGGACCATCGGCGCGCGCCACATCGAACAAATGGCGCAAGCCCACACGCCCACGCGCGCGCATCACCGCCAGACCTTTGGAAACATAAGCGCGATTGAGCCCCTTCAGCGCGACCACATCCGCAATGGTGGCGAGTGCAACCAGATCAAGCTCGGCGAGCAGATCGGGCGCTGGACCCTGCGCATTGAAAAAGCCCTTGTCGCGCAACAGCCGATTGACCGCGATGATGACCATATAGACCACACCGGCTGCGCACAGATGGCCAAGGCCCGACAGATCATCCTGACGATTGGGATTGACGATGGCATAGGCTGCGGGAAGTTCTTCAGGCGCCTGATGATGATCGATGACGAGCGTGTCGAGGCCAAGTTTTTGGGCTTCGTCTATCGGCTCGAAAGATGTCGTGCCGCAATCCACCGTTACCAGAAGTTTGGCACCATCATCCGCAAGCTTGCGGATCGCCTCGACATTGGGGCCATAGCCTTCAAAAATGCGATCCGGAATATGAATGATGAAGGGCGTGCCACAGGCGGTCAGAAAATCGCCCAGCAGTGCTGATGAGCACGCGCCATCGACATCGTAGTCGCCAAAAATCGCAACCATCTCGCCCTGCATGATCGCTTGCGCGAGACGTGCGGCCAAGATCTCCATGCCGACCAGCGTATTGGGGTCTGGCATCAATGCGCGAATGGTCGGATCGAGAAAGGTGGTGCATGTGTCGGCACTCACGCCCCGACCGGCCAGCACACGCGCCAGCAAATCCGGGTGGCCATAGGCTTGCACCATGGCCTGCGCCTGGCCCTGAGCAGCCAGATCCAGCCGATCCCGCCACACGCGCCCCAACACCGATTGCCCCACCCCCAGAAACAGGCGGTTGGGCAGCGTCCCGGGATTGGAATCAGCGGACTGGCTCATGGCCTTTTATGGCACAGCCGCAGGACAAGGCCCAACGGCTCGTCATTGCGAGGAGCGAAGCGACGCGGCAATCCAGTGCGCCATTCTGGTGAACCGTCACGCCATGGATTGCTTCGCTTCGCTCGCAATGACGACGAAACAAAAAAGGGCGCCGCAGATCGCGACGCCCTTTTCCGATCAGGTCTGAGCCCAAATCCTAGTCGAGACGGAACTTGTCCATCTGGCGATGCTCGCCATGGATGCGGCGCACCGTGCCGGTGACCGAGCGATAGATGACGGTTTCTGTCTCGATGATCTCGCGACCAAACTTCACGCCCTTGAGCAGCGGGCCGGTCGTCACGCCGGTGGCGCAAACGATGACGTCGCCCGAGGCCAGCTCGGTCATGTCATATTTCTTCTTCGGGTCCTTGATGCCCATCTTCAAAGCGCGCTCGCGCTTCTCTTCCGTGTCGAGGATGAGACGGCCCTGCATCTGGCCACCCACGCACCGCAGAGCGCCGGCTGCCAGCACGCCTTCAGGTGCGCCACCTGTGCCAAAGTAAATATCAACGCCAGTCAATTCCGACTGCGCTGTGAAGATCACGCCAGCCACGTCACCATCGGTGATGAAGCGAATGCTCGCACCAACTTTGCGGCAAGCATCGACGAGATTCTGATGGCGCGGACGCTCGAGAATGAGCGCAGTGATTTCCGACGGCTTCACGCCCTTGGCTTTGGCCAGCGATAGAAGATTTTCTTCTGGGCTCATGTCGAGATCAATCGTGCCCTTGGCATAGCCCGGGCCAATCGCGATCTTGTCCATGTAAACGTCAGGCGCGTTCAGCAGCGAACCGGCAGGCGCCATCGCCATGACGGCGATTGAGCCCGGCAGATCCTTGGCGCAAAGCGTTGTGCCTTCGAGCGGGTCAACAGCAATATCGACCTTGGGGCCCGTTGTTGTGCCCACGCGCTCACCGATGAACAGCATCGGCGCTTCATCGCGCTCGCCTTCGCCAATCACCACCGTGCCGTCGATCGGCAGGCGGTTCAATTCGCGACGCATCGCATCCACGGCGGCCTGATCGGCGGCCTTCTCATCACCACGTCCACGCAGACGCGCGGCCGCAACAGCGGCGCGTTCGGTCACGCGAACCAGTTCGAGAGTGAGGATACGCTCGATGATATCCTTCTGCTTGATGACGAGATCAGTCATGGTCGGTCCTTCTGGGCCTTTGAGAAATTATTCGCGTTCGATGCGGATGACTTGCGGCGCGCCCGCAATATAGCCGTCCTTTACAACGGCTTCGAGCGCTTCGCGAATGGTGGCTTCTGATGTGGCATAGGTGATGAGCACAACCGGTACAGCTTCCGCTGTCGCGTTGGCTTCAGCGCCACGCTTGAGAACAGGCTTGCGCTGCATGATGCTTTCCAGCGAGATCTGACGCTCGGCCATGCGTGTGGCAATGGCGGCGGCTGCGCCGGGGCGATCATGGACGGTGAGGCGAATGTAATAGCCGCCCTCGTGCCGCTGCACCGGAATGCGCGATGCTTTTTCCAAGGCGCTGGTGGGCAGACCAAACGGTGCCGAGCGAATGCCCTTCGCAATATCCGCGATATCGGCCACAACGGCTGAGGCTGTTGCCATGCCGCCCGCACCCGGGCCAACGAGGGTGAGTTCTTTCACGGCATCGGCATCAATCGTTACAGCATTGGTGACGCCCATCACTTCCGCGATGGCCGAGGATTTCGGCACCATGGTCGGATGCACGCGCTGCTCAATGCCTTTATCGGTACGCTGCGCGACGCCGAGCAATTTGATGCGATAGCCCAGTTCTTCCGCTGCCTTCAGATCAGCCAGCGTGATCGACTGAATGCCTTCAACATGCACGGCATCCGCATCAACCGCTGTGCCAAAGGCAAGCGATGTCAGAATGGCGAGCTTATGCGCGGTGTCGAAGCCGCCAATGTCGAAGGTCGGATCAGCTTCCGCATAACCCAGTCGCTGCGCATCAGCGAGGCAGGCTTCAAACGAGAGGCCTTCCAATTCCATGCGCGAGAGAATGTAATTGCAGGTGCCGTTGAGAATGCCATAGACGCGGCTGATCGCATTGCCCGCCAAGCCTTCACGCAACGTCTTCACAATCGGAATGCCGCCGGCAACCGATGCTTCAAACGCCAAAGCCACATGCTTGTCTTCGGCGAGTTTGGCGAGCGACATGCCATGTTTGGCGAGCAGCGCCTTGTTGGCGGTCACAACCGATTTGCCCGACGCCAGCGCAGCCTCAATAGAGGCGCGTGCGGGGCCTTCATCGCCGCCGATCAACTCAACGAAAAGATCAATCTCGGTGCTCTTGGCCAGAGCCACCGGATCATCGAACCAGGTGATGCCGGACAGATCGACGCCACGATCCAGCGACTTGTCGCGCGCGCAAACAGCCGTGACCTTGACGCCACGCCCGGCGCGTGCGGCCAAGGCGCCACACTGGCGCTCGAGAAGACGGATGACAGAAGCGCCAACGGTGCCAAGACCGGCAATGCCAACGCGCAAAGGTTCAGCCATGATGGGTTCCGGACCTGACAGGGGCCGCGACCCCCAAGGGGCCAGCGACCGGATGCGCTCTTCTGCAATGTTTCGGCGGGGGTTTCAAGGAGTGGCCCCTAACTCCCTCTCCCGTTTACGGGAGAGGGTGGCCGCCACAGGCGGCCGGGTGAGGGTCAGTGCGTCTGAACCGCCCTCATCCGCCCTGCTCCGCAGGGCACCTTCTCCCGCCAGCGGGAGAAGGAGGGCGCCCCCTCAAGCCGGCTTCTTCAGCTCGACCACATTGTGCAGCATCGAATCTGCCCCGTCGAAGAACCGGCGGATGCCGCGTGCGGCCTGGCGGATGCGTTGCTCGTTCTCGACAATGGCCAAGCGCACAAAGCCGTCGCCGTGCTCGCCAAAGCCAATGCCCGGCGCGACCGCCACATCGGCCTTTTCGATCAGCAGCTTTGAAAACTCGACACTGCCCAGATGACGGAATTTCTCCGGCAGCGGCACCCAGGCAAACATGGTCGCCTGCGGCACGGGAATATCCCAGCCAGCAGCAGCAAAGCTTTCCACCAGCACGTCACGGCGCTTTTTATAGATGGCGCGCATTTCGTGGATGCAATCCTCAGGACCATTCAGAGCCGCAGCAGCTGCTACCTGGATCGGCGTGAACGCACCGTAATCCAGATAGGACTTCACGCGTGCCAGCGCCGCCAGCAGGCGCTCATTGCCCACCGCAAAGCCCATGCGCCAGCCAGCCATGGAGAAGGTCTTCGACATGGAGGTAAACTCCACACAGACATCATTGGCGCCATTCACCTGAAGCATGGAGGGAGGCGGATTGTCGTCAAAATAGACTTCGGCATAGGCCAGATCGGACAGCACGAAAATCTCGTGCTTCTTCGCGAAAGCCACAAGATCCTTGTAGAAATCAAGCGAGGCAACATTGGCCGTCGGATTGGCCGGATAGCACGACACAACGGCAATTGGCTTGGGAATCGAATGCTGGATGGCGCGCTCGAGTGCCACAAAAAACTCGGGCGTCGGATCGGCCGGTACTTCGCGGATCACACCGCCCGCCATCAAGAAGCCGAAAGCATGGATCGGATAGGATGGGTTGGGCACGATCACCACGTCGCCGGGGGCCGTAATGGCCTGCGCCATATTGGCGAAGCCTTCCTTGGAGCCAAGGGTCGCCACAACTTGCGTGTCGGGATTGAGCTTCACGCCAAAGCGGCGCTCGTAATAGGCGGCTTGCGCCTTGCGCAGACCCGCAATGCCCTTGGAGGCAGAATAGCGGTCTGTGCGCGGCTTGCCCGCCGTCTCGACCAACTTTTCAATGACATGTTTGGGGGCTGGCAAATCGGGATTGCCCATGCCCAGATCCACAATATCGGCGCCATTGGCCCGAGCGGCGGCCTTCAGCCGATTCACCTGCTCGAACACATATGGTGGCAGACGCCGCACCCTGTGGAATTCCGACATAGTCCTTGTCCTCTTCGACAACCGCTTGTGCCCGGGATTTAACCCATCGGTGGCATGCGGTCTATGTTGTCAAAAATTAGCGATATTCACGACCGGGCTGCGAAGGCAGCAGGCTCGGATTGGCGCAAGTGAGCCCACAGGCCTCCGGCGCCTTTGTCCGCTCCTTGCGGGCATCGAGCCCCTCGGCCACGGATTTCTCAGGCGCCGCCCCGGCACGGCCGGCAATCCGGTCATGCTGGCGGCGCGATGAATCGAGCGATTTTTCCTGCGAGGCGACCTGCTCCTTGCTCATGGGCTTGGAGGGCGGCCCGACGCGTGGCGTATGAACGGGGACATAATCCACCGATTTGGGCCGGGTTTTCTGGACGAATTCGGGCGAAACGGGCGTTTCGGTGCGCAGGCCAAGAACTTTGGTCAGCCAACCGGGCCCATCCTCAGCACGCGCCTGCCCCACGGCGGAGGCAAATCCTGCCGCCAAGGCCAAAGCCAGCGCCAACGCGCGCAAACCGGGAACCCCACGAAAAGGCGTCATGAGCCTGTCTCACCTATTCTCGAACGAGGCACGACTATCGCAAGCGTGACCTCAATCCTTTTGATCATTGGTGCGAACAATGAATAAAGACCTATTATGTCCGAAACGGGACCGGCGCCAGCCATTGATTTCAGGTTGGTCCCATCAATTTGGCAAAATGGCATTGTAAAGTGACCGATATGCCAAAAAGTGGGACAAGAAAACGTCGGACCAGTGGAGCGGGACAGACCATGAATGACTTGAGCAAGGGCCAAACCGCGCCCCCGACGGCGCTGCAGACCCCAGCCCCGGCGGAAACGGTGGCTCATGCTCCTGCACACGCCCCTGCACACGCCGAAACCAACCAGATGCCCGTGCCCGACTTCAACGCGCTATCGCAAAATCTGGCGCGGCTTGTCGAACAGGGTGGCAAGGTCGCCGCCGCCTATTTCAAACCGCTCGAAGATGGCCGCACCAATTCGGATGTGGCCGAGCATGTCGAAGATGCCGTGAAGACGCTCGGCCATGTCGCCGAACATTGGCTGTCTGACCCATCTCGCGCCATGGAAGCGCAGACCAAGATTTCAGGTGACATGCTCGAACTCTGGTCGCGTACCTTGCGCAAAATGTCAGGCGAAGAAACCACGCCCGTGCGCGCGCCCGACCCGGGCGACAAGCGCTTTGCTGATCCTGAATGGGCGAAAAACCCGGTCTACGATTTTCTCGCCCAAGCCTATATGATCACAACCGACTGGGCGAATGATCTGGTGGCGCGCGCGGACACGCTCGATCCGATGGAGCGTGAAAAGGCGCTGTTTTATATCCGCCAGATCGCGGGCGCGATTTCGCCCTCCAATTTTCTCGCCACCAATCCTGAATTGCTGCGCACGACGCTGGAACAAAGCGGAGAAAATCTGGTGCGCGGCATGCAGATGTTTGCCGAAGATATTGAAGCGGGCCACGGCCAGCTCAAAATCCGCCAATCCGATCCATCCAAATTTGTGCTCGGCCGCGATATGGCCGCCACACCGGGCAAAGTGATCTTTCGCAATGATCTGATGGAGCTCATTCAATATGCACCCTCCACTGAGAGCGTCTACAAGCGCCCGCTGCTGATCTGCCCGCCGTGGATCAACAAATTCTATGTGCTCGATCTCAACCCGGAAAAAAGTTTCATCCGCTGGTGCGTCGCGCAAGGGCTGACGGTGTTTGTCATTTCCTGGGTTAATCCCGATGAACGCCATGCCTCGAAATCTTTCGAGGATTACATGCGCGAAGGCATTTTTGCGGCCCTCGAAAATATCGAAAAAGCCACCGGCGAAAAGCATGTCTCCGCCATTGGCTATTGCGTGGGCGGCACATTGCTCGCCATTGCCACCGCCTATATGGCGGCCATCGGTGATGACCGCATCGACAGCGTGACATTCCTCACCACGCAGGTTGATTTCAGCGATGCAGGTGAGCTGAAACTTTTCGTCGATCAGGTGCGCATCAAAGCCATCGAAGAGAAGATGAAAGAAACGGGCTATCTCGAAGGCTCGAAAATGGCGACCGCTTTCAACATGCTGCGGCCCAATGAGCTGATCTGGTCTTATGTGGTGAACAATTATCTCAAGGGCAAAGAACCGATGCCCTTTGATTTGCTGGTGTGGAATTCAGATTCGACCCGCATGCCAGCTGCCAACCATTCCTTTTATCTGCGCAATTGCTATCTCGAAAACAATCTGACGCAGGGGCGGCTTGATTTTGGCGGGCAGCGTCTTGACCTGAAGAAGATCACGATCCCCGTCTATCATCTGGCGGCAAAAGAAGACCACATCGCGCCAGCCCGCTCCGTCTACACAGGTGCCGCCTATTTTGGTGGTGATGTGCGCTATGTGCTGGCGGGCTCCGGTCATATTGCTGGTGTCGTCAATCCCGCGGCCAAACCCAAATATCAATATTGGTCTGGCCCGCCCTTGGCGGGCAGTTTTGATGATTGGCTGGAAGAAGCCACAGAAACACCGGGCACCTGGTGGAATGACTGGATTGGCTGGCTCACCGCCCAAGCCCCAGAGCGCGTGCCCCCGCGCGAGCCTGGCGGCGGAAAACTCACGCCACTTTGCGATGCGCCCGGAGACTATGTGCGCGTGAAAGCGTGATGCATCTTCTAAACCCCTCTCCCGCTTGCGGGAGAGGGTGGCATGCGAAGCATGACGGGTGAGGGTGAGAGCAGGCTCAGCTGAACCGCCCTCATCCGGTTGCCTCCGGCAACCACCTTCTCCCGCACGCGGGAGAAGGACGCGCGCGTAACGCCACCCCAGCCTCGTCATTGCGAGGCGCAAAGCGACGAAGCAATCCATGGCGTAACGCCAGACCACCAAACACTCGTCAATGGATTGCCGCGTCGGCCTGTGGCCTCCTCGCAATGACGCAGTTACTTCGTCACCAAGGGTGCTTTCATCGCAACCTTCTTGGGCTCCGCACCAAGCTTGAAATTCAAGCCAATGGAGAAAATATCGACGCGGCCTTTGGTGTCGGCGTTGAAGGTGAGAGCGGTCGGCCCAACTGTGTAAGCAAGGCTGGGGTTACCCGGGACAACATTAATCTTGCCATTTTTTGCAAACAAATGGGCATAAGACACGTCAAAAGAAATTTGATCATCGACATTATAAGTCGCACCAATCGATGCCCATGTCCTATCCGCATCAGGTAAACGCACACTGCGCGTCGTATCGGTAATCGGTGACCGCTCAAAACCAAGGCCTGCACGGGCAGTCCAATTCTTGTTCACTTTATACTCGCCACCTAACGAAGCATACCAAGCGTTTCGATAGTCAAAATAGAGCGTATTGGCGAGAGAGCCATTCAAAGCTCCAGACGAGATATAGACAGGGAAGCGACCAAACGTGCTCCAATGTGTCCATTCAAATCCTGCGAGAAGAGTGAAGTCGTCTGTGAGTGTCTGCCGCAAACCAACCGTCACTTGATCGGGCAATGTCAGGTCAGAACGAATATCATAAGGCGACGTAGATGCCGGGACGCCAGCCGACGCAGCTGTCGTTGGTATGCCACCCGGTGTCAGAAGTGTTCCTGACAATTTTGGCGTGACCTTCGAGCGGTAACCAATGCCAAGCTCAGTACCAGCAAATGGTTTGTAAGTAGCACCTAACGTAAAGCCAAAAGCCGTATCGTCACCCTTGAGTTCACCCGTCCGTGCTGTCGGCGTCGCAGACAAGAGACCATCATTAGCTGACGTCAAACGAACCTTGAACTGCATGATCTGAACGCCGGCTGCGACCGAAAACTGATCATTAAAACGATAGCCTAGAGTCGGCGTCGCACTGATCGACGTGACTTTGGATGTGCGTCCATAAATCTGGCCAGACCAAGCATATGGGTCTTTGGTTGCAAGACCGAATGGGGAGTTGATCGACAATCCAAGCCAAATGCTCTCATTCAGTTGATAACTGCCGTAGGCCGCCGGGACGACCGCATCCAGTGCCATATCGCCAGTATCTGTCTTACCAACTGCCGTCGGCAGATACCCACCGGTCGGCGTAATCTTCGACACCGGCATGATCGCAAACAGCGACAGCGAGCTCTGGATGCCGGCATAATTGGTCATGGTCGCCGGATTCCAGAACATGGAGCCCAGACCCGAGCCGCCCGCGGCCGCGCCAGCAAATGCGTTACCCAGGCCTACAGCACTTTGCTCGCGCAGGGCAAAACCGCCCGCGTGTGCCCCGCCCTGAGTCGCCAGCAAACCAGCCGCAGCCACGCCAGCCATCAATACATGTCTGAAATTGCGCATCATTTCCCCCAACGAGCCAGCCGGATTTTGAAAACAGTCCGGCGCGCATGGCTTTAGCTAGGCATTTATCTGAAATTGATTCAATTGTTTCATTTACAGACAAAATTAGGACCGAACGCGCTCCGTCCTTCAAGAAACGGAGCCAGCCTCTGGAAATCATTGATGAAAATTGGGCGCATGGCAGCCCATTGCGGCGGCGGCGCGCCCTTCCCGGCCCTGTCTTTGTCTGGCCCTGTCGCAGACATGTCACAGACGAAAAAGCCCGGCGCGAAGGCCGGGCTTTCTGATCTCAGCGTAAGAGGGTCAGATCACTTGGTGATCATGGCCTTGGTCGTGACTTTCTTGGGCTCAGCACCGAGCTTGAAGTTTACGCCGACCGCGAAAATGTCCACGCGACCTTTGGTGTCTGCATAAAATGTCCCAACGCCAGCGGCAGGTGTTGTAATCGTGCCGTTCTTCGCAAACAGATGTGCGTAGGAGACATCGAACGACATCCGCTCATCAAGTGCATAGGTGGCACCGATGCTCGTCCATGTCCGATCACTATCGGGCAGGCGGACGGTGCGGTTATCGTCATTCACCGGCGCGTGCTCCAAGCCCACACCAGCACGCAAGGTCCAAGCCTTGTTCAACTTGTATTCACCGCCAAGCGATGCGTACCAACCATTGCGGTAATCGAACACCAGCGTATTCGCTTTAACGCCGGCCACCGTATAGATGGGGAAGCGGCTGAACTTTTCCCAATGCGCCCATTCAAATCCTGCCAAGAGGGTGAATTCGCTGGTCAGTGTCTGGCGAAGACCCAAGGTGATTTGATCGGGAAGCACCACATCGGAGCGAACGTCATAGGTGCCGGCAGCGATGCCGTCAGACAATGCACCGGCTGAGACACCGCCGGTCGTATAGGAGCCCTTGAGCTTCGGCTTCATTTGCGAGCGGTAGCCGATGCCAACTTCGGTTCCAGCGAAAGGCTTGTAAGTCGCACCAAGCGTAAAACCGTAAGCCACATCATCGCCGTCCAGCTCACCCGAGGCGGCATTGGCCGCAAATGTCCCAGCACCCGCGCTCGCTGATGTGAGACGCACGCGGAACTGCATAACCTGAACGCCAGCGGCGACAGACAGCTGGTCATTGAAACGATATGCCAAGGTCGGCGTCACGTTGATTGAACGAACCGCTGAGGTTCGCCCACCAGCCTGCCCCGCCCAGTTATAGGGATTGCGGGTTGTCAGGCCGAACGGCGTGTTGACAGATACGCCGAGCCACACGCTCTCATTCACCTGGTAGCTCGCATAGGACGCCGGAACCACTGCGTCTTGCGCCATGTCACCGGAACCCGTCAGGCCGTTCGAACTCTGAAAGCCCGCACTCGTCGAACTCGTCGGATTAATTTGGGAAACCGGCATGATCGCGAAGAGCGAGAGCGATGTGTTGATGCCCGCATAATTGGTCATCGTCGCCGGGTTCCAGAACATGGAGCCGAGGCCCGAGCCGCCAGCTGCCGCACCGGCAAAAGCGTTGCCGAGACCCACCGCGCTCTGCTCACGCAGGGCAAAGCCGCCAGCCGAAGCCGCGCTGTTGAGGGCGAGAATAGATACGGTGGCAAGACCTGCCAGCTTCAAGCTCTTGGACATTCCTGACTTCCTCAATCAACAGTTGAATCTTCAACCTTGACCGAGAGTGTAGAATTGCCCTGTTGGCGCGACAATAGGCATGCACGTATTACACAAGTCTATGTTTTATATGAGCTAAATTTAATAAAACTATGCTGTTTCTCATGATACAGCGGAATTGCACCAAGCCAACCCGCCCCGAAGCGTGGTGCTTTCCTGACCCATCATGACATTTTTACAACAAGCTCTGCCCCAGCATAAGGGAGAGATTCTGCACGGCCGCACCTGAGGCGCCCTTGCCCAGATTGTCGAGCCGGGCGATCAGCACAGCCTGCCCGCGCGCCGCATTTGAGACCACGCGGATATCGAGCTTATTGGTGTCATTGAGCGCTTCGGGCTCCAGCTTGCAATCGGCTTCAGCTGCAACAACGGACACAAATTCGCTGCCTTGATAATGCTTTGCCAGCGTTTGTTCAAAATCTGCTGCAACAGGCTGACCCGGCAGGCTCGCCAAATGCAGCGGGATCGAGACGATCATGCCTTGCCGGAAATTGCCAACGGATGGCACAAAGAGCACGCGCGTCTCCATCCGGCCATAGGTCATGATCTCTGGGATATGCTTGTGCTCAAGCCCCAGCGCATACAGCTCGAAGGGCGCGGCGGAGCCCGCCTCATAGGCCTCGATCATCGCCTTGCCACCGCCCGAATAGCCCGAAATGGCATTGATGGTGAGCGCTGCAGCAGGCGCGATCAGCCCGGCATCGACCAGCGGGCGCAGGAGCGCGATGGCGCCTGTCGCATAGCAGCCCGGATTGGCCACGCGGCGCGCCTGCGCGATGGCTTGGGCCTGACATGACTCCAGCTCGGGAAAGCCATAGGTCCAGCCTGCAGCCACGCGATGCGCGGTGGAGGCGTCCAGAATGCGCGGGCCACCGCCCGGCAGGCTGTCAGCCAGCGCCACAGTCTCCTTGGCAGCGTCATCGGGCAGGCACAGGATGACCACGTCGACACCCGCCATCAGGGCGCGCTTGGCGTTCGGGTCTTTGCGCTGGGCCGGATCGATGCTGACCAGATCAATATCGGCGCGCCCGCTCAGACGGTCCCGGATGCCCAGTCCCGTCGTCCCTGCTTCGCCGTCAATAAAGATCCGCGCCATTCCAGCCTCCCAAAGCTGACGCCTCGTCGCGCTTTGCGCTGTCGCAGTCAACCCAAAACCTTTCCAAAAAGGAAAAGCCCCGGCATGCCGGGGCTCTTTCAATGCTTGGTCGCTACAGTTCAATCTTCAGGCGAAGAAAGGAACCAGAGCAGCGAGAGCAGTCAGGACGACGCCGGTGCCGACGGCATAAAGTTCAACGCGGTTCTCGACCATTGTGGCCTCCAGGTTTGGTTGCGGTGCAGAATTGCTTCGTTGCACTGCATATAAACCGGAAAAGCGGATCAACAAGCGCTGACTGCGAAGCGCTGCCATGCGAAATTAGCATGGCCCATGAGTGATCCAGTCGAGGGACATCTCGTCATATGCTTTTGGCGCATGACTTTCGTCTATTGGTTAGATTTCAACTGGACATCCACGAGCGCAAAGAAGGTCGCGGGATCGCCGAGTGCCGCAAGGCTGCTCAGCGGCACGGGTGCGCCGCGCGATTTCAGTGTCAGGGTGAAATTGCGCGAGTCCCGCAGGAAATCCTGCACGCCACGCGCCAGCGGCAGAGCGGCCGGATTGCCACCCAGCAGCAGCGGCAGCATCTGGCCCGCCATCATCGAGACTTCCGAGCGCAAGGCAGGCGCTGTCTTGCCCTGCTGCTCAGCGGCAAAGGCAAAGCCCTTGTCGACCGCGCCCTCGTTCACAAAGCGCAGTTCGAGGACAGACATATTGGCCAGAACCGAGGCCGCAAGCTTGGCCTCAGGCGCGCCGGGGCCAAACAGGGCCGGGTCGAGGTTGCCGAGCTTGGCCGCAATGACCAGGCGACCGACATCCACGCCGGTCATGGTGTAGTCGTCGATCGTCATCTCGCGGGTCACGGGGTCGTAGCGCATATGGCCTGAGATCGAAAAGTCGAGCTTCTTGTAGCCGACATTGGCGAGGCTGCGGGCGCCCTCGGAGGTGGGCGGCAATTCGATGACCAGATTGTTGATGTCAGCCGAGGATAGCACGGGGATCGTGCCCTGATATTGCGTGGTCGCATTGAGGCCGCGCAGCGACATGCGAATGCGGTTGCCCCCCGGGGCATCAGCCTTCACATGCTCGTCGGCGACCGACAGGTCGAAGCCCGCCCAGACAATCTTCTCGGCCTGGAAATCCATCAGGTCCGGACGGCCAGCCAGCACGGCATTCAGCAGCGGGGCAAAATCCGCGCGCTCAATGTCCAGCGCCTTGATCTTCAGGTCGCCCGGGCCGCTGTCCATATTTTTCAAGGTGATGTCGACGCCATCGGCGGCGAGTCTGGCCACACGGCCCTTGTCGACACCCGTGGCGATGATCGGCGCGAAGATCATCGTGCCCTCGTCACCGGCAAAGGTCGCCCCGCTGATCGTCATGCGATCCGCCGTAAAGCGCGCCAGCAATTCGAGTGAGCCCTTGCTGTCTGCCGATGTGTCGAGGAGGCGTTGCACCTCTTCGCGCGTGAAATTGGTATTGGTGACATCGACCCGCGCAATGCGCAGGACGCCCTTGTCTTCCTGGATCGTCAAATTGTCGAGCGTCACATCTCCGGCAAAGGCTGGCACAGCCGAGATGCAAAACAGGAGGGCCGTGGTGGCCATCCGCACAGGTTTGGAAAAAATCATCGAAGGGGAATCCAGGGAGGTCGGGACGCGCCCACCATGCAGGAGCCATCCGATCAGCGCAAGCAGACCGGCCCGAAAGAACCGGACCCCTGTCGGCCTATTTCTTTTTCGCTGTTTTGCGACGCTGGCCAAGGCCGATCTTTTTGGCCATCGCAGAGCGGGCCTCGGCATAATTGGGGGCCACCATCGGATAATCGACCGGCAAGCTCCACTTGGCGCGATATTCCTGCGGCGTCATTTGATGCGCCGTTCCAAGATGGCGCTTCAAGGAGCGAAAGGACTGTCCGTCTTCAAGGCAAATAATGTGATCGGGATGAACCGTCTCATCCACGGGCACAGCCGGCTTCAAAGCTGGCGCATGAGCACCTGCCCCTTGAGCCACAAATTCCTGCCCTGCGAGATCGCGCAAGGATTGATGAATGGATTTCAACAAGCTGGGCAAATCAGACGCCGCAATAGAATTATTGGCAACATAAGCGGCTGTTACTTCTGCGGCGAGATGAATGAAATCATCGGCACCGGCGTGATCATGGTCCATGAGTATCTCGCGGAATAAATGTCACCAAACGTGCGGTGGGCATTGTTAAAACTATCCCAAGCATGCGCTCAAGTAAACACGCGATCAGTATCAAGTGCCTGTGACATCATGATAATTCTCGATGTCAGATATTGTTCCGGAACGAAAATGAACAAAGAACAAAAGCAAGAATAAGAGGATATGAAAGCTCTAGCTTGGCTGTGGCAAACAAATACAGCGACGCATGAAATTGCGCGCAACAGTCCTTAAACTTGGCACGCACTCAAGAAAGAGCGCGTACCGCAAAGTAAAAAAGCGCACTGATCAAGGCCGCTGCCGGCAAAGTCAGGAACCACGCGATGACAATGTCCTTGGCAACATTCCAGCGAACCGCTGAAATGCGCTTGGATGAACCCACACCCACAATCGCACCCGTAATCGTATGCGTGGTTGAAACAGGAACGCCGTAATGGGTGGCGATGAACAGCATGATCGCCCCGCCCGTCTCGGCTGCACAGCCCTGCATCGGCGTGAGACGTGTGATCTTTGAGCCCATCGTATGCACAATGCGCCAGCCCCCAGCCAGCGTGCCAATGCCCATCGCCGCCTGACAGGTGATCACCACCCAGAACGGCACGTGAAAGCCGCCCTCAAGCTGGCCCTGCGAATAGAGCAGCACGGCAATAATGCCCATGGTCTTTTGCGCATCATTGCCGCCATGACCCAGCGAATAAAGCGAGGCCGAGACGAATTGCAGCGAACGGAACACATTGTCGACGGCACTGGGCGTGGCGCGCACAAACATCCACGACAATGCCCACATGATCATCAGCGCCAGAATGAAGCCGACCGTGGGCGAGACAAAAATGGCGAGCGTCGTTTTGGTGAAGCCGGCAAAGATCACCGCATCGGTTCCCGCCTTGGCAATACCTGCGCCCAGCAAGCCGCCGATCAGCGCATGGGAGCTGGATGAGGGAATGCCCAGCAACCAGGTGAGCACATTCCACGAAATCGCGCCCATCAAGGCACCGAAGATCACGTAAGGATCGACGATCTTGGGATCGATAATGCCAGAGCCCACCGTCTGTGCGACCGACAGGCCAAAGACCATGAAGGCGATGAAATTGAAGAACGCCGCCCAGGCCACCGCATATTGGGGCTTGAGCACACGTGTCGAAACGATGGTGGCAATCGAATTGGCCGCATCATGCAGGCCGTTCAAAAAGTCGAACAGCAGCGCCACGCCAATGAGAATGTAGAGATAGGTGAGCGGAATGGTCGACACGAGTCGTGCCCCTTCACAAGGTCAGAGATGTTCGACGACAATCGTGTTGATGTGATTGGCGACATCTTCGAAACGATCAACCACACGCTCAAGATGCGAGTAAATATTAGATCCGATGATATAGCCCATGGCATCGGCGCGATGCGCGCGGAACATTTCTTTCAGACCCGCATCATGCAATTCGTCTGACTGCTCTTCGAGGCGTCCCATTTTCACCGCGAGATTCATCAGGCGGTTGGAATTCTTCTTCATGTCGCGCATGGCGCCAATCATCTCGACCGTGACGTCTGCGGCCTGAATGATGAGATCTGCGATCTGGCGCATTTTCGGATCGAATTCGGTGACCTCATACAGGCGGATGCCTTTTGATGTCTGCTTCATCTGGTCGATGGCATCATCCATCGAGGCGACGAGGCCCTGAATGTCGGAACGATCAAAGGGCGTGATGAAGGTGCGGCGCACAGCGAGCAAAACTTCGCTCGTCACGTCATCGGCGTCCTGCTCGAATTTCGAAACGCGCGCGGCGCAGGCGGCGATGTCGGAGCCCGGCTCCAGCAATTCGCGCAAGGCCCGCGAGCCCTCGACCAAAGTCTGCGCATGCTGCTCGAAATAATCGAAGAACTTGTCCTCACGCGGCATGATCTTCTGGAACCAGGCTAACATGGGACTCTCTCCGTAAGCAGGCGCCCGCTTGTGCCGACGCGCGCTGTTCCTAACAGATTTGTGACATTTTTATGAAGCCCTTCGTAGCCGACGCCTGTGAATAGCCGCGCAAAAGAAAACGGCCGCACCCAAAGGGTACGGCCGTAAATCTTTTGGCAGAGGGGGTAATCCCCTCCCCGATTAGCGCTTCGAGAACTGGAAGCTGCGGCGAGCTTTTTTCTTGCCGTACTTCTTACGTTCAACTACACGCGAGTCGCGGGTGAGGAAGCCTTCGCGCTTCAGAGACGGGCGAAGCTCCGGCTCGAAATAGGTCAGTGCCTTGGCAAGGCCGTGACGCACAGCGCCAGCCTGACCAGACAGACCGCCACCAGCGCAGGTGACCATGAGGTCATACTGGCCAACGCGCTTGGCAATTTCCAGCGGCTGCTGGAGAATCATGCGCAGGACGGGACGCGCGAAGTAAACTTCGAGCGCACGGCCGTTGATGGTCACCTTGCCCGAACCGGGCTTGATCCAGACACGGGCAACAGCGTTCTTACGCTTGCCAGTGGCATAGGCGCGGCCGAACTTGTCGAGCTTCTGGACATGGACGGGGGCAGCATCCTGCGCGGGCGCAGAACCAGCCAAGTCAGCGAGAGAATTCAGGGTCTCGGCCATGATCAGGCGCTCCGCACGTTCTTGGAGTTGAGGCTCGCGACGTCAAGCGTCACGGGAGACTGAGCGGCGTGAGGATGCTCTGCGCCCTTGTAAACGCGCAGGTTGCTCAGCTGCTGGCGGCCGAGAGGACCGCGCGGGAGCATGCGCTCCACGGCCTTCTCAACGATGCGCTCAGGGAAGCGACCTTCCAAGATGAACTTGGCGGAGCGTTCCTTGATGCCACCGATGAAGCCGGTGTGGTGATAATAGATCTTCTGGTCGCGCTTGCGGCCCGTGAACACCACCTTGTCGGCGTTGATGACAATGATGTTGTCACCGTCGTCCATATGGGGGGTGTAAGAAGGCTTGTGCTTGCCGCGCAGGCGCATGGCGATGATCGTCGCGAGGCGGCCAACAACGAGGCCCTCTGCGTCGATCAACACCCAATTCTTCTGGACCTCAGCGGTCTTTGTCGAAGTGGTCTTGCCGAACATGTTCGCTTTCCGTCTGGTGGGGAGAAAGCACGACAAGCGCACCGCTCCCAAAGGATGGACGCTTATAGGGCCACCTGCCCGCACGCGTCAAACGATTTGTAGGTTTTCGGTTTTTAGAAAGCTCAATAAAAACAACGGCAAAACAATTATGGTATTATTTTACCGTACCGGCGGGATCGAATAAGTGGCGGTTGCATGGGCGACCAGCTCGCCGCCGCCTGCGGGCAGGATCGAACATTCACCAATCGCCAATCTTTTGCCGAGCTTCAGAATGCGGCAATCGGCGACCAGATCAACCGCGCCGGGCAGGCGCAGGAAGTTGATGTTGAGATTGGTGGTCACCGCCATGCCCACAGGACCGATCTGGGCCAGCACCGCGAGCCAGATGCCGATATCCGCCAAAGCAAACATGGTCGGGCCGGAGACCGTCGCGCCGGGCCGCAAGTGATGCTCGCCGTGGTTCAAGCGCAGTTTGGCGCTCATCGGGCCAGTCTCCAGCACGGAAAAATCGCCGGATGCGGCAATTTGCGGGAATTCCCGCGCGAGAAAGGCCTCGACATCGGCCACACTCATCTTCACCACGAAAACCTCCAATCGACTTTTCAGATTGCCTTTGGCAAAAATGGCCAGCAAGAAGGCCGACATGAACCACGATCAATATCCAGACGAACTCATCCGCGGCATCCTCAACAGCGTCAAGACCATTGCGCTGGTTGGCGCCTCATCCAATGAGGTAAGGCCCTCCTATTTCGTGCTGAAATATCTCTCCCAGCGCGATTACCGGATCATCGGTGTCAATCCGGGGCTGGCGGGCCAACAGGTTTTGGGCTGCCCCTTCTACGCCAAACTCTCCGACATTCCCGAGCCCATCGACATGGTGGAAATCTTCCGCAATTCGGAAGCAGCGTCTGGCATTGTCGACGAAGCCCTCGCGCTTGATCCGCTGCCCAAAGTGATCTGGATGCAGCTCACTGTGCGCAACGATGAGGCGGCCGCGCGTGCTGAGGAGAAGGGCATCACGGTCATCATGAACCGCTGCCCGAAGATTGAATATGGCAGGCTGTCGGGTGAGATTGGCTGGACGGGCGTCAACTCGCGCATCATTTCATCCAAGCGCCAGATCATGTCGGGCAAAGGTTTTCAAAAACGCACATTGGCGCCAGGCGCCAATCCGTTTGGCGTGAAGAAGTGACGACGCAAAGCGTCGTCATTGCGAGGAGGCCGTAGGCCGACGCGGCAATCCAGAGCCTCACGCGTTGCTTCTGGATTGCTTCGCTTCGCTCGCAATGACGGGACTAAAACCTCTCGCCCCGCACCACCTGCACATCACTCAGTGTCAAAATAGCCTTGCGCGGCAGCACGAACTCATACACTGCCGCCAGCACACGCTCAGCCTGCGCGGGATCAACAATGCAGATCACCATCACCATGCCCTCTGCCGATGTCACCTGCCCCGCCTCTTCCCACGGGCCGTGCTGACCAGATCCTGAGATCACCGGAAGCACCGAATAGCCCGTCACTTTCTGCGCATTGAGAATGGCGCACAGGCCTTTGCGGGCGGGATGTTCGATCACAATTTCCAGTCGCTTTTTGACGAAGGTCTGCATGGCCTCATCCTCTCAGCATTTGCGCGGCCGCCAGATATAGCGGCAGGCCAAGTGTCAGATTGAAGGGGAATGTCACGCCCAGTGACAGCGTGAGATAAATGGCAGGCTCTGCTTGTGGCAAAGCGATGCGCATGGCGGCAGGCACGGCAATATAAGAGGCCGAAGCCGCCAGCGTGATAAAGACCATCGTGCCGCCCGTCGACAGGCCGATGCCAAGCGACAAGACAGCCGCGATGGCACCTGCACTCAGCGGCATCAGAATGCCGAAGGCGACAAGCCGCCAATCGAGATATTTTTTGGCGCGCGCCAGCCCCCTGCCCGCGACCAGTCCCATGTCGAGCAGGAAGATGCACAAGAGGCCGCGGAAGAGATCGGTGAACAGCGGGCTCACCGGTTTCACGCCATCGGGGCCTGCGATCCAACCAATGAAGAAAGCACCCACCAGCGTAATGACCGAGCCATTGAGGCTCGCCTCATGCAACAGCTCGCCCGTCGTCGTGGTCGAGGCTTTGGGAGCCGCGCGGCGTGAGATCAGAAGTGCTGAAATGATCGCTGGCGTTTCCATGACCGCCGCCACCGCCACCATATAACCTTCCGATGTCAGCCCGACCCGATTGAGCACATCCAAGGCTGCAGCCAGTGTGACCGCCGAGATGGATCCGTAATGAGCGGCCACCGCTGCCGCATCCACCGCCGATAGTTTCGTTGTCGCGCGCAAGATCGCATAGGCCAAGAGCGGGATCAGAAACGACAGAGCCACACCCGCGACCAGCGCCAGAACAAGCGTTGCCGTGAGCCCCTGCTTGGCCACCTCCACCCCGCCCTTCAAGCCGATGGACATCATCAAATAAAGCGCCAGCGCCTTGGCGACGGCCTCAGGAATGGTGAGATCAGAGCGGGCCAGCGCCGCGCCGACGCCCAGCAGGAAGAAAAGAACAACTGGAGAGAGAAGATTGCCGAGAGCGAGATCGAGAAAACTCATGAAGCCTCCTTCGGATTTTTCTTCTGATAGCGCAGCGTTTGATTAATTCAACAGTTTATTTTGTGAAATAACACCTGAGCAATGTGTGGAATTCCCGCTCGTCATTGCGAGGATCCGAAGGCGACGCGGCAATCCATGGCGCAACCTGCCCAGCACAGCGCCGTGCATTGCCGCGTCGGCCCGTAGGGCCTCCTCGCAATGACGAGGTGCCAATGAGATCGATCAATTGACGCCCCTCAAAGCCCGAGCGTAGAAACGGGCATCATATTCATCAGGATGCATTCTCATGACCGACCAGGCGCCCGGCTTTAACACTCTGGCTATTCACGCAGGCGCGGCTCCCGATCCGGCGACCGGCGCGCGTGCGACTCCCATCTATCAGACGACCTCTTTCGTCTTCGATGACGTCGACCATGCCGCCTCGCTGTTTGGCTTGCAGGCCTTTGGCAATATCTACACCCGCATCACCAACCCGACCAACGCCGTGCTCGAAGAGCGCGTGGCGGCACTCGAAGGCGGCACGGCCGCACTCGCCGTGGCCTCTGGCCATGCGGCTGAATTTCTCTGCTTCCATACGATGATGCAGCCGGGTGATGAATTCATCTCGTCGAACAAGCTCTATGGCGGCTCGATCAATCAGTTCAATCAGGCCTACAAGAATTTCGGCTGGAATGTGAAATGGGCCGACCCGGATGATCTGTCGACCTTTGAAGCTGCGATCACACCGCGCACCAAAGCGATCTTCATTGAATCCATCGCCAATCCGGGCGGCGTGATTTGCGACATTGAAGCGATTTCCAAAATCGCCAAGCGTGCCCGTGTGCCGCTCATCGTCGACAACACACTTGCCTCACCCTATCTCGTACGCCCGTTTGAACATGGTGCAGACATCATCGTGCATTCGGCGACCAAATTTTTGGGTGGCCATGGCAATTCAATCGGCGGCCTGATTGTTGACGGCGGCACATTCGACTGGATGGCCGACAAGCGCTATCCGATGCTCTCAGCGCCGCGCCCGGAATATGGTGGCATGGTGCTGGGCGAAACTTTCGGCAATTTCGCTTTCGCGATTGCCTGCCGCGTGCTGGGCTTGCGCGATCTGGGGCCAGCACTTGCGCCCTTCAACGCGTTCATGTTGCTCACCGGCATTGAAACCCTGCCGCTGCGCATGCAGCGCCATTCAGAAAACGCACTTGCGGTGGCTGAATATCTGTCTGGCCACAAGGCCGTGAAATGGGTGAGCTATCCCGGCCTCAAGGGTGACCGCTATTACAATCTCGCGCAAAAATATTGCCCGAAGGGGTGTGGCGCTGTGTTCACCTTCGGTCTGAAAGGTGGCTATGACGCAGGCGTTTCGCTGGTGGCCAACATGCAGCTCTTCTCGCATCTGGCCAATGTCGGGGACACGCGCTCGCTGGTCATTCATCCCGCTTCCACCACGCATCGCCAACTGACGGATGAGCAAAAGGCTGTGTCAGGTGCGGGCCCCGATGTGGTGCGCCTGTCGGTGGGTCTGGAAGACAAGAAAGATATTATCGCTGATCTTGAGCAGGCGCTGGCGGCTGCGGGCTGACGGCATCCCACGCCGTCATTGCGAGGAGCCGAAGGCGACGCGGCAATCCAGAGGCCTCACGTGTGGCTCTGGATGGCGCGCGCTTTGCTCGCAATGACGAAGGTCAGGCGCTCTCCCCCACCCGCCTTGCATGCACAACGCACATGGCCAGCACGACCATGGCAAAAGCCTGATGCAGAAGCGCCGCGTGCAATTGCACAACGCTCAGCAGCGTCACAATGCCGATGGTCGATTGTGTCAGAACAAGACCCGCAATGGCGCGTGCGCGCTTGGCGGCTGATGTGCCTTTGGCATGACGCATGACATCGACCACATGGAACAAGGCCAGCGCCAGCAGCGCGTAAGCCGTCATGCGATGATTGAACTGCACCGTCGTGACATTATCGAGCAGATTGGCCCACCACGGTGACAGACGTGCGAGGTTTTCGAACGGTGGAATGAAATGCCCGTCCATCAGCGGCCAGGTGTTGTAGGTGTAGCCCGCGCGCAGGCCCGCCACCAAAGCGCCCAGACCAATCTGCGCCAGTGTCAGAACAACCATCGCCAAAGATGTGATGCGCAAGCGCGCGGCCGCTGACCCCAAATGCTCAGCGGGCTTTGGCCGCAGACTGACCGCCAGCCAAACCAGAAAGCTCAGCGTGAGCGACGCGAGCAGCAGATGCACGGCGAGCCGCTCTTGCGCGACTTCGACGCGGCCCGTGAGACCCGACTTCACCATCCACCAGCCGACCGCTCCTTGCAGGCCGCCCAGTGCCAGAAGGCCGAGGCACTTCCACTTCAGCGCGCCTTGCAGGCGGCCTGTGATCCAGAAGAAGGCGAGCGGCAGCGCGAAAGCAAAACCGATGATGCGGCCGAGCAGACGGTGGCCCCATTCCCAGAAAAAGATGATCTTGAACTGGCCCACATCCATATTGGGAAAGAGCTGCGCATATTGCGGGATGGCTTTGTACTTCTCGAATTCCTCAAGCCATTGAGCATCGCTGAGCGGCGGGATGATTCCGGTGACCACTTTCCATTCGGTGATCGACAGACCTGATTCTGTCAGCCGCGTGGCGCCGCCCACAATCACCATCAGAAAGACGAGGCCCGCGACGGCAAACAGCCACGCGCGCACCGGGCGCAGCGGATCTGCGGCGGATGGAGCAGCAGTCGAAACATGGGCGGCAAGGGTCATGGGTTCTCTCAAGGCGTGATCATGTCATCTTCTTGGCCCGCATTGATCTTCACAGGCTGGCGAGACATATAGCGGGAGGCAAGCCCATGACAACGCTTCCGCCTGTCGCACCCCTGAAGGACGCCGCACCCCATGACGAGACGCACCCGCAAATTGATCGGCGCCTTTGTGATCGTCATTTTTGTCGTGGTCTATGCGCTGGTCGCCATGGCGCTGGCCCAGGCGCAATTTGTCCAGCAGGCGTCTGGTCTGGCCCAAGGCTTCATCTATGCCGGGCTCGGCCTGTGCTGGATCTTGCCGATCATGCCGCTGATCGGCTGGATGGAACGCCCGGATCAGGACGCAGCCTAAGCTGCCATCTCCGCAACGCGGCCTGCCCCCACACGCGCCGCCAGCACATCCTTGGCACCAGCGTCTTTCAGAGCATTGCGCCAGTCGATCATGTCGGGCGAGCCGGTCTGGCCCGCGCAGCCGATAACCGCGTGATCAGCGCATGGGGCCAGCGACAAGGCCAGCTCCTGCGCCACGGCGCGGTCCTCATCCAGAACCGCCAGCACGACGAAATCGTAGGTCGCGGCCAGAGCATCCATGGCCGCAGCCAGCCCAGCGCCGGGCTCAACCCGGCCATGTCCGGGTGGCAGGATATGCAGACGCGAGCCCGTCTCGCGATGGATGGCTTCCGAGAAGGAGGCTGTGCCTGCGACCAGATCGGACAGGCCGAGACGCCGACCGGACCCGGCCCCGAAGACCACCAGAATAGCCCGACCTTCCAGCGACAGGGCACGGGCAAATTGCGAGGCGAAGGCGGCGCAATCCAGACCACCCAGCGGCGCGTCGCTTGAGGGCACATGGGTGACCAGCACACGCCTGGCCTGTGCCGGACGATCTGAGGCCGCCACATGCAGAACAAGGCGCTCGATTTCATAGCCCTGCGGCTGCAGAACGGCCCTTTGAGTGACGCCCTCTGGGGCGATCAGCGCGGCAGCCTTGGACACGGGACGAGGAACCTCCCCGATCGTGCGGGGCAAAGTGATGTCATTTGGGAGGAGCAAAGGCTCTGAACTGCGAAACATACGACTAAAGTCGAATAGGCCCGACAGAAACGATCCGCGCTCCCGGAATCCCTCCATGCGGGGCTCGGTGGCCCCAAATTCCATGGAATACGACTGCGTTACGCGGCTCATGGCCCAACTCCCGACTCGATACAGCCAGTAGATGCCAACATAGTTAGGGGTCGGTTAACGCCCCTTGACTGCCAAATTGAGCCTTGGCAATAAAAGATCACTTATGAACGGCCCCAAAAAGATCTCACAAGTTTGTTCAGGCATGTTGCGTAATCGCCTCAATTCCATAAGAAAACTGATTTTGGCTCATGTTCTCTGGCAACAGGCTCTTGCCTGCGTGACTGGGCTTTTGCTCTCCTCGCTCTTCTTGGGCATCGCGCTAGTCCTGCGCCTGGAGACCGGCCGCCCGATCTTCGTGCGGCAACGCAGATTGCAGCTATCCGGGGCGGCCACCTCGGTCACTTTGTTTCAGATCCGGCGGCTGAACGGAACCATTGGACCGTGGGGCGCGTTGCTGAGAGACACCGGGCTCATGCAACTGCCGATGCTGCTGGATATGATAGCGGGCCGTTTGCCTGTCCGTGGGCCTTGGCTGGCGGTGAGCAACAAGCGACAACCTGTCATCGTCCCTAGCCCGGCCTGGAGCCGTAGCCCCCTTGCCCGCCTGCGCAAGGAGCGCTACCGCTCGGCAGCCTGAACCCTTGGGATGCCCGATGCCTGCTTTTCTGACCCTGTCCAATCGCCTTCTGACCGTTCTGGCCGGCCTCCTGGGTGCCAGCGGCGTGGCGGGCGCGGCTGTGGCGGCGCATGGTGGGTATGGTGAGAATTTGCGCACGGCGGCGGTCTTCGCCCTCATCCACGCGGCCCTGATCATCGCTCTGACGCGTGGCGCGCCGACCCGCACCGGCACATTGGCCGCAGCCCTGACGCTCGCCGGCGCCCTGCTCTTTTGTGGCGACATCACCATCCGCAGCCTCGCCCAGCAGGCTTTGTTTCCCATGGCGGCGCCATCTGGCGGGTTTCTGATGATCGCGGGCTGGCTGACGGCGAGCCTGGACGCGGCCTTGCGGCTCAAGCCAGATCGTTCAACCTGACGCCCAAGGATGCCCGCTGAGCTTGCATCTGGCGGGCTCTACCGCCAATGTCACCGATTGGCGTGGGGAACGTCTGGATTGATGCCATGAGCGATGAAGCTGGACTTTCGGGTTGCCGCATTCTCATCGTCGAGGATGAGCCGATGATCGCCATGACCCTCGAAGACATGCTGGGTGAGCTGGCCTGCATGATCGCTGGCACAGCCTCGCAGATCGAGGCCGCTTTGGGGTTGATTGCCCAAATCGAGATCGATGCCGCTTTGCTCGACGTGAACCTTGGTACTGAAAAGATCGACCGCGTCGCCGATGAACTGGCACGCCGGAACGTGCCGTTCATCTTCACCACAGGCTATGGCGAGACGGGTGTTCCCGCAGCGCACAAAAATCATGGTGTGGTGCAAAAGCCTTTCCGCCTGGAAGAGCTCGGCCGCGCCTTGATAGAAGAAATGTCGCGCCACACGCGCTGAGCGCGGATCTGCCGCACTTGTGCGCACGTATGGGGCCATTAGATGCCCAGCCTGGCCAATGGATATGACGCTTTTGTTAAATTTCAGACAGGTGGCCTGCACCTCTTGCCAAGCGGGTGCCGTTTCGTGCCTTATGTGCCAACTTGCAAGATAAAACAGCCGGGTAGGCCGTGATCGCCCCGCGATCCCTTAAGCCAACACACAAGCCGGTGTGGGAGACGATGATGAATTTCGTGAAAAGCCCGAGACTGATCTTGGCTGGCGCTGCCGGTTTGGGCGCAGTCGCGTTGATCACCTCGGCTTTGCTGCCGCCTTCTTCCGCTTCGATGAGCGCGCACGCGCAGCAAAGCAGCGGCCCAACGAATGGCGCACCAAATCGTCCTCCCGTGAATGTGCGCGTCGGGAAAGCCGAACGCGGCGCCATGCCTTATCTGACAGAAGCAGTGGGCACCGTGCAGCCCATTGCCAGCGTGGCGATCCGCTCGCGCATTGATGCGCAGATCGATTCCATTCTGGTGGCGGATGGCGCACCCGTGAAAGCGGGCGATGTCCTCGTCAAACTCGATGCACGTCAGGTCGAAGCGCAGATCAAACAGGCGCAAGCTACTTTGGCGAAAGATCGCGCCACGCTCGAACAGGCCGAGCGCGACGTCATCCGCTACAATGAACTTCTCTCGCGCCAGACCGGCACGCAGGTCGCCTTCGACAATGCCAAGACCGCAGCCGCCTCAGCGCGCGCAGCCATCATGGGCGATGAAGCGCAGATCGAAAATCTCAACGTGCAGCTGAGCTGGTACACAATCAAAGCGCCGATCTCAGGCCGCGTCAGCACCTTTACGCAAAAGGCTGGCAATATCATCCGCTCGGGCGATTCCACGGCGACTGGCACATTGACCACCATTGTGCAGACGACACCGATCTATGTGTCCTTCTCCGTGCCGCAGCGCCTGTTGTCGGATTTGCGTGACGCTGCCACGCGCAGCGATTCCGAAATCGTCGCCACCCCGCAAGGCTCGACCAAAAGTGTGACCGGCAAGATTGCGGTCATCGACAATGCGATTGACCCTTCAACCGGCACGATCACGGTGCGCGCTGTGTTCGACAATCCCGATGAAGTCTTGTGGTCGGGCCAGCTCTGCTCGGTGCGCATGCAATTGCGTGTGGATTCCGATGTCGTGAGCGTGCCGCGCGAAGCGGTGCAATCGGGGCAGAACGGTAATTACGTTTATGTTGTCGAAGATGGCACAGCGCGTGTGAAGCCGATTGAACTGGGCCGTTATCAGGAAGGTCGCCAGATTGTGCTGAAAGGCATCACTGGCGGCGAGACCGTTGTGGTCGATGGCGCATTGGCGCTGACCAATGGAGCGCGTGTGGAAACGCGCGGAGCAGATGCGAAGAAGGGGAATAGCTGATGTCACTTCCCGAACTCTGCATCCGCCGACCGGTCATGACGACACTGTTGATGGTGTCGTTTCTGGTGTTTGGCATTTTCGGTTACATGAAACTGCCGGTGGCTGCACTGCCACGCGTCGACTTCCCGACGATCAATGTCTCGGCGTCACTGCCCGGCGCGAACCCCGAAACAATGGCGGCCTCTGTCGCGGCCCCGCTCGAGCGCGCCTTTGCGACCATTCCCGGCGTGTCGCTGATGACGTCACGTTCGCAGACCGGCCAGACCAACATCACCATTCAGTTTGACCTTGATCGCGAGATTGATGGCGCAGCGCTGGATGTGCAGTCGCAGATTTCAGCGACATTGCGCCGCCTGCCCCCGGAACTGCCTGCCCCGCCGTCTTTTCGCAAAGTGAACCCGGCGGATTCGCCGATCCTGTTTCTGGGTCTGGCCTCGCCCACTTTGCCGCTGTCGACGACCAATGATTATGCCGAGCAGGTGTTTGCGCAGCAGATTTCGCAAATCCCCGGCGTCGCGCAGGTCACGATTTTCGGCCAGCAGAAATTCGCCGTGCGCATTGAAGCCGATCCCGATGCGGCGGCCGCACGCGGCCTGACGCTGCAGGATATTCGCAGCGCGGTTTCAGCCGCCAACAGCGCCACACCGGTTGGCACATTGCGCGGCCAAGGTCAGAACGTCACACTGACGGCGTCCGGCCAGATTGAACATGCCGAAGGCTATCGTGACATTGTCATCGCTTGGCGCAACGGCGCACCCGTGCGTCTGGGCGAAATTGCCAAAGTCTATGACGGGGTCGAAAACGATCAGATCGCCGCCTGGCAGAACAAGGATCGCGCCATCCTGCTGGCGATCTTCCGCCAGTCTGACGCCAATACGGTGCAGGTCGTGGATGCGATCAAAGCCAAACTGCCGGGCTATCAGGCGCAATTGCCACCCTCCGTTCAGGCCTTCGTGCTGAATGATCGTTCGCGCTCCATCCGTGAATCGGTCGAAGACGTCGAATTCACCTTGATGATGTCCATTGCGCTCGTCGTGCTGGTCATCTTCCTCTTCCTGAAGACCATTGCCGCCACCATCATTCCGACGTTGGCGCTGCCGGTGTCGCTGATTGGCACCTGCGCCTTCATGTATGTCTTTGGCTATTCCATCGACAATATTTCCCTGCTCGCCATTACACTGGCTGTGGGCTTTGTGGTCGATGACGCGATCGTCATGCTCGAAAATATCGTGCGCCATATTGAAGAGGGCATGAAACCCTTCGACGCAGCATTGAAGGGCGCCAGCGAAATCGGCTTCACCATTCTCTCGATCACCTTGTCGCTGGTCGCCGTCTTCATCCCCGTGTTGCTGATGGGCGGCGTGGTGGGGCGCGTGTTTCGTGAATTTGCGGTCGTCATTTCATGCGCCATTCTGGTCTCGGGCTTTGTCTCACTGACGCTGACACCGATGCTGTGCGCGCGCATTCTCAAGCCCATTGACCACCATGCCAAGAAGCGCCGCTTCGATGTCGCCGTTGATTATGTGATCGATGGCGTGGCCGATGCCTATCGTCGCTCGCTCGATGTTGTGCTGCGTCACCGCCTCATCATGCTGGGCGTGACATTTGGCACATTCGCGCTGAGCGCCGCCGTCTTCGCCTATATGCCCAAGGGCTTTTTCCCGATTGAGGATACAGGCTTTCTGTCAGGCTCGGCGGAAGCTGCACCCGATATTGGCTTTCCGGCCATGGCCGAGAAACAACGCCAGCTCGTCGATATTCTGCTGCAAGATCCAGCCATTGATTATGTGACATCCAATGTCGGCTCTGGTGGGTCTAACCAAGGCCAGTTGTTTGTCGCCTTGAAGCCGAAGAAAGAGCGCGGCGATATTCAGAAAATCATCGCGCGTCTGCGCCAGAAGACCTCTGCCGTGCCCGGCCTCACCGCCGTCTTCAACCCGGTGCAAAATCTCAATCTGAATGGGGGCCGCCAATCGCGCGCCTCCTATCAATATACGCTGCAATCGGGTGATCTCACCGCACTCTATGGCAAGTCGCCCGAAATGCTGGAACGCATGCGCCGCATTCCTGTGCTGCGCGATGTCACCACCGATCTGCAGATCCGCAATCCGCAACTCTCGATCGATATCGATCGCGAAAAGGCTGCAGCTTTCGGCCTGACCACCGACCAGATCAAGCAAGCGCTCTACAACACCTATGGCAATCGTCAGATCTCGACGATCTTCACGCAAGCCGCTGACTATCAGGTGCTGCTCGAAGCCAAGGGCAATTTCCGCGATGACCCCTCCTCCGTCGGGCGCATCTTTATCCGCGCACAATCAGGATCAGGTGGCACAACGGCGTCGGCTGCCAATACGCCAGGCGCCAATGGTGCATCGGGTGCAAGCGGTGGTTCGGGCGGCGTCTCGTCGGCCCCCATCGTGCCGCTGGATCAGGTCGCGACCATTCGCTCATCTGTTGGCCCACTCACCGTCAACCGTCAGTCGCAGCAACCGTCCGTCACGCTGTCTTTCAACACAGCGCCGGGCGTGTCGATTGGTGAAGCGGTGGAAGCCATTCGCCGCGCGGAACGCGAGGTCAATCTGCCCGCGAGCATCACCACCAATTTCTCAGGCACAGCCGCGCTCTTCCAGGATGCGCAGCGCGGACAGGTGCCCTTGATCCTCGCCGCTGTGCTGACGATCTATATTGTGCTGGGCGTGCTCTACGAGAGCTTCATCCATCCCATCACCATTCTCTCCGGCCTGCCGTCTGCGGGCTTAGGCGCGCTTCTGGCGCTCTGGGTGTTTGATATGGATCTCTCGGTGATCGCGATCATCGGCATATTGCTGCTCGTCGGCATTGTGAAGAAAAACGCGATCATGATGATCGACTTTGCCATTGAGCGAAAAAAGGATGGGCTGGAATCCCTGCCCGCCATTCGCGAGGCAGCGATCATTCGTTTCCGCCCCATCATCATGACGACACTGGCTGCCATTCTGGGCGCGGTGCCGATTGCGCTGGGTGCGGGCGCGGGTGCGGAATTGCGCCAGCCACTGGGCATTGCCATTGTGGGTGGCCTGTGTGTCTCGCAATTGCTGACGCTCTATATCACGCCAGTCGTCTATTATTATCTCGACAAGGTCGACAGCTATCTGGCGGGCCAGATGCGCAAGACCGAGCAAGCGGCAGGCGCCGGCTCGCTGAAACCCGCAGAATAAAAAGAGGCCCCTTGCGGGCCTCTTTCTTTGTCAGGCAGGCGTCACGCCAGTCACTTTGAAGGTGCGCGTCGCCCCGTCTGCATCGCGGATGGCGACAAAAGCGCCGACCACAAAATGATGCGCCTCGAAACGAAAACCAGCCTCTTCGTCGCCCGGCCCCAGCTCATAATCGAACACCCAGGTTCCCCCACCGGCCCCGCCCGCGCGATGGACCAGCAAGCCATGCTGAACCGCGCCATCGGTGCCAAGGCGGTGCACGAAACACAAAGCGCGTTTGTGCTTCCAGCTCTCCAGATCAATCTGCCCCTGCCCATCGAGCGGCGCGACAAACTCATAGGAAGCCTCAGGTGCGGGCTCTTTGGGGCCCGGTGCGGGCTCAAGACTGATCTTGGACAGATGAATGTCTGACACGTGCGCGTCCTTCCTTGGCTGCGTGGTGTGCCGAGTTCACAGGCAAAGACGGACTGTGGCCATGATGCAGGTCAAGACTGGGTGACCCGCCTTGCTTCGGCCCGCTTCATGGTCAGAATGGCGCTCGTTCGGACTGGCTGAAGGTTTCCATGAAGTTTCACCCCAAATGGCTGTTGCTTCCGCTCGCTGTGGCGCTGACGGGTGTCGCGAGTGCGCATTGGACCCTCTCGGGCGAGGCCTTGCGCCAAGAGCTGGCCGATCAGGTGATGCAAACTGCGGGCCTGCGCGCCAATGCGCAAGGCAAAGCCTCCTTTGCCGTTCTGCCACGCCCCCGCATCAAAATTGAGAATGTGCTCATCTCGGATGACAAGGGTGCGCTGGTCATTCACGCGGATGTGCTGCGCGGCAATCTGCGGCTGTGGCCACTGCTGTCAGGCCGGATGGAATTATCCTCCGTGCAACTCGACAAGCCTGACGTCTCCTACGATTACGAAGAGCGCCCGTTCTCGCGACTGGGTGCGATTGCGCGCGCGGCGCAATCGGCACCCTCGTCTGATGAAGCCCGCTCAGCCGACCGCACACGTGTGGGCACGATCACACTGGTCGATGGCACAGCGCGCATTCGCCAGTTGGGCGCAACGCGCAACGTCGCTTTGGACAAGATCAACCTGACACTCGACTGGCCGCAACTCTCCGCACCCGCCTCCCTGAATGGTACATTCATCTGGCAGGATGAGACGCGCGAACTGGCTGCCTGGCTTGGCAAGCCGACAGACCTGATGCGCGGTGGCGACAGCGCGGCGAGCCTCAAACTCGACAGTGAGACGTTGCAAGTGGCGACCACCGGCACGCTGACGGGCGGCGCCTCGATGCAATTTGATGGGCGCGTGAGCGCAACCAGCAAAGCGCTGCGCAGCTTCACGCAAGCGCTCGGTTTGAAAACGCCCTTGCTGGGTGTCAACCAGCTCACCTTGTCAGGACTGGCGCGCGCGGGGCTCTCCTCGCTTTCGCTCTCAGCCTTGAAAATCAATATCGACGGCAATCCTTTTGAAGGCACGCTCGCCCTGCAAGCCAATCACGGCCGCGCCACGCTGTCGGGAACTCTGGCCGCTGACACAATCGTGCTCGCCCCCATCATCGCGGAAATGCCCGCGCTGACCGCCGACAGTGGCGCATGGAATGATGACACGCTGCCCTTGGGCGGGTTTGACGATGCGGATATGGATCTGCGCCTCTCGGCAAGCAAGGCGCGCCTTGGCCGCACTCTGTTTGAAGATGTCGGCGCGTCGGTCTTGCTCAATGGCGGGCGACTGGATGTCGCCATCGGACAAGCAAAGGTCTATGGCGGCCAGATCAAAGGTCGCGTCACGCTTAACCCCGGCGCGCAAGGTCTTGAGCTGCGCACATCAGGTGCTTTTGCTTCCATTGAAGCCGAGGCCCTGACCAAAGACATGTTCCGTGCGTTTCGCATCAGCGGCACAGCCAGCGGACAATTTGATCTTGATGGACAGGGCGAAACCATCGCGGCCCTTGTGCGCTCGCTCGATGGCACGGTCGAGACACGTTTTCAGAATGGCGATTTGCACGGCATTGATCTTGAACGCGCGCTGCGCAGTCTGGAGCGACGCCCCTTGTCGATCCTCACCGAAGCCCGCAATGGCCGCACAGGTTTTGAAACCGCTGTCGTCTCTGCGCGGCTGACGCGCGGCACGCTGGAATTCACGCAAGCTTTGGTCTCAGGCCTTGGTGTGCAAGTGGCGATGACGGGCACTGCCTCGGTGGCAGATCGCAAACTCAATCTGCGGGCCATGGCCCGCCAAACGGGGCCCGGCACATCGGTGCGCGAAAACGGGCCGCAATTGCTGCTGGATATTCGCGGGCCCTGGGATGAGCCGCAAATCATCTTTGATAAAGAAAGCCTGATGCGCCGCTCGGAAGCCGCAGCACCCCTGTTGCGCGCGCTTGAAAAAATACCCGCCGTCACTGCGCCTGGGACGGTGCCCTGAGACGATTGACGACAGAGGCGACCAGCAAGGCGACGCCCACAAAACCAATCAGCAAAGTCGAGATCGCATTGATCTCGGGCGTGAGACCCAAGCGCACCTGACTGTAGATGCGCATAGGCAAAGTGGTGGAGCCCGGGCCAGAGGTGAAACTGGCAATCACAAAATCATCCAGCGAAATGGTGAAAGCCAAAAGAAAGCCAGCCAGCATGGCCGGCAGGATCAAAGGCAGTGTGATGGCACGAAACGTGCGCGCGGGGCTCGCACCTAGATCTTGTGCCGCTTCTTCCAACGCACGATCAAAACCAGACAGCCGCGCTTGCACAACCACCGCGACGAAACACAGGCCCAAAGTCGTGTGGCCCGCGACAATGGTCCAGAACCCGCGATCCATGCCGAGCCCGACAAACAGCAAGAGCATGGCCAGACCGATGATCACTTCGGGCATGACAAGTGGCGCATAGACGAGACCTGCAAACAGGCTGCGCGCCGGAAAACGCCCGAACCGTTGCAGAGCAAAAGCCGCACATGTGCCAAGCACTGTTGACAGCGCGGCGGCCGCCAAAGCCACACGCAAGCTGACGCTGGCCGCCTGCAGCAAGGCCTCATTGGCCAAGAGCGACACATACCATTGCGTCGAGAACCCGCCCCACACCGTCACCAAACGCGAGGCATTGAAAGAATAGAGAACGACAAGCGCAATGGGCACATAAAGAAAGCCAAAGCCCAGTGCCAGAATGGCCAAATGAAAAGACGTGAGCCCGCGCTTCATGGCTGCGTCCCCGTCACTTGCTGGCGCTCATAAATCATCAGCGGCACGAGCAGCAGTGCAAGGAGGAGAACCGCCACCGCACTGGCGGTCGGCCAATCGCGATTGTCGAAAAACTCACTCCACAGAGACCGGCCAATCATCAGCGTGTCTGATCCGCCCAGCAAATCGGGAATAACAAATTCGCCAACTGCCGGAATAAAGACCAACAGGAGACCCGCCAGAATGCCGGGTCGTGCCAGCGGCACCGTGATACGCCAGAAAGCTTTGAGTGGCGTCGCACCCAGATCGCTGGCCGCTTCCAGAAGCGCGGGGTCTTGCCGCTCGAGCGCGCTGTAGAGCGGCAAAATCATGAACGGCAGATAGGAATAAACAATGCCAATCAGCACTGCCGTTTCTGTCGCAAACATCGACAGTGGCATGTGAATGAGCCCCAAGGACAAAAGCGCTTTGTTGATCAGACCCTCGTCTTTGAGCAGCATGATCCACGCATAAATGCGAATGAGAAAAGACGTCCAGAAGGGCGCAATGGCGAGCATCACCAAAGCCGCACGCCAATGTTTGGGCGCGCGCGTCATGGCATAAGCGAGCGGGAAGGCAATCAGCAAAGTCAGGAGCGTGGCAATGGCAGCCAGTCGCAACGACGAGAGATAGGCCGCCAGATAAAGATCATCCGTGATGACAAGATCAAATGTCTCGAAGGAGAGCGACGCGATTTTCTCCCCCCACACCGCCCAACTATCGCTGAAAGACAAAACGGGTTCATAGGGTGGCTGCGAAAGGGCTGATTTGGACAGAGCGATCTTCAACACCCAGACAAAGGGCGCGAGAAAGAACATCAAAAGCCACAGCAGAGGGGCTGCCAGCACAAGGCGGCGCAGATGCGAAAGCGGCGCGCGCGCACTCATACCACAAGCGCCCGCGCACGCTCCGGCGCAAAGGACACAAAGACGCGCGCACCGCGTGCCCAATCATGCACACCCTCGCCCTGCCCTTGGCGCACATGCACAATGTCGCCGGTCTCAAGACGCACGCGGAACGACGACAGGCCTTCGCGAAACACATGATCGACAATCTCGCCAATGCCGCCATTGGTCGAAAACACACCCGGGGCCGACAGACGCAAATGTTCTGGCCTGATGGAGATCGTCACCCGAGCGCCGATGGCGGGATGATGCCGGCAAGCGGCTTCCAGTCGCAAGCCTTTGGTGGTCTCGATCTCGACACCGCCGGGCATATATTGCATGACGCGGCCATCGAAAAAATTGGTCTCGCCGACAAAGCCCGCGACATGGCGCGTCTGCGGCTCTTCATAGACCTCGCGCGGGCTGCCGATCTGATCGATGCTGCCAGAGCGCATCACCGCCATGCGATGGGCCATAACCATGGCTTCATCCTGATCATGGGTGACGACGACAAAGCTCGTGCCCGTCTCGCGCTGCGCCTGCATGAGCTCGAACTGCGTGTCATGGCGCAATTTGCGATCGAGCGCTGCCAGCGGTTCATCCAGCAGCAAAAGCTTGGGCCTTTTGATCAAAGCGCGTGCCAAAGCCACACGTTGGCGTTGCCCACCGGACAATTGATCAGGGCGGCGCTTGCCAAGATCGGCCATTTGCACGAGACGCAACATGTCAGCCACACGCGCGACAACCTCTTGCCGCGCACAGCCTTCCTGCTTGAGACCGAAGGCAATGTTTTGCTCAACGCTCATATGCGGAAACAAAGCATAAGACTGGAACATCATATTCACCGGCCGCAGATGCGGGGGCAGATGCGTGATGTCGATGCCATCCAGAAGAATGCGCCCGGTATCGGGGGTTTCAAATCCGGCAATCAGCCGCATCAGCGTGGTCTTGCCGCAGCCGGATGGCCCCAGCAGTGCAAAAAATTCATTGGCTGGAATATCGAGCGACAGATCCTGCACGGCGGGCGTGCCGCCGTAGCTTTTGGAAATGCGCTCAAGGCGCAGGAGAGGTGCGCCCGACAAGATTGCGTCAGCCCTTGGAACGACGCGCGGCGGTCAGCGTGTTGGACATCAACATGCAGATCGTCATCGGGCCAACACCGCCCGGCACCGGCGTGATGGCAGCAGCCTGTTTCGCCGCACCAGCAAAATCGACATCGCCGACCAGCTTGGTCTTGGGCTCGCCCTTGGCGTTGAGGCCTTCGCCCGCGACGCGATTGATGCCCACATCAATGACAACAGCGCCAGGCTTGATCCACTCGCCCTTGACCATTTCAGGAATGCCAACGGCGGCGACGACAATATCGGCGCGCTTCAAAACGCTGGCCAGATCCTTGGTGCGTGAATGGGCAATGGTCACGGTGGCGCTTTCGGCCAGCAGCAATTGCGCCATCGGCTTGCCCACAATGTTGGAGCGACCGACCACAACAGCATCGCAGCCTGCTATCGGGCGGCCCAGAGCTTCCATGGCTTTTTGTAACAGGATCAGCGAGCCCGCCGGCGTGCAGGGCACGAGCGCGCGCTTGCGATCCCCAATCGCGAGCAAGCCCGCATTGACCGGGTGAAAGCCATCAACATCCTTGGCAGGTGCAATGGTCTCCAGCACTAGCTGGCTGTCGATATGTTTGGGCAGCGGCAATTGCACGAGAATGCCGTGGATGGCGGGATCCGCATTCAGCTTGTGCACGAGCGCGATGAGATCGGCTTGGGATGTCTCGACTGATAGCGTGTGCTGCACAGAGTGAAAGCCACAGGTCTCGGCCGCCTTGCCCTTCGACTTCACATAGACCTGGCTTGCGGGATCTTCGCCCACCAGCACAACCGCGAGTCCCGGGCGAATGCCTGACGCGATCAACTCGGCTGCACCCCTGGCAACCTCCGCCAGCACCGCGACTGACGCCGCCTTGCCGTCGATGATCAGAGCCCCGCTTTCGGACTTCACCAGAATGTCAGCCATGGACCCAAACTCCCCGCGCGTTTCCATCGCCTTTTAGGCGCTGGCCATGGCCCTGCCAAGCGGCTCCCAAGAATAGCGCACATGATGACTGCGACTGGCACCCGGTGCGAGATGGATCATCGACGGGCGCTCGAGCAGCGTGCCCTCAAACCCCTCAGGGTCGCCCGTGCCCGTCCAGCTCTCGATGGCGAGATACGCCCCCCCCTGCTTGTTCCAGAGAACCAGATGGGGGAAATCCGGCGCTGCAATGGTGAGGCGCCCGTCTGGTGCCTCCAGCGCGAAAGACCGGCTCTTTGCATCCGTAAAACAAAGCGCCTCGGCTTCAAACAAGGCTGGCTCCAGATCAAGCACCCTACCGTTCAGCGGCACCGGGCGTCGGCTAGTTGAAAACAGCCCACCGGGCGCGATGACCGGCACGTCCGCGCGCTCAGGTGTCTCAAAGACAAACCGATGCGCACCCGCCTGCCAGTCCAGCGCAAAACCCGGATGCAGGCCGACGGCATAGGGCATGACCTGCGTGTCGCGGTTTTCAATCACGCAGGTCACAGCCAGCGCTGTTTCGACCAGCGTGTAGGTGATGGAGAGCGCGAAGGCGAAGGGCCAATGCTTTCGTGTCTCTTCATTGTCGACCAGCGTGAAGCAGATGGCGCTCTCGCCAAGCCGGGTTGACGCAAACAAGGATTGCGCAGCAAAGCCATGCACGGGCATCGGATAGCTCTCAGCCCCCACGCGGATCACGCCATCGCGCGACCAGCCGCAGGTGGGAAACAGGACAGGCGCCACTGCGGGCCAGATGGCCTCGTCACCCGGCCACAGCATCTTGCGCGCGCCGACGCGCCAGCCGCGACATTCGCCACCCAGTGAAGAAAAAAACGCGCGGGCCTGACCCGCGCGCAAGACATGAGAATCGGCCATGCCAGAAACTAGCAGAGACGCGCTGCCTTAGCTGCGTGACCCTGATGCCCCATGCCCGGCGGAGATATTTTCCGTCGGTCGCGCAGAGCCGGGCTCCGGCTTGTCGGGCACCATCCCTGAGGGCGTTGGCCCGCCACTGGCGCCCGAGGAGGCCTTGTCCGTCTCATTGGAAAATTCAGACGACAGGACATTAGCGACTTTGCCGGCAGCCCCCTTGGCGCGCTGCAGCGTTTCATTGGCCATGGAGGATGCCTGATCACGCAATTGCCGTGCGGCAGGGCGCACGTATTCATCCTCAATTTGCGTGCGTGGCAACATTGCGGCCAGCGCGGCCCCCGCCAGCAGACCCAAAGCGCCCAGCACCAATGGTTGCTCGCTGGCCAATGTCGCCAGACCACTTGTTGCACGTTGCGTCATCTGCGCGGCGCGCTCACCCATTTCAGTGACGCTCTCACTGGCGGATGAATAGGTCTCCATCATTGTGTCACGGATATTTTCGGCCTGTGAGGAGACAGCTTCTTGCGCACGCGACAAGACATCGCGGGAGCCGCGGCGCTCATCTTCATGCGAACCATAGCCTGCTGTGGGATCTGACAGACGACGCATCATGTCGCCTTTCGAGTCATCGCGATAAAGCCCCATGCCGCCTTGATAGCCATTGGTCATGTTGCGCGTGATCATGAGTCCCACCCCTGCCCCAATCAGCAGAAGCGAGAGCGGATTGTCACGCAATTGCGCGCCGATATTCATCATGTCTCACTCCTTGTCAGCGACCAGACGACACTTGCCGCGCCATGGCAATGTCGCGATTGATTTGATTCATTGACCGCTCGGGTTTGAGCTTGTCGGCGGCAAGCCCCGATTTTCCGGCGAAAAACAAAATGATCCCGACGACCGCCGACAGCGCAAACATGATCAGACTGGCGATGGTCGTGGAGCAACCCATCTCCACCAGATAAGCGACGCCTGCCTCCAGCAACAGAAAAAGCGCGCCCAGAAAAAAGATCGCCGCTGTTGCCATCATCACAATCGAGGCGATGACCTGATTGATTTTCTCATTCACCTCGGCACGCAGCAATTTCACTTCCGACGCCAAAAGGGCCGACGCCTCATTCAGCCCGTCCGAGATCAGATCCATGGTTGAACGCTGTTGATCCTGTTTCATCGTTGCGCCCCGCTTGTTGCCTTTGATCCACTCTCAGATGGGTTTGCGTGAGAGACCGCTTGCGCTGCATTGAGAAAGCGAAACAGAGCAAAGCCAGCCAGCATGGAGCCCGCAAAAAACACCGCCGGGCTGCGCCGTGCCATATCGATCAAAGCCTGGCTCATATCTTCGACCGAATGCTGGTTGATGTCGCGCGTGAGATTTTCAATCGTCGTGGCCGCGCTGCGCACGACCTGCGCCACTTGCGGGGACTCGCGCTCCAGATCACCCGCGGCTGAGCGAATGGCACGCGCCACGCCCATGACGGTTTCGGCACCTGCCTGTTTCTGGGTCTCCGCGACGTCTTTCAGCTTCGCACCCATTTCTTGCGCAAGCTTGCCTGGATCTAGCCCGGCTTGCGCTGCAGCCGAGCGTGCCGTCTCTATGACATTCGATGTGCCCGTCTCGCTGTTCATGCCCATGATCCCTTCCATCAGAGTGGCGGAACTGGGCTGAAAAACTCAGCGCAGCCCTGTTTGTTCCGCTCTTGCTGAAGACCAAGCCAAGGGCTTATTCTGAGGGCCATAAGAAGAACCGCTTCGGGAGGATCACATGACACGCGCGCTGGACAGATTTCGGGACAACAGCAGCCAGATCCTGAAGACAGAAAAGCTGGATGTGGCGCTGGAGAAGATCAGCGCGGGCCTGGCCATGCTGATCAGCGATCCGGATTTTGTGGCCCATGCCTTTCGCGAAGACGATCCGCCGGGCAAACAATTGCTCACCCATGATCCCGACACCGGCTTTTATCTTTTCGCGCATGTGCAAAAAGGCGGGAAGACGGGCAAGCCGCACAGCCATGGTGACAGCTGGGCCATCTACGCCAATATTCGCAATCACACCGAGATGACAGAATATGAGCGGGTCAACGACGTGACTGACGAGCGCGTCGTGCTGCGCGCCACCGAGCGCTATGCGATTGGCCCGGGACAAACGCGCGCCTATGGACCCGGCTTGATCCATTCCACCGCGCACCCTGAAAGTGCTTGGGTGGTGCGCATGACGGGCTGCGATCTCGATACAATCCCGCGCTACCATTTCTCCTCCAAGCGCGATGAGATTGCAGACTAGTTCCCCGTCATTGCGAGCGCCGCAAAGCAATCCAGAGCCACACGTGCTGCCTCTGGATTGCTTCGTCGCTTTGCTCCTCGCAATGACGGCCGAGCTCTGATAAAGACGCGCCAGATCAACATAAAAAAGGTGGACGACAATGTTCGCAACGACCCGTGACGGCATTCGCATTGGCTATACGATTTTTGGCAATCCGGACGCGCCCAAGAAGGTAGCGCTGATCCATTCGCTGGCCATGGATCGCACGTTCTGGCAGCCGGTGGCTGAAGATCTTGCCAAGGATGCCGCCGTCCTCGTGATCGATTGCCGCGGACATGGTGCATCCGACAAGCCGCAGGGCACTTACACGGTCGACCAGTTTGCCGATGATCTGGCCGATGTGCTCGATCATCTGGGCTGGGCCCAAGTCACTGTGGGCGGCTGCTCGATGGGTGGTTGCGTGACTTTGGCTTTCGCCATCCGCCACAAGGCCCGCGTCAAAAGCCTCGCGCTCTGCGACACGACTGCCTGGTATGGTGAAGATGCTCCGAAGTCTTGGAAAGAGCGCGCCGACAAGGGTGTCGCTGATGGCTTGGCCTCGCTGATCCCTTTCCAGAAATCACGCTGGTTCTCGGATGCGTTCAATGCCACGCATGATGATGTCGTGCAGCATTGCAACAAAGTGTTTGTGGCCAATGAACCCCATGCCTATCACGCCAGCTGCATCATGCTGGGTGTTGCCGACATGCGCGCAGGCCTTGCTGGCATTGATGTGCCAACACGCATCGTTGTGGGTGAAGAAGATTATGCAACGCCCGTTGCCATGGCCGAATATCTGCACGCCCATATCAAGGGCTCGCAACTGACCATTGCCAAGGGCGCACGGCATTTGTCGCCGCTCGAAATCCCCGCCCAGATCGCGGCAAAGCTGCGCGAGATTATTTAGGAAGAGCGCGAATCCCTTCTCCCGCATGCGGGAGAAGGTTGACGGCACCTATTTCGAACGGGCCAACGCTTCTTTCACGCGTGCGATGACAGCGGGCTGAGTGGCATAAAGAGCGTCGACGATTTTTGTGACTGCCTCACCATTGCTGGGCACCACATCAATCGTCATTTTTTCGGCTTCTGCCAGAAGCTCAGGATCTTTCATCGTTTCATCAAACGACTTGCGCAACAATGCGACGCGATCAGCTGCCACATTGGGCGGCAGGATAAACGGACGCGCAATCGCGTTCTGTCCGTAGAACATCTGCATGGCCGCGCGCTCGTCTGCATTGCGGGCCAGATCAATCATCAAGGGCACGCCAGCCTTGTTCAGCACTGGATGACCCGTCATGTCTTCCTGCGCAAAGATGCGCGCGAAAGGATTGTTCATGATGTCAGGATATTGAACCTTCACGGTCGAGTAGCCGAGACCACAAATGCCCTGCACTTCGCCGCTCTCAATGCCCAGCGTCACTTCACGTGAGCCTTTGTAGCCGGTGACCAGCTTCATCTTGGTGTCGAGCACGCCATTGGCGATTTTCGGGAAGTCCGCCGTGGTTGAGCCCGGAGCTGTTGCACCGATGATGACTTCCTTGGTGCGCAGATCTTCGAGCTTCTGCACGGGTGCATCTTTGCGCAGCACGCAGACCAGAACTTCCGAATGGGCATTGCCGACATAATTGAACTTGGTCGCGTCGTACTCGCGCTTGACGCCTTCGGTCAGCAGCGGATCGACAATCACGCTTGGGAAAGTCACACCCATGACCGTGCCGTCTTTGGGTGCAATATTATAAAGATTCTGTGCGACAATATTGCCGCCCGCGCCCGGCATATTCTGCACGACGATATTGGGGCGACCGGGAATGTGCTTGTGGAAGTGACGCGACACGAGACGCGCATAAGTGTCGAGACCGCCGCCGGTCGACGAGGCAACGAGAATGGTGACATTCTTGCCAGCGAAAAAATCCTGCGCGAGAGCGGGCGCTGAAACACACACTGCCAAAGCAGCTGCAAATATCTTCTTCATCTGATCCTCCAACTTTGCCCCGTCATTGCGAGCCGGAGACGAAGCAATCCAGAAGCCACACGTGTTGCCTCTGGATTGCTTCGCTTGCGCTCGCAATGACGGCGCTAATGACCAATCGTCTCTTGTCCCGATGCCGCCTGAATGGCCGCGACAATATTATGGTAGCCCGTGCAGCGGCACAGATTGCCTTCCATGCCGTGGCGGATCTCGTCTTCTGTCGGTTTTGGAATCTTGTTCAGCAAATCCACCGAGCGCATCACCATGCCCGGCGTGCAGAAGCCACATTGCAAACCGTGATGCACATGAAAGGCCTCTTGCACGGGATGCATTTTGTCACCCTTGGCAAGCCCCTCAATCGTCGTGACCTCACCACCATCGGCTTGTGCGACCAGCATGGTGCAGCTCTTCACAGCATCACCATTGAAGATGATCGTGCAGGCGCCACATTGCGTCGTGTCGCAGCCCACATGCGTGCCGGTGAGGCGCAGATGCTCGCGCAAGAATTTCACCAGCAGCGTGCGCGGATCAACCTGCGCTGAGACTTTCTCGCCATTGATCGTGAGAGACACGCTGAGCATCACTTCTTGTCCTTACCCTCGACCTTGCGCACGGGCGTTTCGGGGTTGAGACCAGCGCGCCGGCGGCCAAACGTGTTTTCGCCATTTTTCAGCCAATCACCCTTGGCCGCATTTTGCGCGAAGGCATCCCAATCAGGCGACCAGTCACCCAGATCATAGCCATGCCATGGCGCCTTCACCGACAGTCGGCCGAGGTTGAGCTCTTCCCAAATCTTTTTTGAATTTTCCATATATTCCTTCGCGGGCAGTGCCAGCGGCGGCATGGTGTGTTTCAGTGTGAGATCCATCAACAAAGTGGAATCGCCACCCGCACCGGATTTGGGCCCATGCCCACCCGATCGATGAGGGATGATCAGCACATCTTCAATCGGATTGGCGCGATAGGCGAGCGACCAGAAGATCGCGTCCGTATTGTTGAGATCAATGTCCTCGGAAACCGCGATCACCACCTTGCCGCATTGCGCCTGCAAGGAAGCTGCGCCCTGCAGGCCACGCCAGACTTCGGTCTGCGGTGCGCCATGGGCAAATTGCAGGAAGAGAACCTTGCGCAAATTGGTCAGCGGCTCGTGCATCACCACTTTTTTGATGCCGCGAATTTCCAGCTGGTTTTTCAGATGCGCGAGATAAAGCGCCTCATAGGCGCTCTTTTTCAGGATGGAGGATTCCGAGGGCGTCACTTCGGAGAGAATAGTCGTGAAGATCGCGTTCTTCTTATGCGTGATGGCGGTCACCACCATCGACATGTTGAAATCTTCCAGCGCGACATGGCCGTGGCTCTCGCCGAAGGGGCCTTCGGGCTCGAGCATCTCTGTGTCGATATAGCCTTCCACGACGATTTCGGCGTCCGCGGGAATTTCCAGATCCACCGTCTTGCACTTGGTCACGCGCAGAGCACGGCCTGCGAGGCCGCCAGCCACCGCCATTTCATCTTGCGAGGTCGACAGCTTCTGCGGGCCGGTAAACATGACGACCGGCGCACAGCCAACCACAATGGCGACCGGCATGGGCTTGCCGAGCTTCTGGTATTTCAGCCAGTGCAAATAGCCACCTGCCCCGCCAAGGCGAGACGCCATGCGCACGCCCAGGCGGTTTTCCGCCTTCAGACCGGCACGATAGGTGCCCATATTGCGCACGCCGGTTTCCGGATCTTTCGTGACCACACAGGTCGCGGTCAGATAGGGGGCGGCATCAAAGCCCGGCGTCGAGATCGGCACCGGCAGGCGTGACAGGCCCTTGCCTGGCTGCGTCAGCTCATCGCCCGTGATCACCACATCATGGCAGGGCGCGGTTTCGATGAATTCGGGCGGGATTGGATGGTCGATGGCGCGCATCCAGATTTCGCCAAGGTCCTCCGGCGCGACGCCCATGCCTGCGGCATAGATCTCTTCCGAGCCAGCCAGAGCGCCACAGACGACCGGCATGTCGTATTTCTCGCCCTTGGAGCCCACCACATTGGTGAACAGGAAGGCCTTGCGCTCGCTCTCGGGGTAACCACCGACGAACTGCCAGCGCATCAGCGGATGCAGCTCTGTATCCTTGTTGATGGGGCGGTCAATGCGCACCAGAAGGCCACGCTCTTCGAGCAGCGCGAGATGTTCCTGAAAGTCAGCGGGGGCACCCCGGCGCTGGTCCTTGGTCATTGTTCCAAAACCCTTTTCGGCGGGGTGTGGAGGTCACCCCATTCGGTTGCTTTGGTATATACAATAGTCTAGCGAAGCAACCAGATGGCGGGGCCACCCACAGGCCCCATTGGCACCCGAGAAGACAGGGCAGGAATGGCTGGCATGAATAAGCAGGTCTCTTCGGAATTCTCCTCCATCGGCAAGCCGATGCGCCGCAATGAGGATCAGCGCCTGCTCACGGGTCAGGGCCGCTTCACCGATGATTTCACCCTGCCCGGCCAGACATTTGCCGCCATGGTGCGCTCGCCCCATCCGCATGCGCGCATCGTCAAGATCGACACCCGCGCTGCGCAGGCCATGCCGGGCGTGCTTGGCATTTTTACGGGTAGCGATGTCGCCGCTGATAGCCTGAAGCCCATTCCCCATGATCCGGTGCCCAAGACCAAATATGACATGAAGCTCACCGGCCCGGGTGGCACGCCGATCTTCATTGGTCCGCACATGCTGTTGCCCGCCGACAAGGCACGCCATGTGGGTGAGGCTGTCGCCATTGTCGTGGCCGAGACGGAAACGCAGGCCATGGATGCGGCCGAAGCGGTGGATGTCACATGGGACGTGCTGCCCTTCGTCACCGACCAGCGCGAGGCGATCAAGCCCGGCCATGCGGCCGTCTGGAATGAGACGCCCGACAATTGCTTCGTCGACACGATCTTTGGTGATGTCGCGGCGACCAATGCCGTCTTTGGCAAAGCCGCGCATGTTGTGGCGATGGATATCTACATCCCCCGCGTGACAGGCGTCACCATCGAGCCGCGCGCCGCGCTTGGTGATTATGATGCCAAGACAGGCCGCTATCTCTTGCATTGCGGTGGCGGTGGCGCGGTGCGCCAGAAGAATGAGCTCGCGCTGGTGCTCGGCGTTGAGCCCGATCAGGTGCGTGTCTGCACTTTTGATGTGGGCGGCAATTTCGGCACCAAGAACCGCGTTTATGTTGAATATGGTTTGGTCATGTGGGCGGCGAAGAAAGTCGGCCGCCCGGTCAAGCACACCTGCTCACGCACGGAAGCGTTTCTGACCGATTATCAGGGCCGCGATCTCGCCGTTCATGCGGAACTGGCCTTTGATGCAGCGGGCAAGATCCTCGCCATGCGTTCGGACAATATGTCCAATGTCGGCGCGCGTTGCGTGTCGCTCTCACCTTTGGGCAAGGGCTCAGGGTTGATCACGGGCTCTTATGACATTCCGGTGGCGACGTTGCGCGCGCGTGCGGTCTTCACCAATACGATGCCGACGCAGGCCTATCGCTCGTCGGGTCGTCCGGAAGTGAATTTCGTCATTGAGCGTTTGATGGAACGCGCTGCCGATCAGCTCAAAATCGACAAGATCGAACTGCGCCGCAAAAATCTCGTAGCTCCCAACCAATTCCCCTACACCAATGCGGTGGGCGCCACTTATGACAGCGGCGAATATGAAAAGAATATGGATTGGGCGCTCGACATTGCCGATTGGAAAGGCGCGGACGCCCGCCGCGCTGAGGCCAAGGCCCGCGGCAAGCTCTATGGCGTCGGCATTGCCAATTATGTCGAAAGCTCCATCGGCTCGCCCAAAGAACGCACCGAGATCACCATCCATGCAGACGGCAAAGTCTCTTGCGTGATCGGCACGCAGCCCTCAGGCCAAGGCCATGAGACGAGTTTTGCGCAGGTTGTGGCCGATCTCTGCCATGTGCCGGTTGAGAGCGTCACCATCATCATCGGCGACACGGATATTGTGAGTGTGGGCGGCGGCTCGCATTCAGGCCGCTCCATGCGCCATGCTGGCACCGTCATTTCCAAAGCCTCCACCTTGCTCATCGAAAAGGGCAAGGCGATTGCGGCCCACGTGCTGGCCAAGAAGACCGACGAAATCACCTTCGAAGATGGCCGCTTCCATCACGCCGCGACCAATCGCTCTTTCTCCATGTTCGAATTGGCGAAAGAAGCCGCGCAAGCGAGCCTGCCGGATGATTTGAAAGATGGTCTGGCCATTGGCCTCACCAATGAAATGCATGAGCCCGTCTTCCCCAATGGCACGGCCATTTGCGAAGTCGAGATTGATCCCGATACAGGTTGGATCGATCTCAAGCGCTATGCCACGGTCGATGATGTGGGCCGCTGCATCAATCCGCTCATCGTGCATGGGCAGACGCATGGCGGCATTGCGCAGGGCGTTGGCCAGGCCATGTTTGAATTGTTTGAGCTGAATGAAGACGGCCAGCCGGTGGCGGCCTCCTTCATGGATTACGGCATGCCGCGCTTCGACAATATGCCGTCCTTCCGCACAGAGATTGCCCAAGTGCTGTCGCCCACCAATCCGCTGGGCATCAAGGCCGGTGGCGAAGGCGGCACGACGCCAGCATTGTCCACCATCGTCAATGCGGTGGTTGATGCGCTGAAGGTCTATGGGGTTGACGATATCGAAATGCCGGTCACGCCATTGCGTATCTGGCAGACGATACAAAACGCAAAACACAAGTGAGCCGTCATTGCGAGCCGAAGGCGAAGCAATCCAGAGACGACACGTGCGGCCTTCTGGATTGCTTCGCTACGCTCGCAATGACGGACGAGAATTGCATTAGGGAGAAAACATATGACAACCCAAATCGACATCATCAATTTCCCCGGCGCGCCGAACCTGCCGATCTTTGTGGCCCAAGATAAGGGGCTGTTTGAAAAGGCTGGCGTCACCGTCAATCTGACAACGACCCCCTCTTCCGCTTTTCAGGCCGAGAACCTCGCCAACGGTAAATTCCAGATTGCGGGTACAGCCTTTGACAATGTCGTCGCCTATCGCGAAGGCCAAGGCGCTGTGAAACTTCCTGAGACGCCTGACTTGATCGCCTTCATGGGCGCCACACAGGTTGAGCTGGCTTTCATCACCTCGCCCGACATTGCCACATATGCAGATCTCAAGGGCAAGTCGCTGGCGCTTGATGCGCTCTCGACCGGCTTTGCATTCGTGCTCTACGACATGCTGGAAAAGAACGGCCTGACCAAGGCTGATTATTCCATGGTGCCAGTGGGTGCCACGCCGCAGCGTTGGGAAAGCGTGAAGGCGGGCGAACATGTTGGCACGCTGACCATTGAGCCTTTCACATCCATTGCGCGCAATCAGGGTTTCAAAGTGCTCGACACGTCGAGCAATCTGTTTGCTGATTATCAGGGCGGGTCTTTCGCCGCGAGCCGCGCTTGGGCGCAGCAGAATCCGGAAAGCGTGAAAGGCTTCATCAAGGGCTATCTCGATGGCCTCGCCTGGACGCTCGACGCGGCCAACCGCGAAGAAGCCACCAAGATTCTTCTGGAGCGCATGCCCGAGATCAAGCCGCCAGTCGCTGGTGCCGTGATGAACTCGCTGCTCTCGCCGAAATCAGGTCTCACGCCGAAAGCCGCCATGCTGATGAAGGGCGTCGACACAGTGCTGGCGCTGCGCTCAAAATATGGCACAGGCGGCACACTCAGCGAGCCTGCCAAATACATCGATCTGACTTGGTATAATCAGGTCGTATAAAACTCGTCATTGCGAGGAGCCGAAGGCGACGCGGCAATCCACTGCGCTGCCTTTCCTGTTAGCGCAACACAATGGATTGCTTCGCTTCGCTCGCAATGACGAGGCCGACGCGACAAACAAAAAGGCCGGAGCTTTGCAGCTCCGGCCTTTCTGCAAAAGCAGACCTAAGAAAACCTTAGACGGCTTCCTTCAGCTCCTTGAGGGCGCGGAAAGCGACCTTCTTGGATGCCTTGATCTTGATGGCTTCGCCGGTCGCAGGGTTGCGGCCCATACGGGCAGCGCGCTTGCGAACCTGCAGGATGCCGAGGCCGCCGATGCGGATGCGGTTGCCCTTCTTGAGGTTCTTGGTGATGATTTCGACCATGTCGACGATCATCGTTTCAGCAGTGCGCTTCGGCAGTTCATGCGTTTCAGCAAGAAGAGCAGCGATCTGCTTAACAGTGATGGTGGCAGCCTTAGCTGTCGTGGAAGCAGCGGCCTTCTTCGGCGCGGCTTTCTTAGGTGCAGCCTTCTTAGCGGCAGCCTTCGGTGCGGCCTTCGGAGCGGCCTTGGCAGCTTTTGCCATGAAATAAAACTCCCCTTCGCGAATCAACGAGCAATGTGCCCGCTGGTCGCGACTATAATGCGCGAAGCGCTTGTAAAGAGCCGTTCAGGCCCATTTTCCGCAGCTTTTTACGCCTCAAAAGCCCACTTTCCCGCGAAAAATGCGCTTTTCTGACGTTCCGTCTCAGCCGAAAGGTCAAAGAGCCCCGTTTCACGGGCCTTTTTAGCGCCTTCGCCGAATCGAATTTAGCGCATCACCGCGCCGCCATCGACCACCATGCATTGGCCGGTCATGAAGCCGCAATCCTCGCTTGCCAGAAAGACCAGTGCGCCAAGCAGATCCTGCGGCTCCTGCTCGCGCTGCAGCGCCCGGCTCATGACGGTGGGCTGAGACGCCTTGCCGCTCCACATCGGATTTTCCGCGATGGCCTCGCTCATGGTGAGGCCCGGCGCAATCGCATTGACGACAATGTTGTGCGTGCCCAATTCGCGCGCCAGCGAGCGCGTCATCGCGACCACGCCACCCTTGGATGTCACATAATGCAGAAAGCCCACCTGGCCCTTGAACACGGTGCCCGAGGCAATGCTGATGATGCGGCCCGACTTGCGCGCGATCATATGCGGAGCCACGGCCTTCACGCATTCAAAAGGCCCGCGCAAATTGACCGCCATCAGGCGATCCCATTCCTCGCTCGAAATATCGAGAAAACCTTTTTTCTCAAGGCTTGCGAAGATGGCTGCATTGTTGACCAGAATGTCGATCTGCCCGAAAGCCGCCAGCGCAACCTCGGCCATGGCGCGCACGGAGGTGCCATCCGACACATCGACCTTGCAGAACTTCGCCTTGCCGCCAGCGGCCTCAATGGCCTCAACCGTGCGTGTGCCATCCAGTACGTCGGCCACCAGCACTTGCGCGCCTTCAGCCGCGAGAGCCTGTGAGAAAGCCGCGCCAATGCCGCGTGCACCCCCGGTCACGATGGCCGTTTTTCCCGCCAGTCTCATTTGCTCTCCCCCCGTTTTTGACAGTCTCTTGCCTTGGTTCTATCCGTTTCAAAACGAACAAGACAAGTGAGGAGACAAGCCCGTGCTGACCGATCAGGAAAACGATCTGCTCTGCCGCGTCGAGGGCGATGCGCCCATGGGCCAGATGATGCGCCGGTACTGGCTGCCGGCCTGCCTCTCCGAAGAAGTGCCCGAGCCTGATTGCGACCCCGTGCGCGTGCGCATTCTGGGCGAGAACCTTGTCGCCTTCCGTGACACAGACGGCCGCGTGGGCGTGATGGATGAGCTCTGCCCGCATCGGCGCGCCTCGCTCTTTTATGGCCGCAACGAGGAATGCGGATTGCGCTGCCTCTATCACGGCTGGAAAATGGACGTCGAAGGCAATGTTGTCGAGATGGCCTCAGAACCGCCGGGCTCAACGCTGACCGAAAAGGTCAAGCACAAAGCCTATCCGGTGCGCGAGGCTGGCGGCCTTGTGTGGATTTACATGGGCCCGCCCGAGACCATGCCGGAATTCGAGCCGCCGATTTTCGCGCCAAGTGAAAAGGCGCGTGTCGCGACGTTCAAAGTGCATGTCCATGCCAATTGGGCCCAATGTCTGGAAGGCGCCATCGACAGCGCGCATTCCTCAAGCCTGCACTCAACCGACATGCCACCCGCGCGCGTCAATGGCTCCACCGCCACAGGCACCAGCTGGCAGCGCCCCACCACCGACAAGTCACCGCGTCTGCAGGCAGAAGAAACCGATTTCGGTTTTCATTATGTCGCGATCCGCAAACCCATCGCGCAAGCCCAGACGCATGATTATCTGCGCATCACGCTTTTCGTGGCGCCGATGTATGTGCTGATCCCGCCCAACAATGTCTACAATGTCACGCAGATGAACATGCCCGTCGATGATGAGAATTCCATTCTCTATCTGATCGCCTGGACACCGGGTGATGGCGAGCAGGAAGGCACGGACACCGAAAGCTGGCGCAAGTTTACCGGCCAGCAGCTCGGCATTGATCTCGACAAAACTTACCACAAGCTGCAAGGCCGCGCGCAAAACTATGGGCAAGATCGCCAGGCCCAAAAGCTCGGCGACTTCACCGGCATTCGCGGCTTCCCCAATCAGGATATTGCCATGTGGGAGACGATGGGTGCCATCGCCCACCGCGGTGACGAGCGGCTCGGCGCCAGTGATCTTGCCATCGTGCAATTCCGCCGCACCATGGTCGATGCCGTGCAGCGCTTCATGAAAGGTGAGCCCGCCATTGGCGCAGACCTGAAAGGTGCGCGACGTGCGGGGTTGCATTCGTTTGAGGGCGTCATGCCCAAAGACACCGACTGGCGCGGCCTGTCTGGGGCCAAATGAACCCACTGGTCTTTTGGCCCGTAATGATCACAATGAGCCTATGAGCCGCCTGAAGATGCGGCCGCAACGGGAGTGAAACCATGGTGAGCAAGTTTCGTCGCATGATGACGGCAACCGGCGCGTTGCTTGTCTGCGCACAGGTCACAGCAGCCGGTGCAGCATTGGCGCAGGACAAACTCAAAGTCGCAGCCGGCCAGCGCGGCAATTGGGATTCTGCCGTGCCTGAAATCATGCAGCGCTCGGGCATTGCCAAGAAATATAATCTCGATCTCGAAATCCTCTATACGCAGGGCTCGGGCGAAACGCAGCAGGCTGTGATCTCAAGTGCCGTTGATGTGGGCGTGGCGATTGGCACACTGGGTGCGATTGGCGCCTATTCCAAGGGTGCACCGATCCGCATCATTGGCGCGCAATCAACCGGTGCCGGTGACCTTTATTGGTATGCCAAGGCCGACAGCGGCATCACCTCCATTGCTGGCAATGCCGGCAAGACGATTGCTTATTCGACCAACGGCTCGTCCACGCAGACCGTCGTGAAGGCCTTCACCGAAGAACTCGGCACCAAGGCCACACCCACCGCCACAGGCAGCCCGACAGCGACGCTCACACAAGTCATGTCCGGCCAGGTCGATATCGGCTGGTCTGCGCCCCCGCACGGGCTTGAATTGATGGACCAGGGCAAGATCAAGAAGCTCGCCACCGGCAATGACACATCACTGAAAGACCAGACCGTGCGCATCACCGCGACGTCTGTCGATGTGATGACCAAGAAGCGCGACCAGATCAACCGCTTCATGCAGGCCTATCGCGACACGGTGGACTATATGTACACCAGCCCTGAAGTGATGAAGGTCTATTCGGATTGGCTTCAAATCTCGCCAGCGCTTGCCCAGCGCACGCGCGACGACTTCTTTCTGCGCCCCTCCATCGAGCCCGACAATATGAAGGGCCTCGACAAGATCGTGCAGGACGCAGTGACGTTCAAATTCGCGACTGCTGTTTTGACGAAGGAACAGTTAGCCGATCTCATCCAGATCCCGGCACCGATCAAGAAGTGAGATTAAAAGCCTCTCCCGCCGCTCGATGCGGGAGAGGATCATTTTTTAAGGACTTCCCGGCTCGAATTCCAACTCTTGTTGCGCGAAATCACCCGTATCAATCAGAGTCCCGTCACTTCGGAATACAGCAATCCGTTTCACATTGCCCCAAACCCAGGTTTCGGGCTGCTGGGGAAAGTTGAGTGACAAGGTATAAGAATAATCTGATGATTGCGTCTGCGATGAATCAACGCTGAGGCCAAAGGTCTCCGAAAACGACCCAGATACTGTTCCCGTGACGGACTTGTATTGAGCACCGACACTACAGTCGAGCGTCAATGTGGTTGATGTTGACATCGATTGGGACTCCGTCTCGCTGGTTCCAATCGAATAAGTATATGAAATCATACCTCCACCCGCGGTTGCCTCAACACTCTGGCAGATCCAATAGGGAAGCGAGGCCACACAATAAAATGGATAGAGCAGACCTTGATTTGGCAGATTTTTTTCAGCCTCGACCGCCATATAGGGCACGATCGCCACATAATCGATCCCCAAGGCGGTTTCTGAACCTGCGCCCACTCCTGGACCGGAAGTAGGTTCACCCGGCGCCAACGGCGTGATCGGCAGCAAGGCTTGTGAAACGCGCAAAGCAAAACTTGGCTCATTTCCGAGATCTTGCGCGCTCAAGAAGGTGGGCGGGGCAATCAGTAAAGAGCCGTCAGGTCTCGGCGATGTTGCATCAATTGTGGGAATATAAAGACTGGAGTTCGCATGAATATGCGTATTCGAGTCTGACCAATAGAGCGCATTCGAACAAGGCTCGACATAATCTTCCTTCACACACCAATAGTTTGACGGAGAAGGTTTCGTTGTCCAATCGTCCATAAAGGCAACGCCGAGCGCACAATAACCGTCAGGCGGAATGATGCGCCAATAGGAAAAAGCTGCGCCATTGCCGGAGCCATGGTCAGTAAGCAAACAGACAAAATCTGCGGGAGGCGCCAGCGCATCCGGATTATTTGCATCCGGCGCGGCCATCAAGACGGAGGTCGGAAAAGGCGCGTTTTTGATGGTCACGAAATCGCCGAAGGGGCGAAAATTTCCAAACAACCAATTCTGATAAAAACAATAACGAAAAAAGCTGATTTGCGTATCACCTTTCTGACTGTTCCAAAAATTCCAATAGGGTGGCACCGGAAGGGGAAGTGGATTTGGAGTTGGTGGCGAATTCGGAATCATTTTGAGAATGAATGGCGCGAAATTGACTCCATTCCGGACAAGATCTGCTTGCTGTATTGCCTGCTGGACCAGCCCGATAGCATCGGGGCCCTTGTGATGATGATGGTGACGGTCGCGATAGCGCTGTTCCTGCATTAAACGGTCCCTTTTCACGTCCGGGGTGTGGATTTCGAATAGGGCTGGCAGGTGCAATTGCACTGCGGCACACGCGCAACGCTGTGGTAGCCATTGCTGCAATTATTCTGCAAAACAACGCACCTGTAATGCTTGCTATCAAAATGCGCACGACACAGACCGGGATGCCCCGGCATATCGGCCGCCAATTTTTGGGATTCAGCGAGAGAAGCGCTGGATACAAGACATAAGGCACTGACCATAGTCAAAAAAAATTTCGTCATAGGAAATCTCATAAAAAATGCCGTAACGTCACTACTATGACAGCAGTGACGGCAAAGACAAGCATGCAAAAGCAGTAAAAAGTTGAAGCGCTCCCTACTTCAATATGGAAGTGAAATTCCTTTGTAAATCCAATCGAGACACGACCACACATCCTCGCGCGACCGTGCACGCTCGCGTTGGTTGCGGACCTGCGCATCAATGCCGCTCAAATGGTAGTAATGCGACCAGAGCGTGCGGGACTCGAGCTGGATGCGTGCTGTGCGCAGCAGGCGCTCGCTTTCGAAGCTTTTAAATGCGCTCTCATAGTCACCCTTGCAGCCATCAATGAGAGAAGCCAGCACCACCGCATCTTCAATCGCCATGCCAGCGCCCTGCGCATAGGATTGCAGCGTGGCATGAGCGGCGTCACCCATCAACACGACACGGCCCTTGGACCAGCCGCGCTGGGGTTTACGATCGCCAATCGGCCAGCGGCGCTCCAGATCCAGCATTTTCACCATGGCACGCATCGCCGGATGCGAGTGCATATAGGTGCGCTCAAGCTCCGCGCGATAGGCTTCTGTTTCCATCTTCTCGGCAAAGGTCTGCGTCTCGAAGACAGCGACAATGTTGAAGATGGTTTTGTTGCGCAGCGGATAATGGACGATGTGAAACCCTTCACCACCCCACAGCACGACATCATCAGTTGAAACGCCCTCGGGCACCTGATCAATCGGCACAATCGTGCGATGCGCGACATAGCCCGTCTGCGCGGGCTCGCTGTCGCCCATAATGCTTTTGCGTAGATGCGAGCGGATGCCATCGGCACCAATCACCAGCGCGCCTTCAAAGCGGCGGCCATCGGCACTGATCACCACGACATGATCGCCATGATCTTCATGGCCTGTCACGGCCGCGTCTTCATCAAGATGAATTTCTGGATAGGTCCGGCAAGCCGCCACCAGAATATTGTGCAGATCAACACGATGAATGACCATGTAGGGGTCGTCGTGATAGCGCGCGCGAAAGTCTGCGCCCGTGTCAACCACCGTCACGGGCTGACCATCAAAAGCATCGATCATCATGACATTGTTGGGCAGAACGCTGGCGGCAATCACTTCATCGCGCAGGCCCAGATGCGCCATCATCGGGGGCACATTGGGGCCGAGCTGAATGCCATAGCCAATCGCGCCAAATTGCGGCGCCTGTTCGAGCACACGCACCTGCCAGCCTTTGCGCGCCAGAGCAATGGCTGCACAAAGCCCGCCAATGCCGCCGCCCACAATGATGATGGTCTTGTCGCGCATGGAAACGTCCTGCCCTGCTATCTTGTTTTTCTGGGTCCAAAACTACGGGACGCGCGCGGACGCCGCAAGCATGGCGCCCTTCCCTGATCGCGCAAAAACCGCTAAGGCCTCCACTCCCTCACGCAACCCGGTTTGTCCATGCCCGCCTGCGGCCTTGATTTCGGCACGTCCAACACGACCCTTGGCACAATGGTCGCTGGCGCACCGCGCCTTGCACCGCTCGAGGGCGATCATCTGACCGTGCCCAGCGCAATCTTCTTCGGCTGGTCGGGCGAGCCCGTCATCGGACGCGCCGCGATGGAGGCCTATGCGGAGGGCACGTCAGGGCGCCTGATGCGCTCGCTGAAAAGCGTGCTTGGCACAAGTCTGGCGGAAGAGGCCACGCAGCTGGGTCGCCGCCGCCTGCGCTTTCACGAAATGATCTCGCTGTTTGTGAAACAGGTGAAGGCGCGTGGCGAGGCCGCCCATGGCGTGACCTTTGATGCGGTTGTGCATGGCCGCCCCGTGCATTTCGTCGACAACAATCCGGAAGGCGACCGCAAGGCCGAGGACATGCTGCGCGTGATTGCGCGCGAGGCCGGCTTTCGCGAGATTTCCTTCCAATATGAGCCGATTGCCGCAGCCCTTGATTATGAGCGCACGTTGAAGCGCGAAGAGATTGCGCTGATTGCCGATATCGGCGGCGGCACGTCGGATTTTTCCATCGTGCGCCTGTCGCCCAAGCGCCACAAAAAGACCGAACGCGCGGATGATATTCTCGCCAATGATGGCATTCGCGTGGGCGGTGTTGATTTCGACCGAATGTTGTCGCTGTCGCGCATCATGCCGCTGTTGGGCTTTGGTTCGCCGACCACGCGCGCGGGCCGTGATGTTCCGGGCGGCCATTATCATGACCTCGCAACATGGGCGAATATCAACCGCCTCTACAATGACAAGACGCGCCGCGAATTGCGCGACATCCGCCGCGATGCTGTGCAGCCGGAACTCATCGACCGTATGGCCCATGTGCTGGATCGCGAGCTCGGGCATACGCTAGCGGTGTTGATTGAAGAAGCCAAGATCGATCTGTCGCAGCAAGACGATGTGCGCATTGATCTGGCCATGGTGGAAGACGATCTTGTCAGCGCCTTCTCACAAGACGACTTCGCACAAGACACCGCCCGCCCGGCCTTGCGCATCGGCGAGCGCATCGGCAAATGCCTGACCATGGCGGGATTGAAAGAGACCGACATCTCCTCGCTCTTCCTCACCGGCGGCACAACACGCATCGCGCATGTGCGCCATGAGATCACGCGCCATCTGCCAGACGCGCGCATTGTCGAGGGCGATACATTTGGAGCTGTGGGTGCCGGGCTGACGATTGAAGCCGCACGCCGCTATGGCTGATGGATATCGTCATTGCGAGGAGCCAAAGGCGACGCGGCAATCCAGAAGCACGACGCTCGCAATGATGGAAAGAAATGGTCGGAGTGGCGGGATTCGAACCCACGACCCCTTGTCCCCCAGACAAGTGCGCTAACCGGGCTGCGCTACACTCCGACGTGACGGCTTATAGAGATCGAGACCGGCTCCCGCAACCGCAGAACAGGCTTTGTGCCAGATTATTCAGGCCCGCGCGGCGGAAAGCAGACGTTCGCATTCGGCAAGCTCGGCCAGGACGCCCTGCAGAGCCGCAATATCGGCGCTGGAGAGGCCCGCAGCCACAGAATGCGGGCGCACAGGTGCCTCGTCATAGCCCTCGGCAAAATCGCCTGTGTCGTCGTCCGAGAGGCTGGGCTCGATGCGGGCCAGCGGCTGGGCGGATGATTGCACAACGGGGCGGACCGCGCCTTCGCGCACCAGAGCGATAATGGCCTTGGCGCCCTGCTCTTTCAAAATGCGCTGCACGCCGCGGATCGTGTACCCCTCGCCATAGAGCAAGTGGCGGATGGACCGCAGAAGCTCGACATCATCGGGGCGATAATAGCGCCGCCCCCCGCCGCGCTTCATCGGCTTGATCTGGGAGAACCGCGTCTCCCAGAAGCGCAGGACATGCTGAGGGAGATCGAGATCCTCGGCGACTTCGCTGATCGTCTTGAAGGCATCAGCGGGTCGTTCCATGGCTCACACTCTCTCGGGATGTTTTCGGGTTATTCGAGGACGTCAGCAGCCGTCCCGTCATTGATTCGCGACTTCATGATATTCGAAGGCTTGAAGACCATCACCTTGCGCGGTGTGATTGGCACCTCAATACCCGTTTTTGGGTTGCGGCCGACCCGCTCACCCTTCTCACGGACCATGAACGAGCCGAAGGACGAGAGCTTCACCACTTCGCCGCGGATGATTGCATCCGAAATTTCGCCCAGCACAACCTCGACCATTTCAGCCGAGTCAGCCCGCGACAGGCCAACCCGCCCATAGACGGCTTCCGCAAGGTCGGCGCGAGTCACAGTATTGGTGGTTTTTGAATCGAAATGAGTTCGGGTCATGGCAATTTCCATAATGAAAAACAAGGCTATCGTAACTGATAGCGATACCTTTGCAATAGGAAAGTGCACATTCAGGCAGGCGAGACCTTGACCAAAAGACGGGCAGCCCTGCCACCCGTCCCCCCAAAATCTTTTGAAAATCCCGACGCGCGGGATTTACCAGCGGATCAGCGCCGAGCCCCAGGTAAAGCCCCCGCCCATAGCCTCGATCATGACGAGCTGGCCGGGCTTGATTCGCCCGTCCGCCACCGCGGCGGCCAGCGCCAGCGGAATGGAGGCTGCCGATGTATTGCCGTGCTGGTCGACGGTGACGACGATCTTTTCAGGCGCAATGCCAAGCTTCTCGGCTGACGCATCGATAATGCGGCGGTTGGCTTGGTGGGGCACGAACCAATCGAGATCATCGGCCGTGGTGTTGGTGGCGGCAAAAGCATCCACCATGACGTCTGTCACCATGCTCACGGCGTGGCGAAACACGTCCTTGCCCTGCATGCGCAGATGGCCAACCGTTTTCGTCGATGACGGACCACCATCGACATACAGCTTTTCGCGATGACGCCCATCCGAGCGCAGATGCGTGGTCAACACGCCGCGATCCTGCACACTACCGGTGCCCTCTTGCGCTTCCAGGACAACTGCGCCCGCGCCATCGCCAAACAATACGCAGGTCGTGCGATCATTCCAGTCGAGCAGGCGCGAAAATGTTTCGGCACCAATCACCAGCGCGCGCTTGTGCGAGCCGGAGATGAGAAATTTGTCGGCCACCGTGACGGCATAGACAAAGCCGGAGCAGACGGCTTGCAAATCAAACGCCGCGCCATGGTGCATGCCAATGGCAGCCTGCACCTGTGTGGCGGTGGAGGGAAACGTATAATCGGGCGACGAGGTCGCCACGATCACAAGATCAATGTCTTGCGCGGTGAGACCGGCGTGAGCAAGCGCGGCAAGGGCTGCATGGGTCGCCAGCATCGAGGTGGTTTCCCCCTCGGCTGCAATGTGGCGGTTGCGAATGCCGGTGCGCTGCACGATCCAGTCATCGCTCGTGTCGACCATCTTTTCGAGATCGGCATTGGAGACTTTGTTCGCTGGCAGGTAAGAGCCGATGCCGCGAATGACAGAGCGCAGTTTCGTCTGGCCTGAGGTCAATGTTTTTGTCCGTTCCGCTGCGTCGCGCGGGTCACGCGCCCGCGTCCATCTCGTCTGTTATGGTGATCCGCCGATCATCGGCCACTGCGAGAGAGTGCCGAATCTTTTCCATCAATTGATGGCGGACCATATCGAAGCCTATGCCCACAGCGTTGGAAAATCCGCGAATATCTGTGCCGCCGTGGCTTTTGATCACAATTCCATCGAGGCCCAGAAACACGCCGCCGTTCACGTGGCTCGGATCCATCTTGCTTTTCAGATTCTGGAAAGCGCTGCGGGCCAGAAGATAACCAAGCTTGGTGAACAGATTGGCTTGCATGCCTTCTTTCAGAATGGTGGCCAGCTGTTTGGCCGTCCCTTCCGCCGTCTTCAGCGCAATATTGCCGGTAAACCCTTCGGTCACCACAACATCGACCGTGCCTTTGCCAATATCATCACCTTCGACAAAGCCTTGGTAACGCAACGAGGGAATCTTGCCCTCGCGCAAAATGCGCGATGCGGCTTTGACTTCCTCAATGCCTTTGATTTCTTCAACGCCAACATTGAGCAGGCCAACGCTGGGCGTCTCAATGTTGAGAACAATGCGCGCCATGGCTGACCCCATGATCGCAAGATCAACAAGGTGCTGCGCATCGGCACCAATCGTGGCACCAACATCAAGCACAATGGCGCGTCCATTGATCGTAGGCCACATGCAGGCAATAGCCGGGCGTTCAATGCCAGCCATCGTGCGCAGGCACACAGTCGACATGGCCATCAATGCGCCGGTGTTGCCAGCCGAGACGGTGACATCCGCCTCGCCATTTTTCACAGCTTCAATGGCCATCCACATGGAGGATGATTTGCGCGTGCGACGCAAAGCCTGACTCGGCTTGTCATGCATCGCCACCGCAACATCGGTGTGAATGACTTTTGACCGCGCGGCGAGCTCAGCATGCTGCGCGAGATAGGGCGCAAGCTTCGCCTCATCCCCAAACAGCAGAAACTGGATATCGGGCCGGCTGCTCAAAGCGTGAGCCGCGCCGGGGATCACAACCGAGGGGCCATGATCGCCGCCCATGGCGTCGAGCGCGATCCTGACGGATTTGGACATGTAACCGGGGCTCCCTTGAGCAGTCGGCTGGGGGGTCGGAAAGGTGGCGGACAATAGCCCCTTCAGACCGGAAGGGAAACTGCCATCCTCACGCTGGTCACAGGCTCAGGCGGAGCCGTCCGGGCCAGCCTGCCCCTTGAGGCGCGCAAGCACGGCAAAGGGGGATTCATCTGCCCCGGCAGCGGGATCCTCAGGGCTTGCGAATTCGACCCCCGGCTTTTTGGGATAGGGGTCGAGCGCCAGCGCCAGGCTTTCGGCCAGCAGCGCGCCAAGGTCGATCTTGCCGCCCTCCAGAAAAGGGTCCGGGGGGTCGGCAATCGGCTCCTGTGAGCCGGCGGCCTCCAGCCGGGACAATTCTTCCCAAGCTGCCAGCACATAAGCCTCGGGCGCGTAATCACGCTCAATCTTGTCGTCGATCTTCGCCTCAAAAGGCTCCAGCGTGACGACACAGGTCTGGGTGACCTGCGCCACCAATGTGCCGGTCACCCGCACGACCGGGCCGCGCTTGGCCAGAAAGAGCGTCCCGCTGAGGGATGCCACAGCCGCCAGACCATAGGCCTCGGCGAGTGCCGCGCATTCCTCGCCACTGGCCTGGATTTCCACACGGGTCTTGCCATCGTCGCGCAGATCATCGGCCTGAAAGAGGCGCGGCATGACGTCGAGCCCGGCGGGCGGGGGCAAGACGGAGCGGGCGCGCGACAATTCGGGTTCATCGCCCTTGCGCGCTTTGGTGCCGAACTTGCCACCCTTGCGGGCCGGTTTTTCGGGGGGGATGCGGGCCATTGCGTTCAGGCTCCAGTTTCAGCGGGGTCAGGATAGCCGACCTTGCCGCTCAGGAAATGGTCGAGATCGTAGGTGGCGAGCCGGGCCTCGATGGCCCTGACATAGGCCGCCAGCCGTCCCGCTTCGGGAGAGGCAGCGCGCGCCTCATCACCATAAACATTGCGCGCCAGTGCCAGACGCAACGCGCCCTCATCTTTTGCTTCAAGAGCTGCAAAATAAGAAAGTGCACGCCCAGCAAAGCTTTCCGCGTGTTTCTTCATCTTTTTTGGCACCGTGACATCGCCCACGCCCATCTCGCGCAGGGTGGCATCGAGCGCCCGGAAAATACCATCCGTCAGGTCTTGCGCGAGGTCCGGGCCGGGTGCGGGCAATTGCTTGATCCGGTGCGTGGTGAGCGCCCCGTGCAGGACCAGCATTTCAAAGCGGCCCTCGAATGTATCGGGCACGCCATGGCTCAGATAAAGCTGGGGATGGAGAACGCCTGCCATGATCTCGCCGTGAAGCGTGTCGATGAAGGGCTTGTTACTCTTGCGGCTGAAAAGGCCGAACATGATCTGAGGCTCCGGCAGATTGCAGGTTGAGCGGGGGCGCTGGTGCCCAGCTTTACTTGCATTTCCTTATGACGGGGGTTAGGCATCAGATGTCGCGGATGCAAGGAAAATTCCCGGAGCAATGGGTCTGATGAACGCAGTTTCCAACTTTGCGGGCGCCAAGCGGCGCATCTCGACCTCGATCCGCCTGGCTGGCGCGCTCGCGCTGGCTCTGGGCCTCGGTGGTTGCCTTGGTTATGATGGCACGGTCCAGCATGGCTATGTGATCGATTCCAGAACGCTGGAACAGGTCAAAGTCGGCGCCTCCGCCGAACAGGTTCTTGCCGTCCTGGGCACGCCCTCCACAACCTCCACGATCGGCTCTGAGGCCTGGTATTACATCACCCAGAAGACCGAGCGCACGGTTCAGTTCATGGACCCCAAGATCGTCGATCAGCGCGTGGTCGCGGTCTATTTCAACAAGGGCAAGCGCGTGGAACGCGTCGCCAATTACGGCATGGAAGACGGCCAGGTGATCGATTTCGTCAGCCGCACGACGCCCACAGGCGGCACGGAATCGAGCTTCATCCAGAACGCACTCAAGGGCCTGCTGCGCTTTTAAGAGGCGCCCTTCCCCGAAGTTTCAAAAAGCCGATCCGCGAGGGTCGGCTTTTTTGTTGGTGCGTCATTGCGAGCGAAGCGAAGCAATCCAGGGGCCTCACGCGCGGCCCCTGGATTGCTTCGTCGCCTGCGGCTCCTCGCAATGACGAGGCACAAACAAAAAAAGGGCGGGGTTTCCCCCGCCCTTCTGTTTGGTTTTCGTCAGTCGAACTTAATGCGCCAGCACAGCCAGCAGCAAGAGCGCCACGATGTTGGTGATCTTGATCGCAGGATTCACAGCGGGGCCCGCTGTGTCCTTGTAGGGGTCGCCGACGGTATCGCCCGTCACAGATGCCTTATGCGCTTCCGAGCCCTTGAGATGCTTCACGCCATCCTTGTCGATGAAGCCATCCTCAAAACTCTTCTTGGCATTGTCCCAAGCGCCACCACCAGACGTCATCGAAATGGCCACGAACAGACCATTGACGATCACACCCAGAAGCGAAGCGCCCAGTGCCGCGAAAGCATTGGCCTTCGAGCCTGAGATTGCCAGCACGCCGAAATAGGCGACCAGCGGTGCGAGAACCGGCAGGAGCGATGGGATGATCATTTCCTTGATCGCAGACTTCGTCAGCATGTCGACCGCGCGGCCATAATCAGGGCGCTGTGTGCCCTCCATGATGCCCGGCATTTCCTTGAACTGACGACGCACTTCTTCCACGACGGCGCCAGCCGCACGCCCCACCGCTGTCATGGCGATGCCGCCAAACAGGTAAGGAATGAGACCACCGAAGATCAGACCCGCCACAACATAAGGGTTCGACAGGTCAAACGAGACCTGGCCAATGCCCTTGAAATAGGGGCGGCCTTCCGCAATGAAGGCCTGCAGATCGTTGGTATAGGCAGCAAAGAGCACGAGCGCGCCCAGACCTGCCGAGCCAATCGCATAGCCCTTGGTGACAGCCTTGGTCGTGTTGCCCACCGCATCCAGCGCGTCGGTTGAGTGACGCACTTCCTTCGGCAGACCAGCCATTTCGGCAATGCCACCGGCATTGTCGGTGACCGGACCAAAGGCATCGAGCGCGACGATCATGCCCGCCAGACCGAGCATGGTCGTGACCGCAATCGCCGTGCCGTAGAGGCCCGCGAGCTGATAGGTCGAGATGATACCACCCACGATCACCATGGCGGGAAGCGCGGTGGACTCAAGCGACATGGCCAGACCCTGGATCACATTGGTGCCGTGACCCGTGACCGAGGCTTGCGCAATCGACACAACCGGACGCTTGCCTGTGCCTGTGTAGTACTCGGTGATCCAGACAATGAGACCATTCACCACGAGGCCGATGAGGCCGCAGATGAACAGGTTCTGACCGGTGATCGCCATGCCAGCGACTTCACCAAACTTGCCCCAACCAACCGTCAGGCTCGTTGCAGCACCAAGACCGATGATCGACAACAGCGTGGTCGCCCACAGGCCCTTGTAGAGCGCGCCCATGATGTTGTTGTTGGCGCCCAGCTTCACGAAGAAGGTGCCGATGATCGAGGTGAGAATGCAGCTGGCGCAAATGGCCAGCGGATACATCATCGTCGACAGCAACACGTCCTTGCCCGCAAAGAAGATTGAGCCGAGCACCATGGTGGCGACAACCGTCACCGCATAGGTCTCGAACAAGTCAGCCGCCATACCGGCGCAATCGCCGACATTGTCGCCGACATTGTCCGCAATCGTGGCAGGGTTGCGCGGATCATCTTCCGGAATGCCAGCTTCAACCTTGCCGACGAGATCAGCACCGACGTCTGCACCCTTGGTGAAGATGCCGCCGCCCAGACGCGCGAAAATCGAGATCAGCGACGCGCCAAAGCCCAAAGCCACGAGCGCATCAACAACAACACGATCTGACGGCTTGTAGCCCATAGGGCCGGTGAGGACTGCGAAATAGACAGCCACGCCCAATAGCGCAAGACCCGCCACGAGCATGCCCGTGACAGCGCCCGCCTTGAAGGCGACATCGAGGCCAGCGGCCAGTGACTTGGAGGCTGCCTGAGCTGTGCGGACATTGGCACGCACCGACACATTCATGCCGATGAAGCCAGCTGCACCAGAAAGCACGGCGCCGATGAGGAAGCCGAAGGCCACCGTCCAGCCGAGCAGGAAGCCGAGGATGAGCAAGAGCGCCACACCGACGTAGGAAATGGTGAGATATTGGCGGCGCAGATAGGCCTGCGCACCTTCGGCGATTGCCTGTGCAATCTCCTGCATTCTCTGGTTGCCCGCATCAGCAGCCATCAGCTCTCTGATCGTATAGGCACCATAGACAACGGACAGCAGCCCGCCGACGATAATAAGCAACATCAAACTCATTGAATCCGCCCTTTCTTGGAGCCAGAAATCGGCCCTGGTGGTTTCCTGCCCGTTCGCCCCTCACGGGGTCTTGTTTTGGGTTGGCCAGTCTAGGCCCCGACTCAATCGGGCCGCAATGGGCTGGCCAACCTGCCCAACACTATAGTCCAGCCTGAACATGTGGAAAGAGGGTCGGCGGCACCCGTCCATGACCCTCTGCCATGACCCTGTTGGCTGCCATCAAAACAGGCTAAAAGGCCTTATGAGCGCGCCCGCCACTGCCCCCGACACAGATGCCCTCGCCCGCAGCACAGCCCAGCTGTTGGCTGACATGCGCGCGGCGCGACCCCTTGTGCAGGTCATCACCAATTTCGTTTCCATGGATCTGGTCGCCAATGTGTTGCTGGCGCTGGGCGCAGCCCCGGCCATGGTCCATGCCCCCGAAGAAAGCCCGGATTTCATTCGCAAGGCGGCCGCACTGGTGATCAACACCGGCACGCTGTCAGCCCCCGCTGCACAAGCGATGGATGTCGCTGCTGCTGCCGCGCGCACGCATGGCGTGCCATGGGTGCTCGACCCTGTGGGTGCGGGCGGCACGCCCTTCCGCGATGCCACCATTGCCAGCCTGTTGCGCCGCCGCCCCAGCGTCATCCGCGGCAATGCCTCCGAGATCATGGCTGTGGCGCGCATTGCCGGATTGACGCAAGCCACCGGCGCGCCGCGCGGACCTGAATCCGATCACGCCACCAGCGAGGTTGAAGATCTGGCCCAAAGGCTCGCGCGCCATACGCTTTGTACGGTTGCGGCCACGGGCGCTGTCGACATCGTCACCGATGGTCGGCAATTCGTGCGCCTCGCCAATGGCTCACCTCTGATGACGCGTGTGACCGCACTGGGCTGTGGCCTGACCGGCTTTATTGGCGCCATGCTGGGCACGCCGGGCGCCGATGCGTTTGACGCCACAGTCAGCGCGCTGGCTGCTTATGCCATCGCTGGCGATATGGCAGCCCAACAGGCCGATGCGCCAGGCTCCTTCCGTGTCGCTTTCATGGATGCGCTTTATCGTCTTGGCACGGACGACATCACGCAGCGACTGCGCACCGCCTGATGATTAAAATTTTCCCGGCGCTGCTTTTTTATGCGGCGCATCGGGCTCAATGGCGAGCGCTTTCATGAACAGACCGCTCGCATAATAGGACGTCGAATTATACGCGAGCTCGATGATTTCTTGGGGCGAGAAATGGGCCGCCAAAGCCTGAAAGCTTGCATCTGAGACAACGCCCTTGTTCAGCGTCATCTCATCGACAAAACCGAGCACTGCTTTTTCTTTTTCATCGAACAGATCAGCCTGCGCGCGCCAATCGCGCAAAGCAGCAAATTGCGCCTCGGTCAGGCCCGCCTGCAACACAAGCGGATGATGGTGGTGCAACTCATAATCGCATTCGACATTGATCGCCGTGCGACAAATCGCAATCTCACGATACAGACGCGGCACACTGCAATCATTGCGCAAAGCATAGGTGAAGGGGCGCTTGGCCGATGTCAGTTTCGGCGCGTGGCCTGAGACTTTGTGGAGGTTCAGAATATGACCACCGCGCTGGCGGGTGTTTTCAAACAGCGCAGCCACAATGGGGTCGAGTGGCTTGGGCAGAGCTGGCAGGCGTGACACTTTGACATGCGGGTCATCGGCTGCAACTGCGCCTGAATCTGCATCGACTTTGGTCATAGAACATTCCCCCCTCGCGCTGGCTTTATAGCTCTTTCGCATAAACCGCATGTTTCCACTCTTCCGTCCTGCGAGGCAAGATGGCATGATGGTTTCAGGAGACTTTCCGCTGTCCGGCGCGTGCCCTCAATGGCAGGACACCACCGGGAATGAGACGGAGGATAATGTGTCAGCAAAGAGCTTGAGCCAATGTCTCGACTGGGCGCGGGGACGCGCTGATCCCGAGGGCGACATCGCGGATGCCGTCACGCGCCTGCAACGCTTCGAGCGTGCAGCCAAGCTTGTCTATGGCGACGCGGCGCATGAAAACCTGATCGGTGACAAGACCGATTGTGAAGATCCGGATGCCTGGCTGCAGACCTGGTCGTCATCCTGGATCGCGCGTGGCGCGGATCCGACCGATATATTGGGCGAATTGCACTGGGTCGAAACACTCTATGACCGGATGATGCGCCTGCCCTATGCCACCCCCGCGCATCTCAACGCCATGCGTTATGCCGATGCGCATCGCGCAAGCCTGTTCGACAAGCTCGGGCTCCTGCCCATGGTACGCACCGAACAGGAATGAGCATCGTCATTGCGAGGAGCGCAGCGACGAAGCAATCCATTGGCGCAAGGCCAGACATTGGACTGCTTCGCTTGCGCTCGCAATGACGGCTTATTTCTTCATCCCGTTGAGATGTTCAATCACCTCATCGGCATGCATCACATCGGCATATTTGTGATGCAGGTCGAACAGATTGACCTTGTGGCTCAGCATCGAGCGATCATAGGTGCATTCCTCGACCAGCACGCTGTGGAAGCCATAGGAATAAGCATCGACCGTTGAAGCGCGCACGCAGCCCGATGTGCTCTCGCCGCAAATGATCAGGCTCTCGATTCCCATCAGGCGCAAATGCGCGACCAGCGGCGTCCCAAAAAAAGCGGACGCGCGTTCCTTGTAGATCACCAGCTCGCCGGGATGCGGTGCCAGGTCCGGAAAGATGGCGTAAAGATCTTCGCTCTCCTTGCGCATCGAGCGATTGGTGGAATTGACGCCCGATGTATCGGCGTGACGCGTCGAATAAATCACTGGCACACCTGCCGCACGCGCGGCGGCAAACATTTGCTTGGTGGGATCAATCGCCTTCCACGCATTTTCGCCGCACGAGCCAGAGAACTCGCGATTGACCTCGATCACCGGGCGGTTCCCGCCCTGATAGGCCTTGTTGTAGAGATCAATCGCCAGAATGGCGGGCTTGGGGCCAACATAAACCTTGCGGCGATAGGGCTCATAAATTTCGAGGAGCTCGGGGGTGATGATGTCTTTCCAGCAATGATCCTCGAAATCGCGGGCCATGTGTCTCTCCCTTTATTGGGCCGTATCGGCCTTGTTATGTTGCTATCGTTGACTGTGCCGGTGCTTTTGTAAACCAGCCTCAGAAATGACTGAAGGCGCCTTTGGAAAAAGCCACAGGCAGACCCGTCTTGCTCAGAAAAAGTGGCGGCGCATGGCCTTGCATGACGCGACCGATCTGCGTGACGGGAACGCCGGTCTGAAAAGCCGCTTGCTCAAAGGCCTGCGCCTGATCAGGCGCGATGGCCGCCAGAATCTCATAATCATCACCGCCAGACAAAGCGGTGGCAAAAAGCGCCTCATCCTCACCGATCACCGCGCGCGCGGCTGACGAGAGCGGCACATCGGCCAGCTGAACCTCAGCCGTGACGCCGCTGACGCGCATCATTTTGGTGAGATCGCCGATCAGACCATCCGACACATCCATCGCTGCATGGGCATGGGCACGCAGGGCATCACTCAGGGCATTGCGCGGTTCGGGCACAAGATAGCGCGCCACAAGATGCGCCCCGCCCTGCCCGGCCGAAATCGTGCCCCGGCGCTCCAGCAGGCCCAGCGCTGCATCACCAATCGTGCCGGAGACATAAAGCGCATCGCCCGCACGTGCGCCGGTGCGCGGCACCATTTGCCCTTCCGGCACGAGGCCGAAAGCAGTGACGCTGATCATCACAGGCCCCGGTGTCTTCACCGTATCGCCGCCCAGCAGCGGAAAAGCGAAAGCCGCAATGTCGGCTTTCAAGCCGCGTGCAAAGGCTTGCAGCCACGCTTCATCATAAGTGTTCAGAGCAAGGGCCAGCACAAAGCCGCGCGGTGTCGCGCCTTTGGCGGCGAGATCCGACAGATTGACGCGCAAAGCTTTGGCGGCAATCGCATCGGCAGGATCGTCCGCAAAAAAATGAACACCCGCCACCAAGGCGTCGCAGGTAACCACAAGGTCATGCCCGGGCTGCACAGCCATGCGTGCGGCATCATCGAGAAGACCCAATCCGTCTGCACCCGCGAGCGGTGCAAAATAGCGGGCGATCAGATCGTCTTCGTTCATGTGTGCGATTTAGCTTTTTTCAGGCTTGGTCTCGGCTGCAGCGGCCTCAACCGGCTGGGCTGGCGCATCCGCCTCGCTCTTGTGCGGCTTGAAGCGCTGATGGCGGCGCGCCTCGCCACGTGCCTTTTCGGCAGCAGCCATGTCTTTGCGGTTACGGGTGAAGACATTGTTCAGGATGATCGACAGCATCACGTCCTCCAGCCCCTGGGGGCATTGCCATGATAAACGGCTCGAGCGACATTTACACTAGGGTGCGTTACTGAATTCTTCCGTCCGCAGCTCGCGCGCCACTTTATCCAGAACCGCGTTGATCATGCCAGTCTCTTCGCGGCCCAAAAAGGCTGAGGCGACATCGACATATTCGGTAATGACGACGCGGGCCGGAATGTCCATGCGCTTTTTCAGCTCATAAGTGGCGGCCCGCAAAACAGCACGCATCACCGCTTCCACACGTGCCAGCGGCCAACCGCGCGCCAATGTGCCATCGATCAGCTGGTCAATCGCATGCTGGTCGTTCAAAACGCCATTCAGCACATCGCGGAAAAAGGCGATCTCGGCCGGCTTGTATTGATCACCTTCGATCTCGCGACCAATCCAATAGGTCTCAAACTCGGCGAGAATTTCATTGATGCCCTTGGCCGCCACTTCCATCTGATAGAGGGCTTGCGTGGCATTGAGGCGAGCGGCGGCGCGATGTTCGCGTGACATTATTTCGCTCCGCGTTTTTTCAAGGCGATCAGCGTGAGCGCGGCGCGCACCGCATCCCCGCCCTTGTCGCCTTGTGCAGGATCGGCGCGCACAATCGCTTGGTCCTCATCTTCAACTGTCAGGATGGCATTGCCGAGCGGCAATTTGCGCGACACCGACATATCCATCAAGGCGCGTGAACTTTCACCAGCGACAATTTCAAAATGATAGGTTTCGCCACGGATGACACAGCCCAAAGCCACAGCGCCATCATAAGGCTTGCCGGCCGCAGCCGCGCTGTCGAGCGCGATGGCGATTGCCGCTGGAATTTCCAAAGCGCCCGGCATGGTCAAAACATCGATCGAGACTTGGGCGACTTCGGCGGCGCGACGCGCGCCTGCCAGCAGCATATCGCCAATGCCATCATAGAAACGGGCTTCCACCACCAGCAGGCGGGAACCAGCCACGCCTTCGATGTGGGCAAGAGAGCGGCGCGCTTCGGCCATGGGCGGACAATCCTCGATTTGAAACAGCGAGGATGTGACTAACGCGGAAGCCCGCTCAGGGCAAGGTTGGGATGCTTATTTCGCTTCCACAAGGCGCGCCGCATAGCGCGCCATCAGATCCACCTCGATATTGAGGGAATCACCCGCCTTGCGCTCACCCCAGGTGGTGACCGCCAGCGTGTGCGGAATCAGCAGAATGGTGAAACGATTGTCGGTGACGCTGTTGACCGTCAATGACGTGCCATCGAGACAGACCGAGCCTTTTTCGGCGATGAAGCGCGCAATGGCTTGCGGCGCTTCCATTTCAAAATGCGCCATGCCGTCGAAATCGCGCCGCTCGACCATTTTGGCCACGCCATCAACATGGCCCGTGACAATATGCCCGCCAAGTTCATCGCCAATTTTGAGCGAGCGTTCCAGATTGATGCGCTGTCCAACGCTCCAGCTGCCGACCGTCGTGCGCGCCAATGTTTCAGCTGCTGCATCAACCTCGAAATAATTCTGGCCATTCTGCGTGCCGATCTCAACCGCCGTCAGGCAGGGACCAGAGCAGGCAATGGATGCGCCCAGCAAAATCGTTTTGGGGTCATAGGAGCAAGCAATGCGAATGCGCCGCAGCTCGCCCTTTTGTTCAATCGACAGGATCGTGCCGACGTCGCTGACCAGACCCGTAAACATCACAAAACCCTTTCATAACGCGACAGGTGATCGGCCCCTGCCATTGTCTCGCTTACGTGCGAGAAGCGCGATGGATCGGACAAAAGCTTGCGTGCAGTCTCCGGCAAGGCCAGCAGGCCAGCGCCCCCAAACGGCTTTTCGCCCTTGATGAGCACAATTTCATCGGCAAGCCCCGCCGTGATCAGGGACGCGGCCACCTGTGGCCCGCCCTCGCTGAACACGCGCGTGATGCCGCGAGCGCCCAAGGCTTGCAAAGCAGCGCTAAGATCAACATGACCTGCGCCATCGCGCGCGACCATAATCACTTCAGCACCCGCAGCCTGCAACGCGGGCATGGCGTCGATTGAGGCTCCAATACCCGCGATCACCAGCACAGGCTTGTCTTTCGCCGTGCTGACCAGACGCGAGCGCACAGGCAGGCGCAAATCGCTATCGAGCACCACACGCACAGGCGCGCGATGATCGAGCCCCGGTGCGCGCACGGTCAGCAACGGATCGTCGCCCAAAGCTGTGCCCACACCAATCATGATGGCATCATGCAAAGCGCGCATGATTTGCACGCGATTATTGGCCGCCTGCCCCGAAATCATCAGACGCGGATCATGCGGATTGCTGGAGGCGGCAAAACCATCGGCCGTTTGCGCCAGTTTCAGCGTGACCATCGGGCGGCCCTGCGTCACGCGCAAAATATGCCCAAGATTGCCGCGCCGTGCGGCCGCGCCCTGCACGCCCACGCGCACATCGAGGCCGGCTGCGCGCAAAATCTCGTGGCCACGCCCCGCCACACGCGGATCAGGATCTTCCAGTGCCGAGACAACACGCGACACGCCCGCCTGCACAATCGCATTGGCGCATGGGCCTGTCACACCGTGATGGCTGCAAGGCTCCAGCGTCACATAGAGTGTGGCGCCGCGTGCAGCCTGTCCTGCGTCCGCAATGGCAACCGTCTCGGCATGCGGGCGCCCGCCCTTTTGCGTGTTGCCACGCCCGACAATCACGCCGTCTTTGACAATGATGCACCCCACAGACGGATTTGGCGCAGTCTCACCCAAGCCGCGACGCGCATAGGCGATGGCGGCGGCCATGTAATCATCATCCGAGAAATGCCCCGCACTCATGCGGAATCGATCGTCTTGCCCGTGGCGGGGGGCTCAGCCAGCTCATCGATAATGGTCGAGAAATCACTCGCCTCGCGAAAGTTTTTATAGACCGAGGCAAAGCGCACATAGGCAATGGAATCGAGCGCACGCAGGCCCTCCATCACCAATTCACCAATATGATCGCTCTGGATTTCGGCATCGCCCGAACTTTCCAGCTGGCGCACAATGCCATTGACCATGCGCTCAACCCGCTCCGGATCCACCGGGCGCTTGCGCAAAGCAATCGAGAGCGACTGCATCAGCTTGTCGCGATCAAAGGCCACGCGACGACCTGACTTTTTCAGCACCGTCAGCTCGCGCAATTGCACGCGCTCAAACGTTGTGAAGCGACCCGCGCAATCCGGGCAGACGCGACGGCGCCGAATAGCGGACGAGTCTTCGGTGGGACGCGAGTCCTTCACCTGTGTATCGAGACTTCCGCAATAAGGGCAGCGCATCGCGTCGAGAGCCTTGGATCAGGGATAGATCGGGAAGCGACGCGTCAGCTCTGTGACGTCCGCACGCACTTTGGCTTCGACGGCTGCATTGCCCTCTTCACCATTCTTGGCCAGACCATCCAGCGTCTCAATGATGAGCGCGCCAACCTTCTGGAATTCAGCCACACCAAAGCCGCGCGAGGTGGCCGCCGGTGTGCCCAGACGAATGCCAGAGGTGACAAACGGCTTTTCAGGATCAAACGGGATGCCGTTCTTGTTGCACGTGATATGAGCGCGACCCAGAGCTGCTTCCGACACTTTGCCGTTCAGCTTTTTGGGGCGCAGATCAACGAGCATCAGATGATTGTCTGTGCCGCCCGTCACAATATCAAAACCGCCCGCACGCAGCGTCTCGGCCAGCGCCTTGGCATTGGCAACAACCTGCTGCGCATAGATCTTGAATTCGGGGCGCAAGGCCTCTTCAAAAGCCACAGCCTTGGCCGCGATGACATGCATCAAGGGACCGCCCTGCATGCCGGGGAAGACTGCCGAATTGATCTTCTTGGCAATCACCTCATCATTGGTGAGCACAATGCCACCACGCGGGCCGCGCAAGGTCTTGTGCGTGGTCGAGGTCACGACATGCGCATGCGGGAATGGCGAGGGATGTGCGCCACCAGCCACAAGACCCGAGAAGTGAGCCATGTCGACGAGGAAGAACGCACCAATCTCATCAGCAATCGCACGGAAGCGCGCGAAATCCCAATGGCGCGCATAGGCGGAACCACCGGCGATGATCAGCTTGGGTTTGTGCTCATGCGCGAGCTGGGCGACAGTTTCCATGTCGATGCATTGCGTATCGGGCTGCACGCCATAGCTGACAGCCTTGAACCACTTGCCCGACATATTGACCGCCGAGCCATGCGTCAGATGTCCGCCGGCTGCCAGGTCAAGACCCATGAATGTATCGCCCGGCTGCAAGAGCGCCAGGAACACAGCCTGATTGGCCTGCGATCCGGAATTGGGCTGCACATTGGCGAAGCCGCAATCAAACAGTTTGGTGAGGCGCTCAATCGCGAGGTTTTCGGCAATGTCGACAAACTGGCAACCGCCATAATAGCGACGGCCCGGATAGCCTTCCGCATATTTGTTGGTCATCACCGAGCCCTGCGCTTCCAGCACGGCGCGCGAGACGATGTTTTCGGACGCGATCAGCTCGATCTCGTCGCGCTGGCGACCGAGTTCCAGCTCGATGGAGCGCGCGATTTCGGGGTCGGATTGAGCAAGGCTCGCCCCGAAGAAAGAATTGGAGAGCTTGTAAGCGGTCTCAGCCATCGGAATCCGGCTCCTGATTGGCCGCCCGAGGCGGCACCAAAACCCACCGGAATGGAACCTATGGGCGCTCCCGTTACGGGCACACGCTACATCTGGTTCAAAACCGGTCCTGAAAGATGCGCCCCGCTTAGCACGCCAAGGGGAAGGCGGAAAGGCGACAGAATGGCTTTCGGGCGGGAAATTGAAGGACTTGGAGCCCTTCCAACAAAAAAGGCCCGCCTCCCTTTGCCGGACGGCGAGCCTTTAAGTGTTGTCAGCCCCGGCTGGCCTTAGCGGCGCGGGGTGTCGGTCAGGGCCATGGGCTCCAGCAGCCCGCCTTCTTGCGCCTCGGAGGAGGAGGCGGCAGACACCGTCACCGCACCAGCCCCAAATCCATCGCGCTGATAAATGTCGTCGCGGAACTGGATCAGACCGTCATTCGACCAGGCCGTGACATAAATCCAGTAGACCGGAACCGCCTGTGTGATGCGCGCATCAACGCGCTCGCCGGAACGGATGACTTCGTCAATGCGATCACGATCCCAGCCAGGTGAATCCTTCAACAGCCAAGCGACATAATCGCGGACATTTTGCACACGCACGCAGCCCGAGGAGACGAAGCGGAAATCGTCGCCGAAAATGCCCTTGGCTGGCGTGTCATGCATATAGACGCCATGCGGATTGGGAATGTTGATGCGAATGAAGCCGAGCGAATTCACGTCCCCGCCCGGATCCTGACGGAACTTGTATTGTGTGGCTTCCATCGAATTCCAGTTGATGGCATTCGGCGCCACTTCAACGCCCGCTGAATTGAACACGCGGATCTTGTTGTCGGTGAGATAATTCGGATCCTTCTGCATTTTGGGGATCAGATCCTTGCGGATGATCGATGCAGGCACCGTCCAGAACGGGTTGAAATTGATCTCAACAGCTTTGGCCTGCATGACCGGCGACTGACGGTCAATTTTGCCAACACCGGCTTGATGATGGGTGACCACCATGCCGCCCTCGACCGTCTCAACCGACGCGCCGGGAATGTTCATTGTCACAAAACGCCCGCCCAGATTGCCTGAAAAGGCGCGCAGGCGAACGAGATTGATTTCAAGCTGACGGGCGCGCGTTTGCGCTGGCACGTTGAGGGCTGCCACAGTCTGCTGGGCGACAACGCCTGTTGCGGTAATGCCGTGGCGCGCCTGAAAGCGCTTCACGCCGGCTTCCACATAGGAATCGAAAGAGGGAGACGTGCCCGCCGTCTCGTCGAGATCGCCGGTGATCATCAGACGCTGGCGCAGGGACACGACAGCCGGGCTTTTGCTGCCAAGCTTCATGGTCTGGTTGGGCACGGCATTCCAGCCGCCACGCGCGGCAATGTTTTGATAGAGCGCGATGGCCTGTTCGGTGGCTGCAATGGTTTGCGCCGAGAGAATGGGGGTTGTCGTGCGCGGCACAGACAGGCGCGCATCGGCTTCATATTTCTGGACCCATTCGGCCTGCTCGCCAAACAAGCCGCCATCGGCAGGCGCAGCAAAGGCCTTTTCCATGCTGACCTGGCCTGCGCCAAGAGCGGCGAAACCAAGGCCGAGGCCGCGGACCAAGGCCCTGCGGGAAATGGAATGGTTGAACTTGCTCACCGCTTGCTCCAATGCGTTCAAAACCTGTCCAAATGGTCCTGCCAAAGCTCGGCGCAGGGCCAAGCCATTCGGTTAAAGGCCTCAAAGACCTCCAGGAACCGACTACGGCTATCATGGACAAGGTTAAAAAAGACAAAAACAGCAAGGCGCTTTTGTGGCAGGCTCAGCCAGAGCCCCAAAAAGCTTGGGGCTTGGGGCAGATTGGTGGCCCGGTGTGGCATCCCTGCCCCGTTCTGAGCCACTAGCCCTACAAATCTCTCAAAGGCGATAGCGGATCTGGTCGGTCCAGAATCGCTCCAGCCGGGCCAGCGCCCGGTTGAGGCGGGAAAAATCATCCCCCGTAATCCCGCCGATCTGCTCGACCGTCAGCACATGCTTGCCATAGACGCCCGCCACCAGCTCATGCACCGCACGCCCGCGCTCGGTCAGGCTGATGCGCACTGAGCGCCGGTCGATGCGCGAGCGGGCATGATGGAGGAACCCCATCTCGACCAGCTTCTTCACATTGTAGGAAACATTGGACCCCAGATAATAACCTTTTGTGCGCAATTCGCTCGCGGTCAATTCCTTGTCGCCAATGTTGTAGAGCAGCAAAGCCTGCACGGCATTGATGTCGGCACGTCCGCGCCGATCAAATTCATCCTTGATGACATCCAGCAAACGGCGATGCAGCCGCTCCACCAGCGTCAAAGCTTCGAGATAATGCGGGCGCACGTCATCGCTCCGCTCGTGCCGATATTCCGGCGCTTCACTGTTGAGAACCATGGTCATGGTCAGACCTCGCCTCACTTTCACAATTGCTCCGCGCGCTGACATGCACGCTTGTCAAAACATGAAACGACACTACCCGCCCGACATGAAGACGGGTCTAATAAACGATGTGAATCCGATGTTTATGCATTGCGTGAATCGAAAATGAATCTCACACGGCGTTAAGCTTGAGAAGTTCTTGCATCGCGCTTGGGATGGGCGCACTGCCGTTGCGGCAGGGCTTCGTACGCTTGCGCACGGCGTGCTCTGGCTTCAGCGCAGCCGCAGTTTCCAGCACAGATTGCCAAGCTGACAGCCCAATGCGGCAGCGACATTTGCGCCGGGTTTCAAAACCAATCGCTAAGCATAAACGATGCGAGTTTTTAAACGGCGTCCCGTTCCTGTGCCGCGTACCAGCTCAAAACAAAATACGCGACGATGAGTGCGACATCGAACGCCAAGATCACGCGTCCGCCATCGATCATTCCGACAAAGCCGATGAGAAACATTTGCGCGGAGATCGCAAACAGCCACAAGACCCCGCCCCATGGCACAGCCAGCCACAGGCCAACAGCCGCGACCAGATTGGTGATGGCGAAGAAAATAATGGTGGCAGCCTCGAACATGGGCAGTCCATCAATGGCCGCGCCCTCGGGCGCCAGAATATGGCGCCATTGCATGAGGCCTTGGGCCAGCCAGATCACCGCCAGCACGCGCATGAAAATGACCAGATAAAGGCCCCAGCGGAACGAGCCATTGCCGCTCGCGCCGAGATGGATCACATCGCGATTGGCCTTCTCGTCGAAGGGATGGAGCTGCATGGCACTGGCCTCTTGCGGGAACGCCCCCGCGCTGCTGACCCCTGACGCATAGAGGATAGCGCCCCGCCCGGTCAACGCGGCCCCACAGGTTGGGGTTCACCACCGGGGTTCAGCCCCGGCGGGAAAGATGCTAAAGCGGACATCCACGTCCTGGAGCAAGAGCATGGCCGCACCGTCCGATCCCCGTTCCCCGCATTCGATGATGCTCGTCCAGCGCCCGCGCCGCCTGCGCCAGGCCGATTGGTCGCGCCGCCTCGTGCGCGAGAATGTGCTGACGGTGGACGACCTGATCTGGCCCATTTTCATTCTGGATGGCGAAAAGACGCGCCAGCCTGTGGCCTCCATGCCCGGCGTTGAGCGCCTGTCGATTGATGAAGCGGTGAAGGCCTGCGCCCATGCGGCCACCCTTGGCATTCCGGCCGTCGCGCTGTTTCCCTACACAGACCCGAAACTGCGCAATGAAGAAGGCTCTGAGGCCTTCAACCCCGACAATCTGATTTGCAAAGCGGTGCGCGCGATCAAGGCTGCCGTGCCGACCATTGGCATCATCACCGATGTTGCACTCGACCCTTACACCAGCCACGGCCATGACGGGTTGATGGAGGGCGACGAGATTGTGAATGACACAACCGTGCGCGCGCTCGTGAAACAAGCGCTCAATCAGGCACGAGCGGGCGCGGATGTGATTGCGCCATCCGACATGATGGACGGGCGCATTGGCGCGATCCGCACAGCTTTGGATGAAGAGGGTTTTGATCACGTCCAGATCATGGCTTATGCGGCCAAATATGCGTCAGCGTTTTATGGCCCCTTCCGCGATGCGGTTGGGTCAGGCGGACTGCTGCGCGGCGACAAGCGCACCTATCAGATGGACCCGGCCAATTCCGATGAAGCCATTCGCGAAGTCGCGCTAGATCTAGAAGAAGGCGCCGACATGGTCATGGTCAAGCCCGGCATGCCCTATCTCGATATTGCGCGGCGCGTGAAAGACACATTTGCCGTGCCAACCTTCGCCTATCAAGTGTCAGGCGAATACGCGATGATCATGGCCGCGGCCCAAAACGGCTGGCTGGATGGCGACAAAGCCATGATGGAAAGCCTGCTGGCTTTCAAACGCGCCGGCTGTAACGGCATCCTGACCTATTTTGCGGTGAAGGTGGCTGAGAAGCTGAAGGGGTAGACGCGGGCGCCATTTGCCCGCAGCCAAGCTTGACCTATAATCCTCCTAAACCCGGAGGACGTTTATGTTCGCGCGCGCTCTGCTCGCCTTTGCCCTGACCGTGGGCCTGCTGACGCCAGCTCTCGCCAAGGGGCCGCTGCGCCGGGTTACCGTCGGCAATTGGGCAGGCGGTTCCTATACAAACGACAATACGGGAAATTTCTCCCATTGCGCCGCGTCTGCCACCTATCGGCATGGCACCAGTCTCCACGTCGCGGTGAATGCGGATTTTTCTTGGACACTGGCTTTTTCCAATTCCAGCTGGACCATGCCGATCGGCAATGATGTCACCATCAACCTCTGGTTCGATGGCGCAGGTCCGATCACCGTCAAAGGCAAGGTTGCAGACAGGACACTCGTTGTCGTCCCGATGCCAGACAATTCCGCTTTGATCCGCGCCTTTCGTGAAGGCAGCCAGATGCAGAGCGTCATCGGCGGCGTGCGCATCAATTTCGCGCTGACAACCACCTCGCGCCTGATCCCTGAACTCGCGACTTGCGTGAAATGGTACAAAGAACCCGCGCTTGCGCGCAATGAACCGGCGACGCCACCGCCCAAGAATGACGAAGTTGATCAGGCCCGCACGCGTCTCATCAATGAAGCCGCCGAAGAGCATCAGGCCTGCATGCGCAAGGTGATGCGCGACATCGTTCCCTATTCAACGGAAAATGCCGATACGCTCGCGCAAGTCATCATCACGCGCTGCCAAACGGAAGAGAAGAAATTCGTCAGCCTGGGCGTAGCGCTGTATGGGGCCTCCAAAGCTGATGTCGAACGCATTGTCACAACGCGTGTTGACCAGCAGAAGAAGGAAATGGTGGCCGATATCGTCACCTTCCGTGCCGAGCTGAACAAAGCACTCCTCTCGCAACCCAAGCCTGACAATAAGGGCGAGAGCGGGATTTGATTTTAAGCTCGTCATTGCGAGCGGAGCGAAGCAATCCATAACGCCAGAAGGATGAGCGCTATGGATTGCCGCGTCGGCCTTACGGCCTCCTCGCAATGACGAAGCCTTGCAGCCAACGGCGGAACACCCCACATAAGCCGGGAGTGGAGGAGCGAAAACGTGACTGACCGCGGACCGGAGACCAGCGAAACTTTTTGGCCAACCCGCCTGCCCTATGCGGCATTGGCTGGCGTGCGCTCGCGCCGCATTGTGGCGCTCATCTTCGACCTGATGCTGATCTCGATCATCTTCTGGGGGCTGTTTGTGGTCTTTGTGATCTTGGGCGTGGTCACCTTTGGCCTGTCCTGGTTTCTCATTCCGGTGCTCTATCCAGCCATTGCCATCATCTACAATGGTGCCAGCATTTCCGGCCCGCGCATGGGCACGCCCGGCATGGGGCTGATGGATCTTGAAATGCGCAACAATGACGGCACGCCTGTCAGCTTTCTCAACGCGGCTGCCCATGTGATTTTGTTTTATCTGTCTTGGGCTGTGGCGTTGCTGGCCCCTGTCAATCTGCTCACATCCCTCCTCAATAATGACAAACGCTGCCTGCATGACATTGTGGCGGGTGTTGTCGTGACACGCCGCGCCTGATGGGCCAGAATGACGTGACTCGTTGGGAGGCAAGTGGGTGAGCCGAGAGCCGCGTGACGCGCCGCAATTTTATCTGACCTCGCCCGCGCCCTGCCCCTATCTGGCGGGCCGCGAGGAGCGCAAGGTGTTTACGCATCTCGTGGGAAAGCGCGCGGGCGCGCTCAATGACACGCTCACGCAATCGGGCTTTCGTCGTTCGCAAACCATTGCCTATCGTCCGGCCTGTGAAGATTGCCGCGCCTGCGTTTCGGTGCGGGTGAAAGTTGCGGATTTCAAACCCAGCCGCAACATGCGCCGCATATTGGATGCGAATAAAGATCTGGTTGGCCATGCCAATCCTGCAGAGCCGACATCCGAACAATATTCGCTGTTTCGCGCCTATCTCGACACACGTCACGCCGACGGCGGCATGGCTGACATGAGCGTGCTCGATTATTCCATGATGATCGAGGATTCCCATGTCGATACACGCGTCATTGAATATCGCACGCGCGGCATCGACACGTTTTTGACCGGACGCGGCGAAGGGCCGCTGATCGGCGTCTGTCTGACAGACGTGCTCAGCGATGGCTTGTCGATGGTCTATTCTTATTATGATGTGGCGCAGGCCGATCGCTCGCTCGGCACATTCATGATCCTCGAGCATATCGAGCGCGCGCGGCGCATGGGCCTGCCCCATGTCTATCTCGGCTATTGGGTCGAGGGCTCACGCAAAATGGCCTACAAGGCGCGCTTCTTGCCGCAAGAGCGGCTTGGCATGACAGGTTGGGATTTGGTGGAATAGTTTCTCGTCATTGCGAGCGAAGCGAAGCAATCCAGAAAAGCCTCACGTGAGATCTGGATTGCCGCGTCGGGCTACCGCCCTCCTCGCAATGACGAATGACTTACCCGAACCGATTATTCTTCGGAAAACCCTTGGGCGGCAATCGGCCCGCTTCTGCGCGATTGCCGATCCAGTCTTTCAACTCAGCCTTCGACACGGTGAAATTACGGCCTGCGGAATCGGTCCAGGTGAGACCTTCCTTCAGGTTGAAGACACGCGCATCGACAATACCGCCATCCTTGAAGCGCTGCAGGCGCACGCCCTTGCCGCGTGCCATATCGGGCACATCGACGGCTTTGAAGATCAGCAATTTGCGGTTCTCGCCGATGGTCGCAATATGATCGCCGTCCCCCGGCACCAGCACTTGCGCCTTGGAGGGTGAATCCACGGACAGAACACCACGACCCTTGCGCGTTGAAGAGAGCATCTCATCCTGATTGACGAAGAAGCCGCGTCCATCAGAGCCTGCAATCAACATGCGCTGGCCAGCCGTGTACGGCATGACCAAGACGATATCCTCGCCCTCTTCAATATCAGCAAACAAGCGCACAGGATCGCCCAGACCACGCCCACCCGGCAATTTGCCGACATCCAGCGTGAACACTTTGCCATTGGTTGCCAGCACGAGCACCTTGGATGTCGTCTCAGAGAAGAAGGCCGTGTTAAGCGCGTCATCGCCCTTGAATTGCAGCGACGTCAGATCAGCGACATGGCCTTTGAGCGTGCGAATCCAGCCCTTCTCCGAATAGACCACCGTCACGGGCTCGCGCTCGATCATGGCCTCTTCCAGCTCGAGTGCTGCACCTTCGGGCGGCTTGTCGAACATGGTGCGGCGACGCCCGGCCTTGTCGCCCGCCAGCTTCTTCTTGGCTTCGCGGATCTGCCAGGAGATCGTCTTCCACTGCTGTGACTCGTCGGACAGCAGGCTTTCGATCTCGCCCTTTTCCTTGGTCAGCGCATCATGCTCAGTGCGCAGCTGCATTTCTTCCAGCTTGCGCAAGGATCGCAGACGCGTGTCGAGAATGTAATTGGCCTGCACATCGGTCAGTTTGAACCGGGCTTTCAGCGCATCCTTGGGCTCATCTTCCTCGCGGATGATGCGGATCACTTCATCCAGATGCAGGAAGACCAGGATCATGCCGGCCAGCACTTCGAGACGATGTTCGATCTCGGCCAAGCGATGGCGCGAGCGGCGCAGCAAGACGTCGCGGCGGTGATCGATCCATTGGCGCAAAGCATCGGCCAGCGAGACCACGCGCGGCACAACACCATCCACCAGCACATTCATATTGACGGGGAAGCGCGATTCCAGCTCTGTGATGCGGAACAGGCTTTCCATCATCACCACAGGGTCAATGGTGCGCACACGCGGCTCGAAAACGATGCGCACGTCTTCGGCAGATTCGTCGCGTACATCACCCAGCAGCGGCAGCTTCTTGTCGCTCAACAGCTCGGCGATCTTTTCAATCAGCCGCGACTTTTGCACGCCATAAGGAATCTCGGTGACCACTGTCACCCACATGCCCCGCGTGCCCTCTTCCTTTTCCCATTTCGCGCGCACGCGGAATGAGCCGCGACCCGTGCGATAGGTCTCGGCAATGGTCTCGGGCGTATCGATGATAATGCCGCCGGTGGGGAAATCCGGCCCCGGTACAAAGGTCAGCAGCTGATCGGTCGACGCCTTGGGGTGCGTCACCAGATAGAGCGCGGCATCGCAAAGCTCGCCGACATTATGCGGCGGAATGGATGTCGCCATGCCCACCGCAATGCCCTGCGACCCATTGGCGAGCAGATTGGGGAAGGCGGCGGGCAGAACAATCGGTTCTTTCTGGTCGCCGGAATAATTTTCGCGGAAATCGATGGCATCTTCATTGATGCCTTCCAGCAGCATGCGCGCCGCATCGGTCATGCGCGCTTCGGTGTAGCGATAGGCAGCAGCGCTATCGCCATCGATATTGCCGAAATTGCCCTGCCCCTCGATCATCGGATAGCGCGAGGCGAAATCCTGCGCGAGGCGCACCAGCGCATCATAGATCGCCTGGTCGCCATGGGGATGGAACGAACCCATCACGTCGCCGACGATCTTCGCGCATTTCTTGAACGCCGTGCCAGGATCAAGTTTGAGAATGTGCATGCCGTAGAGAATGCGGCGATGCACGGGTTTCAAACCGTCGCGCGCATCGGGAAGCGCCCGCCCCATGATGGTCGACAAAGCGTAAGCGAGATAGCGCTCTTCAAGCGCGTCGCGCAGACTGATCGGGTCGGGAGCCGTATGAGACGGCGGCGGTGTGTGAGCCTTGGCCATGGGTCAGGGGGTTAACCGATGCGGCTATGGCCCGCAAGTTCCCTTTTTGTCCCAAGTGCGATGCAGAGCCAGAAAGACGCGGAAAACCATCCATGGCGGGAGGTGATGCCGCAGCCCCCTCAGCGATTCGCCTCAGAGATTGGCAATATAGGCGGCGCGCGCGGCGGGCATTTCGAGCCCGCGCGCCGCAAAAATATCGCGCTCGAGAAAATAACCCGTCATGCGAAAGGCCTCGCACAAGACATCACGCTCGACCTGCGTGCTGAAAGCGGCCTGCGTCAAAAAATCGGGCAGTGGCAGCATGCGCTCGGCATAAGGCGCGCCAGCGGCGCGCGACACGGCGCGTCCGGATTTCGGCGAGACATAGATCAGATCTTCGCGCACGCCGGTGGCGGCGCATTCTGAGAAATCCAGACCAAAGCCAAGCTGCACCAGAATGGCGAGTTCAAACCGCACGACCAAAGCTGGCGCAATATCGCGCGCCTGCAGATGATCCATGATGAGGGTTGCCATCTCATAGAGGTTTTCATGCGGCTCGCGCTCGGGCAACAGCCGCAACAAGGCACTCACATGGCTCACGCAATGGAGCGCCAGTTGCGAGGTCATGAGATCAGCTGTGCGCAGCCGTGCGGGCTCCAGAACATATTGGCCCAGATGCTCTTCAATGCGCGCGCGCCAATGGGCTTCGACATGATTGCCCGCCTGCAACACAGGCTGCATCGAGCGCGAGCGGCCTGAACGCACGAGACCCAGATGACGACCATGCGCACGGGTCATCAATTCAGCAATGACGCTCGACTCGCCATGGCGACGCACACCGATCACAAGGCCTTGGTCACGCCATTCCATATTGCCCCCTATCGTCATTGCGAGGAGCGTCAACGACGAAGCAATCCAGATAGGCCTCAAATGAGGCATCTGGATTGCTTCGCTCCGCTCGCAATGACGAACTCAAAGCTCTCCCAATTTCATCTCAGGCGAATAATCCTCACCCTCAACATCCTTGGTGATCGCCTGACCGCAGATCACGCGGCCTTTGACCGGATCGAAGGTCAGCGTCGGCGGGCCATAGAGCGACCAGCCTGCGTTGATGGCCTGTGTCACACGATGACAGAAAGCGGCATCATCGGGGCCAGTCAGATAGCGGTAGGCCGTAAACCGCTTGCGCATGGTGAGAGGCGAGGTGGGCATTCATCGCTCCTTCAGCTTCTGGGAAATTCAAGACCCATGTTGCGATAACGCTCGGGATCCTCGCTCCAGTTCTCGCGAACTTTGACGAAGAGGAAGAGGTGGATCTTGGTTTCCGCCGCTTCCATAATGTCTTTGCGTGCAGCCGTGCCAATCGATTTGATCGTGCGACCACCCTCGCCAATGACAATTTTCTTGTGTCCCTCGCGCGCCACAAAAATCGTCTGCTCAACACGCGCCGATCCATCGGGCTGCTCGCTCCACATGTCGGTCTCAACCGTGGATTCGTATGGCAATTCATCATGCAGCCGCTCGAACAATTTCTCGCGCGTGATTTCAGCAGCCAACGACCGCAGCGGGGCGTCTGACACTTGGTCTTCTGGATAGAGCCAAGGACCGGGCGCCATCATGGCAGCCAGTTTCGAGCGCAGATGATCAAGACCACGGTTCTTCAAAGCCGAGATCATGAATGTGTCGGTGAAACGGAATTTCTCGTTGAGGTCCGCTGCCAGTTTCAACAGGCGCGGCGGATCAATCGCATCGGTCTTGTTGAGGATCAGCACTTTGGGCGCGCGCACGTCGGGCAGTTTGGCGAGGATCGCTTCAACTTCTTCCGTAATGCCTTTGCGCACATCCACCAGCAGCGCGATGACATCGGCATCCCCTGCCCCGCCCCAGGCGGAGGTCACCATGGCGCGATCCAGCCGACGCTTGGGGGCAAAAATACCCGGCGTGTCGACAAAGATAATCTGCGCCGCGCCTTCGAGCGCAATGCCACGCACCAATGCGCGCGTGGTTTGCACCTTGCGCGAGACGATGGTGACTTTGGCGCCCACCAGCGCATTCATCAACGTCGATTTGCCGGCATTGGGCGCGCCGATCAACGCAACGAAGCCGCAGCGTGTCTGCTCAGTCTCGCTCATGCTGTCGCCTTTTCCCATACGCCTTCCCGTTCCAAAAAGACCTGCGCCGCCGATTGTTCGGCAATGCGCTTGGAGGCCCCTGTGGCTTCGGCAGGACTCAAATCTTCAACTTCCACCGCGATCACAAAGACCGGCGCATGCGCCGGACCTGTGCGCGAAATTTCTCGATAGACGGGCGTCGGTTTGCCGCGCGCCTGCGCCCATTCTTGCAAAGCTGTTTTGGGATCACGCAAGGGGCGGCGCGGCGCATGCATGCGCGCGGTCCAGGCTTTTGCAACAACCTCACGTGCCGTATCAAAACCGGCATCCAGAAACACCGCCGCAATCAAGGCTTCGCAAACATCGCCCAATATTGCGACCTTTTTGCGCCCGCCCGTCTGGGCTTCGCCGTCGCCCAATTTCAGATGCGGGCCGACACCCCATTCGACAGCGACTTCCGCGCAACTTTCCTTGCGCACGAGATCCGCCAAACGGCGCGACAATTCGCCTTCCGCCGCTTGCGGAAAAGCCGCGCACAACATGTCCGAAATGGCCAGACCCAGCACACGGTCGCCCAGAAATTCGAGGCGCTGATAGGTCTCACTACGCGCCGCATCACTTGGCACAGCGCTCACATGGGTGAGCGCGCGGTTCAGCAACAACCGATCCTTGAACACATGGCCCATGGTCGCTTCAAGATCAGCAATCGGAGGTTTGACGAGACGCGGCATAATCTCAGCGCACCGGCTGGAGGAGACGGCTCCAGCGCACACTCCACGGCCATTTCCAGAATTGCCAAGCCGCATCGCCCTCTTCAACCGAGAAGAAGATGACTTCGGCACGGCCCACGAAATTCTCAAACGGCACAGGACCCACGCCGCCTTCATTTTGGCCGACACGTGAATCGGTGGAATTGTCGCGATTGTCGCCCATCATGAAATAATGGCCGGCCGGCACCTCATAAATTTTGGTGTTGTCATAATAGCCCGTGTCACCATCGCGCTCGATGATGAGATGCGACACGCCGCCGGGCAATGTTTCTTTGTACGTGGGCACGTCCACATCGCGGCCAAAGGCATCGCGTGTGTGGATTTTTTGCACAGGCTCACGCGGTACAACTTGCCCGTTGATCAACAGACGGCCCTGCACCATCTGAATCTTGTCGCCCGGCAGTCCAATCACGCGCTTGATGTAATCGGTGGAACCGTCGCTGGGCAATTTGAAAACGGCGATATCACCGCGCTTGGGCTCGCTGCCCCAGATACGACCGGCAAACAGATCGGGCGCGAAAGGCACCGAGAATTTCGAATAGCCGTAGCTGTATTTGGAGACGAACAGATAATCGCCGATCAACAGCGTCGGGATCAGCGAACCGGACGGAATGTTGAACGGCTGAAAGAGCAGCGTGCGCACAACGAGTGCAATGAGCAGTGCCTGAATGACGACCTTGATCGTCTCGACAATGCCGCCTTCATCAGCTTTCACTTTTTTGGTGCCCAATTCGACTGGACCGCTCATGGAAAATCCTGCATTTGACCCGCGAATCGCGGTCAGCGGGCGCACGGCGCCCCAAAGAGAGAAGAGCTATAGCGATTGCGCCCCCCCTATGGAAGAGCGCGTTCACAAAGGCGAAGGTCCAGCCAAATCAGTCTGCGCAAAGTCATTTCCCTTGTAGAGCAGCCCGACCCTGTGATGGCGGGCCATTGCATAGGAAAAACAATCGCCGAAATTCAAGCGGGCTGGATGGCGGCCTTTACCGTAACGATCAAAGGCTGCCATCGCCAGACGTCCGACATCGGCATCAACGGGGTGAATGGCGATCTCGGCCTCTTGCAGAAATTCCTCAACCAGAGCACGCGCCTTGTCCACGCTTTCGCCCATGACAGACGCCATGCGGATGACGGCTTCCAGCACGGCCAAAGGCGAGGTGATGAAACCATCTTGGCTGTCCAGAATGCCCAAAAAGGCTTCCGCTTCAGGCTCATTATTCAGTATGGCGACGATGGCCGAGGCGTCGACAAACATCAGGAGCCCCAAAGGTCGTCAATCTGCGCCCGGCTCAGATCGCCACCGGGCACTGTCGCGCCCAAATGCCGACCTCTGAGGTCAGCAACCCTGTCCCGGAGCGGGCGCTTGCGCTTTTCTCTTGCGAGCTCGGTTTCCAGCGCCTCGATCACGACGCGCGTCATGGTGCTGTTGCGCAGCGTCGCCAATTTGCGCGCCAGCTCTTCAGCACGCGGATCGCGGATGTTCATGGGCATGACAGCCTCCTGCCTGCCGATGTAAATACAAAAATATGAATTTGTAAATACAAACTGCGGCGAGCGCGTTAAGCCCCTGCCCGGCCCTCATCCATAGCCTGGCGCATGGTGCGGATGGCTTCTGGCAGGCCAACAAACAAAGCCTCGCCCATCAGGAAATGGCCGATGTTGAGCTCGATGATCTGCGGCAGGGCGGCAATGCGCTTGGCGGTGGCATAATCCAGCCCGTGGCCTGCGTGGCACTCAAGCCCCAGCTCGGCGGCTTTGGCTGCGGCGATTTTGATGCGCTCGAATTCATGCTCGGCTTTGGCGGAGCCTTCGGTCACCGCCTCGCACCAAGAGCCCGTGTGCAATTCCACCACCGGCGCGCCGATGGAGACGGCGGCCTGCAAGGATTCAACGGATGGTTCGATGAACAGCGACACGCGAATGCCTGCTGCCTTCAACCTGGTGGTCGCGGCCTTCACATGATCATGCCCGCCGATGACATCGAGCCCACCCTCGGTCGTGCGCTCGCTGCGCTTTTCGGGCACGAGACAGGCGGCATGCGGCTTGGTCTTCAGCGCAATGGCGACCATTTCATCGGTGGCGGCCATTTCAAAATTGAGCGGCTTGGACAGGCTGGCCATCAGGCGCGCGATATCGTCATCGCGAATGTGACGACGATCTTCGCGCAAATGCGCGGTGATGCCATCGGCGCCCGCTTCAATCGCCAGCAAAGCACCGCGCACAGGATCAGGCACAGCGCCGCCGCGCGCATTGCGCACGGTGGCAATGTGATCGACATTTACGCCAAGGCGAAGCCGTGCTGCGCTCATCTCCAAAACTCCGATCAGGCCTTCAGGCCACGGCTACCCGGCTTGATGGCTGGCATGGCAGCCAGCTCAGGGGGCAGCGCGTCTGGCGAATAAGTGGGAATATCCATCGTTGCCAGCGCCACCAGCGGGCCACCGACATCAGCTTTGCCGCCCGAGCGATCAATCAGGCACGCCGCTGTCACGATCTTGGCGCCGCCTGTCAGATGCTCTTGCAAGCTCTCCAGCGTTTCACGCAGTGACAGGCCCGTGGTGATAATGTCTTCGACAATGATCACCTTGGCACCCGGATCAATTTGAAAACCGCGACGCAAAGCGAATTTGCCATTCTCGCGCTCAACAAAAATCGCCTTGGCGCCAAGATGGCGCGCGGTCTCATAGCCCGGCACGATGCCGCCGACCGCAGGCGCGACGACAATGTCGATCTTGCCGTAGATGGATTCAATTTTCTGGGCCAAAGCGCGGCAGAGTTTTTCCGTGCGCTTGGGGTCCTGGAAGACGAACATTTTTTGCAGGAAGACGGGCGAGCGCAGGCCCGACGTCAAAATGAAATGCCCCTGCAGCAGCGCACCCGCCGCGCGGAATTCGTCCAAAACCTCGTTCTCGGTCATTTTGGCCCCTCACTCTGTTGGGAGGAGGTTTAGGGCGGCTTGGCCTTGGAGACAAGGTGACAGCGCAGCCCTTACCTCCCTCCCCCTTGAGGGGAGGGACGACTCGGGCTTCAGCCCGAGCGGGGTGGGGGTCGTGCAATCTTCATCGTCTTGTGAGGCGCAGTTCTGCTAGACCGCGCGACCCCCACCCCTAGCCCCTCCCCTCAAGGGGGAGGGGGAGGGGGACGGGATCGCGCTACTGCGCCGCATCCACCAAAAAGCCGCCCGATTGCGTCTCGACCAAGCGGCGATAGGCCCCGTTTTCGCGCGCCATCAGGCTTTTGTGGGTGCCGTCCTCGACAATATGCCCCCGATCAAAAACCAAGATCCGATCCAGCCGCTGCACGGTCGAGAGCCGATGCGCGATGACCAGCGTTGTGCGGCCCTCCGCCAGCCGGTCCATCGCCTCGCGGATATAAGTCTCGGATAGCGAGTCGAGCGAGGATGTCGCCTCATCCAGAATGAGGATCGGCGTGGCCGCCAGAATGGCGCGCGCAATGGCGACCCTCTGGCGCTCGCCGCCCGACAGTTTCACGCCGCGCTCGCCCACCAGCGTTTTGTAGCCCTTGGGCAGACCGCGCACGAAATCATCGACATGGGCCAGACGCGCCGCCTCAATAATTTCGTCTTCGCTGGCACCGGGCCGACCATAAGCAATGTTTTCGGCAATCGAGCGGTGAAAGAGCACCGGCTCTTGCGGCACAAGGCCGACCGCATTGCGCAACGAGGCTTGCGTGACATGGGCAATATCCTGCCCATCAATCAGAATGCGTCCGTGATCGACGTCATAAAGCCGCTGAATCAATTTCACGAAAGTGGATTTGCCAGCACCCGATGTGCCAACCAACCCGACCTTTTGTCCGGCTGGAATCTGCAGCGAGAAATTTTCATAGAGTGGCGCACTGGCGCTTTTGTAGCGAAAGGTCACGCGCTCAAAAGCAATCGCACCCTGCGCCACCTGCAAGGGCTTGGCATTGGGCTGATCCGCCACTTGCAACTGCGCATTGCGAAACTCGAGCACATCATCCATGTCGTTCACCGTGCGCTGCACGGAGCGCACATGCTGGGCAATGTCGCGCAAATAGCCGGTGATCAGAAATTGCGTGGCAATGAGGCTCGCGATATCGCCGGGTGTGGCGCGCCCCTGCGTCCACAGCCACAGGCCTGTGCCCAGCATCCCCAATTGCAGCACCAGCAGCAACACAGCCTGCACGAGGCCCGACACAGCACTGCGATCCCATGAGCGCACCGCGCGCCAATGCCAGCCCTGCGC
>CANGBC010000006.1 GCA_947452005.1 Beijerinckiaceae bacterium | reverse complement strand
GCGGAAATCTGATAACGTTCTTCTCGGCTGAGGTGGTGATAGGTCATTGTGCTTCTTCGACTGCCAGGTCAAGGGAACCGAGAGCTTATCGCAATCTCAGCCACCTCAACAGGTTACGGAAAGTTGCACTTCGAAGTTGAATCTACGATTGTCTTTTGGCCGGACTTTTATGAAAAGCACAAGGATTGGGTGATCGACATTGTGAATGGTGATCTCGGCCTTGTTTCGCCGAAAAACTAAACTCTAAATCATCAAGACGCGTCTGACTTTGTGTAGCTCCTCAAGAGCTGCGCGATGCGCCGCGCTTTTTTCTGTCCGGATCACCATGAACGACATCACACAAAGCATCATCGCGCGCGGTGATCTGGCGCATCTGGCGCTGTTTCTCTGGGCGAGCGGGGCTTCGGGCCTGTTGCTGTTTGCCTTGCGCGAAAGTGCGGCGGCCAATCGGCGCTTTGATGAATTTGTCCGTGAATTGTCCAATTTCAACCGCCGTTTTGGAGACCGCAAATGAGTTTTCTGTTTTTTTCGCATGTGGCCAGACGACGCCCTGATCCGCGCCGCACTTTCAGGCGTTTTTTGCGTCTCATCGAAGCGCGTTTTGTGGAGCAGGCGTGATGTTGGAGCGCAAGATTTTTTCCGCGCGCGAGCTTCAGTTGAAAGATGCGCGCGCCGGTTTGCAGGTCGAGCCGGATGGAACATTTGAAGGCTATGCCAGCCTGTTTGGTCTGGTTGATCTGGGCGGCGATGCAATGGCGCCCGGTGCCTTTATCCGATCTCTGCAAAAGCGCGGTGCGCGCGATGTGCGCATGCTTTGGCAACATGATCCCTCACTGCCGATTGGCACCTGGGTCTCGATTGTCGAGGACGGGCGCGGATTGAAAGTGAAGGGGCGGCTCAATCTGGCCGTGGCCCGTGCACGAGAAGCTTTGGCGCTGATCCGCGATGGGGCGGTCGATGGATTGTCCATCGGCTTTCGCGTCAAGAGCGCCAAGAAAACAGCAGGCGGTGGCATTCGCCGTCTGCTCGAAGTTGATCTGTGGGAGATTTCGATTGTGACATTTCCCATGTTGCCGCAGGCGCGCATCACGCAAGTCAAAGAGCGCGCCGCTTTTCATTGAAAGGTATTTTCCATGAGTGAATTTGAAAGCAAATCTTTGGGCGCACAGGATGCGCAGACGATTTTCGACGATGTGCATCGCATTTTCCATGCCTATAAGGACGCCAATGAAGAGCGCCTTGGCGAGATTGAACGGCGCATGGGTGCCGATGTCATCACGCAGGAAAAGCTCGCGCGCATTGACCATGCGCTTGATGATCAGCGCCGCCGCCTCGACCATGCCTTGATCGAAAAATCGCGCCCGCCGCTGCAAGCAGGCGAGACGCGCGGTGAGCCGCATGCGCGTGAACATAAAGCTGCCTTTCGCAATTACATGCGCTCGGGTGAGGCGCAGGGGCTGAAGGCGATTGAAGAAAAAGCCTTGTCAGCAGGCTCGGGCCCTGATGGTGGCTTTCTGGTGCCAGTGCCGGCTGAACGCGAGATATTGCGGCGCATGGCCAATATTTCGCCCATTCGCTCGGTGGCAAGTGTGCGCGAGATTTCGACTGCGACTTTCAAGAAAGCGTTTTGTCCAACGGGGCCTGCCGCTGGCTGGGTCGGTGAAGGTGATGCGCGCCCGCAAACGGCGTCGCAACAAATTGCCGATCTGACATTTCCGGCGATGGAGCTTTATGCCATGCCCGCCGCGACGCAGACTTTGCTCGATGACGCTGTGGTCGACATTGAGCAATGGATTGCTGAAGAGGTGAATACAGTCTTTGCGGAGCAGGAAGGTGCGGCCTTCATCAATGGCACTGGCGCGGGACGCCCGATGGGACTGCTCGCCTATCCCAAGACAACCGCGGCCACCTGGAGCTGGGGGAAGACAGGGTATCTGCCCACCGGCGTGTCAGCGGGTTTTGCGGCGACCAATCCATCAGACAGTTTGGTCGATCTGATTTACACGTTGCGCGCGGGCTATCGCCAGAACGGGCGTTTCCTGATGAACCGCAAGACGCAGGCGCAGATCCGCAAATTCAAAGCGTCGACGGGTGAATATTTGTGGGCGCCACCAACGAGCCTGGGCGCACCTGCGACGCTGATGAATTTTCCGATTCTGGAAGCAGAAGACATGCCCGATATTGCAGCTGACAGCTTTGCGCTGGCCTTTGCCGATTTCAATCGCGCCTATCTGATTGTCGACCGTGTCGGCATTCGTGTGCTGCGTGATCCTTATTCCACCAAGCCTTATGTGCTGTTCTACACGACCAAGCGCGTGGGTGGTGGCATTCAGGATTTTGATGCGATCAAACTTTTGAAGTTTGGCGTGTCGTGATCAGCGCGACCATGTGGCGCGCGTTGACTCGATAAAGTCGCGCGCTGCATCGAGGCGCAGGGCTTGGGTGATTTCGCCACAGGCCCTGTTGCCGCTGCCTTGTGACCAGACCGTGATGCCAACAAGCTTTCCCTCTTGTGAGAGGAAAGGCCCGCCGGAATCTCCCGTGCAGCCACCCGTCGCACCATTGCGCGCGCCTTTGGCCCAGATGAGCAATTTGGACAAAGGCTCGCGCGTGACAAGGGCTGCGGAGCGCAAGGTGCCGCCGGTCTTGGCGTCTTTCTCCGTTGCAAGCCCAAAACCTGAAATGGTGAAGGGCGTGCCGACGGCGATTTGCGGCGCATAATCGATGGTGATGGGAACAAAGCGCGCGGGCAATTTTTCCGTGAGCTGGACGAGCGCCAGATCAATGCTGCGTTCGCGCGTTTTGGGCGCATCGGCGCGGTAGAGCGGATGAATGGCGACATGGCGAGCTGCTGGCATGTCTTCGAGCCGCCCACCTGGCCAGAAGGCCAGCAATTGCGCGGGCGGTTTGACGCAATGGGCGGCGGTGATCAGCACATCGGCTGCAATGACCACGGCCGTGCAGAAGGACGAGCCGCGCGGATCGCTCTTGAGCAGCATGATGAGCGCGCGCTCAGCGGGAGAGCCTGTCTGCGCATCGCCCGTAATGGCGTTCGCCTGGCTGATGGGGCTCAGCGCCAACAGTGCGAACAACAAACGCAGTTTCATTTTCATCGGGCGCGGCCTTTTTGGTGACGCGCCTTTTTAATCTCATTTGCGGAGAATTCAATGACACCGATCCTGCTGGCAGGCCCGGCGAGCGAGCCATTGTCTGTTGATGACGTGCGGGCGTGGCTGAAGCTCGAAACGCGAGATGAAGATGCGCTGTTGAGCGCCATGATCAAGGCCGCGCGCAGCGCTGTGGAACAGGCGACGCGCCGTGCACTCATCTTGCAGAGCTGGCGCCTGCGTTTGCCGCGCTGGCCGCAAGAGGGCGAGGTGCGGCTGCCGATTTCACCCATTCTGGCCATTGATGCCGTGCGTCGTTTTGATGCTGCTGGCAATGCTGTACTGGTGGATCTGGGTGCTTTCAATTGGAGCGGATCGCATCTGTCATTGAGGCGCGACAGCGGCGTGCAGGGGTCGCTGTGTTTTGCCGTCGAGATTGATGTGAAGGCGGGCTACGGCGCCAATGCGAGTGATGTGCCTGAGGCCTTGCGCCAGGGCATGCGCATGTTGATCGCGCATTGGTATGCGCATCGCTTTGAGGGTTTGCACGAGGCGAGCGTCACGCATTTTCCCGCAGGCATTGCTGGCCTGATCATGCCGTATCGGCAAATGCGACTGCGCTGAGGTTTTGACATGATCGATGATTTTCATGATGTACGCTTTCCGCTCGATATTTCGGCGCAGGCGCGTGGCGGGCCTGAGCGGCTGACCGATGTGGTGACCACAGGGTCAGGCCGCGAGCAGCGCAATGCGCGCTGGGCACATTCTCGCCGCCGCTTTGAAGCAGGCTATGGCGTCAAAAGCCTCGCCGCATTGGCCATGGTGGTGGATTTTTTTGAAGAGCGACGCGGTCGTCTTTATGGATTTCGGTGGCGTGACCGCGCGGATTTCAAATCCTGTCCGCCCTTGCAGGAGGTTGCCAGCACAGACCAGGTGCTTGGCACGGGGGATGGGGCGACGCGTGATTTTCCTTTGGTGAAAACATATGGCGCGCGTTTTTCGCCCTATCGGCGGCGCATTTGCAAGCCTGTGGCCGACAGTGTGCGGGTCGCATTGGACGGAGCAGAGATAGCGCCCGAGCAATATGAGCTGGATGCGACCAAAGGCATGGTGCGCTTTCGTGACGGCTTTGCGCCGCGCAATGGCGCGCTGGTGAGTGCCGGTTTTCTGTTTGATGCGCCGGTGCGCTTCGACACGGATTATCTGGAAATCGATCACACGGCTTTTGCGGCCGGGGGCATTCCCAAAATTCCGTTGATTGAAATTCGAATGGTGTGAGGTTTTGGCATGCGCGACATTTCTTCGGCGCTGCAGGCGCGGCTTGCTGTGCCTACAAGCAGCTTTTGTCATTGCTGGAAGATTCTGCGCCGCGACGGGGGCGTGCAGGGTTTTACCGATCATGATGAGGATGTCGTGTTTGATCAGGTGACCTATCAGGCTGCAAGCGGCCTGTTGGCTGGACCGCGTGATGATCATCTGGGATTTGCCTCTGGCAAGGCTGAAGTGTCGGGCGCACTGACGCAGCTTGATGTGGATGAAGCCAAACTGGCGAATGGATTGTTTGACGGCGCGAGTGTCGAGACCTGGCTTGTTGATTGGCGTGACGTTGCCTGCCGCGTGTTGCTGGAAATTGAAATCATCGGTGAGGTGCGGCGCGGGGAGCATGTGTTTAGTGCTGATTTGCGTTCCTTGGCCCATGTGATGGATCAGGAAACGGGGCGGCGCTATGCAAAGACATGTTCGGCTGATCTGGGCGATACGCGATGCGGCCTGTCACTCGACAATTCGCGATATCGCGTGAGCGCACCCATTACGCATGCCGATGGCGCGAATCTCGCTGTTGATCTCGCGGGCTTTGCCGATGGCTGGTTTGTGGGTGGGCGCTATCAGATGGTGACAGGCGTGGCGGCGGGTGCCACAGGCACGATCCGTGCACATCGCCAGCAGGATGGTGCGACCATGCTGAGCCTGTGGGCACCTTTGGCGGCGTCTCCCTCTGCGGGGGATCGCATCACTTTGCAGGCAGGCTGCGACAAGAGTTTTGAAACCTGCGGCACGAAGTTTCACAATCGCGCGAATTTTCGGGGCTTTCCGCATATTCCGGGCAATGATGTTTTGATGTCGACGCCTTCAGTGGGCGCTGTCATGGATGGTGGGAGCCTGTTCAAATGAATTCGCCAACACGCGAAGATATTTTGCGCGAAGCGCGCAGCTGGATTGGGACGCCTTATCGCCATCAAGCCTCGCTCAAAGGGGTCGGGTGCGATTGTCTTGGACTGTTGCGCGGCGTTTGGCGTGCCTGCATTGGGCCTGAGCCGGAAGCGCCGCCGCCCTATCGACCGGAATGGGCCGAGGCCTGCGGTGAAGAGCGTCTGGAGGACGCAGCATTGCGGTGGATGGTGGTGCGTGATGTCAAAGAGGCGCAACCCGGTGACATTTTGCTGTTTCGCTGGCGTGAGGATTTGCCGGCCAAACATATCGGGATCGTCACCTCTGCCACGACGATGATCCATGCCCATGATGGCGCTTGTGTGTGCGAGGTGAGCCTTGGCTCTGGCTGGCGGCGGCGCATTGTCGGGGCTTTTTCTTTTCCTGGTGTTTGATTTTTTCATTTTTTGGCGGGTGCCATGGCCACACTTCTTTTGCAAAGCACGATGGGCATGACAGGGCAAAGCCTTGTGCCTCTGGTGCGCATGGCGCGCCGTGCGTTGCCGCGTGTTGTCAAAAAATTATTGACGCCCGACAAAGTGGTTGAAGGACCGCGGCTCACCAATTTGGCTGCGCTTGCCTCCACCGAGGGCGCGCCGATTCCGCGCGTCTATGGGCGCGTGCGGATTGGTGGGCAATTGATCTGGGCGACGCGTTTTATTGAGACGCAAACGCGCACACGCACAGGTGGAAGTGGCGGAAAGAGCCAGTTGGTTGATTCAGGTGGCACCGAACATGTGACTTATTCTTATGCTGCGAATTTTGCGATTGGGCTGTGCGAGGGTGAAATTGCTTTCATGCGTCGCATTTGGGCAGATGGGCATGAAATCGATCTGACCAGCTTTACGCATCGGCTGTATCTGGGCACGCAGGATCAGGCGGCTGATCCTTTGATTGTGGCCAAAGAGGGGGCGGATCAGGCACCGGGTTATCGTGGACTTGCATATCTTGTCTTTGAGAATTTTCCGATCGGGGATTATGGCAATCGCATTCCGCAATTGTCGTTTGAAGTGGTGAAACCCGTGGCTGGATTGGCGCGCATGGTGCGTGCTGTCAATCTGATTCCAGGCTCATCTGAATATGCCTATTCCGTGAAGGCTTTGGTGCGCTCGGACGCGGGTGTTTCGCAATCTGAAAACCGCCATCAATTGTTTGGTGCCAGCGACTGGACAGCCTCGCTCGATGCGCTGCAAGCGCTGTGTCCCAATTTGAAAAATGTTGCCCTTGTTGTCTCGTGGTTTGCCACCGATTTTGCGGCGGGCGGTTGCGCGATTGTCCCCGCTGTCGAGACGCGACTAAAGCCGATCACCGGACAGCCTTGGGCGGTTGCCGGGCGCAATCGCGACACGGCTTATCTGATGTCGCAAATTGATGGACGCCCCGCCTATGGTGGCACGCCGTCTGATGATGTGGTGGTGGGGGCCATCGCGGATTTGAAAGCGCGTGGTTTGAACGTGCTGTTTTATCCCTTCGTCATGATGGATGTGCCAGGCCATTACGGATGGCGCGGCGAAATTGCGCCGCTGTCTGCCGAGGGCAGTGCGCAATGCGATGCCGAGATCGCCACTTTTTTTGGTGAGGATGGATCGGCGGAACGCTATCGCGATTTTATTTTGCATTATGCTGATTTGTGCGTGCAGGCCGGGGGCGTCGAGACCTTTCTGTTGGGCTCGGAATTGCGCGGATTGACGCGGGCTTTGGGTGTGGATGGCTATGCGGGGCCGCGTGCGCTGATGCGCCTGGCGCGCGATGTGCGGACGCGCTTGGGGGCGTCGACCAAAATTTCCTATTCTGCGGATTGGAGCGAATATGGTGCACTGGCGCGTGACAATGGCGCGACATTGCATTTTCCGCTCGATCCGCTGTGGGCCTGTGCAGACATCGATTTCATCGGCATTGATGCCTATTTCCCGCTGTCTGATTGGCGCGAGGGTCCAGCGCATGCGGATCGGGCTTTGAGCGATACGATTTATGATCGGGCTTATTTGCGGGATCGGCTGGGGGCTGGCGAATGTTTTGATTTTTATTATGCGAGCGAGGCGGCGCGCGATGCGCAGCAGCGTTTGCCGATCACGGACGGGCTTGGCAAACCGTGGGTGTGGCGCGCCAAAGATCTCGTGAATTTTTGGTCGCAGCCCCATGTCGAGCGAGAGCAGGGCGTTGAGAAATCGCGGCCGACGGATTGGATCGCTTGTTCCAAACCGATCTGGTTTGTCGAGACAGGCTGCCCGGCGATGAATTTTGGCGCCAATGCGCCCAATGTGTTTCCGGATACGAAGGCCGCTCTCTCACCTGTGCCGCCATTTTCATCGGGCGCGCGTGATGATCTGATGCAGATCCGCACGCTGGAAGCCGTTATCGCGCGGTTTGATCCGCGCAGCCCTTGGCATCGTGTGGGTGATAATCCTGTCAGTGCGCAAGGTGTGCGCATGGTCGACCCGGACCGGATTTACATTTGGGCTTATGATGCGAGGCCGTTTCCGGCCTTTCCCATGTATCAGACGACCTGGACGGATGCGGGCAATTGGCACAAGGGGCATTGGCTGAACGGGCGGCTTGAATCGGCGCCTCTGGATGATCTTGTCCGCGCGCTGATGCAGGATATGACCGGGCTTTCAGTTGCGCAGCCCGCTCTTGATGGGTGTGCAGACGGATATGTGGTTGATCGGCCGATGTCGGCGCGCGCTGCGCTGGAGCCTTTGGCAGATTTTTACGGGTTCGATGCGCTTGTGACCTCAGGCAAGATTGTCTTTCAGGAGCGCAGCAAGGGGGCGATTGCCGAGATTGGCGATGATGATCTTGTGCCACAGAAAGATGGCTCGCTGATCACGCTGACACGCGCGCAAGATAGCGATTTGCCCCATGAAGTGCATGTGTCATTCACCGATGCAGAATGGGATTATCGCCCGGCCAGCGCCTTGTCGCGACGCCTTGAGGGTGCCACGCGGCGTTTGGCTGAAGCGGAAGTGGCTCTCGTGACCCATCGCGCTGCCGCGCAACGGGCGGCAGATATTTGGCTGCAAGACATCTGGATTGCGCGTGAAACGGCGAGCTTTGCACTGCGTCCGACGCGCGTTGATATTGAAACGGGTGATTTGCTGCGGCTGAATGTGGATGGTGCGCCGCGCCTGATGCGTGTCTTGCGCATTGAAGACAGCGACATGCGCCATGTGGAATGCCGGGCTGTGGATTTGTCGATCCATGATCATGCTGTGGCGCATGTGGCGACATCTTCCAGCACGTTGCCGAGTTTGCCGGGCCAGCCACATGTGGAGGTTCTGGATCTGGCTTTGGCGCGCGATGACCAGGCTGTTTTGCAATATGTCGCGGCGTTTGCCGAGCCTTGGCCGCAGGCTTTGTCGCTCTATCGGGCGAATGGCGACAGTTTCCAATTCACGGGCACGCTGACTCGCAGTGCCGTTCTGGGTTCTAGCCTTGATGTCATCGGGGCGGGTCCCTTGGGCCGGATTGATCACGCGACGCGGTTTCGTGTGGAGATGCGTGGTGGTGCGCTGGTCTCGGTGAGTGATGATGATCTGTTGGCGGGCCGCAATCTGTTGGCTGTGGCTGGCATGGATGGTCGTTGGGAGCTGATGGGATTTGGTCGCGCGGATTTGGTGGGTGATGGCATCTGGCAGATTTCGCGCCTGCTGCGTGGGCTCGGGGGCGAAGACAGTCTTGCCGCACGTGTGCTGCCTGCCGGCGCGCGTGTCGTGAAAGTGGATGAGGCTTTGTTTCCTCTCGCGACCGGCTTTTCGGCGCTTGGTGTCACGACGCAATGGCGGATTGGCCCGCAAAAGCGCGATCCATCGGATGCGAGCTATCTGACATTTTCAGCAACGCCTGGTGGGCTGGCCCTGAAGCCATTTGCCCCCGTGCGGGCGCGTGCCAAACGCGTGGCTGAAGGTGTGCAGATTTCCTTCGTCCGCCGCACGCGCCGTGATGGCGACATGTGGGAGGGGATTGATGTGCCGCTGGGCGAGGCGTCAGAGACATATGTGATCGAATGTTTGGGCATTGATGGGCGGGTGAAGCGCAGTTTGTCGTCAGCCACGACCTCCTGCCTTTACACGGCGGCTGATGAATTGGCTGATTTTGGTGCGCCGCAGACTTTGCTGCGGGTGAATATTGCGCAGATGAGCGCGGCTGTCGGTCGTGGATTTGATCTGCGGGTGGACATTCCTGTTCTTTAATTTTTTTCCAAGGATCTTTTCATGTCTGACACGAGCCGCCTTGGGCTGCCGCGGATTGATGCTGCGCAGTCGCAAAAACATGTCACGCATAATGAAGCGCTCGATGTTCTCGATGCGCTTGTGCATTTGTCGGTTTGTGCCCGCAATGTGCTCGCGCCGCCTGCCAATGTGGCTGAGGGGTGGCAGGGACTTGTGGGCGCTGCCCCGCAAGGTGTGTTTGCGGGCCATGCTTTGCAGGTGGCTATTTTTCGAGACGGAGCGTGGGCTTTTTACCCGCCGCGCAAAGGCTGGCGGGCTTATGTCGAGCCTGACAAGGCGCTGCTCATTTTTGATGGGGCGGATTGGGCGCGGTTGCGGGTTGATGTCAGCGAGCTGCAGAATCTGAAGCTGCTGGGCGTCGGGACAAATGCCGATGCGCAAAACCCGTTTTCGCTTAAACTGAATGCTGCGCTCTTTGCCGCCGTGCCGGTCTCTGAGGGTGGTACAGGTGATCTGCGCATGGCGCTGAACCGTCAGCAAGCCAGCAATAGTGTTTCGCAGCTTTATCAATCCAATTGGTCCGGGCGTGTCGAGACCGGCCTGATGGGTGACGACAAATATCGCATCAAGGTTTCGGCTGATGGTGCGGTGTGGAAAGAAGCGCTGGTGATTGATCCCGCGACCGGGCTAGTAAACTTCCCCAATGGTTTTGCTGATCTGCGGGCGCCTGATCCGCGTGCGCAAGTGGTGAACAAGGGCAATAATATCTTGTTTGCGCCCTTTAATGTGGGCGATGGTGGCACGGGTGATGTGCGCATTGCGTTAAATCGCGAGCAGGCAAGCAATACGGTTTCGCAGCTCTACCAATCCAATTGGTCTGGTCGTGTCGAAACCGGCCTGATGGGGGATGACAAATATCGCATTAAGGTTTCGGCGGATGGTGCGGCGTGGAAAGAAGCACTGGTGGTTGATCCTGCCACCGGACGGGTGAATTTCCCCAACGGCTTTGCCGATTTACGCACTCCCGATCCGCGCGCGCAAGTCGTGAACAAGGGCAATAATATCTTGTTTGCGCCCTTTAATGTGGGCGATGGCGGCACGGGTGATGTGCGCATTGCGTTAAATCGCGAGCAGGCAAGCAACACGGTTTCGCAGCTCTACCAATCCAATTGGTCGGGTCGTGTCGAAACCGGCCTGATGGGGGATGACAAATATCGCATCAAGGTTTCGGCGGATGGTGCGGCGTGGAAAGAAGCACTGGTGGTTGATCCTGCCACTGCGCGTGTGTCTTTTCCCAATGGCTTGAGCGACCCAACGATTGCGCCGTCCGTGACGGGTGTGAATTTACTGGATGATGGCGGTCGGTTTGCGGGCAATCCGGAACCCGTGACGCCTGCGGTGACCACTTTCGCCGATGCGACATGGCTGACCAGTGTGAATGGCGCGACGCGTGCCAATTATGGCGTGGCGCGGCCAGGCGGCACGTTGGTGCCTATCTCGGATCTGTTGAACAAGATCAGGCCGATCAATGCGCAGGCGGGGGCATCTGAGTTTTTCGTTTTGCAAGTGACAGCGGGCGCGGGCGTGGCCTCACCCGCCGCTGTACAGGGCGTCAATTATTATGCGCCTTTGTCGAGCGCGCGCCATGTCGGGCGTGGTGTGACGGCGGGGCTTTATTTCCGGGTGATCAGTGGCGCGCTCGTCATGGCGCAAACCGACAGCATCACGCGCATGCTGATTGATGGCATATCGCATGATCTGTGGACGGATGTGCTAGCGCGGATTTTCAACGCCACGCATGGCTGGAAGCAGATGCAGATGTGGCAGGCCCCGCTCAGCGGTGCAGTGTCTGGCTTTTGGCCCATGCGTGTGACGCCTGGCAGTGTGGTGCTGTTGGCCGCGCCCTTTGTTACCTCGGGCTTGCAAACATTTGCAACGGACATCGGCCCATTGCCGTCGCAACGTGTGTGGAGGTGAACCATGGTGGCGCGCAATTGGCCTGTCAGTCTTGATGCCATTCTGTCTGAAGAAGGTGGCTTTGCCGATAATCCGGGGGATCCGGGTGGGGCGACCAATATGGGGATCACACGCGCGACATTGGCCGCCTCTCGCGGGCGTGCGGTTTCGCGCGAAGATGTGATGATGCTGGAGAAGAGCGAAGCCGCGCGCATTTATCGTGAGCGTTTTTGGGCGGCAATCGGGGCGGATTATTTGCCCGGTGGGCTTGACCTGGCTTTGTTTGACGATGCGGTCAATTCCGGACCGCGCATGGCCATCCGCGATTTGCAGCGGGCTTTGCAGGTATATGAAGATGGCGTGATGGGCCCGCAGACGCGGACCGCTCTGGCCACTCAACCTGTTGCTCAAGTGATTGCCGCTCTTTGTGCTGCACGCCTCGCGCGGCTCAAATTGCTTCCTCATTTTTCGCTGTTTGGGCGCGGCTGGAGCCGCCGCATTCAGCGCATTGCGCGCGCTGCCAAAGCGCTCGCGTCACAAGAGCCGGCAAAGCCGGCTACCTCAACGAAAGGAAAAACCATGGCTGAGACTGAAACACTGGATACCAAACCCTTCTGGGCCTCGCAGACCATTTGGTCTTCGATTGCCGTGATCGGCTCGTCCGTGACCGGGGCGCTGCTGGCCTGGAGGGGCAATGATATTGCTGGCTTTGGCGCGGCTCTGACCGCACTTTTGGGCGGGGTGAATGCGATTGTGGGGCGGGTGCGCGCCAAATCGGCCATTGGCTGAGGGGATTTTCTCTTGGGCCCAAACGGGTTAGACCTCGTTCATCCCGGGTTCACCGGGGCTGTGGCAGGTTTTGCGCATGGGAACGATGCTGACAATGGTGGCCATGACGGCCTCGCTCGCAACGCCGGTGGCAACATCGGCGTCAGCGCGCGCCTGTCTGTCGCCCAATGAAACGCGCGACTCTGTCAGTGCGCATCAATTGCGCGAGCCCATGGTTTTGCTGCGTGATGCGGCGCGCGAAACCCGTGCCGAGCCGCTCAACACGCGGCTGTGTCTGTGGGACCAGACCTATGTCTATGAAATGTCGCTGCTGCGGCGCGACGGGCGGGTGCTGCGCATTTTTGTAGATGCCGCGTCAGGCTCGAAACTGCCGCCACGCGACAAGCAGGAGCGTTAGACCCCATGCGCCTGCTGGTCATTGAAGATGACAAAGACCTCAACCGCCAATTGGTCAGCGCTTTGGAACAGGCGGGCTATGCGGTGGATCAAGCGCATGATGGCGAAGAGGGTTGGTTTCTGGGCGATACCGAACCTTATGATGCCGTTGTGCTCGATATTGGCCTGCCCAAGAAAGACGGGCTCTCGGTGCTTGAAGAATGGCGCCGTGCAGGCCGCACCATGCCTGTGTTGATCCTCACGGCGCGAGATCGCTGGAGCGACAAGGTGCAGGGCTTTGATGCGGGTGCGGATGATTATGTCGCCAAACCGTTTCATATGGAGGAAGTGCTGGCGCGTCTGCGCGCACTTTTGCGCCGCGCGACTGGCCATTCCACCAATGAACTGACCTGCGGACCTGTGCGACTCGACACCAAGTCGGGCCGCGTTGTCGTGTCTGGACAAGCGGTGAAGCTGACCTCGCATGAATATCGGCTGCTGGCTTATATGATGCATCATATGGGGCGCATCGTCTCGCGCACGGAATTGGTCGATCATCTCTATGATCAGGATTTCGATCGCGACTCGAATACGGTGGAAGTGTTCATCGGGCGCCTGCGCAAAAAGCTCGGTGTCGATGTGATCGAGACCGTGCGGGGTCTGGGCTATCGGCTTGATCCGGGTGCAGGCGCACCATGAAAGCGCCAGCGCCGCGCTCGCTCTCCAAGCGGCTGTTTGCCTCAGCGGCTGTGTGGAGCGTCAGCATTTTGCTGATTGCCGGGCTTATTCTTTCAAGCCTCTATCGTCGCTCGGCTGAGCAGGCTTTTGATGAGCGGCTGGGTGTTTATCTGCGCGCCATTGTCGCGGATGTGGCAACACCGGGCGAAGATACGCGCACCGAGCCTGGACAATTGGGCGATCCGCAATTCGAGCTGTCCTTGTCTGGCTGGTATTGGCAGATCACGCCGCTCTCGCAACAAAATGCCAAGATCAAAGCCTCACGCTCTTTGTTTGCCGCGCGCCTGCCGCGCCTTGAGACCTTGGGCGTGGCGGCCCAGATTGGCGAATATCGACGCGGATATGCAACCGGGCCTGATGGGCGCGTGATCCGCATCGTGGAGCGCGTGATCGAGACGGATGAGGAGGGGCGTTTTCTCATTCAGGTGGCAGCCTCCACCGATCAACTGGAAGCCGATATCCACCGGTTTGAATATTCACTGGCGGCGACTTTTTTGCTGCTGGCTTTGGCTTTGATGCTCTCCACAGTCGCTCAGGTGCGTTTTGGCCTGGCACCCTTGCGGCGTTTGCGTGGTGAAGTTTCGGCCATTCGGCGTGGTGAAAGTGATGGCATTGAGGGCGCATTTCCGCTCGATCTCGCGCCGCTTGCGGGTGAGCTCAATCTGCTGATTTCTTCCAATCGCGAAATTGTCGAGCGCGCCCGCACGCAAGTGGGCAATCTGGCGCATGCGTTGAAGACGCCGCTCAGCGTGATTGCCAATGAAGCCAATGCGGATGCGTCACCGCTCGCTGCCAAAATGCGCGAGCAGGCTGATGTGATGCGCGACCAGGTGACCTATTATCTGGATCGCGCGCGCGTTGCGGCTCGCTCCAATGTGATCGGCACGACAACAGATGTTGCACCCGCGATTGAGAGTCTGATCCGCACATTTCAAAAGATCCACCGTGATGGCGTGCCCGCTTTTGAAGCGGCCATCACCTGGACGCCGCGCTTTCGGGGCGAGGCGCAGGATTTTCAGGAGATGGTCGGCAATCTGCTCGACAATGCCGGGAAATGGGCAGCGAGCCGCGTGGTGCTGACCCTCAGTCTGGAAGAGGGCGGGGCGGGGCGGCCCGATTTCCTGATTCTCACCGTGGATGATGACGGTCCGGGCCTGCCGGCTGATTTACGGGCGCAGGCTGTGAAAAGAGGCCGCCGGCTTGATGAGACCAAGCCGGGTTCGGGGCTCGGCCTCTCTATTGTGGCGGATCTGGCGGCGGTCCATGCGGGGGAATTTGCGCTGGAGGACAGCCCTTTGGGGGGATTGCGCGCCCGCCTGCGGCTGCCTGCGGCCTGAAAAGTCCGGGACCGCGACTTTATAGGCCTTTGCCCGGAGGGCTCTGAAAGGTTAAGACCAGACCATGATCTGGGCTGCATTTGCATTGCTGACGGGCGCCGTCGTGCTAGCCGTGCTCTGGCCTTTGGGCCGGGCGCGGAATTTGGCCGTTCAGACCCCCGATGTGACTTTCTATCATACGCAGATCGAAGAGATTGAGCGCAACCGTGCGCTGGGTCTGTTGAGCGATGCCGATGCGCAGGCCGCCAAAGCTGAAGCTGGTCGCCGCCTGTTGCGCAGCGCTGATGCCACGCCCCCTCAAGCCTCATCGCATATTGCTGTGCGCATGAGCGCCGTGTTTGCGCTTGTGCTGATCCCTGCCATATCGCTGACGCTCTATGCGCGCCTTGGCAATCCTGACATGACCGATCTGCCGCTGTCCGTGCGCGAGGCTGAACGCTCTGGCAATGCCGAACTCATGTCGGCGATCTCCAAAATCGAAGAGCATCTGGCTGCCAACCCGCAAGACGGGCGTGGCTGGGAAATTATTGGCCCGGTCTATATGAAGCTTGGGCGCTATGATGATGCAGCGCGCGCCTTTGGCTTTGCCAATCGTTTGCTGGGTGAGACGCCGGAGCGTCTGGTCGCGCAAGGTGAATCGCTTGTCTATGGCGCGCAGGAACGTGTGACGCCGGAAGCCGCCGAGCTGTTTGAGAAAGCGCTCAATCTGCGTGAAGGCCATCCGGTGGCTTATTTCTATCTGGCGCTGGCGCGCGAGCAAATGGGCGACAAGGCCGGTGCGCTGGATGCTTTCATGAATCTCGCGCGTGGCACGCCGCCTGATGCGCCCTGGCAAGCGGCCGTGCGCGCGCGCATTGTGGCTCTGGGTGGCAATGTTGACGGGCTTGAGAGCGTGCAGAATGCCGTTCCGGACGAACAGCAAGCCATGATCCGCGCCATGGTCGCGCAATTGGCGGGCAAGCTTGAGCAAGATGGCAGCGATGCTGAGGGCTGGGCGCGGCTGATCCGCTCTTACACTGTGCTGCGAGAACCTGATCTGGCGAAGGCTGCACTTGCGAAAGCGCGTGCGGCGCTCGCCAATAATAAAGATGGCTTGGCGCGTTTGGAAGAACTCGCGCAAGACCTCGGACTGAAAGGCTAACCATGACCCGCAAGGGCCGCCGACTTGTCTTGATTGCTTCTGCGCTCGCTGTGATTGGCGTGGCTGCGGGCTTGGCGCTTTTTGCGTTTCGCGATGGCGTGGTGTTTTTCGTGACGCCCAGCGAATTGGCCGAGAAGACTGCAAACCTGAGCCCGCAAGCGCGGATGCGCATTGGCGGTCTCGTGCAGCCAGGCTCCGTGCAAAAGGCCGATGAGCGCCATGTCAGCTTTGCCATCACCGACAATCAGACGGATGTGAAGGTGATCTATACCGGGCTGTTGCCAGATTTGTTTCGCGAAGGCCAAGGCGTTGTGGCCGAAGGCCAGCTGATCAACGGCGTGTTTCGCGCCGACAGTGTGCTGGCCAAACATGATGAAAAATACATGCCGCGTGAAGTGGCCGATTCCCTGAAGCAGAAAGGTGTCTGGAACGATGGTTCCGGACCCAAGGACAAATGAGGGCGCGCGCGTGATCGTCGAGATCGGACATTATGCGCTGGTTCTGGCGCTGGCTTTGGCGATTGTGCAGGCCTTGGTGCCGCTTTACGGCGCGATCCGCGGCGATGGTCCGTTGATGGCCGTGGCGCAACCCGCCGCTGTGGTGCAATTTCTGCTCGTGGCATTGTCCTTCGTCGCGCTCACACACGCTCATGTCGTATCCGATTTCTCGGTCGTCAATGTGTTTGAAAATTCACATTCGCTGAAGCCTTTGATCTATAAATTTTCTGGCGTCTGGGGCAATCACGAAGGCTCGATGCTTTTGTGGGTGCTGATCCTGGCGCTGTTTGGCGCAACGGTTGCGCTGTTCTCGCGTGGCATGCCCGATGATTTGCGCGCACTCGTGCTGGCGGTGCAGAGCTGGGTGAGTGCGGCCTTTCTGCTGTTTGTGCTGCTCACATCAAACCCGTTTGCGCGGCTTGACCCGGCTCCGCTTGAGGGGCGTGATCTCAATCCGCTGTTACAGGATCCAGGATTGGCGATCCATCCGCCGCTTCTCTACATCGGCTATGTCGGTTTCTCGATCACCTTCTCCTTTGCGGCCGCCGCGCTGATCTCGGGGCGCATTGATGCGGCTTGGGCACGCTATATTCGGCCCTGGACGTTGGGCGCGTGGATCTTTCTGACGCTTGGCATCGCGATGGGCTCTTATTGGGCCTATTACACGCTGGGCTGGGGCGGCTTCTGGTTTTGGGATCCGGTGGAGAATGCCTCGCTCATGCCCTGGCTTGCTGGCACCGCCTTGCTGCATTCTGCCGCCGTGATGGAAAAGCGCGATGCGCTGAAAATCTGGACGATCTTTCTCGCCATTCTGGCTTTCTCGCTTTCGCTCTTGGGCACATTCCTTGTGCGCTCAGGCGTGCTGACATCGGTTCATTCCTTTGCGAGTGATCCGCAGCGTGGCGTTTTTATTCTGGGCATTCTGGTTTTCTTCATCGGCGGTTCGCTGGCCTTGTTTGCCTTCCGCGCAACTGCGCTGAAGCCTGGTGGAATTTTTGCCCCCGTGTCGCGCGAAGGCGCGCTGGTGTTTAACAATCTGTTGCTGACCACGAGCTGCGCGACGGTGTTCATCGGCACGCTTTATCCGCTGGCGCTGGAAGCAGTGACGGGCGAAAAAATTTCGGTCGGAGCGCCGTTCTTTAATCTCACCTTCGGCCCTCTGTTCATCCCGATCATTCTCGCCATGCCCTTTGGCCAGATGCTGGCGTGGAAGCGCGGCGATTTGCTGGGCGCTGCGCAACGTCTGGTGCTGGCCGTGGCCATTGGTGTGGCTGGCATGATTGTGCTGGAAGCTTTGCGCGGCGGGCCGGTGATGCCTGCTATTCTGGCAGGTCTCGCGCTCTATTTGATGGTGGGCTCGTTTGTCGAAATTTATGGCCGCCTGCGTGGTGCCAGAACGATCGGCAATATGGTCTCGCGCGCGCTGGGTCTGCCGCGTTCTGCTTGGGGCACGGCGCTCGCGCATGCGGGCGTTGGCATCACTTTGTTCGGTTTGGCGGCCACTGGCTGGGGCGTGGAGCGGATCGTCACGGTGAAACCCGGCGAGCCTGTGGCCGTTGGCCCTTATGAAGTGGTGGTGCGTGAACTGGCACCGCGCGATGGTTCTAACTTCAAAGAACTTGTGGCGCATACAGAGATCCGCGAAGGCGGTCGCGTGATTGCTGAGATGGATCCCTCGCGCCGCTCCTTCACCACGCGCACAATGGTGCGCACGGAAGCTGGCATTGTGACGCTGGGCGCTGGCGGCCAGATTTACATGAACATTGCCGATGTGCGCGTCGATGGCGCGATTGATCTTCGCCTGTACTGGAAGCCCTATGTCGCGCTGATCTGGCTTGGCTGTTTGATCATGTCGCTGGGCGGCCTGTTGTCGCTGTCCGACCGGCGCTTGCGCATTGGCGTTGCCCAACGCGCTAGCGTGCGCCCGCAAGCAGCACCTGCGGAGTGAGAGCGATGCGCTTTGTTCTGGCTCTGTGTCTCGCACTTTTGCCCTCGCTGAGTCTGGCTGTGCAGCCGGATGAAATTCTCCCTGACGCCCGGCAGGAGTCGCGCGCGCGCGAGATTTCGGCCGAGCTGCGTTGTCTCGTCTGCCAGAACCAGTCGATTGATGATTCCGATGCGGGGCTTGCGCGTGATTTGCGCCTGCTTGTGCGCGAGCGGATCAAGGCTGGTGATAATGACACGCAGGTGCGCGATTATCTGGTGCAGCGCTATGGTGATTTCATCTTGCTCAAGCCGCCGTTCAAAAGTGAAACCCTGCTGCTTTGGCTGACGCCATTTGGTGTTTTGCTGGCGGGCGGGGCGGCGCTGTTTGCCATGTCGCGGCGTCGACGCCGCGAAAGTGCCGTTGAGGCCTCTTTGTCAGACACAGACGAAGCCCGCCTGAAAGCGCTGCTGGAGCGCGAGGGCCGCTAAGCCCAACCTTACCAATTTTTCATCTTCCGGCCATCGGGGCGTAAGCTTCGAGACGCCATGTTCGGATCTCTCCAGACGGCAAACCGTTCTGGAGACTCTGATCATGGAGCTTGGTCGATGTTGGTTTCTCCCCGCCTGAGCGCCTCGCGCGCTGTTTTGCTTGGCACGGTGGCTGTACTCTCTTTCACGGGTCTGGGCGTTCATGTGCTGGCGCCCGCGCAAGCGCAGTCACCGCCCGCCCTGACGGTGGGCGCTGCACCACAAAGCTTTGCTGACATTGTCGAGCGTGTGCGTGGCGCTGTGGTCGCTGTCAAAGTGAAGACGCTTGAAACGGTCGATGCAGATGACGACCTGCAAAATATTCTGCCGCAAATGCGCCCGGGTGATCCGCTGGAGCGCTTTTTCCGCCGATTTGGCGGCGAGGGTGCAACACCCTTTGGCCGTCAGCAGCGGCAGCGCTCATCGCAAGCCTTGGGTTCAGGATTTATCATTTCTGATGACGGCTATGTAGTCACCAATAATCACGTCGTCGAACATGCGAGCGAAGTCACCATTGCGCTGGATGATGGCCGCACTGTTTCTGCCGAGGTGGTGGGCACAGACCAGCGCACCGATCTGGCTCTGCTGAAAATCAAGGACAAGGGACCCTTCACCCATGTCGAGTTTGCGCGTGACATGCCGCGCGTGGGGGATTGGGTGCTTGCTGTTGGCAATCCCTTCGGGCTTGGCGGCACAGTGACAGCTGGCATAGTTTCAGCGCGCGGGCGCGATATTGGCGCTGGGGCTTATGATGACTTTTTGCAGATTGATGCGTCCGTCAATCGCGGCAATTCTGGTGGCCCGACCTTCAACACGCGTGGTGAGGTGGTGGGCGTGAATACAGCCATCTTCTCGCCCTCGGGTGGCTCGGTTGGTATCGGCTTTGCGATTCCGACAGAGGTCGCGCGTGATGTTGTCGACTCGCTGCGCAACAAGGGCTCTGTCGCGCGCGGTTGGATCGGCGTGCAAATTCAGCCCATCACCAAAGATATCGCTGACAGTCTGGGCGCCAAAGACGCCAAGGGCGCGCTGGTGTCTGACTTGCAGAGTGGCTCGCCTGCGGGCGCAGCCGGCATTCGGTCCGGCGATATTATTGTGGCGGTGAATAATGAGCGTATCGATGGGCCACGCGAGCTGGCGCGCAAGATTGCGAGCATCGGGCCCGACAAGCAGGTTGATCTGACCTATCTGCGCGATGGCCGTGAGCAGCATGCGAAAGTCACCTTGGGCACGCTGCCGCAGGAGAATCCACGGCGAGCCGAGCGCAATACAGGCGATGGCGGCGCGCAGCGCAATGCGCTGACAAGCTTGGGCCTGACGTTGGCACCAGCCTCTGCCATTCCCGGTGCCGGGCGCGAAGGCGTTGTTGTGGCGGAGGTGGACCCCGATGGTGCGGCGGCCCAGACAGGACTCAAGGCGGGTGATGTCATTCTCGAAGCAGGCGGGCAGAAGGTGGAACGGCCAGCGGACGTCACCTCGGCCTTGGCCAATGCGCGCAAAGAAGGGCGGCGCGCGCTGCTCTTGCGGGTGAAATCGGGCGACAGCACGCGCTTTGTCGCCATCGCGCCAGCAGGTTGATCATTTTTCAGTTTGCAAGGAGCGGGGCAGTGCGCTGCCCCGCTTTTTTTGCGAGGAAAGAAAGCGGGAAACGGCTATGCTTGCCCCCATGCGCCTCTTGATCATTGAAGACGATCCAGACTCCGCCGCCTATCTTGTGAAAGCTTTTCGCGAGGCGGGGCACGTGGCTGACCATGCCCCCGACGGGCTGGAAGGCTATGCCATGGGGCGTGATGGCGCTTATGACGTGCTGATCGTCGACCGCATGTTGCCCAAGCTTGATGGTCTGTCGCTGATTGGCGGGTTGCGCGAACAAAAAATCGACACGCCCGTGCTGATCCTGTCCGCTCTGGGCCAAGTTGATGACCGCGTGAAGGGGTTGCGCGCAGGCGGCGATGATTATCTCGCCAAGCCCTATGCTTTTTCTGAATTGCTGGCGCGTGTGGAAGTGTTGCAGCGTCGCAAAGGCGTCGCGCCGGGTGATGCGACGGTCCTGCGTATTGGCGGGCTGGAGCTGGATCGGCTCGCCCACAAGCTGACGCGCGACGGCAAAGAGATCCTCATTCAGCCGCGCGAATTTCGCCTGCTTGAATATTTGATGCAGCATGCCGGACAGGTGGTGACGCGCACCATGCTTTTGGAAAATGTTTGGGATTACCACTTTGATCCGCAGACCAATGTCATCGACGTGCACATTTCGCGCCTGCGCTCGAAGATTGACAAAGGCTTTGAAGCGCCTTTGCTCCATACCATTCGCGGCGCTGGATATATGATCCGTGATGGTGCTCGGTAAACTCTTTCGCACGACAGCGTTCAAACTGTCGCTGGCCTATCTCGTCATCTTTGCGATTGGCGCGGGGCTGGTGCTTGGCCGCGTGGCGTGGAATGTCAAAGGCCTGATGGACGATCAGATTGCCTCGACCGTTGAGGCCGAAGTCAAGGGACTTGGTGAGCAATATGCACAAGGCGGAATTCGTCGCCTTGTCTTTGTCATCGAGCAGCGGATGCGCCAACCTAGCGCTTCACTTTATCTTGTCACCAGTCCGAACGGACAGGTGATCGCCGGAAATATCATTGAACTCCAATCTGGCGCGCTGGATCGTCAAGGTGTTATCGAAACGGGTTACATGCGTGATGATGATCAGGAGGCGCATCATCAACACCGCGCTCTTGCAAATGTCTTTTTTCTACCTGGCGGGTTCCGGTTATTGGTGGGGCGCGACCTCGGCGACCGAGAAAATCTACGCCATGTCATGTCACGCGCCTTGTTCACCTCATTGGCTTGGTTGATTGCGATAGGCACATTGGGTGGGCTGTTTGTCGCCATTCGTGTCCTCCAGCGTGTGAACACATTGAGCGTTTCGGCTCAGGACATTATGAAGGGAGATCTTTCGCAACGCTTGCCGCTTTCTGGTAGCAATGACGAGCTTGATCATCTGGCTTTCAATCTCAATGCGATGCTGGAACGCATTGATGAATTGATGACGGGTCTGAAAGACGTCTCCGACAATATTGCCCATGATCTTAAAACGCCATTGACGCGCCTGCGCAACAATGCGGAAGAAGCTTTGCGCGAGGGTGGGTCGTCGGAAGTGATGGGCCAAGCTCTGGAGCGGGTGATTGAGGAATCCGATGGCCTTATTCGTATTTTCAATGCGCTGCTGACCATTGCGCGGCTTGAGGCGGGACAGGCCGGTGGTGAGTTGAAGCCTTGTGATCCGGCGGAAATTTTGCGCGAAATTGTTGAGCTCTACGAGCCATCGGCGGAAGAGGCGGGTGCGCAGATTGCGGTTGAGGCCGAGCCTGGGCTGACCATTCTGGCCAATCGCGAATTGATTGGGCAGGCTTTGGCCAATCTGCTCGACAATGCCTTAAAATATGGATTGCGTGATGATGCGCGGAGCCTGCGCGCAAGCGTGCGGCGCGTTGGAACACGGGTTGAGCTGATGATCGCCGATCGCGGTCCGGGCATTGCTGTGGGGGATCGCGGTCGTGTGACGGATCGTTTTGTGCGGCTGGAAGGCGCGCGTTCGCGCCCGGGCTCGGGGCTAGGACTTTCCATGGCGCAGGCGATTGTGAAATTGCATGGCGGCGATGTGCGCATTGAAGACAATGAGCCGGGTTTGCGTGTTGTCTTGTCATTGCCTGTCAGTGTGCCCCATGATTGAGCCACTCTGGAAATCAGTGACAGCTGCGCCGAAATTTTCGGATGCCAAAGCGGCGCGCCGTGCTCTGGCGGATGTGGCGTATTCCCCGGCGCTTGCTCCGATGCTCGAGGCGAAGGGCTTTCGGGCTCTGCTGGAAGGGATTGCAGATCATTCGCCCTATCTCTGGCGCTTGGCTTCCAGTGATCCGGTGCGACTTGCACGTCTTGTCAGCGCCACACCCGAGGCCGCGCTGGAATCTGTGCTGGCACGTTCGGCTGAACGCACGCGTGTGGCAGGTGACGAACAAAGTGTGATGGCGGCTTTGCGCCAGGCCAAGCAGGAAGCCGCTTTACTGATTGCCTTGGCTGATATTGGTGGCCTGTGGGATGTCATCGCCGTCACACAAGCCCTTTCGCGCTTTGCCGATGCCATGGTGTCGCAAGTGCTGTCCTTCCTGCTGCGCGAGGCAGCAGCAGCTGGCAAGCTCGCTTTGGTTGATCTGGAGACTCCGGAACAGGGCTGTGGTGTTGTTGTTCTGGCGCTTGGTAAGCATGGCGCGCGTGAGCTGAATTATTCCAGCGATATTGATCTGGTGGTTTTCTTTAATCCCGACTCTCCCGCTCTTGTTGATGGGGTTGAGCCGGGCCCTTTCTTTGTGCGCCTGACCAAAAACCTTTCGCGAATTTTGCAGGAACGCACGGGTGATGGCTATGTGCTGCGGGTGGATTTGCGTTTGCGCCCTGATCCGGGCTCGACGGCTGTTGCCATCTCCTTGCCTGCGGCTTTTTCCTATTATGAAAATCTCGGCCAGAACTGGGAACGCGCTGCGCTGATCAAGGCGCGACCAGTGGCCGGGGATACGTCGCTGGGTGTGCGTTTTCTGGCTGATCTTGCGCCGTTCATCTGGCGCAAATATTTCGACTATGCGGCGATTGCCGATATTCATGCCATGAAGCGCCAGATTCACGCGGTGCGCGGTCATGCGGAAATTACAGTTGCCGGGCATGATGTGAAGCTCGGGCGCGGGGGCATTCGCGAGATCGAGTTTTTCGTGCAGACGCAGCAGCTGATATTTGGCGGGCGACGCCTGCAGCTGCGCGGCGCGCGCACGCTCGACATGCTGCAAGAATTATCGCTCGATGGCTGGGTTGCGCCTGACGCTGTGACGGATCTGACCAAAGCCTATGCCTTTCTGCGCATGGTCGAGCATCGTCTCCAGATGCTGGCCGATGATCAAACGCAGCGTCTGCCGGTTGATCCCGGTCAGCTGGAGCGCTTTGCGCGTTTCTGCGGTTTTGCCAATCTGCAAAAATTTTCTGAAGCGCTCACAGGGCATATGCGCAAGGTTGAACTGCATTATGCACGCTTGTTTGAACATGCGCAGGGGCTCGACACCCAATCGGGGTCGCTCGTCTTCACAGGCGTGACGGATGACCCCGATACGCTTGAGACGCTGCAGGGCATGGGCTTTACAGATCCTGCTGCTGCGGCTGAAACCATTCGCGGCTGGCATTTTGGTCGCAGATCTGCCGTGCAATCGCCGCGCGCGCGCGAAGTTTTGACGGAGCTTGTTCCGGCATTGCTGGACTCTTTTGCAGGCAGTGGTGACCCTGATTCCGCCTTGGCTGCCTTTGATGCCGCGCTCAGTCGTATGCCTGCAGCTGTTGAGCTTTTTTCCATTCTCAAGAGCCATGCGGCGGTGCGCGATCTGTTTGGGGACATATTGGGTGGTGCGCCGCGGCTGGCGCAGGTGGTGGCGCAGCGCCCGCATGTGCTTGATGCGGCCATTGACCCGGCCTTGCTCGCATCCGCGTCTGACGAGAACAGTTATGACAGGCGCATCCAGCGCATCATGCGGCCACCCGAGCGGATGGAAGAGTTTCTGGATTTGGCGCGCGACATGTTGCTGGAAGAAAGCTTCCTGATTGGCGTGCGCATGTTGTCGGGCATGATTGCGCCCGAAGCTGCTGGTCCTGCTTATACGGCGCTGGCAGCCAGTCTTGTTCGTGCCTCCTTGGCACAAGTGGAGGCTGCCTTTGCGCTCGAATATGGCCGCGTGCGAGGCGGGCGCTGTGCTGTGATTGGCATGGGCAAGCTTGGCTCGCGTGAAATGACGGCGACGTCTGATCTTGATCTCGTGCTGATTTATGATTTTGCGGAGGATCAACCTGAGTCAGATGGACCAAGACCCCTGCATGCCGTTCAATATTACACGCGCCTCACGCAGCGCCTTGTCTCGGCGCTCACTGTCGCGACCCGCCGCGGGCGGCTTTATGATGTCGACATGCGGTTGCGCCCTTCAGGTGGCAAGGGCCCGTTGGCAACCCAGTGGAAAAGCTTTTTGCACTATCAATTGCACGAAGCCGAGACCTGGGAGCATATGGCGCTCACGCGCGCGCGCCTTGTCGCGGGCGATGACAGCTTGCGCGCTGATTTTATCCGTGGCGCTGCAGCCATTCTTGCGCAGCCACGTGACCCTAAAATTTTGCGTCAATCGGTGCGCGAGATGCGCGCGCTGATTGCGCGCGAGAAGGGGGATGCGCAGATTTGGGACTTAAAGCTCGTGCGCGGCGGTCTGATGGATATTGAATTTATCGCGCAATATCTGGCTTTGCGTCATGCCCACGACTCTACGCAGATGATCCATGTTGAAACGGCGGCGATTTTGCAAATTGCCATGCGCGCCGGGTTTCTGGCACCTGACGCGGGTGAACGTTTGCTCAGTGCCCACCGGCTTTATCTGATCTTGATGCAAATGTTCCGCTTGTCGACGGACGGTGCATTTGATCCCAAGGTGATGGCCACAGGTGTCTTGCGGCGGATTGCTGCTGCGGCGGATTTACCAGATTTCCGGTTGCTCGAAAACAATCTGACTGAAACGCGTGCCGATGTGCGCCGGTTTTTTGAGCAAATTTTGGGGAAAGCCTGATCAGCTCGCAGCGCGCAGATCGGCGCTTTGTGTCTTTGCAATATTGAGCGGCAGACGAATGCGCACAATCGTGCCAGCGCCCAGGCTGGAGCGGATCGAGAGGGAGCCGCCGTGCAATTCCACCAAGGAGCGGGCAATGGCCAGACCCAGTCCCGAACCCTTGTTGCCATTTTCGAGCGGTGAATCGACTTGCTCGAACGGGCGACCGAGCTTGGGCAGAATGTCGGGCGAAATACCAACGCCCGTGTCTTCGACATAGAGCGTGAGTTCGCTCTCATCCATCCGCGAGCGCAGCGAGATACGTCCGCCATCGGGCGTGAATTTCACGGAATTGCGCAGCAGCGAGACCAGTACCTTTTCAATCGCATTGCGATCAGCAAAGAGTTTTGTGGCGGGCAGGCTTTCGGCCTCCAGCTTGATGTTCTTTTCAGCGGCTGCCTCACGCAACGCTTCGATGGCGCGCGAGACGGCGGAGTCGATTTCAAAATGTTCCGGATGGAGGGTGACTTTGCCTGATTCCAGACGCGACATATCCAGCACGTCGGAAATAACACCCAGAAGATGCTGACCGCTTTCGCGGATGTGGGTGGAGTAATCAACATATTTGGTGCAGCCCAGTGCGCCGAATGTTTCATGTTCCATCATTTCTGCAAAGCCGATGATCGCATTGAGCGGGGTGCGCAGCTCGTGGCTCATATTGCCGAGGAACTCGCTTTTGGCGCGGTTGGCAGTTTCGGCTTCGGCTTTTTGTTCGAGATATTTTTCGGCGAGATCGGCCAATTGCTGGGCTTGTGTCTCCAGTGTCTGGCGGGATTTGCGCAGATCGGCAATGGTGGCCATCAGGCGGCGCTCGGAATCGAGCAATCGTTCTTCATGAATTTTGAGTTTGCTAATGTCGGTGCCCACCGACACATAGCCGCCGTCTTTGGTGCGCCGCTCGTTGATCTGCAGCCAGCGCCCGTCGGTGAGGCGCGCTTCATAGGTGCGCGCGCCCGAGACGGGACGCGCGCCCAGTGGAATTTGCGCCTGGATGTTGGGGGATGAGCCCGCAGCCATAAGGTCGACATAAGGCGTGCCGACAATGGCCGCGTCAGCGGGCAGATTATGCAGGCTTTGGAATTTTGAATTGCACATGACAAGGCGATTGTCTGCATCCCACAGAACAAAGGCCTCGGAAATGGTTTCAATGGCATCGCGCAGGCGCATGTCAGCGGTGGCTGTGCGTTCGATCAATGTTTTCTGATCGGAAATATCGACTGCAATGCCCACCAGATGCGGATTGCCCTGTGCGCCTTGGCGCATGATTTCAGCACGCGCGCGGATCCACAACCATTCGCCTTTGGCGTTGCGCATGCGAAACGCATGATCGAGCGAATTGGCCTGCGAGGCGGCGAGCATTTCTGCCATGGCGTGAAGATCGCCATCTTGGGGATGCATCAGTGCGTTGACGTCACCGAAGGAGAGGAATTCTTCTTCCTGGTCGAGGCCCAGAATTTCATACATGGAGCGCGACCAATAGATGCGGCCGCGCGCAATATCCCAATCCCACAGGCCGCAGCGGCCGCGCGCGAGCGCTGCATCAAAGCGCTGGCGCAGACCGGCGCGCGCCTCTTCGGCTTGCGCTCGCTCGGTAAATTCGCGCAGGTAAGCGCGTGTGCCCAGTCCAATGATGCCCAAGAAACCAAGGATGAGCAGGCCGCTGCGGACCACATCTTGCAGCCAATTGGCATAGACACCACGCAGCGGCGCGATGAGTGCGATTTGGCCGTAAGGCGCGTTGAGCTGGCGCACAGCGGCAAAAGCTTCGCGACCATCTGCCAGCGTGATTTGCATGGCACCCGCCTGATCAGCGAAGAAGGTCAGCGGTTGCGTGCTGCCAAGCACATCTTGCAAGGCCATGCCTGCAAGCGAGCCTGTCGGGAATTGACTGGTGATGATGCCTGTTTCATTGGTGACGAGAACTTCGCGCCCCTGCGCAAATAGGCGCTGATTGAAGGCTGGATCTTGCGCTGCGTCGCTACGGGCGAGCAGATTGAATTGTGCCTTCAGGCCAGAGGCAATCATGTCGATCTCTTCGATCGCCGCTGCGTGCGTGGCCTTGTGGCTGTCGATGGCGTCATGCACGCCCAGCACAGACAGGAGAATGGCGGAGAGAATGACGGTCAGCGGGAGAATAAATTGGCGCTGAAAGCGCGGCGCGGATAGGCCATGGCCGGGAGCATTGCTTGTCGCAATCTCCTCTCCGATTTCCGCGCGAGCGGAAAAAGTGGCCACGTTTGCACGCGCCATGGTTTGGCCCCCTCAATTACACGCTTCGGGAGAGCCAATGTGCCGCATCGCCGCGCCCGAATCAGTTTCTATCTGAATCCGAGCGAATCACTTTGTCCACACCTTAATGAAAGGTTTATGGATATTTTTTGCCAACTGACTCGACTTTGTCTGGAATCTCAGAATCTGGCTGAGACTCAGCGGGCTTTTCAGACTCCGAGCGAACGTTGCGCGATGTCGCGGACGTCGGGGGAGAGATCCTGAACAGCAGCGACGCGCTGAAGGGCTGCTTCCGCAAGGGCGCGGCGGCCGGGCTCAAGTGAGCGCCAGCTACGGAAGGCGGCGAGCAGACGGGCAGCCACCTGTGGATTTTTGGGATCAACCGCAATGACGGTTTCAACGAGCAAATCATAGCCCGAGCCATCGGGCGCATTGAAGCGCGTCAGGTTGCCCGTGGCAAAGGCGCCAATGAGCGAACGCAGCCGATTGGGATTGGTCAGCGAGAAGGCGTGATGCTGCATGAGCCGCTTGACGCGCGCCAGCGTGGCCTCTTCCGGGATCATGGCTTGCAGCGCAAACCATTTGTCGATGACGAGCGGATCACCGGCATGGGCGCGGAAGAAGGCGTCGAGTGCGGCCTCACGCGCATCGCCCGGGATCAGCGACAAGACATTCAGCGCTCCCATGCGGTCGGTCATATTATTGGCACTGCGGAATTGCTCGCTGGCAAGCAGCGTGCCTTGGGTGGGGTCACCTGCGCCCAACAGATCCAGCGCGGCATTGCGTAAGGCGCGGCGGCCTGCACTCGCAGCATCAGGCGAATAGGCGCTGGTGGTGGCGAGCGCATGCCAAACGTTTTGCAGCGGCTCAGCCAGAGCGCCACCGATGGCGGCGCGCAGACTGCGGCGTGCGTGATGCACGGCGTCTGGATCAACATCTGTGCCGATTTCGCGGGCGAGATCGCTTTCGCTGGGCAAGATCATGGTTTGTGCGGTGAAGGCGGGATCTTGCTCGTACATATCGAGCACGCGCGCCAGAGCTTTTGCGATGCGTGTGGCATCTTCCAGGGGCTCGCCCTTGCGGATCGCTGCGACCGCCCGGATCATCCAGCGTGTCGCCACACTTTGCGAGGCTTGCCACCGGTTGAACGTGTCGCTGTCGTGAGCGAGCAGGGTTATGAGATCATCATCCGACAAAGTGCTGTCGACATTCACAGGTGCGGAAAAACCACGCAACAGACTGGGCACCGGACGGCGGGTGACATTTTCAAAAATGATGCGGCGCTGCGCGCTGCCAATTTCATAAACGCCACGACGTGTTTCATCGGCACGCGCGCCGCCCTCTTGTGTGGGGGCTGGATTGGTGAGCGCGATGGCCTGGCCATCTTCGCCAATCAGACCCAGCGCCACGGGGATGACAACCGGGTGCTTCTCGCTTTGTCCATTGGTGGGTTGCGTGATTTGCGCGAAATCGAGCGTCAGGCGTTGGGCTTGTGCATCATAAGCAGCACTGATTGTGAGGCGTGGCGTGCCAGCCTGCGTGTACCAGCGCTTGAAGCCTGTCAGATCACGGCCCGATGCCTCGCTGAAACAGGTGAGGAATTCTTCCACCACAGCGGCCGTGCCATCGCAGCGTGCGAAATAAAGATCCATGCCTTTGCGGAAAGCCTCATCGCCGATGATGAGTTTCAGCATGCGGATGATCTCCGCCCCCTTTTCATAGACGGTGGGCGTGTAGAAATTATTGATCTCGAGATAGGTCTCGGGCCGCACATTATGCGACAGCGGGCCGGCATCTTCGGGGAATTGCGCGGCGCGCAATGTGCGCACATCCATAATGCGTTTCACAGCGCGCGAGCGCTGGTCGGCTGAAAATTCCTGATCGCGGAAAACCGTCAGGCCTTCTTTCAGGCAGAGTTGAAACCAGTCGCGGCAGGTGATGCGATTGCCGGTCCAATTGTGGAAATATTCATGCGCGATCACGCCTTCAATATGTGCGTAATCCGTATCGGTTGCGGTCTGGGGCAGGGCCAGCACATATTTGTCGTTGAAAATATTGAGGCCCTTGTTCTCCATGGCGCCCATGTTGAAATCTGACACGGCGACAATGTTGAACACATCCAGATCATATTCGCGGCCAAAGACACTTTCATCCCATGCCATCGAGCGCTTGAGCGCATTCATGGCATAATCGGCGCGTGTTTCCTTGCCGTGTTCAACATAAATGCCAAGCGTCACGCGCCGCCCCGACATGGTGACGAAATGATCTTCAATCAGCGCCAGATCACCGCCAACCAGGGCGAAGAGATAAGCGGGTTTTTTCCACGGATCATGCCAGATGGCAAAATGGCGACTGGTGCCAGCGATGGTACCGCTCTCGACCAGATTGCCATTGCCAAGCAGCACCGGCGTCTCGTCGATGTCACCTTCAATGCGGGTTGTGTAGATCGACATGACATCGGGTCGATCGAGAAAATAGGTGATGCGGCGAAAACCTTCCGCCTCGCATTGCGTGCAATAGGCTGCGCCCGAGCGATAGAGGCCCATCAGCTTGGTGTTGCTGACTGGGTCCAGCTGTGTGACGCAGGTGAGCGTGAAGGCATCCGGCACATGATCAATCTGCAGGCGCTGCGGTGTGGCGACTTCTGCGAGATCGAGTGGCTTGCCATCCAGTGTGACGGAAATGGCGTGCAGCTCGTCACCATCCAACATGAGTGGGGCATCAGCGCGCCCGGCCGGGTTGCGGCGCAGCGCCAGCTTTGCTGTGACACGCGTCTGCGCGCCCTGAAGCTGCACATCAAGATCAACCGTGTCGATCAGAAAATCCGGCGCGCGGTAATCGGCCAGACGGACAGGTTGAGCAATGTCGGTACGCATGAGCAATCCGTGTCTTGAAAAGGTCGGGCGCAGAATAGCGCCTCTTGTTGGTTTGGTCAGTCTTTTTCAGGCACCGAGCGGATCGGCATGGCCGACCACGCGCACAATGCCCTCGACCTGGCGACGCAAATGGCGGTCCAGCGCATCCACCGCTTCATGGACTTGATGGACGGTGAGATTGGCATCGGCGCGGCAATGGTAGTTCACCACAGTGCCAGACGGCGTGCGCCGCGCGCGCACATAATGCACCTCTTGCAAAACGCCGCCGGCCAACGCGCCTTCTTTCAGAATGTGCTTGATCCTGGCTGTGGCGTCTTCGGCTAGGTCTTCGCCGGCGAGTTCCTCGGCCTCAAGCGGTTCAATATGCGTTTCGATTTCGACTTCCGCGCCCATCTCGTCAGAGATCGCCTGCTCAAGTTCGGTGGCAATGTCATGTGCCGCACTGTGGGACATTTGTGCATCGAGTTCGAGATCAAGGCTGATGGCGATTTTGCCATTCACGCGTTGAATGGTGACATGGTGAATAGCCAAGCGTCGGCGCGCAGCCATGAGCAGCACACGTTCCAGAACGCTTTCATCATCAAGCGCGCGCGGATTGGCGCTGACGGTGAGTTCAACCTCGGGCATTTCCTGCGCGACGGCTGTCAGGATGGCGGCCCTGACCTGTGCCACACGCTCCAGCGGCATGGTGCGCGGCACAGCAACAGAAATTTCGCCGATAATCTGTGGCCCGGCCGGGCGCAGACGCAGCACTTCAATGTCGACAACGCCAGCGACGGATTCAACGCATTGGCGCAGGCGCTCAGAAAGACCCGCCGGGGCGGCATCGACCAGCGTGTCGATGGTGCGTCGTCCCAACTTCCAGCCGGCAATGGCAATGAACAGGGCGACACCCACGGCCGCCAGCGTATCGCCTTGCTTGTAACCATGTGTGGTGGCCACGAGGCCGATCAGCACCAGCGTGGAGGCGACGAGATCGGATGAGAAGTGCAACGCGTCGGCGGCCAGCGCATCACTCTTGGTGCGTTTGGCAATAGCCGAGAGCGAACGCCAGCGCACGAAATCAACAATGATGGAGACGACCAAGACACCATAGGTGAGCCAGGTGGCGTCTACCTGTCCGGGATCAGCGGTGATGAGACGATGCAGGCCTTCGTAAAGAACACCTGCGGCCAGCACCATCAGCAGGCCGGTTTCGGCGAGTGCCGCAACGGCTTCAATCTTGCCGTGCCCGTAATGATGTTCATCGTCCGCCGGCTTGTCGGCTGCGCGCACGGCAAAATAGGTCACGATGGTGGCACCCGTGTCGAGCAGGCCGTGGCCGGCTTCCGACAGCAAGGCCAGTGAGCCCGAGAGCAGGCCGGCGACCAATTTGCCAAGCGTCAGGAGCGCGCTTGCAAAAATGGATGCAAGGGCGGCGGCGCGCTTGAGCTTCTGATCATCCGCTAATGTTGGGGCGCTGCTCATGTTGCTTCTCGTAGCATTCGCGATTCGGGGTGTGGGCGTGTGAACCAGCCTGCGTGTCCTAGCTGATTGGGCGGCTTTTGACCAGAAAGCCGCTGGAAGAGGGCTGTGAATGGCCTATATGTCAGCCCCGTGACGTCGAACCCGGAGCTTTCCCCGATGATGGAATATTTGCACACGATGGTCCGCGTGAGCGATCTCGAGGCCTCACTTGATTTTTACTGCAACATTTTCGGCCTCATAGAAGTGCGCCGCGTCGACAATACGCAGGGCCGCTTCACGCTGGTGTTTCTGGCAGCCCCGGGGGACGAAGAGCGCGCGCGCCAGCACAAGGCGCCGCTGGTCGAGCTCACCTATAATTGGGACAAGGAAGCCTATACGGGCGGGCGCAATTTCGGCCATCTCGCGTATCGCGTGGATGATATTTACGAGACCTGCGACCGGCTGATGAAAGCAGGTGTGACGATCAACCGTCCGCCGCGTGATGGCTACATGGCCTTCATCCGCTCGCCGGACGGGATTTCCATCGAGCTGCTGCAGCGCGGCGACCCTCTGGCTCAAGCTGAGCCGTGGGCGTCCATGCCCAACACAGGGGTCTGGTGAATCATCTGGCTTCGGGTTTGATGTCGCCGGGGGCGCTTTCGCTGGGCGGCACAGATGAAGGCGGGATGACGGGCATGGTTGCGCCGACATCGGGCGGGGTTTGTGTCATCTCGCCGTCACCGCTTGGTGGTGGGGTGATGACGCCTTCGCTGCGCTTCAGTTTCTCGGTCAATGTCTGATCGGGATAGTCGGGAGCGGGCATGTCTTGCTGGGCCTTGGCCATGGCTGGTGCGAGCAACAGGATCAAAAGCAGAGCGTGTTTCATCGCGCATTCTCCGGCACGGGCAACCAAGCAGAGGGCTCGCGTGTTCCTTCCCCGTCTGCAGCGAGGGGAGAGTTTTCATGCCGTCGATCAATGAGGCGCGCGTTCTGATCATGGCGAGTGACGGGTTTGAACAATCCGAGCTCATGGTGCCGCTGGAGCGTCTGCGCGCGGCTGGTGCCAAGGTTGAGATTGCTGCCCCCGAAGGTCAGCCGCAGATCAAAGGCTGGAGCGAGAAAAACTGGGGCCTGAAAGTGCCTGTCGATTGCGAGATCGCGGCGGTCGACGTTGATGATTACGATGCGCTTGTACTGCCCGGCGGCCAGATGAACCCCGACAATCTGCGCGTCAATGATGATGCCGTGGCTTTGGTGCAGGAATTTGTCGATGCCGGAAAAGTAGTTGCCGCCATTTGTCATGCGCCTTGGCTTTTGATTGAGGCTGATGCCGTGGATGGCCGCTGCCTCACCTCATGGCCCTCCCTGCGCACTGACATTGAAAACGCGGGCGGCGAATGGATCGACAAGGATGTGGTGCTGGATGAGCGCATCATCACCAGTCGCAGCCCCAAAGATCTGGATGCCTTTGTGGCAGCCATTGTCAAAGCCATCGAAAGCGAAGACGCCCCCACGGGTGAGGCAGCTTGATTGTCAGGCAACGGAGGAGAGAGACGCGCTGGCGCGCTGACCTGAAAGTGTTTCGAGGAAATTGCGGCACCAGCGATGAACATCATGCTCGCATAAATGTTGCAGCATCGGGCGAAAGCGCGAGATGCGCTCATCGAGCGGCATATCGAAAGCCGCTTTGAACGCATGTGCCATGCCGACCGTGTCATAGGGATTGACCTGGATGGCGCCTTTCAACTCATGCGCAGCACCCGCGAAGCGTGACAGCACCAGAACACCTGGATCTTCCTCATTTTGTGCGGCCACAAATTCCTTGGCGACGAGGTTCATGCCATCGCGCAGCGGTGTGACAATGCCCACCCGCGCGCTGCGGTAAAGCCCTGCAAGGGCGGCGCGCCCGATGGAGCGATTGACATAGCGTATGGGTGCCCAGTCGATGTCACCGAATTTGCCATTGACGCGGCCCGCCGCTTCGGCGACCTCGCGGTTGATCTCGGCATATTCGGGAATTTGCTCGCGCGTGGTGGGCGCAATCTGCAGGGCATAAAAACGGTGGCGATAATCGGGATAGAGTTCGAGAAAACATCCAAACGCTTCGATGCGTTGTGGAATGCCTTTTGAATAGTCGAGCCGATCCACGCTTAAGGCGAGCATTTTGTCTTCCAGAGATTTTTCCAAACGTCTGCAGGTCGAGGATTTGGGTTGGCGCGCAAAGCGGATGAATTCTTCTGTGTCGATTGATATGGGAAAGACGCCAGCCTGCGTCGTGCGACCAAAGGCTTCCATGCGGCCGTGCGAATCCATCACGATGTCGAGCTCATCGCGCATGTAATTGAGATAATTATCGAGAAATTGCCGGGTCTGAAATCCGATCAGATCGTAGCACGCCAGATTCGCGGCGAGCCGCGCATGATTGGGCAGAATGGTCAGCAATTCGGGTGCGGGCCAAGGAATATGCAGAAAAAACCCGATGCGGTTCTTGACGCCTTGCGCGCGCAATTCGGAAGCCAGCGGGATGAGATGATAATCATGCACCCAGATAACATCATCGGGCAGCAACATGGGCGTCAGCAGGCGCGCAAACAGCTGGTTGACGCGGTAATAGCCAGCCATGTCGCGGCGCGCGAATTCGGTGAGGCCGGGGCGGTGGTGAAACAGCGGCCATAGCGCGCGATTGGCAAAGCCGTTGTAATATTCATCATGGTCACGCTCGGTCAGGTCGATGGTGACATAATCAACGTTGTTCCAACGCGTTTCGGTGATCTTGGGGGCATCGCTTCCCTCGGAGACTTCGCCGCTCCAGCCCAGCCAGATGCCGCCTTGATGTTCGAGCGCATTGCGCACGGCGACCGCGAGGCCACCGGCAGAATTGCGCTCATTCGGTTTGGGAATGCGATTGGAAACGGCAATGAGGCGGCCCAAATTGGTGCTCCTGTTCGCATGCCAACGCAGCCGCTGACTGTAGCGTTCCCAATGGCTCAGGTGAGATGCAAAGCCAGAAGCGCGCGCAACGCCTGCGGATTTTCAAGATGGGCCTGCGCGTCGGTCGGTGTTTCAGCCGCGCCGATGCGCACTGAGCAGCCACCCAGCGCATTGATGGCGGCAAAGCCAAATTCATCGGTGAGATCGTCGCCGAAAAACACTGGTGTGCGCCCGGCAAAGGGCGGGAGTTTCATCAGGCTGAGAATGGCGCTGCCTTTGTCATAGGCTGTCGGTTTCAGCTCGGCCACAGCCTTGCCTTCCTGCACGGCAATATCGTCGCCGGGTGCAAATTGATTGAGGCAGGCGATGACGTCAGCCGACAGATCGGGCCGCGCGCGAAAATGCACGGCGAGTGTCGCGCCTTTGTCTTCGAGAAAGAGGCCCGGGTGTTGGGCAACATACAGGCGCAAGGCCGGGCGCGCGTGATCCATGATCTGCGCAGATGTGTGATGCTTGGTGCCATCGGGAAAGCGGATTTCGGCGCCATGCAGGCCCACGCATGTATAATGGAGTGGCGCAAAAATGCGGTCCAGATCGCTCAGGCGGCGCCCACTGACAAAGGCCAGCGCACCATGACAGCGCAGATGCAGATGCGAGAGCAGTTTGGTGAGATCAAGATCGGCGCGCACATCATCGGGGTGCGGCTGAAGGTCGACAAGTGTGCCGTCGACGTCAAAGAAAAAAGCGCTTGTGTGGACGTCAAAATGCAAGGTGCACACTCTGGGGGGTGATAGCGGCTAACGCAGCCTCACCCGCCAGAGTTGCTTGAATGTGGCTTAGCCTGCGTCAGCCACGAGGCCGGCGGCTTCAATGCCGGCAATGCCTGCCAGCTCATCATTGTCGGATGTGTCGCCCGAGACGCCAACCGCGCCCAGCACGTCGCCATCCTTGTTGCGGATCAGCACGCCGCCGGGCACGGGCATCAGGCCCATTTCGGCGAGCGGTGTGGCGCCTGCCACGAAAGCAGGGCGGTCGGCGGCCAGCGCCATCAGCTTGCGCGTGCCCATGCCCATGTTGATGGCGCCGCTCGCCTTGGCGAAAGCGACCTTCCAGCGCATGAGGGTGGACTTGTCTTCAATGGCAGACGCCTTCAGCGCGCCACGTGCATCGACAATAATAATGCCGAGCGGGGAAAATTTCTTGGCATGGGCAAAGGCCAGGGCCTCAGACAGGATTTTCTGGGCGGCTTCGAGCGTCAGCGTGTTCATGCTATCCTCCTTGAAACTTTATGCCGCCTGTGTCGCAAGAGCGGGGCAGGAGGTCAAGGAAGGCCACCAATGCAAATGCATGAAATCCGCACGTCTATGGTCACAGCCTGTCGGGAGATGAACCGGACCGGCCTGAACCAGGGCACCTCGGGCAATCTGTCGGTCCGTTTGGGCGACGCTATGCTCGTGACCCCGACCGCCACGCCCTATGACCGGCTGACGCCCGACATGATGGCGGCGATGCGGATCGGCGATGACGAGGGGCGGTTTTTGGGTCCGTGTGCGCCCTCCAGCGAGTGGCGGTTTCATCGCGATATTTATCGGGCACGCGCCGATGTCGGGGCGATTGTCCATGCGCATGCGCCCTATGCAACGGCGCTGACGATGCTGCGCAAACCTTTGCCCGCCGCGCATTACATGATTGCCGCGTTCAACACGCATGAAATCATCTGCACGGATTATGCGCCTTACGGCACGCCGGAATTGTCAGCACTGGCTGTAGCAGGATTGGGCCAAGCGCATGGTGTGCTGCTCGGCTCGCATGGTTTGATCACCGTGGGCGATACGCTGGAGCGTGCCATGTGGCGGGCGGTCGAGCTCGAGACGCTCGCGCAGCAATATATGCTGGCGTGCCAGATGGGCGAACCAGTGATCTTGCGCAAGGAAGATGTTGAAGCGCTGATCCCGCGCTTTGCGTCTTATGGGGTGAAGGGCGCGTAACTCCTTCTCCCGCAGGCGGGAGAAGGTGGTTGCCGGAGGCAACCGGATGAGGGCGGTTCAGCCGCACTCACCCTCACCCGTCATGCTCCGCATGACACCCTCTCCCGCAAAGCGGGAGAGGGGAAGACTCATTTCTTCCAACCAGCCAATGCGCTCTCAATAAAGTCCTGCGTCGCGCCCAGCTGATTGAGCGGATCGAGAATTTTGTCGATCTCCGCAGCGCTCAAAACTTTTGCTGCCGGATCAGCCTTCACCACATCCGCAAGGCTCTTGCCAGATGCGCCTACGTCACGGGCGGCTTTTTCAACCAATGCAAAAGCTTCTGGGCGGCCGAGATGGGGCGCGAGCGCCAACGCCAGCATTTCGGTCATCGGCAAGCCGTTCAGCGCATCGAAATTGGCGCGCATGCGGGCGGCATCAACGTTCAGGCCCTCCAGCGTCTGCGCCATATTGTCGAGGGCGCCGGCGCAGAGTTTCACGAGTTCGGGCAATGCGCCCCATTCGCTCTGCCAGCCGCCCAAGGCGCGCTCATGTTCTTGCACCATGCCCGACAGAAGAGTCGCCATGAGGCCCGGGGTGCGCAGCGCGGCTGAGACGGTCAGCATGCAGCGCACAGGATTGCGCTTATGCGGCATGGCGGACGAGCCGCCGCGTCCAGCTTCCGCCGGTTCAAAAGTCTCGCCCAATTCAAACTGCATCATCAGCGCAACATCGCGTGCGATTTTTCCGCAGATGCCGGTGGCAATCGCAAGCTCTCCCGCCAGCGCCACCAAAGCACCACGACGTGTGTGCCACGGCAAAGGCGTGCCCTCGCACACGGCCGCGCGTGCGGGCGCATAGGCGTTGCGGGCGGCAAGCCGTTTGAACAAAGCGCGCGCGGTTGGCGCGCCATGAGCGCCCAGCGAGCCCAGCGTGCCCGCAGCGCCACCCAGTTGCGCCACAAGCGCTTCACCTGCATGGGCGCGCAGACGTGTGCGCGATTGGGCGATGGCCTGCAGCCATTGCGCGGCCTTGAGGCCAAAGGTGATGGGGGTCGCAGGCTGCATCAAGGTGCGGCCCAGCATGGCGCTTTTGGCATGCGCGCGGGCGAGTTTGGCAGCCGCCTCTGCCAGGCGCGTCATGTCGGCATCAATCAGCACAAGGGCTTCGCCCAATTGCAGAACCAAGGCGCTGTCGATGACATCCTGGCTGGTGGCCCCGAAATGAACAGCGGTCGCTGCCACCGGATCCTGTGCGCGCACTTCGGCTGTGAGCTGCTTCACAAAAGGAATCGCCAGCGTACCGCCCTTGAGGGCTTCGGCGAAAAGGGCGGGCTCATCGAAGGTGAGGCCCGCGGCCACTGTGGCGATCGTCTCGGCCAGTTTGCGCTCGATCAGCCCGGCATCGGCCTGGGCGGCCGCCAATTCGGCTTCAAAGCCAGCCATATGGGTCAGCAGGCGGCCATCGGAGAGGATCGCGGCCATCTGCGGCGTGGTTGAGTAGGTATCGTTCAAGGTTGCCATAAGTTGAGCCATATCAATATTTTTCCTGATCGTAATCCGCTAATCTCAATTCATGAACAAAGGGAACCCAAGGGACCCTCCGCCGATTGGGCTGGCATCCCGGCCGATTGGCCATTTGGGACTTTTCGGGGAGTGAGCTCAATGGATCGTCGTCTCTTTCTGCAATCATTGCTGGGCGTGGCCGGCTCGGGTGCCGCACTTGTTGCCTTGGCCCCCCATGCTGAGGCCGCGTCCCTCCTTGATGAGCTGGCCGCCATGGATGCGCAAGGCACGAACCCACTCGCCCATTCCCCCGTTCAAGAGGCCGACCTCCCCGCCACAGGCGCCGAGGAGGCACAATATTACTACAGGCGTCGGCGCGCACGTCGCTATTATCGCCCCATGCGGGCTGCGCGCGTGCGCCGGTGCCGCACGGTCTATGATCGCTTCGGCCGCCTTGTGCGTCGCTGCTGGTGGGGCTGAGGCAGGTTGACGCATCGCGCGCGCACCTATCAGGGCGCTGCTCCCGGGCAGCGCCTTTTTCCATGGAGAAAGGCACCATCACGCGCTGGCGTGAGACTTTTGGATGTATCCCTTTGTCGTGGGTCAAGCCTCAGCCGCTTGACTTGAATCAATGAAGAAACAGGCCGCAGGGTTGATTGTCACGCTGTGACGTCAAGCGCGCGAAGAGAGTCGCGCCACGTCGTGACGATTTTTCGCACCCGAGGCATAGACATGGCACAATCAGGATCGGCAGGGCTGTTGCCCGGTCAAAAGAGCATGACGCTCGGAGAGATGGCCCTCGCAGTGGTCGCAGCCATGTCTGCTGTCCTGTGGGTCATCATCACCGCCAATGCGTGGACGCCCGAATATGCGTTTCACGCGGGGCTTTTCGCCATCGCGAGCGTCGCGACGGTGTTTCTGGTTCTCAACCGCTATCATGATCGCCCAGCTGAGCTTCCCGCGCAGACAAAGGATGGCAAGCCCAATTATAATTTCGAGCCAATCAAATTTGCGACCATTGCTTCTGTGTTCTGGGGCATTGCAGGCTTTTTGGTCGGGCTCATCATCGCGCTGCAGCTGGCCTATCCCGAATTGAATTTCGGTCTGCCCTGGACATCCTTTGGCCGCTTGCGCCCATTGCACACATCCGCCGTGATCTTTGCCTTCGGCGGCAATGTCCTGCTCGCCACATCTTTCTATGTCGTGCAACGCACCTGTCAGGCGCGTTTGGCTGGTGATCTCGCGCCTTGGTTTGTGGTGCTGGGCTATAATTTCTTCATTGTCATTGCAGGCACGGGCTATCTGCTCGGTATCACGCAGGGCAAAGAATATGCAGAACCCGAATGGTATACAGATCTGTGGCTGACGATTGTCTGGGTGACCTACTTCATTGTTTTTCTGGGCACGATCATCAAACGCAAAGAGCCACATATTTATGTCGCCAATTGGTTTTATCTGGCCTTCATCCTGACGATTGCCGTTTTGCATCTGGGCAATAATACGACGATCCCCGTGTCGATCTTCTCATCCAAGTCCTACATCGTCTGGGCAGGCGTGCAGGATGCGATGATCCAGTGGTGGTATGGTCATAATGCCGTCGGTTTCTTCCTGACTGCAGGCTTTCTCGCCATCATGTATTATTTCATCCCGAAGCGTGCGGAGCGTCCGGTCTATTCCTACCGCCTGTCGATCATCCATTTCTGGGCGCTGATCTTCATGTACATCTGGGCGGGCCCGCACCATCTCCACTACACGGCGCTGCCTGACTGGGCGCAGACATTGGGCATGACCTTCTCAATCATGCTGTGGATGCCCTCATGGGGTGGCATGATCAATGGTCTGATGACGCTGTCTAGCGCATGGGACAAGCTGCGCACCGATCCTGTGTTGCGCATGCTTGTTGTGTCAGTGGCTTTCTACGGCATGTCGACCTTTGAAGGTCCGCTGATGTCGGTGAAGGCTGTGAACTCGCTCTCGCATTATACGGACTGGACCATTGGTCACGTGCATTCGGGTGCGCTGGGCTGGGTGGGTTATGTCTCATTCGGTGCAATCTACTGCCTCGTGCCGTGGCTGTGGAACAAGCCGAAGCTTTATTCGCTGCGACTCGTCAACTGGCACTTCTGGGTCTCGACGCTGGGCATTGTCTGCTACATCTCGGCGATGTGGGTGGCGGGCATTATGCAGGGTCTGATGTGGCGCGCTTACACAGCACTCGGCTTCTTGGAATATTCATTCCTCGAAACAGTTGAGGCCATGCATCCCTTCTACATCATCCGTGCCTTCGGCGGCGGCCTGTTCCTCGCAGGCGCATTGATCATGGCGTGGAACCTCTACAAAACCATTGTTACACCGGCTGCCGAAATCGAAGCTGGCGTAACCCCCGCACTCGTGCCGGCTGAATGAGGGGCAAGACAATGTCACTTTGGAACAAGCACGCGATTTTCGAGAAAAACTCGATTTTGTTGCTCATTGGTGTGCTGATCGTCATTTCGATTGGCGGACTTGTTGAGGTCGCCCCGCTCTTTTATCTGAAGAGCACCATCGAAACAGTGGAGGGCGTACGCCCTTACACGCCGCTGGAGCTGGCTGGGCGCAATATTTATGTGCGCGAAGGCTGCTACAATTGCCATTCGCAGATGATCCGCGCTTTGCGTGACGAAGTGGAACGCTATGGCCATTATTCGCTCGCAGCCGAGAGCATGTATGACCATCCGTTCCAATGGGGCTCAAAGCGCAACGGGCCTGATCTGGCGCGGCTGGGCAATAAATATTCCGATGACTGGCACCGCCGCCATCTGGAAAATCCGCGCGCTGTTGTGCCCGGCTCAATCATGCCGGCCTATCCCTGGCTTGCGAAAAATGAAGTGGATCTCTCCCATATTGATCAGCACATGAGCGTGCTGGCGATTGAAGGCGTGCCTTATACGCCCGAGATGATCGAGAAGGCCTCAGCAGACGCCAAGGCACAAGGCACAGATGATGATCCGGGTGCGGCTGATCTCATCAAGCGATACCCGAAAGCTCAGGCGCGCGCCTTTGGCGAGAAGGGCAGGCTCACGGAAGCCGATGCCTTGATCGCCTATATGCAGCATCTGGGCACGCAGGTGGATTTCAAAATCTACGATGACAAAGCCAATCTGAGGTAATCACGAGATGAACATTGCTTCGCTTCTCCAGGATGCACAGATCGTCAGTCTGATCCTCGTGTGCATCACCTTCACGGGCATTGTCGCTTATGCGCTGTGGCCCTCCATGCAGTCGTCTTTCGACCGCGCTTCTCGTCTCCCGCTGAACGAGGATTGAGCCATGAGCGTCACCTCGAACGACCCGAAACATGTTGATGCCGCCACGGGCACGTCTACGACGGGCCATGAATGGGATGGTATTCGTGAATTGAACACGCCCTTGCCGAAATGGTGGCTCTATATTTTCTACGCCACCATTGTCTGGGCGCTGGGCTATTGGGTGGTCTATCCCGCCATCCCGCTGGTCTCATCCTTCACCAAGGGTGCGATCAATTATTCCTCGCGTGGCGAAGTCATAGCTGATGTTGATGCGCTGAAAGCTGCGCGTGCACCCATGGTGAATGCACTGGCCAAAGCCAGTTTTGATGACATCCAGAAAGATCCCAAATTGCTGACCTTTGCGCGCGCCCAAGGCAAAGCGGCTTTTGGTGACAATTGCGCGCCCTGCCACGGCACGGGTGGTGGTGGCTCCAAGGCTTTCCCCAATCTGGTTGATGATGACTGGCTGTGGGGCAAGGGCACGCTGGATGATATTCAGGCGACCATCACGCATGGCATTCGCTCGACCGATCCCGATACGCGGCAAGGCAATATGCCAGCCTTTGGTGATGGTGTGCTGAAGGCCACTGAAATCTCGTGGGTCGCGGATTATGTGCGCTCGCTGTCCAATCTTTCTGTCGATGCTGGTGCCGATTTGAAAGCGGGCCAGAAAGTCTTCGCGGAAAATTGCGCCGCCTGCCATGGCGACAATGCCAAGGGCAATCAGGAATTGGGCGCGCCCAACCTGACCGATCAGATCTGGCTCTACGGATCTGATAAAGTGACCATTGTTGAAGGGATCGCCAAAGGCCGTGGTGCCTTGATGCCCAATTGGGGTGACCGCCTTGATGCGGGCACGATCAAAGCGCTGGCTGTTTATGTCCGCACGCTGGGTGGCGGCCGCTAAAAAAGATCGACGCCGCCGGACCTGTCTGGCGGCGTTTTGCCCGAACCTTGACCTCGCGGCGAGTTGAGAAAACATGAGTGTGAAGCAGCAGCAGGCGCGCGAAGCCGAGCTCGAGGCCATAGGCCTTGATGCGCCGCTTTATGCGTCGCGCGCGAAAATCTTTCCCGCAGCGGTGAGCGGGCGGTTTCGCAATATCAAATGGATCATTCTCTGCATCACGCTGGGCATTTATTATTTCCTGCCGTTCATCCGCTGGGATCGTGGCCCCAACGCACCCTCGCAGGCCGTGCTGATCGATATGGATCACCACCGCTTCTATTTTTTCTTCATCGAAATCTGGCCGCAGGAAGTTTATTACATCACTGGCCTTCTCATTCTGGCAGCGGTGGCGCTGTTTTTGATGAATGCGATTGCCGGGCGTTTGTGGTGTGGCTATCTGTGCCCGCAGACGGTGTGGACCGATCTGTTCTTTGCGGTGGAGCGCTTGATCGAAGGAGATCGGCGCACACGCCTTATCAAGGACAATGAATCCTTCAACCTTGAAACCTTCGCGCAATTCTTGCTGAAACACTGGGCTTGGCTGATGATTGCCTGGTGGACCGGTGGTGCCTGGGTTTTATATTTTTCTGACGCGCCGACGCTCGTCTATCAGCTGGCGACGTTTCAGGGCCCTGCGATTGCCTATATCTGGATCGCCATTCTCACAGCGACCACTTATATTTTTGCGGGCTTCATGCGCGAGCAGGTCTGCACCTATATGTGCCCATGGCCGCGCATTCAGGCAGCGCTGACGGATGAATGGGCGCTGAATGTCACTTATCGCTATGATCGGGGTGAGCCGCGTGGGTCGTTGAAGAAAAATGACGTCTTGCGTGAGGCGGGAAAACCGGCGGGCGATTGCGTTGATTGCAATGCCTGCGTCTATGTGTGCCCGACGGGCGTTGATATTCGCGATGGGCTACAGGTCGATTGCATCCAATGCGGCCTTTGCATTGATGCCTGTGACAACGTGATGGACAAGCTTGGGCGCCCGACCGGGCTGATTGGTTATGACACCGACATCAACGTCAAGCGGCGTGAAAGTGGATTGCCGGCGCTGAAGACTCGTTTCGTCCGCGCGCGCACCATTCTTTATGCGGTGGTGATGCTTGTTGTGGGCGCCATTATGGTCGGCGTTTTGGCGACGCGTCATGATTCAGGTCTCGCGGTCATTCATGATCGCAATCCTTTGTTCGTGCGGCTCGCCGATGGCGGCATTCGCAATGCCTATACGGTGCGGCTGTCCAACAAATTGCCCGAAAATCGGTCGTTTGAAATTCGTGTGGATGGATTTGCTGCCGACTTTGTGGCGTCAACGGAAGGCAAGCGCGCGGATTCCGGCTGGCCAGTTTTGGTCGTGGGGCCTGATCAGACATTTGAAGAACGGCTCTTTGTCACCATTCCTCAAGATGCGATGGCCAAGGGCGAGCATCATGATGATGACAAACGCGACATCACCTTCCGTCTGATTGATTTGCGTTCTGGCTCGCAGGTTCAGGTGAAGGATCATTTCATGCAACCGCACGGAGAGAAAAAATGACGACACTCACGCCTGCGTGTTTCACGCTGAAAGGCGCGCATGTGCTTGCCATGCTGCTGGCTTTTTTTGGCGTCATCTTCTCAGTCAATTTTTACATGGCGCGCGTCGCCATCCAGACCTTTTCAGGCCTTGAGGCTGACAAGCCGTATCAGGATGGATTGAAATATAACGAAGTGATTGCAGCGGCGCGCCAGCAGGCCGAGCGCAATTGGAGCGTTGATGCGCGCGTCGAGCCTCAGGCCGAGGGTATCATGCTGGTCGTCACCCAGCACGATGGCACAGGTGCTGCAACTTCTGATCTCGCGATGAGTGCAACCTTCACCCATCCCGCCGATCGTCGCCGCGATGTGCGTGTGGCTCTCATGTCGGTTGGCAATGGCGTCTATCGCGCCTCTGCGCCGGTGGCAGCAGGTCGCTGGGATTTGCAGATTGAGGCCCAGAGAGAGTCAAAGCTGCTGTTCCGCTCCGTCAATCGCATCGATATTTCTGCGGTGAAATGAATGAGCGACCTGCGCGAGGCAATCGACTTTTCATCCTTCGTTCGCACCGCCGAAGCGGGGCGGGCATCGATGGATTTGGCCATTGATGGCGTCGATTGTGCGGCGTGCATGGAGGATATTGAAGGCTCGATGCGCGCGGTGCCGGGCATTGTTTCAGCGCGGCTCAATCTGACGACGCATCGTTTGCGGTTGATTTGGGATGGCGACAAGACCAATGCCTCGGATCTCGTCACGGCACTCGCCAAAGGCGGCTATCGCGCGTATCCGTTCGAGCAAAGTCGCGTCGAACAGGAAGAGGCGCGCCGCACACAATGGCTGCTGAAATGTTTTGGCGTGGCGGGCTTTGCGGCCATGAATATCATGCTGCTGTCGGTGTCAGTCTGGTCCGGCAATGTGACGGATATGACGCCTGAGACGCGTGATTTTTTCCATTGGCTGTCAGCCCTGATTGCCTTGCCTGCAGCGGCCTATGCGGGGCAGCCCTTCTTTCGCTCGGCGCTGGCCAGCATGCGCGCGGGCAAGCTGAATATGGATTTTCCGATTTCACTGGGCATTCTGCTGGCGCTCGCCATGTCGGTCGTTGAAACCGCGCTGCATGGTGCGGAAGCCTATTTCGATTCCGCCATCATGCTGCTGCTGTTTCTGCTGACGGGGCGTTATCTCGATCAAGCCATGCGCAAGCGCACACGTGCGGCTGCAGGCAATCTCGCCGCGCTCAAAGGTGAGATTGCGCAGCGGCTCGGCGAAGATGGCGCGTTGGTGGCGGTGCCCGTCAGTGTGCTGAAAGAGGGTGACCATATTCTGGTGCGCCCGGGGGACCGAGTGCCTGCTGATGGCATCGTTCTGTCGGGTACGTCCGAAATGGACACAAGCCTGGTGACCGGCGAGACGATGCGCGCGCGGGTGGGCAGCGGCGCGCGTGTCTATGCGGGGTCGATGAATTTCGATGGCGCTCTGACAGTCGCAGTAACCGCAGCGGGTGAAGGCACGATGCTGGACGAGGTGGCGCGCCTTGTGGAGAAAGCGGGCGAAGCCCGCTCGCGCTATCGCCGCTTGGCTGATCGTGCGGCGCGCGTCTATGCGCCGGTTGTTCATGTGACGGCGGCCGCGACGCTCGTTGTCTGGCTGCTGATGGGCGCTGGCTTTCATCATTCGATCATTGTGGCGATTTCGGTTCTCATCATCACCTGTCCATGCGCTTTGGCTTTGGCGGTGCCAGCTGTGCAGGTTGTGGCGGCGGGGCATTTGTTCCGGGCGGGCATTTATCTCAACAGTGCTGATGCGCTGGAGCGTCTGGCCGAGATCGACACAGTGGTTTTCGACAAAACTGGCACGCTGACGCTGCCTGATCCCAATGTGGTTAATGCCAGTGACATTGCGCCTGATCTTTTGGCGCTGGCGACGCGGCTCGCGCAATCAAGCCGTCATCCGCTGGCCCATGCGGTGGCACGTTTGGCGCCGCGCGCTCTGCCTTTTGAAGGCGCGGAAGAAGTGGCGGGTGCAGGCGTGCGCGCGACTGTGGATGGTGTGGATGTGCGGCTCGGCAGCGCGGCATTTTGCGCGGCGGATGCGCACGCGCCCTCGAGCGCGGATGTGTCGCTCATCTATCTGCGCTATGGCGCGCGCCAGGCTGCGATCGAAATCCGCCAAAGTCTGCGCGCGGATGCTCGTGCAACCATTGCTTTGCTGCGCGCACGCGGATTGGACATGCGCATTTTTTCGGGCGATCGCCCCGAAGCCGTGGCACCCATTGCCGCCCAGCTTGATATTGATCTGGCCGAAGGGGGCATGAACCCCGCCCAGAAGATCGTTGCGATTGAGGCTTTGCGGGATCAGGGGCGCAAAGTGTTGATGGTGGGCGATGGCATCAATGATGCGCCGGCACTGGCTGCGGCTTACGCGTCGCTGTCGCCGATCACGGCGGCTGATCTGGCACAGGCGCAGGCGGATGCCGTTTTCTTGTCAGATCGTCTGATCCCGGTGGCGCAAGCGCTCGATATCACGCGTCAATCACGCGCCTTGATGCGGCAAAATCTCATGCTGGCCGTCCTCTATAATGCTTTTGCTGTTCCGCTGGCCATGGCGGGCTATGTGACGCCGCTGATTGCGGCTGCGGCCATGTCGGGGTCTTCGATCATTGTCACGTTGAATGCCTTGCGCATGCGGGGCGTGGCGCGTCCAACTCAGGTCGAGCGCAGTGTCGCCTCGCCCGCATCGCTCGCACTGGCAGCTGGGGAGCGGCGCGCATGAATGTGCTCATTTATCTTGTTCCATTGGCACTGGCGCTTGGCATCACGGCTTTGTTTGCTTTCATGTGGTCGTTGAAGAGCGGTCAATATGAAGATTCTGAGGGCCCTGCCCATCGCATTCTCTCGGATGAGGATGTGAAAAAGTGAAAAGCCTCTTGCCAGAAATCGCCGCCCGCGCGGGCAGACTTGTGTGCTTCTGTCCGCCCGGCATGCCGGTTGATGGGGCCAAGGCGCGCGGCCCTGTGTTGTTGTCAGCAGGCTTTGCGCTGTCTGTGCTCGCACAAACTTTGACGCTTGGCATTTTGCCGATGGCGGGCCTGTTGATGGCACCACGCGCCGAACTCGCAGGCCTCCCTTATATGGGCATGTTGCTGGGTGCGGCGATTGCGACTTTTCCGGCGTCATTCTTGCTGGATTCATTTGGACGGCGCGCGTCATTTGCGCTGGGTGCATCGCACGGCATTGCAGGCGGGTTGGTGTTGGCCTGGGCGCTGATGGCGCAGTCCTTCATTCCTTTTTGTCTGGGCGCGTTCTGGCTTGGCGTGGCGCAGGGTTTTGGTCTGTTCTATCGCCATGAGGCCGCGATGGGCGGCGGCGTGATGGGCCGCGCCATGTTGCTCGGCGTTGTCTTTGGCTCAGGGGCTTTGGCGGGCTTGCTGGGTCCGGGCCTGTTGCTGGCAGGTGAGCATGTGATGCCTGCCACACCTTTTGTGCCGGCAGCGCTGGCGGCGGCTTTTGTGCAGGTGGGTGTGCTGGCGCTTGCCATGGCGTGGGGGCCGCATGAGACGGTCGCTGTGCCTGTGCGCGCAGACGCAGCACATGAGTTTGCGCTGAGTGATGGATTTGCACCAACCATCATTGCCGCCGCCGCATGGTTTGGCATGACCGCGCTGATGCTGGCCTCACCGGCTGCGATGATCTCCTGCGGGATTTCGGCCGCTGGCGTCACAGGGCTTCTCGCCTGGCATGTGGTGGCCATGTATGCGCCCGGTTTTGGCATAGCCTTTCTGGCGCGCGCCTTTGGCGAAGCGGCTACGGCGCTGGGCGGTCTGGCTTTGGTTCTGGTGGCGCGGCTTGTTTTGCAAGGGGCAACAGACGCCACAGTTTTTGCGGCGGGGTTGATTGTGCTCGCCATTGGCTGGTGTCTGGCCACAGCGGCGTCGACCTTATGGATGCAAAGGCTCGCGCCACCACGCTGGGCCTTGGCGGCGCATGATGCCTGTTTGCTGGTGTCGGCACTCGCCGGAGCCTATCTGGCTCCGGCGCTCGCCTGATTTGATTTAATGCGACATGAGAATGGGCAGCGTCATCGATTGCAAAATCGTGCGCGTGGTGCCGCCCAGCACAAATTCTCGAAGACGCGAATGGCCATAGCCGCCCATTACCAAAAGATCAGCACCCGCATCGGCTGCATAGGACAGCAAAGTCTCACCGACATCGCCTGACATGGGCAGGCGCTTGAGTTCAGCATTGAGCCCATGGCGGGAGAGATGGCGCGTGATGTTGAAGCCGGGCAGTTCCTTATAGCCGAGGCGCGGATCTGCGATGCTGATCACATCAATGGCACGGGCTTTTTCCAGCATGGGTTGGGCATCTGCCAAAGCGCGTGCGGAGGTGCGGCTGCCATCCCATGCCACGACGATCTTGTTGAGAGTGGGCGCGCGCGTCTGGATGCGCGGCACGAAGAGGACCGGTCGACCGCTCTCAAACAAGGCGGCTTCAGCCATCAGCGCATCCTCGCCATTGCGCTCGCGTGGCTGGCCGATGATCGTCAGATCAAAATGGCGGGCCAGGCGCGCCAGCTCGTAGCGGGCCTCACCGGGAATGGCATCGATCTCAACCAATTCTGTGCGCAGACTTTCCGGGGCCGCCTTGCACATTTGCTCGTAGGCGGCGGCATTGCGCTGGCGTGACTGGTCGGTCAGCGCGGCCATAATGTCGGCGGGGTAATCGCCCGTGAAGCCCGAGGGGACGAGCATTTCATAAATCACGCCCGCAGCCGTCAGATGCGCACCGAGGTGATCGGCAAAAGCGGTGGCAAAAGGGGCTGCCGGCTGTGTTTCGCCCTCCGGATCGAGCAGAAAAAGAAGGTCCTTGATCGCCATGTGATCGTCTCCACGTGTCCGTCTCACGCAAGCTGTCTCGCGTGACTTCGGGCCATGTTCGTTCTATGTGAGGGACAAGGCGCTTGCTTTGACCTCGGACAAACCGGGACAGGCTCGCTCGCTATTTCAAGTCTTTCGCCCCGCTTGTGGTTGCACCCGGGGCTCAGGAGGAAACCATGTCAGACGAGCTCGCCCGTATTGCCGCGTTGGAGCAGCGCGTGGAGGCCCTGAGCCACACGCTCAAAACAGTCATGACCACTTTCATGCTGCGCGGCATTCTGACCCGCGAGACCGTCAATGCCGTTCTGGCTGAAGCTGAGCGGGGGATGGCTGGACAATCAACGGCAATGGCCGAGATTGCGCATATCAAAGAAGATATGCCCGCCTATCTGCGCCACGCCATGGGGCCACAATCTGAGGATGATGATCACGGTCACTGACCTGTCATCATTCTGAAGCAGGGTCGTCACCCGCAACCGCGCCCGACTGAAAACGTTGGGGCGTGAGTTCGAGCGGGGTGAGGGCCAATGCATAATCATTTGTGGTGGAAGCGCGGGATCATCTACCAGATCTATCCGCGCTCGTTTCAGGATACGAATGGCGACGGCATTGGTGACCTTGAGGGCATTCGTCGTCGCCTCGATTATCTGACCTGGCTTGGCGTTGACGCCATCTGGATCTCGCCGGTCTATCCATCGCCGATGGCTGATTTTGGCTATGATGTGGCGGATTATTGCAACATTGATCCGCTGTTTGGCTCAATCGACGATTTTCGTTTGCTGCTCGATGATGCGCATGGTCGTGGCCTGAAAGTGGTCATGGATTTTGTGCCCAATCATACATCCATTGCGCATGAATGGTTTCAACAATCGCTCTCCGCCAAAGATCATCCCAAACGCGATTGGTATATCTGGCGTGATCCGGCTCCCGGTGGGGGCGTCCCCAACAATTGGGTCTCGTCTTTTGGTGGTCCGGCCTGGACCTTTGATGAGGCCACCGGCCAATATTATTACCACGCCTTTTTAAGCTCGCAGCCCGATCTCAATTGGCGCAATCCGGATGTGTGCTGCGCCATGCATGATGTGTTGCGCTTCTGGCTGGATCTGGGGGTCGACGGTTTCCGCGTTGATGTGATCTGGCATTTGATGAAAGATCCTGATTTTCGCGACAATCCAGTCAACCCGGGCTATGGCGAGGGGCGCGGCGAGATTGAGAAATTCTTGCAGGTGCATTCCACCGATCACCCGGATGTGCATGGTGTGATTGCAGGCATGCGCAAGGTGATTGATGCCTATCCGGATCGCGTGTTGATTGGCGAAGTCTATCTGCCTGTTGAGCGCCTGGTGACCTATTACGGGCAGGATTTGTCGGGCGCGCATCTGCCGTTCAATTTTCAATTGCTCGAAGTCGCCTGGCAGGCGCAGCGCGTGGCTGATCTCATCGTGGAATATGACCGCTCCATCCCCGATGGCGGTTGGCCCAATTGGGTGCTGGGCAATCATGATCGCCCGCGTGTGGCCGCGCGCATTGGTGAAAAGCAGGCGCGTGTGGGCACGATGTTGCTGCTCACCTTGCGCGGCACGCCGACGCTTTATTACGGTGACGAATTGGGAATCGGAAAAATCCACATCCCCGACCATCTTGTGCATGATCCGTGGGAGAAAAATGAACCCGGACTTGGTTTGGGTCGTGACCCTGAGCGCACGCCCATGCAATGGGATGCGAGTGAGGCGGCGGGTTTCACCACAGGCACGCCTTGGCTGCCGCTCTCCAGTGATCACCTGTCGCGCAATGTCGTGTTGCAGCGGGAGGATGCGGCCTCCATGCTCAATCTGACACGCGCCTTGATTGCGCTGCGCCGCTCCAGCGCCGCGCTCTCAGTTGGCACATTCGCTTTGCTGAAATTGCAGGGCGACATGCTGGCTTTTGAGCGGCGCTATAGCGAGGAGCGGGTGATTGTGGTGCTCAACCTCTGCCACAATGAGGAATGCTGGGATATGCCCGCTGATGTGGTCGGCAAAATCTTGCTCTCAACGGGGCTGCGCGCCCCCGACGAGCCGGTTTCGGGCTCGATCTGCATGCAGCCTGATGAAGGGGTGGTCATTCGCTGCCATTAACGGGGTCTTTTGCGCGGAGCGCCGCTTTCGCTTATAAGCTCGCGCCAAAGGAGCCCGCCCGTGCACGAGAGCATGCGCTTTTCTGTTGCGCCGATGATGGATTGGACTGACCGGCATTGCCGCGTCTTCCATCGCACTTTGTCGCGCCATGCGCTGCTCTATACTGAAATGGTGACGACAGGTGCCATCATCCATGGTGATCGCAACCGCTTGCTGGGCTTTGATGACGTTGAGCATCCGATCGCCATGCAGCTGGGTGGCTCTGACCCGCAAGCGCTCGCAGCCTGCGCCAAAATTTGCGAAGATTTTGGCTATGACGAGATCAATCTGAATTGCGGCTGCCCGTCGGACCGCGTGCAGAATGGCGCCTTTGGTGCGTGCCTGATGCGCGAGCCCCAGCTTGTTGGTGACTGCGTGTCTGCGATGAAAGCGGCTGTCAAACTCCCCGTCACGGTGAAATGCCGCATTGGCGTGGATGATCAAGAGCCGCGTGAGGCTTTGTGGGCGATGACGCAGACGCTTGTGCAGGCGGGTGTCGATGGGCTCATCGTTCATGCCCGCAAGGCCTGGCTGCAAGGACTCTCGCCCAAAGAAAACCGCGATATTCCCCCGCTCGATTATGATCTCGTGCATCAGCTGAAGGGTGATTTCCCGCACCTGCCCATGTCGATCAATGGCGGCATTCAAACTGTCGAAGAAGGTTTGCCCCATCTCGATACGCTGGATGGTTTCATGCTCGGGCGCGCGGCCTATCACAATCCTGATCTCCTGTTGAAGGTGGATCCGTTTGTGTTTGGGAAGCCCGCGCCTCATGTCGATGCGTTTGCGGCCGTCGAGGCTTATCTGCCTTATATCGAAGCGCGTCTGGCGGAAGGCTATCGTCTGCATGACATGTCGCGCCATATGCTTGGGCTGTTTGCAGGCCTGCCGGGCGCACGTTTGTGGCGGCGCACGATTGCGACAAAAGCGCCTGTGCGTGGTGCGGGTGTTGAGGTGATCCGCGAAGCCATGACCCATGTGATGCGCACCAGCGCCGACCTCTACGGCTCAGCTTCTGCCGAGGCGTAACGCCTCTTTGCAACCCTCAAGGCGCCTCATTGGTTATCCAGTCTGCAGGTGAGCAGAGGGATGCCGACATTATGATCTCGAATTTGATGATAGATGGAGTCACGCTTTCCAAGGTGGAGGCTTGCCTCGATGCCACGCGCGCCTGCGGTGCCGCTTTGGCTGATGCTGACAAACAGCCTGCGTGGGCCGCTGACAAGGATTTGCTCAGCGCCCTGCAAGAAGCCGCGCGTGTCACCAAGCTTTCGGCCGAGTGTCTTGAGCGTGTGCCTGATTTGCAGGACATGGTTTTGTGCGTCTGCGTTGAAATTTGCGAGCGCGCCGCTTTGGCTTGCGCGCGACATCTGGATGAGCTGGTCCTGAGCGTCTGTGGCGAGGCTTTGGCGGCTTGCGCGGCCATCTGCGCCGGGGCACCCGAAATCGAAATGGTGCCCTCTGTGCAACCTGACGCCCCGATTGTGGCTCTTCACTAAGTCCCAGGGCTTGCGGCAGCTTGGCTTATGGCTCATGAAGCGCGGTGTGTTCCCCAACCCGCGCAGGGCCTCATGTTCGGATATGATCTCAACGAAATCATCTTTCTGGTCGTCGCCCTGGCGGCGGCCGGCGCGATCACCGGCATTCTGGCGGGTGTGTTTGGTGTGGGTGGCGGGGCGCTCATTGTGCCCGTGCTCTATGAATTGTTTCGTGTCCTGAATGTGCCCGAAGATGTGCGCATGCCGCTCAGTGTGGGCACGTCGCTTGCGATTATCATCCCCACCTCCATTCGGTCCTTCCGCGCGCATCGCGAGCGTGGGGCTGTCGATATGGATGTGTTGAAAGCCTGGGCGATCCCGACCGTGATCGGTGTGCTGATCGGCTCGTTCATCGCGCGTTATGCGCCGCCTTATGTTTTCAAATTTGTCTTTGTCGGCATTGCCGGCATCAGCGCCATGCGCTTGCTGTTCAATCTCAAATGGAAACTGGGCGATGATGTGCCCAAGGGCAATTCCTTGCGCGTGTTCGGTCTGGTCAATGCCGTGCTGTCAGCCTTGATGGGCATTGGCGGTGGGCAGCTGTCCACCATGTTTCTCACCTTTTATGGGCGCACCATTCATCAGGCGGTGGCGACATCGTCAGGCGTGGGTGTGCTGATTTCCATTCCAGGCGCCATTGGCTATGTGCTGGCGGGTTGGGACAAGACCAGTCTGCCGCCACTGTCCTTGGGCTTTGTGTCGCTGATCGGCATCGCCGCTTTTGCGCCGGTGAGTGTGCTCACAGCCCCGATTGGCGTGAAGATCGCGCATGCTTTGTCGAAGCGGCATCTGGAAATGGCGTTTGGCACATTTCTGTTGCTCGTGTCGCTGCGCTTCCTGGCGTCTATTTTGGGCTATTGATCTCGTCTTTGCGCGCGGCCAGTTGGTCCATCACGCTTGCCCGTTCGTCGTCGGACATGGTCGACCAAGCGCCGACCTCCGCACGCGTGCGGTAGCAGCCCAGGCAATATTGGCCCCGCACATCAAGCAGGCAGATTTTCAGGCAGGGTGTCTCGATCTCGGTCATGGGGCCTTTGTAAGGCCCCAAGGGCTTCAGCTCAAAGCCCAATCCGGCTGGCGAGCGCGGCCAGGAACAGGATTTCCGCAATTTGTTGGGTCGCGCCGGCGATATCGCCGGTCATGCCTTTGATCTGCTGGCGGGCAATGCCCGCCATGGCATAGGCCGCCAGCACCATCAGGCCGAGGCCGATGGCCAGCCGCAGGGGCGCGACACCGGCCAGCGCGGGCGACAGGCCAACGCCCAGCGCGAGCAGGACCGCGAGCAATAGCGTGCTGGGTAGTGGCTTGGCAGCGGCCCAGGCGGCGCCATCAGTGCGTGCCGGCGGCAGGAGGGCGTGGAGGAGTAGAGCGGCCACACGCGAGGCTCCACCCGAGGCTGCCAGAATGAGTGCGGCAACTGGAGCGCCGAAGTGAACCAGGATTTCGGTCAAAAGGCTGGCGCGCAGCAGCAGGGACATGATGAGCGCCGCCCCGCCAAAGGTGCCGATGCGGCTGTCCTTCATGATCTCGAGCTTGCGCTCAATGGTCATGCCACCGCCCAGCCCATCGGCTGTATCGGCCAGCCCATCCTCGTGAAAGGCCCCGGTCGCCAGCATCAGGACGGTGAGCGCAAACCCGGCGCTGGCGAGCGGCGGCAGGCTGAGCTGTGCACCTGCCAGCAGGGCGAGCCCGCCCACAGCCCCGATCAGCCAGCCCGCAAAGGGCAGCACCCGCACTGATTTGGCAAAATCGAGCATGGCATAGGGCTCCGCCTCAAAAGGCAGAACAGGGACCGGCAGGCGCGAATAAAAGCGCATGCAGGCGAGGAAATCAGCAAGAAGCCGCGCAGAAAGGGATGACATGAGCCAAGATTGGCATGAGTCGGGCCACATGTGGAAACCGGATCGATTGAGTTCGCCGCGTTGACGCCGTAAACAGGCCGCCAGCTGTTTTGAACGGGAATCTCATGTCCGCCACCGGTCTGCCTTTTGACGACATCCGCAATCTGCTTCCGCAAATGCCACAAGCCGCGACCCCGATGGCTGAGGATGTGCGCAAACGCGACGCGCAATTGACCAAGCCCGCAGGGGCGCTGGGGCGGCTCGAAGAGATCGTGGAATTTCTCGCCGCCTGGCAGGGGCAATCCAAGCCCACCATTTTGCGCCCGATGGTCGCGGTGTTTGCCGCCAATCATGGCGTTGTGGCGCAAGGCGTCTCGGCGTTTCCGCCGGAAGTCACGCGCGCCATGCTGGAAAATTTTGCTGCCGGTGGTGCGGCGATCAACCAGATTTGCGCGACTTATGACATCGGCCTGAAAGTGTTCGAGCTGGCGCTCGATTATCCGACCCCCGACATCACGCAGGAGCCTGCCTTTGATGAGGCGGCTTGCGCGGCCACTTTTGCTTTTGGCATGGAAGCTATTGCGGGGGGCACAGACCTTTTGTGCCTGGGTGAAATGGGCATTGGCAATACGACGGTTGCGGCCGCCATTTATCATGCGCTCTATGGTGGCGAGGCGCGCGATTGGGTGGGCCGTGGCACGGGCGTGGATGATGCTGGCTATCAGCGCAAGGTTGACGCTGTGGCGCGCGCGGTTGCGCTGAACAAGGGCCACCTGTCTGATCCGCTCGAAGTCTTGCGCCGCGTGGGCGGGCGCGAGATTGCAGCCATTGCCGGCGCCATTATGGCGGCCCGTATGGAGCGCATTCCGGTTGTGCTTGATGGATATGTGGTGACAGCTGCCGCCGCGATTTTGCATGCGCTGGATCCCTCCACACTTGATCATTGCATCGCGGGGCATGTGTCAGCCGAAGGCGCGCATGTGCGCGTGCTCGAAAAGCTTGGCAAGAAGCCGCTGCTGGATCTGGGTCTGCGGCTTGGTGAAGGCACAGGCGCCGCGCTGGCGGTGGGCGTGATGAAGGCGGCACTGGCCTGCCATCGCGATATGGCGACGTTTGATCAGGCGAAGGTGCCGGGCAAGAGCTGACTTTTTTCGTCTTTGCGAGGATTGCTTCGTCACTGCGTTCCTCGCAATGTCGAGCTATCTGTAAAGGGCGCGCGCATCGTCGCGAAACATTTTGCGGGCCTCGTCGCGTGAATAAAACATATGCCCGCCTGCATAAGTCATGAAACGCACACGCTCGGGCGCGCCATAGTCTGGCATTTGGTCCAGCACCATTTGCGTTTCGAGATAAGGCGTCACCACATCTGTCAGACCATGGGCAATCAGCACACGCAGATGCGGATCGAGGGCCAGTGCTTGGCGCAAATCTGAAACAGCTTCTGCGCCACCACGCCCCCAATCCCATTGGCGTGAGGCTTGTTCACTCATGAAGGCATAGCGCGCGCCTTCAACCGACCAGTTCAGCTTGTCGCGATAAAGCCCGACCATAGCCGAGACAATGGGCGCATGCAGGCCAAGCCGCATCTGATCGTCGCTGCCATGACTTTGTGAAAAAGGTGAGGGGTCAAAACCACTCACTGTTGCATCATAGGCCGAACCGATCCGCGCTTCCCCGCGATAAAGCTCACGCAGGAAAAGAGTGGAGGGAATGCGCCCGGCATGGCGGCGCACGAGATCACGATCAAGCCCGGTGAGCGTTGACACACGCTCGCTCAGCCGATCCAGAGCGGATGTGTCTTTCACGCCGCGCATCAGATCTTGCAGGAAGGCACCCCGCGCATAATCTTCCACCTCGCCGAGGTTTTCGCGCGTCACATTCTCGCCGCGCAAGGTGCGTGCTGCAGCGACATAGACGGGCAGGCGTGCGACATGGTCCATGAGGCCATTGCGCGCGTTGAAGCGCGAGAAATCGAGCACAGGCGAAATCATCACAAGGCCTGCAACGCCATAACCCTGATCTGTTTGCAGCGCATGGGCAATTTTGGGCGCGCGAAAGCCGCCATAACTTTCGCCTGCAATATATTTGGGTGAGGCGGTGCGATGGTTCTCTTCGATCCAGCGGCGAATGGTGGCGGCCAGCACGTCAATGTCGCCATCAACCGAGAAGAAGCGCTTGCGCACATCGTCGCCACCCAGAATACGGCTGTAGCCGGTGGCGGGCGGGTCAATGAAAACAAGATCGGTGAAAGGGAGCCAGCTTTCGGCATTGTCGGTCAATGTGGGAGCGGCGGAGGGGAAGGCCGCAGCTTCATCCATGCGCAAACGCCAAGGTCCGAGCGCGCCAAGGTTGAGCCAGGCGGAGGCATAACCGGGGCCGCCGTTGAACACGAAGGTCACCGGGCGCTCGGCCGCATTCGTTCCCTCGCGCGTAAAGGCGAGCACGCCAATGTCAGCCAGCGCAGTGCCTTGCTGCAATTCAAAAATGCGGATCGTGCCAGCGGTGGCTGCAAAGGCCATGTCACCCAGTCGATGTTGGGTTGTGGCATTGGGGGGCAGGGGTTTGAGCCGCTCAGTTGTTTGCGCGGCCGCTGGTCGCTCACGGGCTGGCGGATTTGCCTCTTGCGCGGTGAGCGGTGCGATCAGCATCAGCAATGCAAAACATGCAAGATGTGCGCGCATGGCGATCTTCTCCTGATCTGTTCTGGAGAAGAGCATAGGGCGTTGGCGCGCCAGCGCCAGTCCCTCTCAGGCAGCTTTGCGTGGGCTGTTGCGGGTGTCGCGGCGCATGGCGGGCTTGACCTGCGCCATGGCTTCAATCACGCGCTCGGCTGGCAGGATCACAGTGACTTCTGTGCCTTGACGCAATTCGGATTGAATATGGAATGAGCCACCGTGCAGGTCGACGAGGCCCTTCACAATCGGCAGACCGAGGCCTGAACCTTCTTCCGCATTTTTCTGCGCCAGAGATCCGCGCCCGAAAGATGACAAAACAATCGGAATTTCATGCTCGGGGATGCCCGGTCCCGTATCGCGGATCGAAATATATTGGCCGCCCGATTGCGTCCAACCGCATTTCAGACTGACAGAGCCACCTTGCGGGGTGAATTTGATCGCATTGGTGAGCAGGTTCAGCGTGATCTGCCGCAAAGCGCGCTCATCGCCCCACAGCCGTGGCAGGCTGCTTTCAATGGATTGCGTCAGCTGAATGCCGCGCTGTTCGGCGCGTAACGCCAAAAGATGCAAGCAATCTTCCACCACATTGACGAGGGCAACGGGCTCTTCGCGCAATTCATAGCGTCCCGCTTCCACGCGCGAGAGATCGAGAATTTCATTGATCAACATCAACAGATGCTGGCCGCTTGAGTGAATGTCGCTCGCATAATCCTTGTAGGCGGCGACCGCATGTTTGCCGAACAATTCGCCCGACATGACTTCCGAAAAGCCGAGAATGGCGTTCAGCGGCGTGCGCAATTCGTGGCTCATCGTCGCCAGAAAACTGGATTTGGCGAGATTGGCTTCTTCAGCGCGGCGGCGCGCTTCATCGGAATTGGCCTTGGCCTGCTCGAGCTCGGCAATCAGCATGTCTTTCTCCAGTCGGAAGGAGAGAGACGACAGGCTGGTCGCATAGAGACGCTGCGCCAAAACCAGAAAGAAGAATTGCGCGCCGCAGGCCATGAGGGCAACGGGCCAGGCCTGCTCACGCCAGACAGGGTGCATGTAGAGCACAACCGCAATGGTGGTGGGCATCAGGCCTGCATAAACGGCCAGCGGCACCGTGGCTGAAATCAGCGAGGTGAGGGCCGAGATGAGCAGCAGAACGAAAAGCACGAAGACGCGCGCCGTTGCATCAGGTTCGTTCAGGAATAAAACCGTGAGCATGGCCCAGGCAAGGCCGTGGCATAATTCAGTTGCCACAAAGCGGCGCTTCCAGCTTTGCACGGAGAGCGAAGCCTCGGGCTGCGCCATGAGGTTGCGCGCTGTGCGGTAGGAGACGAGATGGCACGACCAGACAATGCCGAGCCACACGACCACATCGATTTCCGGCGTCCACATAAAGGACAGGGCTGCGGCTGACAGTGCGATAAAGGCGAGCGCGGGGACGGATGTCATGCGGCTCTGGGCAAATAGGCGCAGCAGTTCGACATCAAAGGAGCGATTGCCAGCACCCTTGGCCAGCGAGAGCCGCGCGCGCAATTGGCGCAAACGCTGCAGAAGGCCATTGGGGCGCGCCAGCAAGGTCGGCTGGACCCCGCTGTTGGGCTCAATCATATGGCGCGACACTTCACTCATGGCACTCGGGACACAGGGGCTGTTCGCCCGGATTTATTCCAGCACCAGAATGACCGGGAAAGCTTAACGCGCTTTTGGCATGGAAATTCAGGTTTTAACGATTGGGCCCCGAGCTTTGGCACCTGCGCCAGACGTCCGCGCAGTGTGGGCGTGCGCACAGAGCCCATAAAAAGGCTGATTTTTGGGGACTTTGCAGGGTACCAAGCGGGGCAAACGCGGGTGTTTGGCTTGCCCGGTGGCCGCGCGCCCGTTAACCCTCACGCGAAAACTTTTTCAAAAAGCGCGGCTTTCTGAATGGCAAGCGACCAGACCCTCGACGCGCTGCTGGCTGAAATTGGCCAATGTCGCATTTGCACGCTGGCGCCCCGGGGGCGCCCGCTGGCCCATGAGCCACGCCCGGTGGTGCGTGTTTCGGCAACCGCGCGGCTTCTGGTGGCGAGCCAGGCGCCGGGCATTCGCGTGCATGCGAGCGGCCTGCCATTTGATGATCGCTCAGGGGATCGTCTGCGCGACTGGATGGGCGTTGATGCGGATACATTTTACGATACGTCACGCATTGCCTTTGCCCCGATGGGCTTTTGCTTCCCCGGCTATGATGCGCAGGGCGCCGATCTGCCACCGCGCCGCGAATGTCGTGCGCATTGGCATGATCGATTGTTTGCCCTGTTGCCGCAGATCGAGACGGTGCTGACGGTTGGCTCTTATGCGCAAGATTATCATCTCGCGCGTTTGGGCCTGCAGACGCGCAAATTGCCGATGAGCGAGGTGGTGGGAGGCTGGCGCGATTATGCGCAAGCGCGCCCGCGCGTCATTCCGCTGCCCCATCCCTCTTGGCGCAACACGGGCTGGCTGAAGAAAAACCCCTGGTTTGAGGCTGACCTTCTGCCCGTGCTGCGTGCCGAAGTGGCGCGCCTTACCCGTTGAGCCGCTTGATCAGGCTCGACGTGTCATAACGCGCGCCGCCCATTTTCTGCACTTCGGAATAGAATTGATCGACCAAAGCGGTGACGGGCAGATGCGCGCCATTGCGCCGGGCTTCCGCAAGGCAGATGCCGAGATCCTTGCGCATCCAGTCAACCGCAAAGCCGAAATCGAATGTGTCGGCCACCATTGTGGCGGAGCGATTTTCCATCTGCCAGCTTTGTGCGGCACCCTTGGAAATCACATCGACCACGGCGAGCGGATCAAGCCCCGCTTTTTGCGCAAAGTGCAGTCCTTCCGCCAAGGCCTCGACGAGACCTGCGATGCAAATCTGATTGACCATTTTGGTCAGCTGGCCGGCACCTGATGCGCCCATCAGGCGGCAGGCGCGGGCAAAAGCGGCGATCACGGGCTCGGCCTTGGCATATGCATCCCCATCGCCGCCACACATGACCGTGAGGACGCCATTTTCTGCGCCTGCTTGTCCGCCAGACACGGGTGCGTCGATGAAGGACAGGCCAAGACCTGCCGCATGGGCATGAAGCTCGCGTGCAACATCTGCGGAGGCGGTGGTGTGGTCGATGAAGATCGCACCTTTGGCCATGCTCTGGAAGGCACCCTCAGGGCCGATGGTGACGGCGCGCAAATCCTCATCATTGCCCACACAGGCAAAGACCATGTGAGCACCCGCTGCGGCTTGCGCGGGGGTCGGGGCGCTTCGATGCCCATGTTGATCGACCCAGGCCTGCGCCTTTGCAGCGGTGCGGTTGTAAACAGTCAAATCATGGCCTTTGGCCACCAAATGTCCGGCCATCGGGAAGCCCATGACGCCGAGACCGATAAAGGCAAGTTTGGCCATAAGTGCTTCCTTCCGCTTCTGTTCATTTCTCAAGCCGGGTTCACCGGAGCGTGATTGTCTTACGAGATTTTTTGGCTGGCGGTTCAGGGATCATGTCCCATATGACTAAAGAGGCATTGATCCTGACAGGGGCTGTGGTCTTTTGCATTGCATGGACCCGAGCCTTTGGTGCTTGGTGGGCCTCAATCGTCTGCAGCTCAAGTGGACGAGGACTTTTGGAGGAAATTATGAAACGTCGTCAGTTCATCAAGACTGCGGGCCTTGCCGCTGCTGGCACCGCCGCTATTGCCGCTCCCGCCATTGCGCAATCTTCGCCTGAAGTGAAATGGCGTGTGACCACGAGTTTCCCACGTTCGCTCGACACGATCCATGGCGCTGCCGAAACGGTCGCCAAATATGTGTCCGATGCCACCGACGGCAAATTCCAGATGCAGGTTTTCGCGGGCGGTGAAATCGTCCCCGCGCTGCAGGCACTGGATGCTGTGTCCAATGGCACGGTCGAAGCCTGCCATACCTGCCTCTATTATTATTGGGGCAAGGACCCGACTTTTGCTTTCGGCACGGCGGTTCCGTTTGGTTTGAGCTCGCGTCAGCAAAATGCTTGGATGCTGTTTGGCGGCGGCGAGCAGCTCATCAACGAATTTCTTGAGCCCTACAAGGTGAACAATTTCACCGCGGGCAATACCGGCACGCAGATGGGTGGCTGGTTCCGCAAGGAAGTGAACAAGCCCGCCGATCTCGACGGCCTGAAAATGCGCATCGGCGGTTTCGGTGGCGCGGTCTTGCAGAAGCTCGGCGCTGTGCCGCAGCAGATTGCGGGCGGCGACATTTATCCCTCGCTCGAAAAAGGCACCATCGACGCGGCTGAATGGATCGGCCCGTATGATGATGAAAAGCTCGGCTTCAACAAGGTTGCGCCGTTCTATTACTATCCCGGCTGGTGGGAAGGTGGTGCGATGATCAACTTCTGCACCAATCTCGATAAGTTCAATGCGCTGCCGAAGAATTACCAGTCCATTCTACGCGCAGCGACCGCTTATGCTAACGTCGAGATGCAGGCGAAATATGATGCGGGCAATGTGCCGGCGCTGAAGCGTCTGGTGGCGGCAGGCACAAAGCTGCGTCCTTTCTCGCCGGAGATCATGGAAGCCTGCTGGAAAGCAGCCAATGAGGTCTATGCCGAGCTCAATGCTAAGAACCCGAAGTTCAAGAAGGTCTATGATTCCTACATGAACTTCCGCAATGACGAATATCTCTGGTGGCAGGTTGCCGAATTCAACTATGACAACTTCCTGATCCGCCAGCGTTCGAAGGGCTAAGCGTTTCGCGCGTTAGAAATAAGAAAGCCCCGGAGGAAACTCCGGGGCTTTTTTTATTTCACCGTCATTGCGAGCGGAGCGAAGCAATCCAGTGCGCCAATCTCGCAGGATGAGTGCTATGGATTGCCACGTCGCCTTCGGCTCCTCGCAATGACGATGGAAAGGCTTCTGTCTTCTTGCCGTCATTGCGGATGATGGATGCTGTGCCGCATCCTCTCCACCGTCGTTGACTGTTTAAAACTTCAGCTCCGGTGGTATCTCAATATTGGGCACAGCTATGCCCTTGAATTGCTCTTCAACCTGCGTGGCGTTGAGCGACACTTCGCCGGATTTGTAGATCATCACCATCTGCGGGAAGAGGATGACCAGCCCCACCATGATGCATTGGATGATCACGAAGGGAATGGCGCCCATATAGATTTGGCCCGTTGTCACCGGGTCTGTCATTTTGCCAGTCAGTCGATCCTTGAACGGCAGTTTGGGTGCGACAGAGCGCAGATAGAAGAGCGCAAAGCCAAAGGGCGGGTGCATGAAACTCGTCTGCATGTTCACGCCCAAGATGACACCAAACCAGATGAGATCGATGCCGAGCTTTTCAGCTGCTGGTCCAAGCAGCGGGATGACGATAAAAGCCAGCTCGAAGAAATCGAGGAAGAAGGCCAGCACAAAGACCATCAGATTGACGATGATGAGGAAGCCCGTCTGGCCGCCCGGCAGGGAGGTCAGCAAATGCTCGACCCATGTGTGCCCGTTGACGCCATAGAAAGTGAGCGAGAAGACGCGCGCGCCGATCAGAATGAAGACAACGAAGCAGGAGAGTTTTGCCGTTGTGTCCATCGCCTGTTTGAGCAGTGACAAATCAAGGCGACGTTTGGCGAAGGCCAGAAGCACACCGCCCGCGGCACCCATGGCGCCTGCTTCTGTGGGTGTGGCAATGCCCACAAAAATCGTGCCCAGCACAAGGAAGATCAGCGCCAGTGGCGGCACCAACACGATCACGACCTGTTCGGTCATGCGCGACATGATGCCAAGGTTGGATGCCTTGTTGAACAAGGCGAGGATATACAGCGCGCCGGTGGCCGCAAATGCGCTCCAGATGAGCACATTGTCGGTCGGCATGTCGGGATAGCGCACGTCGATATAATCGGCGAGCAGAGAGGTTGCGATGGCCGCAATGCCAACCATGGCAAATGTGTTCCAGCGCGGAACGTCAGCATCCTTGTTGGAACGTCCCAGCAGTCGCGGACCAAAGACCAGCAGTGAGGCAGCCACTGCGCCCATCCATTGCACTTGGCTCGAGACGTGGAACGGAGCACCCGCCGTCTGGCCAATCCATTCCGCCAGCGAGATCACCAGATAGAAAAGCGGAATGCCAACAAACAGCAGCGCAAAACCTGTGAGCCATTTCTGGCGTGGCTCAAGAGCTGGATCCTCGGGAATGGTGCGCGCCTCAATCGGCAGGGCAGGGGCGGCATCGGGCTTGATCACGGTGACCAGAAACACGTAGCCCGCATAAAGCGCAGCAAGTGTAAGGCCTGGAATGAAAGCGCCTTTGTACATATCACCGACAGAGCGGCCGAGCTGGTCGGCCATGACGATGAGCACAAGCGATGGCGGGATGATCTGGGCGAGCGTGCCAGAGGCCGCGATCACGCCTGATGCCAAGCGGCGATCATAGCCATAGCGCAGCATGATCGGCAGCGAGATCAGGCCCATGGAAATCACGGAGGCTGCGACAACGCCCGTGGTTGCAGCCAGAAGCGCGCCGACGAAAATGACTGCATAAGCCAGACCACCCCGCACAGGACCAAACAATTGGCCAATCGTGTCGAGCAAATCTTCCGCCATGCCGGAGCGCTCGAGAATGAGGCCCATGAAGGTGAAGAAGGGGATCGCTAGCAAAGTCTCATTGTTCATCACGCCAAAAATGCGCTCGGGCATGGCGTTGAGCAGCGACCAGGAGAGGTTGATCGACCCGCCCGACAAGGGTGCAAGCTCGACGCCAACCACAAAGAAAACGAGACCAACGGCAGCCAGCGAAAAGGCGACCGGATAGCCAATCAGGAGAAAGGCAACAAGGCAGACGAACATGATCGGGGCCATGTTCTGGGCGATGAAAGCAGCCATGGGGATGATCCTGTCAGGTTCTTATTCGACGGTGCCATGCGCGTTGGCCGAGGGGCCATGCGGGTCTTCGATCAATCCTTTGATCACGGCGACCCGTTTGATCAGTTCGGAGATCGATTGCACGAAAAGAATGGTGAAGCCGAGCGGCACAAGAAGTTTGGCAGGCCACACGATCAAGCCGCCAGCGCTGGACGAAATCTCTGCTTGCGCAAAGGAGCGCAGAAAAAATGGCCAGCCCAGCCACATGATCACGATGCAAAGCGGCATCAGAAAAAAGAGGTGGCCGCCAACATCGATCCAGTCGCGCGTGCGTTTCGACAGGCGCGAGGACAAAATGTCGATACGGATGTGTTCATTGGCTTTGAATGTATAGGCCGCGCCCAAGAGCACCACAGCGCCAAACAAATACCATTGCAGTTCAAGCCAGGCGTTTGAGCTGCGGTTGAAAGAAAAGCGGACCAGGGCATTCACAGATGAGACGAGGACGGCGGCCAGAATGAGCCAACCTGTGGTGCGTCCCAAGCGCTCATTGAACCCGTCAATCACGCGGCTGATCGCCAGCAGGGCCTTCATCAGATTTCCTCCAAACGGCATCTGTTTTTAAGGGCGTTTGCCGCCTCGGTTCATGACAGGACTATCATTGTCACCAGAGGGCTGCCAGTGACGGGTAATCATACTTTAGCGAGGCGTGGCAGGGGCTTGTTAGACAGGGCTTTGGAAAACTATATCGGGGACTGTGCCTTGGAGCGCCGCGCTTCATCGCGCATGGCAAACAAGCCGGCGCCGATGACCAGAATTATCCCTGACATTGCAAGGGCATCGGGAGCCTCTGCCCAAACGATGACGCCAATCAACAAAGCCACTGGCACGCCCGCATAGCGGAACGGCGAGACAGCCGAGACTTCCGTGCCACGGAAAGACAGCGTGATCAGCGAGGTTGCCGCCAGAACAAAGAGGGCGGTTGCAACAATCAGCAGCGTCTCAAAGCTGCTCGGCCAGCGCCAGACGTCGCCTGCCGCCAGACCAAACAGGCCACAGCCCAGAATATTGGCGAGCGAGGCGGCCACAACGATCAGATAGGTCGGGACGTGGCGGGGCACGAGTCGATTGGACAAATCACGCCCCGTCACAAAGACGGCGGTCAGCACAGCCAGACTCATGGCCCATGACAGGCCAGACGCATCGGGCTGCACAATCATGATCACACCGGCAAAGCCAACCAGCACGGCGAGCCAACGTGCGGGGCCGACGCTCTCGCGCCCGGCCATGGCCGCATAGGCCGTGATCATGAGGGGTGTGGCTTGCAGAATGGCAGTCGCAAGCCCCAGCGGCATCAGCCGCAGTGCCTGCATATAGGTCACCACAACAGCGGCCTCGAGCAGGCTGCGTAGCAGCACGGCGCGCGAAAAAATCTCTTTGAGTGTCGCGAAACGATCCACGCGCCACAGCAGGATCAAAGCCAGCGTTGTGGCCACCAGACCGCGCAAAATCACAGCCTCTGACACGGCCATGTCGGCGACGAGATATTTCATCATCGCATCATTGATGGCGAAGGCGGTGGTCGCGCCGGTCATGGCGGCCATGCCGCGGCGATTGATACGTGTCTGATCCATCGATATGTGCGATCAGCCGCCGGTGACGCTCATATGGCGGCCAACGGCCGGCATATGCGTCGTGCGGTCAATGACAAAGTCATGACCTTTGGGTTTTCTGGCAATCGCTTCTTCCATCGCACGCATCAGCAGCGTGTCGGATTCGGAGGCGCGCAAAGGTGTGCGCAGATCAGCCGCATCTTCCTGGCCGAGGCACATATAAAGCGTGCCCGTGCAGGTGACGCGCACGCGGTTGCATCCTTCACAAAAATTATGCGTGAGCGGCGTGATGAAGCCCAGCCGCCCGCCGGTTTCTTTCACGCTCACATATCGCGCCGGGCCACCGGTTTTGTAGTCGCTGTCTTGCAGCGTGAAATGGTCGGTGAGGTCAGCGCGCAATTGGGTGAGCGGCAAATATTGATCAGCGCGTGCTGTTTCAATTTCGCCCAGCGGCATGACTTCGATGAAGGTCATGTCCATGCCACGCCCATGCGCCCAGCGGATCATGTCGGGTGCTTCGACATCATTGAAGCCTTTGAGCGCCACGGCATTGATTTTGATGGAGAGGCCCGCTTTCTGCGCGGCATCAATGCCCTCCATCACCTTTGCCAAATCGCCCCAGCGGGTGATGGCGCGGAATTTGTCGGCATCCAGCGTATCGAGCGAGACATTGATGCGCTTCACGCCGCAATCGGCGAGCTCTTGCGCATAGCGGGCGAGTTGCGAACCATTGGTGGTCACCGTGATCTCTTCCAGCGCGCCGGATGTGAGATGGCGTGACAGTGAGCGGAACAAAGTCATGATGCCACGGCGCACCAGCGGCTCGCCGCCGGTGATGCGGATCTTGCGCGTGCCGCGTGCCACAAAGGCCGAGCAGAGCCGATCCAGCTCTTCCAGTGTCAGCAGATCGCCCTTGGGCAGGAAATGCATGTCTTCAGACATGCAATAGACACAGCGGAAATCGCAGCGGTCGGTCACCGAGACGCGAATATAGCTGATCGCCCGACCAAAGGGGTCGACAAGCGGAGCTTCGGGCGTGTCCTGTCCGGGGCGTAATATCATGGCGTATATATTGCCCAAGGGGGTGCCGGGTTCAATGGGCAGGGGGCTTTGCCCATGAAAAAGGCCGGGTGAACCCGGCCTTTTCACGTCTTTGTGCCAGCTAAAGGCTTAGCGCATCACCAGAACGCGGGTGCCGACCTTGGCGCGCTCGTAGAGATCCATCACGTCATCATTGGTCATGCGGATGCAGCCGGAGGAGACAGCCTGGCCAATCGTGTCCGGCTCGTTGGAGCCATGGATGCGATAGAGCGAGGAGCCAAGATACATGGCGCGTGCGCCCAGCGGGTTCTCCGGGCCGCCCGACATGTGGCGGGGCAGATCGGGACGGCGCTTCAGCATCTGGGACGGGGGCGTCCAATCCGGCCATTCGCGCTTGTTGGAAATGGCATGCGCACCCGCCCATTCAAAGCCCGGACGGCCCACACCCACGCCGTAGCGGATGGCCTTGCCTTCGGGGAGAACGAAATAGAGGCGGCGTTCCTTGGCATTGACGACAATCGTGCCGGGCGCGTGTTTGGGGTCAAACGAAACGATTTCGCGCGGAATGGTGCTGGCCATGGGGCGGCCATCGAATTTCAGGTTCATGCGCAGGAATTCGACGGCGCTGCCGCCCACTTCGTCGCTGGCCATGGCGCTGCCACAGGAGAACGCGAGCGCCAGGCCCATTAGGGCCGCCTTCATCTGCTTGTTCATATCGATCGTCCTGATGGCGCGCGAGGGGCGCGAAGTGTCACGAAATCTGGTGTTGTGCCGACCTGCGTCAAAGCGGACCAGCAAGGCAACGGTTCCAGCTTAAGGGGAGCTCTTGTAGAAAACCTTAACAAAGGTGCCGCATGGGCCAAAAAGGGCAGCCCCATCCGCACTCCTCGCTTGACCCGACAGGCACCCTTGGCCTACATCCACCTCCTGCTTCGGGCCCACCCCGACAGCGGGCGCGTAGCTCAGCGGGAGAGCACTCCCTTCACACGGGAGGGGTCACAGGTTCAATCCCTGTCGCGCCCACCATTGTTTCCTTTTATTAGTCAAATCCTTGCACCCGGCCAATGTTGCCAAGTCTTGGGAAACAACATACCCAGACAAGAAATGATTTCTTTTCGGAGTGCCCACATGAAAACCACAGTTCTTGCAGCGATGATTTTCGCTGTTCCAGCGACGGCATGTGCGCAGTTCAATGACATGATGCGGACCATGCAGACGATTGTTCCGCCCATCGTCAATAAAAGCAAAGAGCCCGCAGAAGCGCCCGCCATCAAGGCGAAGCCTGCTGCTGCCAAACCTGCTGCGCCAGCCCCCGTCGCCGCGCAAAAGCGCGAGGTGGCGCCGGCAGCCAGCGTCGTTGCCGAGCAGCCGGGTTATGTCGATGATCGGATCTGCACGCGCGATTCCATCGCCTTTAGCTGCAAGATCAATGATAAGCCGCTCATTTTCTGCAAGACCTTCGAAACCGAAGAGCCTTATTTGTCGGTCACGCTCAACCATTCTTATGACACGGGCAAAAACGAGCTGAGCCATTCGAGCGATCAGAACGGGCCGTTTTTTCTGTCGCAAGAAGACGACAATCGTCGCAGCGTCACGACGGTCTATTTCACGCAGAAGAACATGACCTATGGCATTTCTGAATGCGATGGCATGCTGTGCAATCCGGAAGAGCGTTACTGGTTCACGACCTTCAAGGGGACCGAAAAGGTCAGCCAGGCGGTTTGCGATCCGGGCACGGAAACGGGCTTCGCCTTTCCGGTCAATTTCGACAAGAAGGGAAAGCTTGTCGCGCAGATGAAAAATGTTCTGGCAATCAAGCCCTCAAAGCTGAAATTCGAGCAGAACTGACCAGCGAGGCGCGCTCACGGGGGGGCTCAAATTTTTGGCCCCCATGAGCGGCAAGGCCCTGCATCCAGCGCGCTGGGTGTCTGGAGAGCCAAAAAACACTTATTCAGCATAGACTTAGGCATTACCGGTCTTTATGATCGGTATTCAGGTCAGGACCAGTGCCCGTTTTGCGGGCGTTGCGGCCAGACTGGGCTTAAGTGACCCCCCATGGGCGCGTTGCTTTGGATCTCGCGGGGTTGGGGCGTGAGCAACATGGATTTTGCGGACTGGATCGACGAGATCGAGGCAGCAATGGTTCTGTTCAACCTCGTGCTGCTCATTTTCCTGATCAGGTTGGCGCGCAAAACCTTTTGGGGCCGCTGACGGCGGCGCGCGCAGATCCGCTCCATTTTATTTCCATGTCATCACGCTGACGCCAGAGGCTGCGAGCGTCCGAAAATGACCAGGGCTTTTGCTCTTGGCCTGCCAAGGTTGCTTTGATTTTTGTCTTTCTGCAGCATCCAAGCGCGCGGGCTGGACGGATTGTTGAAAAAGCAATGGAAGGCATCGGTATGGTCGAGGAAAGATTTTCCGCGGGCCCAGTCACCGCGCTTTTGTCCGCTCTTTTTGTTTTGGCAGGTGCATGGCAACAAGCAGAAGCCGCTGCGCGCTGTCCGGCTGGCGATGTGTTTCGTGCCTCACGCGGTGCGTGCCAATCGAAAGAGGCGGCTGCATCTGAAGGCTTCTTCAGCTTCTGGCCGTTCTCCGCAAAACGCGAGGAGGTGCCCTCGCCAAGCAGCGCCACTCAGGGCCTGAAAAAAAGCGCACGCCTCAAGACCGAAGCTGCGTCCGCACCGGTTCGCGTAAAGCCTGAAAGGGCAACAACCGCTTTGGTGCAAATCGAAAAGTCAGCGCCTCTGAAGCCCAATCCCGAGCCCACATCAAAGCCCGATTTGGTACTTGGCTTCTCATCTGACGCCCAATCTGTGCCCCCGATGCCGCGCGTCGAGCCCACTGCCGTTCCGATTGTTGCGAGACCTGTTGCGGCCATTCCGGTGCGGGTGAAATTACCTTCGCCATTTGGCGCATTGATCGCTTTTGAACCTGTTGCAAGATAGTCTGTGCGCAGGCTTTTCGGCTTGCATCATGCATGAGAGGATGAATCAAATGCGTGCACAGTTACTTGCGCGACGTTTAGCTGTCTTCATGTCGCTGGCTTTGGTGGCGGGATGTGCAGGCCGCATCGATCGCGGTGCGCCTTTTCGTTCAGGCGGCGCGGCCAGACCGGCTGCGTCTGGTCAGGCCGATAGCTATGTCTGGGCGCGCAATGATGGACGGCGCATGGCCGACAATCCCGCATTGCTGAGACTTGGCCAGAAAGACCAAAGCGAGTGTCGCGCTCAAGCCAGCGCAGGTGCCAATCCTGACAAAAATGCCTATTTTGATTGCATGAAAGGGCGTGGCTATTCGCCTCGCACACCGTGATGGTGGGTCAGCTCGAAATGGGTGGGCACTTGTGAACCTTGGTTGGATGTTTCATAACTCGGGCCGTTGCGAAAAAACGAAAAGCTAGGCTCCAGCTCGAGTTGGTTTGACCATTGACGATTGTTATTTCCATTTCTGTGCAAGACGGCGTTGTGCTTGCCTCAGACAGTGCTGTGGAGCACCGCGGGCAGGTCTATTATTCCGCCGAAAAAACCATGCAGCTCATCAAGGGCATGCCGATTGGCGTGCTGCTCGCAGGTGATGCCGCGATCAACAACAAAGCTTTCATCGATGTGCTGAAGGATTTTGGTGCGGCCAATCGCAATGGCAATGCCGCCTTCGACAAGACCAATTATACGGTCGAGGCGGTGGTCATGCGGCTGCAGGATTATCTGCGATCCATGGCACCGATGCAGGTCGCCAAATTGCGATCCACACTGATTATCGCAGGCTATTCATCGCGCTCCGACACGCCAGAGGTCTGGAACCTCGTGTTTGATTCAAGTGACGGCGTGAGCGTCTCGCAAATCTGGTCCCCCAAAGAATATGGGATTTGCTGGGAAGGCTCTGGCGAATGCCTGCATCGCCTGATGAGCGAAGAATTCAACATGGACGGATCCAACGATCCCTCCGTCCCGACTTTGGTCACGCCCGGCATGCCGCTGCATGATGCGGTCGCGCTGACGCGTTTCTTGATGGATGCCACGATTGGCTATGTGCGTTTTCGCGTTGATCTGCAGCCCAAGACTGTGGGTGGGCCTGTCGATCTTGCGGTGATCACACGCCATGAAGGCTTTCGCTGGGTTCAGCGTAAAAAGCTCACGATGTCCAACGGGCTTGGCGCGCGCTGATCAGGTCTTTGTCTTGTCGCGCCACAAGGGGTAGGTGACCACAGAGCCCGCCACCGCGAGTGAGCCGCGCAAAAAGACTTCGCCCGGCGACACGCCCTCGACCAAGCCCCAGATCATCCCCAGCATGAACGCGATGCCCATGCCAACGGCGAGTTTCTTGTCGCGGATCATGATCGTGAAGCCCCTGTCAGTCTGATGTGTGCGACAGCATCCCACAGGTGATCGAAATGGCCGATCACGATGTCGGGATCGAAATGCCGGACATGCTGGTCAGTATAGCCAAAGTCGACGGCAACCACCGGAATGCCGGCGGCCTTGGCGGTATCAATATCGGTCTTGGAATCGCCCACCATGATGGCATGCGCAGGCATGCCTCCAGCCATGTCGATCGTCATCAGCAGCATGCGTGGGTCGGGCTTGGCGATGTTGCGGCCATTTTCTTGAAACGTGTCCTGACCGCAAATAGCGCGGAAGCGATGGTCGATTCCCAACGCCTTGAGCAATTTCTTGGATGGCACTTCGACTTTGTTGGTGCATACGGCAAAGGCAAAGCCTGCGGCCTCGAAACGGTCCAGCGCCTGCGTCACGCCCTCGAATAGATGGCTGACATCGGCAATATGGTCTTCGTAATGGGCCAGGAAATCGGCAAAGAGCTGGTCGAGCTTGCTGCCCTCAATGCTGCGCCCCTCGGCGGCAAAGCCGCGCTGGATGAGCGCGCGCGCACCCGCTCCGACCATTTTGCGCGCCTCATCGAGTGTGATTGGCGCCAACCCCTCGCGCGCCAGGATGACGTTCAGCGTATTGGTCAGGTCGCCAGCGGTTTCGGCCAGCGTGCCATCGAGATCAAAGACGAGAAGGGGGGCTGTGTCGCTCATCTGCTTGCAACTGGGGGAAAAAGCGGGATTCGTCAAATGCCCGCCCATTGTCTTTCCCCCCGGAAGCCTTTAAGCGCGCAAAGAGCCTTTTTTAGCCCTGTTTTTCGTCCCGCCGGAGCCTCCCATGACCGACAAAGCCGAAGCCGCCAAACGCCTCGCGGCCGCACGCGCCTTGGAGCTGGTGAAACCAGGCATGAAGCTGGGACTGGGGACGGGCTCAACGGCCGCCCATTTCGTCGCGCTGCTGGGCGAAAAAGTTGCCCAAGGCCTTCAGGTCGTGGGTGTGCCCACCTCTGAGCGCACGCGGGAGCAGGCTGAAAAGCTCCATATTCCGCTCTCGACGCTCGATGAGACGCCCCAGCTTGATCTGACGATTGATGGCGCGGATGAATTTGACCCCCAGCTGCGCCTGATCAAGGGCGGTGGCGCTGCGCTCTTGCGCGAAAAGATCGTGGCGGCAGCCTCCACCCGCATGGTGGTGGTGACCGACCGCTCGAAGCAGGTGGCGATGCTGGGCAAGTTCCCGCTGCCGGTCGAGGTCGACCGCTTTGGCCTGGAATCAACCCGCTTGCATGTGATCGCAGCCGGCAAGGCGCATGGCTGCTCGGGCGAGGTGAAACTGCGCCGGACCGCCGACGACCATGTTTTGGTCACGGACGGCGGCCATGCCATTCTCGACTGCTTCTTCGGGGCGCTGCCCGATGCGGACGGTCTGGCTTTGGCATTGAATGTCATTCCGGGCGTGGTTGAGCACGGACTGTTCATTGGCTTGGCCAAGGCTGTGATTGTTGCGGATGAAGCGGGCGTCGAAGTGATCGGCGATCTCGCCTGAATTTGAATTTTTGAGGAGACAAAACAATGAAGTCCACGCTCTCGCGCCTCTGCGCCCTGACTGCACTGGCACTTCTGGCTGCAAGCCCGCTGCCGGCATTGGCGCAGGCGCAGCCCAAGGCACCCGCATTCATGCCCGCGACGCCTGCCATTTCCGACGCGCAATTTGAGATGGGCAAAGAACTTGTCGTCTTGTCTGGTCTCGACAAGGGCTTTGATGGATTCATTCCCGGCATCATGCGCGAAATGCAAATGAACTTCACGCGCACGCGCCCGGAAATTGCCGCTGATCTCGATGCCGTGATCAAGACCATCGTCTTGCCGGAATTTGCCAAGCGCAGTGCCGAAATGGTTGATCAGGCCGCCCGCATTATGGCGACATCCATGAGTGAGCAGGAGCTGAAGGACATTGTGGCCTTCCTGAAAACCCCGGCCGGCAAAAAATATGTCGAGGTTCAGCCGGTGGCGATGAACAAGATCATGCAGTCGATGGACCCGTGGAACCGCGATCTCTCGGTGAGCGTGGTTGACCGCGTGCGGGGCGAGATGAAGAAAAAAGGCCACGATCTCTGATCGTTGAAAGTGACGCTCATGTCCTTCGATGTTGATTTGTTTGTCATAGGTGGTGGCTCGGGTGGCGTGCGCGCCGCCCGCATTGCCGCGACCCATGGCGCCAAAGTGATGATCGCCGAAGAGTTCCGCATGGGCGGCACCTGCGTCATTCGTGGCTGTGTGCCCAAAAAGCTCTATGTCTATGCCAGCCGCTTTGCGGACGACTTTGCTGATGCTGAAGGCTTTGGCTGGACGTTGCCTCAAAAGCCCGTGTTCCATTGGCCGACCCTTGTGGCGGCCAAGGAAAAGGAGATCACACGCCTGTCGGCGATCTATGGCACCAACCTCGCGAAGGCTGGCGTCGAGATCGTGCAAGATCGTGCCGAGATTGTCGACCCGCATACGGTCGTCTTGAAGAAAGATGGCCGGCGCATCACGGCCAAGATCATTCTGGTCGCCACAGGCGCAACACCTGTGCTGGAGCCTGCGGTGCCGGGCGTCGAGCACGCCATCTCGTCCAACGAGCTGTTTGATTTGCCCGAGTTTCCTCAGCGCCTTTTGGTGATTGGTGGCGGCTATATTGCGGTGGAATTTGCGAGCCTGTTTGCGCGCCTGTCCTCGCAAGTGACGCTCGCATTCCGCGCCGACAATGTGCTGCGCGGCTTTGATGAAGATGTGCGCGAAGCATTGCGCGTTGAATTGCAGCATGCGGGCATTGATGTTTTGGCTGGCACTTTGCCAACCAAGATCGAAAAGAAAGCCGACGGATTGCATGTCGTCTGTTCAGACGGCGAGACACGCATTTTCGATCAGATCTTGCTCGCCACCGGTCGTCGTCCGCATTCGCGCGGGCTTGGGCTCGAGGCCGCAGGCGTTGTGATGGACGGTGTGGGCGCGATCAAGGTTGATGGTTTTTCGCGCACCAATGTGCCCTCCATTTTTGCTGTGGGTGATGTCACCAACCGCATCAATCTGACACCTGTCGCCATTCGCGAAGGCCATGCTTTTGCTGACACGCAATTTGGCGGCAAGGAAACATCAGTCGATCACTCGCTTGTGCCGACCGCCGTGTTCACCACGCCTGAGATTGGCACAGTGGGCATGACCGAGACCGAAGCGCGCCGCAGTTTCAATGTGGTTGATATTTATCAAGCGAGCTTCCGCCCGATGAAGGGCACGCTTTCGGGGCGCCTTGAAAAAACGCTGATGAAGATCATCGTCGATGGTGAGACCGATCAGGTCCTGGGTGCCCATATTCTGGGCCATGAGGCCGGAGAAATGGCGCAGCTGCTGGGTATTGCTGTGAAGCTCAAGGCAAAAAAGGCAGATTTCGATGCCACGATGGCGGTTCATCCGACGGCGTCGGAAGAGCTTGTGACCTTGCGCACCCGCACAGCCCGCTATCTGCGCGAGACGCCTGGCCCCGAGGTCGGGGTCTAAAGGCAGCGTCTGCGACAAAGGTCGCGGAAAATCCATCACCATGTTGCGGGGCTTTGTTGTATAAGGCCCTTCGTGCTGGACCGGGGCCTCGGGGGGAGCCGCGGGCTTGAGCGCCAAGTCATTTGGAGTGTTTGATGTCTGTCGATCATTGGTCCCCTGAATCCTGGCGCGCAAAGCCGATCCAGCAGGCCCCTATCTATCCTGACGCGCAAGCTTTGGGCGATGTGGAGCGACAGCTCGCCGGATTTCCGCCGCTCGTCTTTGCGGGCGAAGCGCGCAAGCTGAAAAAGGCATTGGCCAAAGTGCAGGCGGGCGAGGCCTTCCTGTTGCAGGGAGGCGATTGCGCCGAGAGCTTTGCCGAACATTCCGCCGACAATATCCGCGACTTCTTCCGCGTCTTTTTGCAAATGGCGGTGGTGCTGACCTTCGCGGGCTCCTCGCCCGTGGTGAAGGTCGGCCGCATTGCCGGCCAGTTTGCCAAGCCACGCACCAATCCGACAGAGACCATCAATGGTGTCGAGCTGCCGATCTATCGCGGCGACATTGTGAATGATTCCGAATTCACGCTGGAGGGGCGCACGCCCGATCCGCGTCGCCAGATTGAAGCCTATCGGCAATCTGCAGCCACGCTGAACCTGCTGCGCGCTTTTGCGACCGGTGGCTATGCCAATCTGGAAAATGCGCATCGCTGGATGCTGGGCTTTGTCGGCAATAGCCCGCAATCCTCGCGCTATCAGGAATTGGCAGACCGCATCACCGAGACGCTCAACTTCATGAAGGCGATTGGTCTCGACAGCGAGGCGCACCAGGAATTGCGCCAGACGGATTTCTATACCTCGCATGAGGCACTGCTGCTGGGCTATGAGCAGGCGCTGACGCGCATTGATTCCACAAGCGGCGATCCCTATGCCACATCTGGTCACATGGTGTGGATTGGTGACCGCACGCGCCAGATCGATCATGCGCATATTGAATATTGCCGTGGAATCAAAAATCCGATTGGTCTGAAATGCGGCCCCTCGCTGAAGCCCGACGACATGTTGCGGCTGATCGATGTGCTTAATCCGGCCAATGAACCCGGCCGCCTGACCTTGATCGCGCGTTTTGGCTCGGAGAAGATTTTCGATCATCTCCCCGCCTTGATCCGTGCGGTTGAGCGCGAGGGCCGGAAGGTCATCTGGTCGTGTGATCCGATGCACGGCAATACGATCTCGGCATCCGGTTACAAGACGCGGCCCTTTGAGCGCATCATGAGCGAGATCCGCTCCTTCTTTGCTATTCATCAGGCGGAAGGAACTTATGCGGGTGGGGTGCATCTTGAGATGACGGGCAAGAATGTCACCGAATGCACCGGTGGCGCGCGCCAGATTCTCGAGACTGAATTGCGTGATCGCTATCACACCTATTGCGACCCGCGCCTCAATGCCGAACAGGCCATTGAAGTGGCGTTCCTTGTGTCTGAATTGCTGAAGGCCGAGCGTTCGGGCAAGGCGCAGCCAGAGACCAACGCGGCGGAATAACGGCGCTACAGGCGCCGTCATTGCGAGCGTAGCGAAGCAATCCAGACGCCTCACGTGTTGCTCTGGATTGCTTCGTGGCTTCGCTCCTCGCAATGACGGAAGGAGGCATGCATGTCTAAATTCCCGTCCATCTTCGTCTCGCATGGCTCGCCGATGATCCTGCTCGGAGACACGCCCGCGCGTGATTTCCTTTCCGGCTTTGGCCAAGAACTCGGTCGCCCGAAAGCCATCCTCATCGCCAGTGCGCATTTTGAATCGCGTGCGCCCCAACTCACGGCCGATGCACAGCCCGCCATGATCTATGATTTCGGCGGCTTTCCACGACCGCTGTTTGAAATGCAATATCCAGCTCCCGGCGCGCCTGACCTGGCAACGCGCGCGGCGCAGATGCTGGGGGCGGTCGGCATGGACGCGCAGCCCGTGCAAAACCGCGGCTTTGATCACGGCACATGGGTGCCGCTCAAACTCATGTACCGGCAAGCTGATATTCCGGTCGTGCAGATTTCCGTGCAAACGCAGATGTGTGCTGCCCATCACATCGCCATGGGCCGCGCGCTGGCGCCCTTGCGCGAGGAGGGCGTGCTGATCATCGGCTCGGGCTCGCTCACGCATAACCTGTATGAACTGCGCCGCGCGGGCGGCGATCTGCCGCCACCCGAATGGGTCAGCGGCTTCGCCGATTGGACCCATGACACGCTGGCAGAGGGTCGCGCTGATGATCTCGCGGCTTGGGCGTCGAGCGCGCCTTTCGCGCGTGAAAATCACCCGAGCGCCGAACATTTCCTGCCCCTGCCTTTCGCCTATGGTGCGGCAGGCGAGGGCGCCAAGGGCCGACGCGTCCACACATCCTGCGAATATGGCGTGCTGATGATGGATGCTTACGTCTTTGGCTAGCCTGTCATTGCGAGGAGGGCCGGAGGCCCGACGCGGCAATATAGGGGCCGCGTGTTGGCTCTGGATTGCTTCGCTGCGCTCGCAATGACGAGGGGGAGGGGGACGAGCCCTCCATTGCCCCTTGGGGCCTCTCGGGTTAGATGGTTCTTATGACCGCAAGCCCCGCCCGGACGGACCGTCTCGTCCTTGCCCTCGCCCAGACCCGCTCGACTGTCGGTGACATCACCGGCAATGGGCAAATCGTGCGCGCGGCGCGCGCCGAGGCCGCGGCCAAAGGCGCGGATCTGGTGATGTTCCCCGAGCTCAATCTGGCGGGCTACCCGCCCGAAGACCTCGTGCTCAAGCCAGCCTTTCAGGAAGCCTGCCGAACCGTTGCAGAAGAACTCGCGCGCGAGACGGCAGATGGTGGCCCCGCGCTTTTGATCGGCCTGCCCTGGGTCGAGGACGACAAGCTCTACAATGCCTACGCGCTGCTCAGCGGTGGGCGCATTGAAGCTGTGCGCTTCAAGGTGGATTTGCCCAATTACGGTGTCTTCGACGAGAAGCGCGTTTTCGCGCGCGGGCCTTTGCCCGGACCGATTGTCTTCAAAGGCGTGCGTATCGGCGTGCCTGTGTGCGAAGACATTTGGTCGGATGAAGTTTGCGAATGTCTGGCCGAGACGGGCGCTGAACTGTTGCTCGTTCCCAATGGCTCGCCCTATTGGCATGGCAAAAATGACGAGCGCGTGCAAATTGCGCTGTCTCGTGTGATCGAAACGGAACTCCCTCTGGTCTATCTCAACCAGATTGGCGGACAGGATGAGCTGGTCTTTGATGGCGCGTCCTTTGTGCTGAATGCAGATCGCGCGCTAGCCTTGCAAATGCCGGGCTTTGAAGCGCGCATTTCGCTCTGCACTTTTGAGCGCGGACGCGATGGCTGGGCGTGTGCGCAAGGCGAGCGCGCTGTTTTGCCTGAAGGCGATGAAGCCGATTACGCGGCCTGCGTTCTGGGCCTGCGCGATTATGTCGAGAAGAATGGATTTGCCAGCGTGGTGCTCGGCCTCTCAGGCGGCATTGATTCCGCGCTGTGTGCGGCCATGGCCGCCGATGCTTTGGGCCCCGAGCGCGTTCATTGCATCATGCTTCCGTTTCGCTACACGTCGCAGGAATCGCTGACCGATGCCAAAGCCTGCGCGGATGCTCTGGGTGTGCGTTATGACACGCTTCCCATCGCACCCGCAGTTGAAGGCATTGAGCAGATTTTGGCGCCGCTCTTTGCAGGGCGCGCACGTGATCTGACGGAAGAAAATCTGCAAAGCCGCGTGCGCGGCACTTTGCTCATGTCGGTGTCGAACAAATTCGGCCCGATGCTGGTGACCACCGGCAACAAGTCGGAAATGTCGGTTGGCTATGCGACCATTTATGGCGACATGAATGGCGGCTTCAATCCGATCAAAGATCTCTACAAAATGCAGGTCTTCCGTCTGTGCCATTTGCGCAACCGCTGGAAGCCAGACGGCGCGCTTGGCCCCGATGGCGTGGTGATCCCCGAAAACATCATCACCAAGCCGCCCTCTGCCGAATTGCGCGACAATCAGAAGGACGAGGATTCACTGCCTGCCTATCCGGTGCTGGATGACATTCTCGAATGTCTGGTCGAGCGTGAAATGCGCGTGTCCGACATTGTCGCGCGTGGCCATGACGTTGAGATCGTCAAGAAGATCGAACGTCTGCTCTATCTGGCGGAATACAAGCGCCGCCAATCGGCGCCGGGTGTGAAGGTGACGCGCAAGAATTTCGGGCGCGACCGCCGCTACCCCATCGTCAATCGTTTTCGTGATTCCGGCGCGCCCATGCGCTCGCCCGATCTTTCCATTGCACCGAAAAAGCCGCTCGGGACTTCTGAGCGTTTCGAGGAATGACATGACCCGCGTCCGTTTTGCGCCATCCCCCACGGGCCGCATCCACATCGGCAATGCACGCACCGCTTTTTTCAACTTCCTCTTTGCGAAGAAGAATGGCGGCTCATTCGTGCTGCGCTTCGACGACACTGATCTCGAGCGCTCGAAAGAAGAATATGCGCAGGCCATTGAAGTCGATCTGCGCTGGATGGGTATTGATCCCGATCTGATCGTGCGCCAGTCGCAGCGTTTCGCGCTCTATGATGCGGCCGCCCAAAAGCTGAAAGATTTGGGTCGCCTTTACCCTTGCTATGAAACGGCTGATGAATTGGATCGTCGTCGCAAGCGCCAGATCGCGCGCGGCGTGCCGCCTGTCTATGATCGCGCAGCCCTCAAACTGACCGATGACGAACGCGCTGCAATGGCAGCGCAGGGCCGCAAGGCCCATTGGCGCTTCAGGCTCGAAGAGCGCACGATGCATTGGAATGATCTGGTGCGCGGGGAAAGCCATATTGAGGCGGGCTCTCTGTCCGATCCCGTGCTGATCCGCGAAGACGGCACTTATCTCTATACGTTGCCATCCGTTGTCGATGACATTGATCTGGGCATCACGCATGTCATTCGCGGTGAGGATCACGTCACCAATACGGCGGTGCAGATTCAGCTGTTTGAAACGCTGGCCGGCACAGCGCCAATCTTCGGTCACCACAATCTGCTGACCACGGCGAGCGGTGAGGGGCTGTCAAAGCGCTCGGGTTCTTTGTCGATTGGCGGTTTGCGGGACGCTGGCATTGAGCCTCTCGCCATTGCAGCGCTTGCCACGCTCACGGGCTCATCTGATGCCGTGCATCCGGTGACATCGCTGCAGGAATTGGGTGAGGCGTTCGATCTCTCGCATGTGTCGCGCGGAGCTGCGCGTTTTGACGAGAACGAGCTGGCCACTTTGTCCGCGCGCACATTGCATGGTCTGCCATTTGCGCTGGTCTCAGAGCGTCTGGCGGAGGCTGGCATTGCCGGGCCGAAGGCTGAAAGCTTTTGGGCTGCGGTGCGCGGCAATCTCGAAACATTCATCGATGTGCGCGTCTGGTGGCATGTCGTTGATCAGACGATTGACCCTGTCATTGAAGACACAGACTTCTGTGCTGAGGCTTTGGCGCTGCTGCCTGATGAGCCTTATGATGCGCAGACCTGGAGCCGCTGGACTGGCGCGATCAAGGAAAAGACCGGCCGCAAAGGCAAGGCTTTGTTCCATCCCTTGCGTCTGGCTTTGACAGGCAAAGAGTCAGGCCCCGAGCTGGCTCAGCTCTTGCCGTTGATCGGCAAGATCAAAGCTGCGGCCCGACTGTCCGGACAGTCTTCTTAGCGCCATCTGGTGTGACCATTTCGCGCTTGGCACCTTCGCTGAGCGTGTAATTGCGTCCATTGCTCACGCCACCTGCAGCAATGCCCGTCGACTCGCGTGAAGCGGTTGGGGCTTGCGAACCGATTTCCGCTTCTGCAGCCGCATCGCGGTCAGCTTGCGAGGCTTTTGGATCAGGCTTTTTTGCAGGTGCGGCTTTGGCCGCTTGCGGGCGCGACAATTCTGCCGCGCGCTCGGGCGTCACGATCTGATCGCGACGGCTGTCGCGACCCAGCATGCGCTCGGCATTGCCCAGCGCGTCCGACCAGCTCTGCTCACCTTTTTTGCAGGTGCAGGCGGGATCGTATTTCGTGCGAAAACGTCCGGCATTGGGCAGCGACATATAAGGGCGCCCATCGGAGGCGACGGATTTCTCGACCTCGCGGCCGAAGGCCATGGTGAAGAGCTGCGTCTCCACATTCGGGCACATGGCCTGGCAGAGTTCGCCCAGTTCCTGATAGCGCGCGCGGTTGGCCGAATAAGAGACCGGGAAGAAGCCGCCATCACAGGTGCGCACGCACACAGCAAAAGAGCCGCTGCCGGGTTCTTCAGGCTCAAGCGGATCGCCCTCGAGTGGAATATCCGTCGCATTGCTGTTGGTGCGCCCAAACAGATTGTCGAGAAAGCTGCCGGCATTGCGTTGCTGGGTTTGGCCGCGGCAAGCGGAATCGAAACGCGCAACGAGGTCGCGACGCGTGGCATCATCGCCGCCCGCTTGCGCGGCTTGTGCGCGCAATTGTTCGAGATTGCCGCGCATGCGCGTAATCTGCTGGGCCATGGCGGGGCATTCGCGCGGGCTGTCATCGAAGAACAGGAATTGGCGGCGACCGCAGCCAATCGAATTGGAATAAGCGACCGTGCGCTCGAGCTCGGTGGCCTGTCGCTGCACGGCGTCACGGAATTGTTGCGCACGCGCGGGATCGGCTGAGCCGGTCGGACCAAGGCCGATAATCTGCTGCTGGAGGCGGTTGCAATCGACGCCTTGCGCGAAGGCGCCGGTTTCGGCTGCGCCGATGCTGCCAAGCGCAAGGAGTGCGAAGGCCACGCGACCCATGCGGCGCAAGCGCGCGGCCGTCATTTCGGGGAAGTGTCGCGTCATCAAAACCTCTTCAGCCTCGCCCGACCTCTTGATCCTTGAGTCGGGGTCCTTATCCCTCCCTTTGAGCGCCTTTGGTGGCGGCAAAAAGGCAGAGCCCTGTTCGGGGCGAATATGCGTTCCCATATCAGAGCAAAGCCCGGGAGACCATGATGCGCGCCCTCAACTCAGCCTTTTTGCTTGGACTCATCCTTGCCACCCCCGCCATGGCAGCGGAGGAGCCTGACCTGATCTTCCGCAAATCGACGGTTTTCAAGCTCCTGACGCCCAACGACAAGCTGGCGACCTATGCGATTGATGACCCGCTCATTGAGGGGGTTGGCTGCTGGTACACTGTGCCCGAGCGGGGCGGCCTGTCGGGTGCCCTGGGGGTGGCCGAAGAGGTGTCCGACGTCTCGCTGGCCTGCCGGCAATATGGCCCGATCCGCTTCAAAGAGCGCTCCGAGCAGGGCGATGTGGTGTTTCGCGAGCGCCGATCGCTGATTTTCAAGAAGATGCAGATTGTGCGCGGCTGCGATGCCAAGCGCAATGTGCTGGTCTACATGGTCTATTCGGACAGGCTCGTGGAGGGCAGCCCGAAAAACTCGACCTCGACCGTGCCGCTCCAGCCTTGGGGTACCTCCGGTGAGGCGGCCAAATGTTCAGACTGGATCCGGGGTTAATCTGCGCAGGTGACGCGATAGCCGCGCTGGTTTTGGGTGGCGATCCGCTCAATGGCGGCCTCCTCAGCCAGCCCATAGGAGACCGAGGGGCCACGCCCCATGGCCGCGCACCAGGCATCTGCCACGGTGCGGGCGCAGGTCGTGCCCGAGGCCAGGCAATCGCCCACCCCATAGCCGTCGTCCTTGGGGATATAGAAGGTTTCCTGCGCCAGAGCCGGGGCGGAAGCGAGCAGGCCGGCCAAAATGGCAGGGCAGAGGACGCGGGACACGATACGCATGGATGGGCGGCCTGGCGGGTTGTCGAGAAAACGGGCAGGGGCGCAAAATGCCCCAATCGCATTGACACTTCATTAATGGCATTAACTTGTTCGGGTGGTCGCGCTTGACGGGGGCGGGGCTTTTCGACCAAGGTGACGGCATGACGCGCACGACCTGCACCAACTGCCGGATTATTATTAGCTAGCACCCCTGCTGGCTGGCGCCGTCTTGAATCACAAGTCTTGCTCCCAAGACCTTCGTGAAGAAGCAAAGCCCCCGGCCAGCAGGTCCGAAGGGGAAACCATGTCTCAGGTTCCGCAATTGCGGCTCTACAATACGCTGACACGCCAGAAGGAAGACTTCGCGCCGATCGATGCCGCGCGCGTGCGCCTCTATGTCTGCGGGCCGACCGTTTACGACTTTGCCCATATCGGCAATGCGCGCCCGATCATCGTGTTCGATGTGCTCAATCGTCTGTTGCGCCACCTCTATGGTGCAACAGCTGTCACTTACGTGCGCAACATCACCGACGTCGATGACAAGATCAATGCTCGCGCGGCCGAGCGTGGCATATCCATTCGCTCCTTGACCGAAGAGACGGCCCGCATCTTCCACGAAGATGTGGCCGCACTTGGCTGCATGAAGCCAGACGTTGAGCCGCGCGCGACCGAACATATCGCTGAGATGATCACCATCATCGAAAAGCTGATCGCCGCAGACCACGCTTATGCAGCTGAAGGCCATGTGCTTTTCTCAGTGCCCTCGATGAGCGATTATGGCCAGCTGTCGCGCCGCCCGCTTGACGAGATGATCGCTGGTGCGCGCGTCGATGTGGCGGCCTACAAGCGCGATGATATGGATTTTGTCTTGTGGAAGCCCTCCAAAGATCACGAGCCCGGCTGGGAATCGCCGTGGGGTCGTGGGCGTCCGGGCTGGCACATCGAATGTTCGGCGATGAGCTGGAAACATCTGGGCGAGACATTTGATATTCATGGCGGCGGGATTGATCTCGTATTTCCGCATCATGAAAATGAAATCGCGCAATCGCGTTGTGCTTTCGGCCACGATGTCATGGCCAATGTGTGGATGCACAATGGGTTCTTGCAGGTCGAAGGCGAGAAAATGTCCAAGAGCTTGGGCAATTTCGTGACCATTCGCGAGCTTCTGGCCAGCGATAAATTTGGTGGCCACGCCTGGAGCGGCGATGTGCTGCGACTGGCCATGTTGCGCACGCATTATCGCCAGCCAATCGACTGGACCACGCGCGCGCTTGAAGAGACGCAAAAGACGCTGGAACATTGGGCCGATACGGTCACACGCCACAAGATCGCGGCGGCGCAGCCTGTGCCCCATGCCAGTGTGATCGAGACGCTTTTGGATGATCTCAACACAGCGGCCACTTTTGCCGCTCTGGCTGAACTCGCCAAGGCCGCGCGCCATGATTATTCATCAGCGCAAAATCTGGCCAATACGGCGACGTGGCTGGGCTTTGACACGAGCGCATGGTTTGCGCGCGCAGAAGCGGCAGCAGGTGATAATCTCGATCCGGCGTTCAAAGCTGAAGTTGAGCGGCTTGTTGCCGCGCGACTGGATGCGCGTGCGCAAAAGAATTTTGCTGAAAGCGACCGCTTGCGCGATGAGCTGGCGAGCATGGGTGTGCAGCTGAAAGACGGCAAAGGCGCCAATGGTGAAGCGGTGACCACATGGGAGGTGAAGCGATGAGCTGCCCCCACCTGCCGATAGCGCGCGCGCTGCCCCGCTTCTCCCTAGGGGAGAAGCTGTCAGCGGAGCTGACTGATGAGGGGTTACAGTTTTGCGACGTTGGTAGCCCCTCATCCGTCATGCTTCGCATGACACCTTCTCCCCTAGGGAGAAGGAGCTGCGCTCGCAATGACGGCTCGGAGGTGATCTGACATGACCATCTCACTTCGCCCCTATCTCTCGTCTGACGCACCGATCCTGGCGGCAATCTATGCAGCGGCCATCGATGAGCTGACGGCGGAAGATTACACCGACGAGCAGCGCTATGCCTGGATTGGTCTTGCTGAAGATGAGCAGACCTTTGGCCAGCGTCTGGCTGCGGCTCTCACGCTCGTTGCGATTGTTGAGGGCGAGCCGGTGGGCTTTGTTTCCCTGCGCGACAATCTGCTGATCGAGCATTTGTATGTTTCGCCCAATATCATCCGTGAAGGTGTGGCGACCGCTTTGTGTGACGCGCTGGAAAAGCTTGCAGCGGCTCGCGGTGCGCAAAAGCTCACCGTTGATTCCAGCGATACGGCTGAACCCTTCTTCAAAGAGCGCGGCTATGTTCTGCAAAGCCGCAACACACGCATCGTCGATGAGCAATGGCTGGCTTACATGACGATGAGCAAAGACCTGAGCCCGCCCGTGGCCACCGGAACCGTGCAATGACCCGCGCAAGATTGACCCTTTTTGACACGACCTTGCGCGATGGCGCGCAGACGACGGGCGTTGATTTCTCGCTCGAAGACAAGCGCCAGATCGCCGGTCTGCTCGACACTTTGGGGATCGACTATGTGGAGGGCGGCTACCCCGGCGCCAATCCGACGGACACCGAGTTTTTCGCAATGCGCCCCAAGATCAAGGCAAAGTTTGCAGCCTTTGGCATGACCAAACGTGCAGGCCGTTCAGCTGCCAATGATCCGGGCATTGCTGCATTGCTGGAATCAAAAGCCGACACCATCACTTTTGTGGCCAAGACATGGGACTATCACGTCCATGTCGCGCTAGGCTGCACGCTGGATGAAAATGTCGAAGGCATTGCCGATTCCATCGCTCATGTGGTGAAGGCTGGTCGCGAAGTCATTCTCGATTGCGAGCATTTTTTTGATGGTTACAAAGCCAATCCGGACTTTGCGCTGCAATGTGCGAAAACCGCCTATGACAACGGCGCGCGCTGGGTCGTGCTCTGCGATACCAATGGCGGCACACTGCCTCATGAGATCGAGGCGATTGTCACAGCGGTGGCCGAAGTCATCCCCGGTGATCATCTGGGCATCCACGCCCATGATGATACGGGACAAGGCGTGGCGAATTCTTTTGCTGCCATCCGCGCAGGCGCGCGCCAGATTCAGGGCACGCTGAACGGTCTTGGCGAGCGCTGCGGCAATGCCAATCTGGTCACCATCATCCCGACACTTCTTTTGAAAAAGGAATATGCTTATCAATTCGAGATCGGTGTTGATGAAGCCAAGCTCGCGCAGATCACACAGATCTCGCGCACGCTGGATGAATTGCTCAACCGCTCACCCAACAAGCACGCGCCTTATGTGGGCGCGTCTGCCTTTGCGACCAAGGCTGGCATCCATGCCTCAGCTGTGCTGAAAGATCCGCGCACCTATGAGCATGTGCCGCCCGAGAGCGTTGGCAATCGCCGCAAGGTTTTGGTTTCCGATCAGGCGGGCAAGTCAAACATTCTGGCCGAGCTGGATCGTTTGGGCGTTGCTGTTGCCAAGGATGACCCGCGCGTCGCGCGTGTGCTGGACGAGGTGAAAGAAAAAGAAGCGCTCGGCTATGCCTATGAAGGCGCAGATGCGTCTTTCGAACTGCTGGCGCGGCGCATGCTGGGGCAGGTGCCCGAGTTTTTCGATGTCGAGCGTTTCCGTGTCGTGATGGAGCGCCGCCACAATGCGGATGGTGATCTGGTCAGTGTCGCTGAGGCAGTGGTGAAAGTTGTCGTCGACGGCGAGACTTTGATCTCGGTGGCCGAAGGCAATGGTCCGGTGAATGCGCTGGATGTCGCGCTGCGCAGCGATCTTGGTAAATATCAGCGCCATATTGCAGATCTCGAATTGCTCGACTATCGCGTGCGCGTCTTCCACGGCGGCACGGATGCGGTGACGCGCGTGTTGATTGAATTTGGCGATGCCGAAGGCCAGCGCTGGTCGACGGTTGGCGTCTCGTCCAATGTCATCGATGCGTCGTTCCAGGCCTTGCTGGATGGCATCAATTGGAAACTGATGAAGGCGGGCGCTTAAAAGCGCTCGTCCAGCGCATGGGTCGGGCTGCGCGCAGCTGCTTTTTGCAGCATCGGCACGCAATCGCTGATTTTCTCTGAGACGAGATAGCGCAGCTCAAATTCCTCGCGGATAAAGCCGTGCCCGCGCATATGGGCGAAGAGCGAGAGAAGCGGTTTCCAGAAGCCGCCGACGTCGGCAATCAGCACGGGTTTGCCGTGACGGCCGAGCTGCACCCAGGTCAATTGTTCGACAAGCTCTTCCAGCGTTCCAATGCCGCCGGGCAGGGCGATGAAAGCATCCGCGCGCTCAAACATGATCCGCTTGCGTGTGTGCATGTCATCAACCAGCACAAGTTCCTGGGCCGATTCCAGCATGTTTTCGCGTGTGCGCAAAAAGCCGGGGATGACGCCGGTCACATGGCCGCCATGCGCCAGCACGCTGCGCGCGACAGCCCCCATCAGCCCATTGTCACCGCCGCCGTAAACAAGGCCAAGCCCATGTTCAGTAATGGATTTACCAAGCTCAACCGCAGCATCCATAAACACCGGATCGACACCATTGGCTGAGCCGCAATAGACGCAAATATTTCGAATCTCTGTCATGTTTCTCTTTTCGCTTTGCCGTGTGTCAGGGTCAAGACACGGCCTCTGGCTTTCGTTCCTTGACCGGATTACACTCAAGACCTGTTTCAAGTGTGAGTAAGGCGACATGCAGGCGCAATCGCGGGCGATAATGTTCGGTTTGAGCACGGTGCTGGCTGTGGGTGCCATTGGCTTTCTGGCGTGGCGCGCGATGGAACAATCGCCCAGCCTGTTTGCCGCGCCACCCTCCGCACCATCCACTCTGTCTTCTCTTGTGTCGGGTCGCGTCGCGCCGCCTGTCTCGGAGCTCGCCTTACCTAAGGACAGCTCAGTCTCGTTTGATGTGGTGAGTGTCGAGCCTGATGGCTCCACGGTGGTCGCAGGTCGCGCTAGCCCCGGTGCTCAGGTGCAATTGCTCAACAATGGCGTTGTGATCGCCAGCGTGAAAGCCGACATGAACGGCCAATTCGCGATTGTGCCGCAGGCGCTTGCTGCAGGGCATCATCTTTTGAGCCTGGCAACAGATGGCAAGCCTGCCTCACCCGCGCAAACTGTGGCCGTTGCGCTGCCCGCGCGCGGGCAGGGTGACGTGGTGGTGGCATTGACGCAGCCAGGTGAGCCGACACGCATTCTCTCCGATAGTCCGCCCGCTGCCCCTGAGGCGCAACCAACAGTGCCGACGCCAGCACCGTCCCTCGCCATCCGTTCGGTTGAGGCGGATGATGCGGGCGGCTTCTATGCAACGGGTACGGCCGCACCGGGTGCGTCGATCCGCCTGTCGTTAAATGGCGCGCCAGTGGCGAGCATTGAGGCGGGCGCAGACGGTCGCTGGTCGCTCAAAATCCAGAAGGGCATGGCGGCCGGGGCTTATGCCGTGCGGGCCGAACATATCGACCCGACGGGCAAAATCACGGCGCAGGCGGATGTGCCGTTTGACTATCCGGCGCGCGGGGCAGCCGCATCCATGGCCACGCCAGCGCCTGTGCAGGTGGCAACGCCCGCGCATGCCGTGGTGCCGGAAGTCCAAAGCGTGACCGTGCAGCGCGGCGACAGTTTGTGGAAAATCAGCCAGCGGATGCTGGGCTCGGGCTATCGCTACACCCAAATTTATGCGGCCAATACCGGCCAGATCCGCGACCCCTCGCTGATCTTCCCCCAGCAGATTCTGGTCGTGCCCGGGGCTGCCGGGTCCAATTGAATGGCTCTTTCTGTGTGTTGGGCCTGGGGCGGGGTGCGCGGGCGGCCGTTTGGGCTTATATGACGAGAGCAACCCAACGGCTCGAACGATCAGAAGAACATGACGCCGCACCATAAGCACAACCAGACGTCTTCCTTCGCGCCTCTCAAGGCCGATGCCTCCTTGGCCACGACGGTGAAACATTTGTGGCCCTATATCTGGCCCAGTGAACGCACCGATCTGAAATTCCGCGTGCTCGGCGCGCTGGCGCTTCTGATTGTCGCCAAGCTTCTGACCATCGCCGTGCCCTATTCGTTCAAATGGGTGACGGATCTCATCACCGACCCCAAAGCTGATGTGCCTCTGCCCACCCTTCTGGCTGGCCCCATCGCTGTTGTGGTCATCTATACGGCGCTGCGCGTCTTCGTGCAGTTCTTCACGCAGGCGCGTGACGCGCTGTTTGCGGCGGTCGCCATGCATGCGGTGCGCCGCATTGCCAACCAGCTCTTCGTGCATCTGCATCAATTGTCGCTGCGCTTTCACCTGGAGCGCAAGACGGGCGGCCTGACGCGGGTTCTGGAGCGGGGGCGCGAAGCGATCCAGCAAATCGTGCGCATGTCGATGCTGACGGGTGTGCCGACCGTTGTCGAATTTGCGCTGATCCTGGCTGTGTTCTTCTTTGAGTTTGATTGGCGCTATGCGCTGACGGTGATCGTCATGATCATCGCCTATCTCAAATTCACCACCATCGCGACGGATTGGCGCATTGGCATTCGCCGCTCGATGAATGAAAGCGATACGGACGCCAACACCAAGGCCATCGACTCGCTGCTCAATTACGAGACGGTGAAATATTTCGGCGCCGAAAAGCGCGAGGCCGAGCGTTACGACCTGTCGATGGAGAAATATGAGCGCAACAGCGTCTCAAGCTATGTCTCGCTGTCGGTGCTGAACTCCGGGCAGGGGCTCATTTTTTCGCTGGGGCTGATGGTGGTGATGATGCTGTGCATCATGGGCATCCGCGAGGGCCGCAACACGATTGGCGATTTTGTGCTCGTCAATGCGATGATGATCCAGCTCTACCAGCCGCTGAATTTCATGGGCATGGTCTATCGCGAAATCAAACAGGCGGTGATCGACATTGAAATGATGTTCACGATTTTGGGCCAACACCCCGAGATCAAGGACAAGCCAGATGCCAAGCCCTTGCAGGTCAAGGCTGGTCACGTCGTCTTCGACAATGTGCATTTTGCTTACGATCCCAAGCGCCAGATTTTGAAGGGCATCAGCTTTGAAGTGCCGGCCGGCCAGACGCTCGCCATTGTCGGGCCATCGGGGGCTGGCAAGTCGACAATCTCGCGCCTGTTGTTCCGTTTCTATGAAGTGCAACAGGGCCACATCACCATTGATGGGCAAGATATTTCGAATGTGACGCAAGTGTCGTTGCGCGATGCGATTGGCATGGTCCCGCAGGATACGGTGCTGTTCAACGATACGATTGCTTACAACATTCGCTATGGCCGCTGGAGCGCCAGCGAAGAGGAAGTCGTGGAAGCTGCCAAGGCGGCGCAGATTGATGATTTCATCCGCTCCGTGCCCAATGGCTACAAGGCGCAAGTGGGCGAGCGCGGCCTGAAATTGTCAGGCGGCGAAAAGCAACGTGTGGCGATTGCCCGCACGATCCTGAAAGGCCCGCCGATCCTCATTCTCGATGAAGCAACGTCCGCGCTGGATTCTTTCACTGAGCGTGAGATTCAGACGGCGCTTGATCGTGTCTCGAAGGGCCGCACAACGCTGGTAATTGCCCATCGCCTGTCAACGATTGTGAATGCGGATGAGATTCTGGTCCTCGACAAGGGCGAGATCGTTGAGCGTGGCCGTCATGAAGAGCTGCTGGCACTGGGTGGCGTCTATCAGGCCATGTGGAACCGCCAGCGCGAAGTCGATGCCGCCCAAGAAGCCCTGCGCCGTGCCGCCGAAGAAGAAGGCCAAAGCGCGCGAGTGGGGATTGAGGCTTAACGCTGACAACCGTCATTGCGAGCGAAGCGAAGCAATCCATTCCTCACGTGAGGCCACTGGATTGCTTCGTCGCTTCGCTCCTCGCAATGACGAGGCTAGACGAACGCCTCAGCTCGTGGTGCCGGATCGTTGCTGGCGCGTTGGCTGGGTGCCACATCGACGCTGACCGTCAGCGTCTGATTGCCTGACGCGAGAATGACGCCATCAATGGGCGAGACATCGGCATAATCACGTCCGCGCGCAATCACGATGTGATCATTGCCAGCCATCACCGCATTGGTCGGATCGAAATCGAGCCAGCCAAAAGCATCTCCACACCACAGCGATATCCACGCATGCGAGGCATCAGCGCCCACAAGGCGCGGCTTGCCCGGTGGTGGCAGGGTGCGGATATAGCCCGACACATAAGCGGCCGGCAGGCCAAGCCCGCGCAGGGCTGCAATCATGATATGGGCGAAATCCTGACAGACCCCGCCGCGCGCTTCAAAAGCTTCCGACAAGGGTGTCGAGACGGCGGTCGCCTTCGGATCATATTTGAAATCCTGGCGGATGCGCATCATCAGCTCGGCAGCGGCTTCCACAATTGTGCGGCCAGCGCCAAAACTCTCACGCGCATAGGCAGTGGCTGGTGCATGCAGGGGCACAAGCCGCGAGGGATAGAGAAAATGCGCAGGTGCTTGCGTGCCCAGCGCATTGGATGAAAAAGCGTTCTGTCGCACATCTTCCCATGCCGGCGTCAGTTCAGCAGCAGGAGCTGGGCGCCGTTCCACTTCCACGCGTGACATGGCGGTGATGCGCAATTCGCGGTGCGTGCTGGCAATGGTCACATTGGCGACGCGCGTGCCAAAGAAATCCTTGCGCTCGCTCATCGTGCTCGGGTTGGGTGAGACTTCCAGACCGCTGTCGAAGACGCGTTGCCCATCGTCATCGGTGGGCAGCAAGCGCAAGGTGCAGCGCGCGGAGGAAACCGGTGAATCGTAGCGATAGGTGGTGACGTGGCGAATATCGTAAATCATGCCAGATCCATTTCACGGCCCTGCCGCGTCGCACCCGGTCCTTGCAAGAAGTAGCGCTGGGCCACGGCTTCGGCGAGCGCCATCAGGCGTTGCTCGACCGCCAGAATTTTCTGCTGATCAAGATGGTCTGCCTGCTCAACAGTCAGGTCCGAGACAATTTTGACTGAGAGCCTGCTGGGCGCTTCCAGAATACCGTCTTCCTGCAAGAGTGGCAGCGTGGCCAAATGTTCATTGATGCGCTCTGTCTGAAAAGCGACCGAGCGCGGGTTGAACGTGTCGAGCAACACCATGTCGCGCACGGGCGCCAGCGCCACGCCCACCAGATAGCGCGAGCGATAGGTGATCTGCGAGTCGATCAGATCAAGCAGCACATCGAGGTTTTCGGCTGTCGCATCCTTGTCGGCGAAGGTGCGCGCAAAACGGCACGTGTTGATGGCACGCTCGACGCGCCGCCCCATGTCGAGGAAGCGCCAGCCCGCCACGCGATTGGTGTTTTCCTGAAACAGGCCAGACAAAGCTGCAATGACACGCAAAGCTGCATCTGCTTTGTCGAAGGATTCAGCTTCCGGCAGGGCTTTGCCGTCTTCATGCAGCAGGCGCATGTCCAATGCGCGCAGCAAATGCCAAGCGTCAGGCGACAGCCGCTCGCGGATGACACCGGCTGCGCGCCGCGCGGCCGAGGCAATGGCTGTGGCTGAACCAACCTGCGCTTTGTCATGCAGCGCAGTTGCTGCAATTTCCGCTGTTGTGGCATCCGCCATTTCAGCAGGCACAGCGCCCCACGTGGTCAGCATGCGGGCCAGACGGAAGGTCGATTGGCGCCCGCCACCGGTCATGGAATCGGGGTCCATGACGCGTGAGCACAGGCAGCGGATGATGCGCAGTGTCGCTTCGACGCGCTCCATATAGCGGCCAAGCCAGAACAGATTGTCAGCGGCGCGGCTTGGCAGATTGCCCAGCAGACGACGGATTTTCACACTGTCGCTCGACGGCAGCAAGGTTGTCATTTCGACAGGCTTGTCGGCCAGCACCCAAACGTCTGCCGATTGCACGCCTTCGCCCATGGAGACCGCGCGCGCATCGCCTTGATCGGAGACACGGCAGAAGCCGCCGGGCATGATTTCCCAACCATTTTCGGTCGCCGCCGCATAGACGCGCAGCACGAAGGGGCGTGGTGTGAGTTTGCCATCATCCCAGACCGGGGTGGTGGAGAGCTGCACCATTTCCTGGCCAACATAATCAATCGCGCGGTGATCGAGGTCTGACATCAGGCGCGCACGGGCTTGCTGATCGAGATCGGCACCGATCAGGCTGCGCTGGCCTTTCATGCCGGGCAGATTATCGGAAAAGGCGCTGGAAATGACGAGCTCGTCCAGACGCTCGAGCACTTGCTTGCGCTCGCTCTGCTGTCCGCACCACCAGGTCGCGATATTAGGCAGCTGCAGCTCTTCGCCCATCAGGCGTTTGCACAGGGCTGGCATGAAGCCGAGCAGCGCGCGCGATTCAATAAGTCCTGCGCCCGGCATATTGGCGACGGTCACCGTGCCATTGCGAATGGCTTGAATGAGTCCCGGCACGCCCAGATGCGAAGCCGCATTGCCCTCGAGCGGATCGCACCAATCAGCATCGACACGCCGCCAGATGACATCGGCGCGCTTGAGGCCTGCAATGGTGCGCACATGCACCATGCCATCCTGCACAGTCAGATCATCGCCCTCGACAAGCAGAATGCCGAGATAGCGCGCGAGATAGGCCTGTTCGAAATAGGTTTGGCTATAGGGGCCGGGCGTCAGCAGACAGATGCGCGGCTCAGGGCGCGTGGCAGAATCTGCAAGGCCTTTACGAAACTCGCGGAAGAAGGGCGCGAGACGCTCCACATTCATATCGCGATAGAGATTGGGAAATGCGCGCGACAGGACGAGGCGGTTTTCAAGCGCATTGCCTGTTCCCGAGGGCGCTTGCGCGCGATCACCCAGCACCCACCAGCGACCATCAGGGCCACGGCCAATGTCGCAGGCATAGAGGCGCATCCAGCGGTCGCCCGGCGGCTTCACGCCTTGCATCGGGCGCATGAAATCGGGGCTGCCGGTAACAGCGGCGGCGGGCAAAGCGCCTTCGCGCACCAGATTGCCTTCACCATAAACGTCGGAGAGGATGCGTTCCATCAATTCGGCGCGTTGCGTGACGCCAGCGGCAATGGCGCGCCAATCACGCTCAGGGATCAGCACCGGCACATGCGACAGCGGCCAGGAGCGTTCGTTGGTCTCGCCATAGACGCGGTAGGAAATGCCCAGATCGCGAATGTGCCGGTCGGCGGCAGCAAAGCGGCGCTCAATCTGGTCATCTTCAATGCGTGACAAGGCATTCAGGAAAGCCTGCCAATGCGCACGCGGCTGGCCATTGGAATCGATAAATTCGTCCGAGATCCCCGGCAGGGCCTGATAGCCGCTCGTCCAGCTTTCGACCCGGCGCGGGGATGTCCCGCCCGGACGTCGATCGCGGTTGCGCGACGCTGCGCTTTCGCTAGCCACAATGCCTCCTCAGATCGAGTGTCAACGGGAATTCCGCCGACGGGGTTTCCCGCCGCACCTCGATCGGGCCGGGAGTATGGCCATGATTCTGGAACCGGGCCAAGCGTCTGGCCTCAGCTTCATAGGAATTGACGGGGAAAGTATCATGGCTACGCCCACCCGGATGGGCGACATGATAGACTACCCCCCCGAGTGATCGGCCGTTCCATGTATCGACAAGATCGAAGGTGAGCGGTGCATGCACCGGCATGACCGGGTGCAGGCCCGAGGCTGGCTGCCACGCCTTGAAACGCACGCCCGCCACGGCCTCGTTGCTGCGGCCCGTGGAGGTCATGGGCAGCGGCCTGCCATTGCAGGTGATGATGTGGCGGCCTGCCACAAAACCCTTTGCGTGCAATTCGACGCGCTCAACGGAAGAATCGACATAGCGCACCGTGCCGCCAATCGCGCCTTCTTCACCCATGACATGCCAAGGCTCAAGCGCTTGCCGCAAGGTCATGGTCACGCCGCCATGTTCGACATCGCCATAGAAGGGGAAGCGGAATTCGCGCTGCGCTTCAAACCAGAGCGGATCAAAATCATATCCAGCCGCACGCAGGTCTGCGAGGACGCCTGAAAAATCGTCCCAGACAAAATGCGACAGCATGAAACGATCATGAAGGGCTGTGCCCCAACGCACAAAGTCACCTTGCTGCGGCTCACGCCAGAACCAGGCAATCAACGCACGCAGGAGAAGCTGTTGAGCGAGTGACATGCGCGCATCGGGCGGCATTTCAAACGAGCGAAACTCGATCAGCCCCAAACGCCCGGTCGGGCCATCAGGCGAAAACAATTTATCGATGCAGATTTCAGCGCGATGCGTATTGCCGGTGACATCGACCAAGAGATTGCGAAACAATCGATCAATCAGCCAGAGCGGTGTGTGGCCCTGGCCGGGAAGTGGCACTTGCGCCATGGCAATTTCCAGCTCGTAGAGGCTGTCATGGCGGCCTTCATCAATGCGCGGCGCTTGGCTGGTCGGCCCGATAAAGAGCCCAGAGAAGAGATAAGACAGCGAGGGATGACGCTGCCAATAGAGAATGAGGCTTTTCAGCACATCGGGGCGACGCAGGAAGGGCGAATCCATCGGCGTGGCGCCACCCAGCACCACGTGATTGCCGCCGCCCGTGCCGGTGTGACGACCATCGGTCAGATATTTGTCGGTGCCAAGCCGCGTCTGCCGCGCTTCCTCATAAAGCGTGACTGTATTGTTCACCGCTTCGCGCCAGCTTGCTGCCGGATGCACATTGACTTCAATCACGCCCGGATCAGGCGTAACTTTGATGACTTCAATGCGTGGATCTTGCGGCGGCGGATAGCCTTCAATATGCACGGGCACTTTGGCAGCTTCTGCTGCCAGCTCAATGACGGCCAGCAGTTCAATATAATCTTCAAGCTTCTCGACAGGCGGCATGAAGACATGCAGCACGCCATCGCGCGGCTCAATGGCGAGCGCCGTGCGCACTTCGCCTTCAACCGCCACTTGCGCATTTTGCGTCTGACGCGATGGCTCGTTGACTGTTTCACTATAGGTGCGGCGGATCTCATTAGGATCAGGCAAGGGGCCGCGCTCATCTGTCGGGTCTTGCGGCATGATGTAGGGATAGGAAGAGGGCGCGACATAGGGCAGGGCGTTCAAGGGGAGGCGGAAGCCAGCCGGTGAATCGCCAGGTGCCAGAAACAGTTTTCCGCGACGCAGTGCCCATTTCTCGCTTTTCCAGCGGGGTGTTTTGTCGCTGGCAGCATTCCACCTTTGCACGGGCAGAACATAACCTGTGGGATGTGCAAGACCGCGTTCAAACACACGCACCATGCGCGAGCGCGCTTCGGGATCCTCGATCTTGGGATCACTGGGATCCACATTCACGGGGAGTTCGGCTTCTTTGAGAATCCAATGGGCAGGATCTTCATAAGCCGGCAGGGCGCAATCGATCGAAATGCCAAGGCGCTGCGCTGTTTCGTGTGCCAAGCGTTCCGCATCTGCAATCAACGCGATCTTGTCTTTGAAGCGTCCCTTGCCGCCTTCATCTGCAATCAAATCAGGATTGTTCCAGATCGGCTTGCCATCCTTGCGCCAATAGAGCGCAAAGGCCCAACGCGGCAGGCTTTCACCCGGATACCATTTGCCTTGGCCGTAGTGCAGAAAGCCACCGGGTGCGAAACGCTCGCGCAGGCGCCGGATCAGTGTGTCGGCATAGAGCCGTTTGGTCGGCCCGACAGCCGCCGTGTTCCATTCCCCTGATTGAAAATCATCGATCGACACAAAGGTCGGCTCGCCACCCATGGTGAGACGCACATCTTGCGCAATCAGATCCTGATCAACCTTGTCGCCCAGCGCATCGAGCTTGGCCCATGCCTCATCCGAAAAGGGCAATGTGACGCGCGGCTGTTCGCGAATGCGGTCGACTTGCATGTGAAATTCAAATTCACATTGCGCAGGCTCCACCATGCCTGACAGCGGCGCGGCGGAGCGGTAATGTGGCGTTGCAGCCAGCGGCAGATGGCCTTCGCCGCACATCAGGCCAGAGGTTGCATCCAGGCCGATCCAGCCAGCACCGGGGATATAAATTTCCGCCCATGCGTGCAGATCCGTGAAATCATGGTCCGTGCCTTTGGGGCCATCGACGGGATCGACATCGGCTTTGAGCTGGATGAGATAGCCCGAGACGAAACGCGCGGCCAATCCGAGTTGGCGGGCCAGATGCACCAACAGCCAAGCGGAATCGCGGCATGAGCCTGATTGCAAAGTCAGCGTTTCTTCCGGCGCCTGCACGCCGGGCTCCATGCGGATGACATATTTGATCTCTTGGCTGAGGCGCGTGTTAAGGCCGACCAGAAAATCAACCGTGCGCACACGCTCGCGCGAGACACCTGCGAGATAGGCTGCAAACTTCTCGCCCTGCGGCTCGGTGACCAGATAGGGCGCGAGTTCGATGGTCTCTTCGGGCGTGTAGGCGAAGGGGAATTCTTCCGCATGCGCTTCGATGAAAAAATCGAAGGGATTGATCACCGACAATTCCGCCGTCAGATCGACTTCGATTTTGAATTTCGTCGCCTTCTCCGGAAATACGTGCCGCGAGAGCCAATTGCCATGCGGATCTTGCTGCCAATTCACGAAATGGTCGGCAGGCGACACTTTCAGCGAATAGGAGAGGATTTTCGTCCGGCAATGGGGTGCCGGGCGTAGCCGAATGACCTGCGGCCCCAGCGCGACGGGCCGATCATAGGCATAGGAAGTCACATGGTGGAGGGCGACGCGGATCGACACGGGGCGGCACTTTCAAGAGCGAGAGGCTAAAATGCTCAGCCTCCACTTTCGGCTGGGGGACGCTGATGTCAATGAAAAGCGACCGGGCAGGAGGCAGTAAATGGTTGATTTGCCTTATGTATCATCCAGATGCTGAAATCGGGGGCACATTTTGCACAAGCCTTTGGCAGTGCTTGGAAGTCGGCTCGAAACATCGTGTTCAACGTGGCTGGTGACTTCCGGCTCCCGATTTGCGAAAAGGCCCAGAACCGTAGCCCTCAGTGAGCATTCAGCCCCATGTCCATGATCGATTCCATCCGCCGGCAGATCGTCCCGATCCATCCGGAAGGATATGTGTTTATTGCCATCTTCGCGGTCATTGACGTGATCCTCGGCTGGATCTGGTCGCCCTTGGGCTGGATTGGCGGCATTCTCACCGTCTGGTGCTGCTACTTCTTTCGCGACCCGCCGCGCGTCACGCCGCTGCGTGAGGGCCTGGTGGTTTCACCCGCCGATGGCATTGTCTCGTCGATTGGCTATTTCGTGCCCCCGCCAGAGCTGGGCCTTGGCGATCAGCCGATGTCGCGCATTTCTGTTTTCATGTCGGTGTTCGACTGCCACGTGAACCGCGCGCCCGTCACGGGCCGCATCACACGGCTGGCTTACAAGCCGGGCCTCTTCCTTAATGCTGATCTCGACAAAGCCAGCGAAGACAATGAGCGCAGCTCGATCATTATCGAGAGCGCGTCGGGTCGCTTTGGCGTGGTGCAGATTGCAGGTCTCATCGCGCGCCGCATTGTGTCTTTCGCGCGCGAAGGCGACAGCATTGGCACGGGCGAGCGTTTTGGCCTGATCCGCTTTGGCTCGCGCGTGGATGTTTACATGCCTGACAATGCCGTGCCGCTGGTTGGTCTTGGCTCCAAGGCCATTGCAGGCGAGACGGTTCTGGCCGATCTTTCGTCCAGCGAAGCGCGTCGTAGCTACAAGGTCGGCTGATGCAAGATCACCGCACGAGCAGCGAAGATATGGGCCCCAACGGGCGGCGCAAGCGCCGCTTTGCGCGCATTCCGATGCGCTTTGTCTTGCCCAATCTGGTCACGCTGCTCGCCATTTGTCTGGGCCTCACCTCGATCCGCTTTGCCTCTGAGGGCAAGTTTGAAATGGCGGCGATTTTCATCGTGCTGGCTGCGGTGCTGGATGGTCTCGATGGCCGTCTGGCGCGCGCGCTGGACGGTGCGTCGCGCTTTGGTGCGGAGCTCGATTCGCTCGCCGACTTTGTCGACTTTGGCGTGGCACCTGCTTTCCTTTTGTATTTCTGGAGCCTGCATGAAATTCGCAGCTTCGGCTGGTTTGCGGCGCTCGTTTTTGCCATTGCTGCAGCGCTGCGTCTGGCGCGCTTCAATGTGATGATTGATGATCCCAACAAGCCCGCATGGCATGCGCAGTTTTTTGTCGGCATGCCGGCACCGGCGGGTGCGATTGCGGCCATGCTGCCGATCTACCTGTCTTACTCTGCACTCGGCATGCCCGAAGGGCGCGTCTTTGTGGTGCTTGAAATCGTCTATGTGCTGGGCATTGCCTTTTTGATGGCGAGCCGAATCCCGCATTTTTCGGGCAAGCAGATTGGCCGCGTGCCGCGCGAATATTTTATCGTCGTGCTGTTTGCTGTGGCCTCGTTCATTCTGGCTTTGGCGTCATTTCCGATGGAAGTCTTGATCGCGCTGACGGTTGCCTATCTGGCGCTGCTGCCGGTCTCGATCCGCCGACACGCACGCTTGTCAGCCCAGAGCGAGGCGGCAGCCACTGAGTCGGCGGCTGTGCTGGAGCCACCGGGAAATCCCTGAAAGAGCTGCGCAAAGCTTGCGGTTTCGCGCTTTTTTTCAGGATTAGGGCCATTTTAGCCCTTGGGAGCATCGCTCTTTCCTTCACAAATCGCTGGTTCTCCATTAGGGTCCGCCCACTCCACCCAAGGACAGCTTGCCCCGTTTGGCTTCGCTCACAAACGAGCGGCGCGGGATGAGCGTCAAAGTTCAGGATAGACATGTCGAAAGAAGAACTGCTTGAATTCCCGGGCGTGGTGAGCGAATTGCTCCCCAATGCGACCTTCCGCGTGAAGCTTGAAAATGATCACGAGATCATTGCGCACACGGCGGGCAAGATGCGCAAGAACCGCATCCGCGTGCTAACCGGCGACAAGGTTCTCGTCGAGATGACGCCTTACGATCTGACCAAGGGCCGGATCACCTATCGCTTCAAATAAGGGCGGCTCACACCGCCCCTTCGCCAAGACGGATACGCGCGTGACGCAGGCAAACGGTCAGGGACCGATTCTCGTTCTGGCCTCTGCATCGCCGCGGCGCCTTGCACTGCTGCAGCAGATTGGCATTGAGCCCGGCCATCTTCTGCCCACCGATCTTGATGAAACACCGCTGCGCAATGAATTGCCGCGCGTGCACGCCCAGCGTCTGGCACGCGAAAAGGCCGAAGCGGCCGTCGCTCTGCTGCGCAAAGACCCGCAATTTTCAGGTGCTTTTGTGCTGGCTGCCGACACAGTCGTGGCGGTCGGGCGGCGCATTCTTCCCAAATGCGAAACGAGCGATGAGGCCAGACAATGTCTGGCGCTTTTGTCGGGGCGCGCGCATCGCGTCTATACGGGCGTGACGCTGGTGACGCCCAAGGGAACGCTGCGCCATCGCCTTGTTGAAAGCCGTCTGCGCTTCAAGCGCCTCTCCGATGCCGAGGTCGCCGCCTATATTGCGTCTGGTGAGTGGCAGGGCAAAGCGGGTGGCTATGCCATCCAGGGCCGTGCAGGGGCGTTTGTCGTCAATCTGGTTGGCTCGTACCCCAGCGTTGTGGGCTTGCCGCTGTATGAGACAGCGAACTTGCTCGCGGGTGAGGGGTTTCCGGTGTCAGCTTTGTGGGGCGCGAGCGTTACGCCATGAATATTGCCAATGACAATGAGGGCAAAATGCCCGCCTGTCCGATCTGCAAGAAAGCAGCGGCGCTGGCTTATCGCCCCTTTTGCTCCAAGCGCTGCGCGGATCTTGATCTCGGGCGCTGGCTGGGTGGGACTTACGCGATTCCCGCTGGCCCCGCCGAGGATGACGAGGACGAAGAGCAACCCCGCCCACGTCCGCGCCTGATTTCCTCGGATGATGAGGAATAGGCTCAAAAATCAGGCGCTGGCGCTGGACATTGGGCCACAGCCTTCCTATAAACCGCCCACTCGCGCTTGGCCAAGCCATGGCGCGAAATGCCCGGGTAGCTCAGTTGGTAGAGCATGCGACTGAAAATCGCAGTGTCGGTGGTTCGATCCCGCCCCCGGGCACCATTCCCAGACCACCCTCACGCCCGCCCAAGGCGCTCCTCGAACGCAAATTCTGCGTCTTGGCGGCCGAAGGCAATGTCGGCAGCGCAATCTTCTGGATCGCAGGATTGAACGGGCGGCGTCTCGGTCATGATGTAGCGGGCGAGGAGTCTTTCGACGCGCGCCACGGCTTCGGCGCGGGCCTTGTCGTCCGCGAGTTTCTCGCGCGCGCCAATTTCTTGAAAAATTTCGTCGGTCAGAACAGCAAGATCGTCTTCAAACGGAATGAGGTCAGCCGCTGCATAAGCCATGGCAAATCTCCGTCGTTAAGGGAACGCGAATCACGCTCGCTTCATACTTTCTTTACTATGTGACGGGACCGCGAAAATGCGGCCCCGATAAGGCGCAGCTTCCGGCGTCGTCCACAGGACAAAAGTTTTCAAGGGCAGGTGAGCTGACGCTGGTCGAGCTGGCAGCGCGCCAAAACATTGCCGCGTCGGTCATGAGCGGTCAGCGTCCATCGTGTGCCTGACGCATCGGTGGCGTCACGTTCCATCATGGCGAAACCGAAGATGCCGGGCTTGGCGAGCCCGCCGCTGATCGTCTCGCCATTGACTACTTGCCCGACAGGCTCCGGCACATCCAGCGACAATTCATTGCCACCATTGCCCGAGATGATCTGCAGCGGCAGGTCGCCTTTATATTGCAGCACTTCAAAGACGTGGTGATGCCCGGACAAGATCGCTTGAACATTGGGCGCGAGCACGCCCTTGGCGGCAGCGGCGAGTGTCTTGTTGTCACCACCCGGCTTGCCATTCACCAGATATTCCACCGCCCAGATGGGCCGGTGAAAGGTGAACCAGACGGGGCCAGCAATTGATTTGGCCAGTTCAAATTGCGGGCGGAAGAAAGCGGCTTGTGCGTCATTGAGCTTTTGTTCGTCGGCGGTCGAGACATCCATGACGATCATCGTCAGGCCACCCAGATCAACCTGATAAGGTTGTTGCGGGCCAAGACATCCCGCGCGACCATTTTTGAGATCATAGACATAAGGATCGAGCGTGCGCGCCCAGCCAATGCCACCGCGTTCGCATTCCTCATGATTACCGCGCACCATCACCCAAGGTGCCGCATTGAGAAGCGATTCCGCTGGATCGAAGAAATCTTCTTTCCAGACGGGCCATGTGTCGCCGAAGGGCGAACCTGCGCAGCCTGTCTTGCCGGTTGGGCACTCGCTTTCGCGGTAATGCATGTCGCCGACATGAATGACGAGATCGGGTTTGAAATCCGCGCTCATGGCCGCGCCCAAGCGAAACGGCCATTCGCTCATGTCGTGACAGGCCTGCGCACGATCAGCGCCCTTCAGGCGACACCCTGTGTCACCCATGACGAGAATGCGATTGGCGCGCTCTTTGGGCAGCGGCACAGGCACGCCATCCAGCGTGACAAGCTTGGCGCCTTTGGGCAGTGACAAAGCGCAGCCACGCACGGGATAATTTTCGCCAGGCGTCGAACGCTCGACCATATTGGCTGCCTGACCATCAATGCTGGCTGCAGGGCAGGCAGGGCCGTCTGTCACCGCACGCGCCTCAAAACCACCGGGCACATATTGCACCCAGCGATAAAGATCACGCGCCTGCGCTGAACTGGCGACAAGGGCCGCCGAAAGCGCAAACATCTGTGCCGACCGCTTCAGCATGAATTGACCCTGTTCCTCTTGAATAACCCCTCCTGCATGGCTGGGCCTTCAGGGAAAAGCAATTCAAAAAGCCTTGTGTGGATCAGGCCGAGGGCTGGCGCATCATCTCGTCGAGCACAGCGCTGAGCTGTTCTGGCTGCTCAACGGGCACAAAGTGGCCGCTGTTTTCGATCACGATTAGCTTGGCATCGCGAATATGGGCGGCAAAAGCCTGATGCTGTTCCACCGTGCTCCAGGCATCCTGCCGGCCAACGACCACATAAGTTGGAATGTTGATCCGGGGCAGCAGTGGGCGCGCATCGTCGCGCGTCAGCAGAGCATTTTGCTGGCGAGCAAAAATCTCAGGCGTGGCGCGGCAGATCATTTGACCGAGCGGGCCAATGAAAGCCGGATCCTTCTGTCGATCAGGATGCAACATGGGCGGCAACCAAGTGTCGATCAGCGCCGCATTGCCATGCGCGCGTGCGAGATCCACCAGCACCTGCCGCTTTTCGCGTTCGCCTTCCACAACCGGGCCCACACCCGTGTCGAGCAGACACAGACGCGCCACGCGCTCTAGCGCGATCTCCATAATTTTCAGCGCGACGCGCCCGCCCATGGAAAAGCCGCAGACAGAAAAACGCGGCGGCGCATGATCGAGCACTTTGCGCGCCATGGCCTCCATTGTGTCGAGGCCGAAGAAATCGACCACGCGCACATCATAAGTTTCAGACAGTGCCGCCTTTTGCTTGGCGAATGTGTAGGAATCGCAAAGCAGGCCGCAGAGCAGGAAAAGAGTGGGGCGCTCGCTCATCAACGGCACTCCGGCACACGGCGCGTTTTCATGAAATCATCAAAGGTCTCACCGCGCATCATGGCATAGACTTCGAGATTGGTGCGGCCCGCCACACGCGCGAATTTTTCCAGCACAAAAAAGCTCGCGCCATGCCGGATGAGGCCGATCCAGTCTTCCTTACGCACAAGGTCTTGCTCCTCGTCCGTCAAACCGGCATCCGACATCGCTTTGTCGGGATTGGCTTTGTAGGTTTCACGCGCAGGCGCGCCAATCATGTTCCACAGGAACCGATTGAGTTTCATGGCGCGGTGGCTGACGCGCAGATCAAAGACATAAGTGCCTTCAAGATCATCAAGTCCGGCAAGTTGCGGGTTCATGTTCGTCTCTCCCTCAGGCCGGCTCGTAGAGCGTGACGGTCATGGCGGTCGTCGTGGCGAGATAATAATTGCGATGCAATTCGCGGATCTCGCCTTCCAGTGCGCCGCGCATGGCCAGCCACATGATCTGTTCAACGCTTTCCGCACCACCGCGGCGAATGTAATCGGCGTGACGCAGCTTGGTCAGCTCGTCCGGGTTTTTCACGAAGAGATCGAGAAATTCCTTGTCCCAGTCTTCATTGTTGAAGCCGGAGCGTTCGCCATGCACCTGATGGGAGAGGCCACCTGTGCCGACAACCACAACTTTCAAATCCTCCGGATAGGATTCAATGGCGCGGCGCAAGGCTTGGCCGAGCTTGTAGCAGCGCTTGGCTGTGGGGATCGGGAATTGCAGCACGTTGATGGCAATCGGTACGATGGCGCCGGGCCAATCAGGTGCATGCGGCCAGAGCAGGGGGAGCGGCGAGGCGCAGCCGTGATCGATGGCGCGATCCTGAAAGGTGGTCATGTCGAATTCGTCATTCACCAATGACTCAGCGATATGGATCGACAGATCGACATTGCCACGCACGGCTGGCAGCGGGCGCTTGCCTGCACCTTCATCGGCAATTTCAAAACGCTCGCCAATGCCCAGCGCGAAGGTCGGATAGAGATCGAAGAAGAAGGTGGTTGCGTGGTCATTGTAGAAAAAGACCAGCACATCCGGCTTCTTCTCTGCCAGCCAGTCGGCCACAGGCTTGTAGCCTTCAAACAAGGGTGCCCAAGCGGGATCGTTCTGTTTGCCCTTGTCATAGGCGACGCCGATGGTGGGCACATGCGATGTGCCGATGCCTCCGATGATCTTGGCCATGTTCAACCCTCAAAAATGCTTGTCCTGAAAATAAGGCAGAGGCCGCGCCATTGAAAGGGGTCGCGCAACGGGTTATGGCTCGGCCCGCATGCAAATCACTCTCGAAACCTTGAGCTTTCTGGTCACCACCGCCTTTTTGGCGGGCTTGATCGATTCCATGGCGGGCGGGGGCGGGCTTTTGACGGTGCCTGCGTTGCTGGCGGCGGGCATTCCCCCCGTTCAGGCTTTGGCTACCAACAAGGTGCAGAGCGCCTTTGGCACGGGCGGCGCGTTCATCGCCTTTTGGCGCAAGGGGCACGTGGATTTGCGCACATTTGCGCTGCCGGCTCTGGGTGCTTTCATCGGGTCAGGTGCGGGCACTGTTCTGGTGCAGGTGATCGATTCATCTTTCCTGAGCGCCCTTGTGCCGATCCTGCTTGTTCTCATCGGCTTTTATTTTCTGTTCGCGCCCAAGATGCAGGATGCAGATCGCAAGGCGCGGTTTGGGCAAATCGGCCTGACGCTCATCTCAACCGTCATCGGTTTTTATGACGGATTTTTTGGGCCCGGCACCGGCTCGTTTTTCACCACTGTGCTGGTCGTCCTTGGTGGACTTGGTCTGGTGCGCGCCATTGGCAATACGAAGCTTCTGAATTTTTGCACCAATGCTGCGAGTGTCATCGCGATGGTGATTGGCGGCCATGTGCTGTGGCTCATTGCCATGACGATGGCGGCCGCCAATATCGTGGGTGCGCAGATCGGCGCACGGCTGGCGATGCGCTTCAACGGGCGCGGTGTGCGCCCGTTGCTGGTCATCATGTCATTTGCGCTGACCGCAAAACTGCTGCTCGATCCAGCCAACCCCATGCGGCAATGGATTGAGACCTTCTTTTAAAAGCGCGTCAGTGATGGGTGCCGGTTGACGTCCTTGTAAAGCAGATAGCGGAAGGGCCCCGGGCCGCCCGCATAGCAGGCCTGCGGACAGAAGGCGCGCAGCCACATGAAATCACCCGCTTCCACTTCGACCCAATCCTGATTGAGGCGATAGACGGCTTTGCCTTCGAGCACATAGAGGCCATGCTCCATCACATGTGTCTCAGCAAAGGGGATCACAGCGCCGGGCTGGAAGGTGACGATGTTGACATGAAAGTCGAACCGCATGTCAGCGGGATCCAGAAAGCGCGTGGTCGCCCAACGTCCATCCGTGCCGGGCATGACATTGGGCTTGATGTCATTTTCATTGGCAATCACGGGCTCAGGTGCGCCAAGTCCATCCACCGCTTCATAGGCTTTACGAATCCAGTGAAAGCGCGCGGGGGCTTTGCCGAAATTTTTGAGCGTCCAGGCCATGCCTGCTGGAATATAAGCAAAGCCGCCGGAGGTGAGATGGCGCGCTTGCCCTTCAATGGTGAGCACGATTTCGCCATCAACGACAAAGATCGCAGCCTGCGCGCGCGGATCGGTTTCGGGCCTGTCGCTGCCGCCACCTGATTCCACTTCCATCACATATTGCGAGAAGGTTTCAGCAAAGCCCGACAGCGGACGCGCCAGAATCCAGCCGCGCGTTTTTTCCCAGAACGGAAAGCAGCTGGTGACAATGTCCTGCATCACGCCTTTCGGGATGACGGCATAGGCTTCAGTGAACACCGCGCGACCCGTGAGCAAATCGGTCTGCGGCGGATGGCCGCCCGGAATGGTGAAATAGCGATGGGTCACGAGGTAACTCCAGTCGGAGGATTTTCGAGATAAAGCGCTTGCGCAGCGTCGAGGAATATTTCCTCGAGATTGGCGCCCGGGCCTTTGCGATCAACGATGAAAAAGCGGCTGTCGGCATCAAGCACCAACAGTGGATGATGCCAGACATTGCGCGCATAATTCACGCCCTGCTGGCCCGTGGCCAGAAACGCGCGATAGCTCTCAGTCTTATGCGGATCGGTGCAGACCACCACGAGCCAATCACGATCCTGCAGCGGATAGAAGAGCTGGCTGCCATCAGGATGGCGCTCCATCACTTCCACCTTGATCGGCATGGGGCGTGGCTGGGCCACAAACAGACTGATATTCACATCACCACTGTTGGTCGCAATATCAACCGTGCCAAGCCCGTTGCGGCGCACCGCATAGCCTTGGTTGATCGGAATTTCTTTCGCGCCGTCAGCTTCCACAACTTCACCATAAGGGGCGAAGGCCTCTTTGGTGAGTGTCTCAATGCGGATCTGTGTCATGGACATTCTCAGCGGCGCGCCAGCCGAATGCCGAGCCACTCCGCCAAAAGCTGTCGCTCTTGCGCCGTGATCTCGGTGATGTTGTTGGGCGGCATGGCATGGGTCATCACCGCTTGCTCCATAATCAGGTGGCGATTGCGCGCAATCTGATCGGGGCTGTCGAGCAAAATGCCTTTGGGCGCAGAGGCAAGGCTTGCCCAGACAGGCTCAGCGGCATGGCACATGGAGCAACGCGACGTGATCACGTCATTCACATCAGCAGGCACATGAACGCTGGCAACAGCTGCAGGCATTTCAATGGCGGCCAGCCCCAAGCGCGCGCGACCGATCGGGTTGGAAAGCATGCTGACGAAGACAGCGGCGAGCAGTGCAAGGGCAGCCACAAGCCATGTCCACCATTTGTTGCCAATGCCCGCATGCCGCTGATTGTAGAAATAGCGCACAAGCGCGCCTGCAATCAGGACAAGGCCGACAATCACCCAGGCGTAAGGCGAGGTGAAGGTCAGGGGATAATGGCCCGAGATCATCAGAAACAGCACGGGCAGTGTGAGATAATTATTATGCGTCGAGCGCATCTTGGCCTGTTTGCCCAGCGATGGGTCAGGTGTGCGCCCAGCAACCAGATCCGCAATCACCTTGCGCTGATTGGGGATGATGTTCATCGCGACATTGCCTGTCATGATGGTGGCCATCAACGCGCCCGTGTGGATCAGCGCGCCGCGACCTGAAAACATCATCTGGAAGAAATAGGCCATGGCCATGATGAAAGCGAAGCCGATGGTGGCAAGCAGCACTGGCTGTTCGGCAAGCTTCGAGCTGACCAGAAAATTATAAACAACCCAGCCCAGCACAAGGCCACCAATGCCAATGCCAGCGGCTTGCAGCGCGCTGAGCGGACGAATGGCGGGATCGATCAGATAAAGATCTGAGCCCAGATAATAGACCCAGCAGAGCAGGAAGAATCCCGACACCCAGGTCGAATAGGATTCCCACTTGTGCCAGATCAGCTCTTCCGGGAGCTTTTCGGGTGCAACGAGATATTTGCGCACATGATAGAAGCCGCCGCCGTGGACTTCCCAAGCCTCACCACCTTTGCCAGTGGGAATGTCGGGCGTGGCCCGCATGGCCGCGTCGATATGCATGAAATAGAAGGACGAGCCGATCCAGGCGATGCCCGTAATAATATGGACCCAGCGCAGCAGCAGCCCACCCCATTCTGCCAAGATCGGATCCATGCAACGTCCCCCAAATTCGTGCCCGAGAGTCGCTCCGGGCTGAAGCGCCATCATATGAGGCCTTGGGATTTTACAAAACAACCGTCAGGATTTAATGATTTTCAAATCTAATTTGTAAATCATTCAGGCCCTGCCCATGGCGACCCTCGACAATATCCATGTCTTCACCCGCTGCGTGGCGCTGGGCTCCTTTTCCAGTGCCGGGCGCAGTCTGGGGCTCTCAGCGGCCGTGGTCAGCCACCGGATCAAGGTGCTGGAACAGCATCTGGGCTGCCGTCTGTTCCACCGCACCACCCGCCAGATGCGCCTGACCGAGCAGGGGGCGATCTTTCATGAACATTGCCTTGAAATCCAGGAGGCCATTGAGCGGGCGGAATCTTCGGTCGAGGAATCGAGCCGGGCCCCGCGCGGCTCCTTGAAGGTCACGGCACCGCTGGGTCTCGGGCGGCGGGTGGTGACACCCATGGTCGCCAAATTCCGCATTGAATATCCGCTGATCGATGTGCGCTTTCGCCTGTCGGATTATCTGATCGATCTGCTGACGGAATCCATCGATGTGGCTTTGCGCATGGCGACCATGCAGGATTCCTCGCTCACCATGCGCAAGATTGCCAATGTGGAGCGCATGCTGGTGGCCTCGCCCGACTATCTGGCGCGCCGTGGTCGGCCCAGCCAGCCCGAAGATTTGTTCGAACATGAGTGCCTGCTGCTGCGCTTTCCTGGCAGCCAGCAGGTACGCTGGACGCTCATCGACGATGGCGAGCCGCGACATTTGCCGGTCTATGGCGCAGCCGATGCCGATGATGGTGATGTGCTGACACAATGGGCGTTGCTAGGCATGGGCATTGCCGTGAAGCCTGTGTTTGAAGTGGCTCACCACCTCAAAAGTGGCGCGCTGGAGCCCGTTCTGGCGGACTATCCACTGCCCCCGGTGACGCTGGGGCTGCTGCATCCCTATCCGCGCGCCATGCCCGCCAAAGTGCGTGCTTTTGCCGATATGCTGATCCCTGATGTGCGCGCCTATCTCGCCAAACAGGCCGCGATGTACCCCTAAGCCGAAAGACTGGGGGAGGGATTGGCCATAATAGACCCTGAGCAGTTTCAATCCTTTTTTGAAAATGCCTTGATTGCCAAAGATTATGATTGTCGAAACGGGAGAGAGATTCCAATGGGACGCCTATCCACCCATGTGCTCGACATCAAACGCGGCAAGCCGGCGCCCGGCATGCGCGCCGATCTCATGCGCATCGATGCGCAGGGACATTCCACGCTCGTCAAAAGCATCACCACCAATGCCGATGGGCGCACCGATGCGCCCCTGATGATCGGCGATGATTATGTGACGGGCACTTATGAGCTGCGCTTTCACGTCACCGATTATTTCAAATCCATCGGCGACAGTGATGCGGAGACGAGTTTTCTCGACATTGTGCCGATCCGTTTTGTGATCCGTGAGGCCGATGGCCATTATCATGTGCCGCTGCTGGTTTCGCCCTGGGCCTATTCCACCTATCGGGGATCATGATGCAGCCTTCGCGTATGGCTGAAGAGGAATTTGTGGCCGCCTTTGGCGACATTTTTGAGCATACGCCGCAAATCGCGCGGCGCGCGCATCAACAGGGGTTTGGCCCGGCTCAAGATCATGCCGATGGCCTGCACGCGGCTTTGGTGGCCGTGATGCGCCAGATGAGCCGCGATGAGAAACTCGCGCTGATCAATGCGCATCCCGATCTTGCGGGACGCCTCGCGCTTGCCAAAGAGCTGACAGCAGATTCCACCAAAGAGCAGGGCTCGGCCGGTCTCGACACGCTGACGCCTCAGGAACTGACAAAATTCACGACATTGAACGATGCCTATAAGGCGCGCTTTGGCTTTCCTTTCATTATGGCTGTGAAGGGCGCTGGCAAAGAGGCGATCTTGGCTGCCTTTGAGCGCCGCATCGGGCATGATGTTGAAACCGAATTCGAGGAGGCTGTTGCGCAAATCGAGCGCATCGCCCTTCTACGATTGAAGGATCGTCTGCCAGCCTGAGGGGGCTGGAAGGTGGGAAGGGCTCACGTAGCCAAAACAAAAAAGGGGGGTGTTATGTCTAACCCGCATTCAGTCGATGAAATTCTGCCAGCGCCGCGACTAGCGGCACTTGGCATTCAGCATGTGCTTGTCATGTATGCGGGCGCAGTTGCCGTTCCGCTGATCATCTCGGGCGCACTCGGCTTGTCGCCGGAACAGCGCACCATGCTGATCAATGCCGATTTGTTTGCCTGCGGTCTCGCGACCCTGGTGCAAGCCTTCGGTTTTGGTGGCGTTGGCATTCGTCTGCCCGTCATGATGGGCGTCACTTTCGCCTCTGTTGCTCCCATGCTCGCCATGATTGGCGCTGGCAAGGGCGCAGGCCTCACGCCCAATGCAATCCTTCTGCAAATCTACGGCTCGGTCATTGCCGCTGGCGTTTTCGGTGTGCTGGTCTCGCCGCTGATCGGGCGCTTGCTGCGCTTCTTCCCACCGGTTGTCACTGGCACGATCATCACAGTGATCGGCATTACGCTCATGCGCATCGGCATTGGCTGGTTTGGCGGCGGTTTTGCGACAATCAAAAAGCCGCTCGATGGTGTGATGGGTGATTTCCCCAATCCGGCCTTCGGTCAGCTCGACAATATGGGCATTGCACTTGCCGTGCTCGTGGCCATTTTGCTGATTGCAAAATTCGCGAAGGGCTTTTTCGCCAATATTGCCGTTCTGCTCGGCATTATTTTTGGCGGTGCCATTGCCGTCTTCGTCGGCAAGATGAATTTCGCCACGGTCGCCAACGCGCCCTGGTTTGACTTCGTCTATCCGCTGCAGTTTGGCATGCCAACCTTCGACTTCTGGTCGGTGGTCACCATGTCGATTGTCATGATCGTGGTCATGGTGGAATCGACGGGCATGTTCCTGGCGCTGGGTGAAATGACCGAGAAGAAGGTCACGTCCGAAGATCTCACCCGCGGCCTGCGTGCCGATGGTGTGGGCACGATTCTCGGCGGTATCTTCAACACATTTCCCTATACGTCCTTCTCGCAAAATGTGGGCCTCGTCGGTGTGACGGGCGTGCGTTCACGCTGGGTGGCGATTGCGGGCGGTGTGATCCTGATCGGGTTGGGCCTCGTTCCGAAACTGGCAGCTGTCTTTGCTGCCATTCCAGTCTTCGTGCTGGGCGGTGCGGGGATTGTCATGTTCGGCATGGTTGCCGCAACGGGCATCCGCATTTTGTCGAATGTCGATTACAACGCCAACCGCAACAATCTGATGATTGTTGCCATTGGTATCGGCGTTGGCATGCTGACGCTGATCGCGCCGAATATTTTCGACAAGCTGCCGCGCGAACTGAAACCAATCCTTGATTCAGGCATTCTGCTCACCACGATTGTTGCAGTGATCCTGAACGCTTATTTCAACGGCGCGGGATCGGATGCATCGAGCCAGAAAGATGCGTCTGAGGCTGCGATGAAGACGGGTCTGCACTAAGCAGGATCTGCTCTCAACCCAACAGAAACCCGCCGGTCATCCCGGCGGGTTTTTTGTATCAGCGGTTGAGCATGGCGCGCCAGAGCATCAGCGCGACGATGCTGAGCAAGACACCCAGAAAGATCGCATCAGTCAGGAAGGCGATGAAAGCACCTACAGGTGTCAGAATAGCCAAGACCGTCATCATGTGCGTTTGCTGCGCCGCAAACGGTCGAGCGCGACGTAAATGACGGGCGTCGTGTAAATGGTGATGAGCTGCGACAGAGCCAGCCCCGCAACAATGGTAATGCCCAGCGGGCGGCGCATTTCGGCCCCCGGCCCATCAGCAAAGAGCAAAGGCAGCGCGCCACACATGGCCGCAAGCGTTGTCATGAGAATGGGGCGGAAGCGGGCAAGACAGGCTTCACCCATGGCGGTGGCAGCATCAAGCCCCCGCTCGCGTTGCGCGGTGAGCGCAAAATCGACCAGCATGATGCCATTCTTCTTCACAATGCCGATCAACAAGATCATGCCGATGAAGGCTATGAGAGAAAGCTCCGTGCCAGTGATCCAGAGTGCGAGCAGAGCGCCGAGCCCCGCAGATGGCAGAGTGGAAATGATGGTGAGCGGATGGCGCAGGTTCTCATAGAGAATGCCGAGGATCAGATAGACGCAGATGAGTGCGCCCAAAAGCAACCAGCCTTGGCTCGCGCTGCTCTCTTCAGCAAATTTGGCATCGCCCGAAAAATCGGCGCGGATGGAATCAGGCGGATACAGCGAGAGCACGGCGTCTTGCACGGCGCGATTGGCGGTCTCAACCGGCACGCCCGGTGCGTTGGTGTAACTGATTGTGGCGGAGGCAAAGAGGCCTGTGTGATTGACCGCGACAGGCGCCATACGTCGCTCGATCGTAGCAAGCGTGGCGAGTGGAATTTGCTGTCCGCCTTTGGCAGCCACATGCAGGCCTGCCAGATCGCCCGGATCATTCTGGCGGTCAGCGGCCACTTCCAGCACCACCTTATATTGATTGCGCTCGCCATAAATGGTCGACACCTGCCGCTGGCTGTAGCTGTTGGACAGGGCATTGTTGATATCTGTCATCGACACGCCAAGCCGCGTCGCCGCATTGCGATCAATGGCAACGCGCGCTTGCAGCCCACCTTTGTCGCGATCAGACGAGACATCGACAATGTCCGGCAGCGTGCGCAATCGCGCGAGCGCCTTTTGCGTCCATTCATCAATCTCTTCAGAGCTTGCGCCCCATAATGTAAATTGCAGATTGGAGCGGGATGGGCGCCCACCCACACGCACATCACTCATCTGCCAGAGATAAGTGCGTACCCCTGGGATGGCGGTGAGCGGCACGCGCAGGCGATCAATCACTTGCTGCGTTGTCTCCTTGCGTTCACCCGGCGGTTTCAGGCTGATGAACATGCGGCCTGTATTGGTGGTGAAGCCAGAGCCGACAAAGGAGGCTGTCGAGGCCACACTCTTGTCACCAGCAACAAGGGCTGTAGCCTGAAGCTGCAAGTCGCGCATGCGAGGAAACGAGACGTCGCTGGCGGCTTCCGTCCAGGCAAAGACAAGCCCGATGTCATCTTGGGGAATGGCGGCTTTGGGCAGCGTGCGGAAGAGATGGACGGTGAGTGCTGTCGTGACCAGCACGGCGATGATCGACAGGGTCGGGCGCGCCAGCGCGGGGGTGAGGCTTTTGGCATAGAGCGATTTCAGCCAAGCGAGGCCATGTTCAAAGCGCGAGGGCGTGGTAGGTGGCTTTTCACGCAAATGCGCGCAGATCGTGGGTGTGACGACCAGCGAGACGAGCGTCGAGACGCCGATGGCAAACACCATGGTGAGCGAAAATTCGCGAAACAAACGGCCAATAACACCCGTCATGAAGAGCAGCGGCACGAAGGCTGCCACCAGTGACAGGCTGATCGCGATAATGGTGAAGCCGATCTGCCGCGCACCGGTGAGTGCCGCCTGAAGCGGCGCCATGCCTGCCTCGCGATTGCGGTGGATGTTTTCGATCATGACAATGGCATCATCAACAACAAAACCGACTGCAATAATGATCGCCATCAGTGACAAAGTGTCGATGGTGAAGCCACAGGCCCACATCAGCGTGAATGTGCCAGCCAGCGACAGCGGAATGGTGATCCCGGCAGCCAGGGTCGCCGTGCGCTCGCGCAAAAACAGAAACACGGTCGCCATGACCAGCGCAATGGAGACGAGCAGAGTCTTTTGCAGATCAGCCACAGTCGCGCGGATGGTCACCGTGCGATCCGACATGATGTTGAAAGAAACGCCGGGCGGAATCCATTGGCGCAAGGCGGGCAGAATGGCTTTGACCCCGTCAACTGTCTCAATGACATTGGCATCAGGTTGTTTGGTGATCTGAATGAGCACGGCAGGCTTGCCATCGAACCAGCCAGCAGACCGTGTGTTGCGCGTGCCGCGAATGATCTCGGCCACATCGCCGAGGCGAACCACAGCGCCGCCGCGTGTGCGCAGAACAATGTTGGCGTAGTCCTCTGGCGCATTCAACTGGCCGTTGGTGGTCAGCGAGAGCGTGCGCGCATCGCCATCAAAGCCGCCCGTGGGCGAGAGCGTATTAGCCGCGGCTAGGGCTGTGCGTATGTCTTCGAGCGAAAGATTCATTGCGGCAATCCGCGCGGGATCAAGCCGCACGCGAATGGCGGGCTGTTCCGAGCCATTCACCTGCACTTCAGCCACGCCATCCACCTGCGCCATGCGCTGCGCGACAATTGTATCAGCGAGGTCATACAGCGCATCAGGTGCAAGAGTGTCAGACGTCAGCGCCAGAATGAGCACCGGCATGCCATTGGGATTGGCTTTGCGGATGATGGGCAGATTGGGCATGTCGCCGGGCAGATCAGGCACGGCGGCATTGATAGCGGCTTGCACATCGCGTGCGGCCATATCAATGCGGCGGGTGAGATCGAACTGGATCGTGACTGCGCTTGTGCCGAGCGTAGAGGATGATGTCATCTCGACAATGCCCGCAACATTGCTGAGCGCGCGCTCGAGCGGTGCGGCGACTGTGGCGGCCATGGTGGAGGGATCAGCGCCGGGGCGAGAGGCCATCACGCGGATGGTCGGGAATTCCACATTGGGCATGCTGGCGACAGGCAGGGCAAACCATGCCACAGCGCCGCCCAACAAGAGGCCAAGGCAGAGCAGCGTTGTGCCAATCGGCCTGAAGATAAAGCGCTGCGACAGCGCGCTCACGGCACAGGCTCCCGCCAATTTGGGCTAAAACTTTTCTCGCGCTGGCGGAAGCGATCAATGGCGAGATAGATGACAGGCGTTGTGTAGAGCGTCAGCAATTGGCTGAGTAGCAGGCCGCCGACAATGGTGATGCCGAGCGGCACGCGCAATTCGCTGCCCATGCCCGAAGCGAGCGCAAGCGGCAAAGCGCCAAACAGGGCGGCAAGCGTTGTCATCATGATCGGGCGGAAGCGCAAGAGGCAGGCGCGGATGATCGCCTCTTCGGGCGAGAGTCCTTGTTCGCGCTCGGCCACCAGCGCAAAGTCGATCATCATGATGGCGTTTTTCTTCACAATACCCATCAGCAGAATAATGCCGATCAGTGCCACGACAGAGAGGTCATGCCCGCCGATCCAAAGCGCGAGCAAGGCGCCCACACCTGCTGAGGGCAGCGTGGTGAGAATGGTGAAGGGATGCGCGAAGCTCTCATAGAGAACACCGAGCACAATGTAGATGGTGATGATGGCAGCCAGAATGAGCCACGGCTGGCTTGCCAGCGAGCGCGAGAATTCTGCAGCATCTGCCGAGAATGTCCCGATGATCGTGGGCGGCAGTCCAATCTCACGCTCAGCTGCGCGAATATCTGCAACAGCTTTACCCAATGACGCGCCTTGTGCGAGATCGAAGCTGATGGGCGTGGCCGGAAACTGGTCGAGGCGCGCGACGGAGAGCGGGCCGGTTGTCAGGCGGATGTTGGCAATCGTCTCCAGCTGCACTTGCGCGCCGCCTGTGCCCGCGACGAAAAGCTTCGACAAAGCCGAGGCATCATTCTGATACACGCTGGCTGCTTCCAGTATCACGCGATACTGGTTGGATTGCGCATAGATGGTCGAAATCTGGCGCTGGCCGAAGGCGCTGTAGAGCGTGTCGTCAATCTGCTGCATGCCAATGCCGAAGCGCCCGGCCTTCTCGCGGTCCACGTCAATCTGGATGCGCGGCGCGCCTTCATGCGTCTCGCGCGCGACATGGCGCAGATGCGGGCTTTCGCGCAGGCGCTGGGCCAGGCGGTCTGACCAGAGCGCCAGCGAGGCGCTGTCACCAGCCGACATTGTATATTGATATTGCGAGCGGCTGGAGCGTGTCGAAATCTGAATGTCCTGCACCGGCTCGACATAAAGCGTCACGCCTGGAACAGCGCCCGCCTGTTTGGTCAGACGTGTGGCCATCTCTGCCGCAGTTGCGCTGCGCGTCTCGCGATCTCTCAAGACAATGGTGAGGCGCGCGCTATTGCTGGTTGGATTGAGCGGACCAATGCCAGCGACCGATGTCACCGCGCGCACGTCCGGGTCTTTCAGAAAAGCCTCTGTCGCCTGAGCCTGCAAACGACTGACCTCGCGGAACGAGGCATCGGGTGCTGCATCCAGCATGGCAATCATCACGCCTGTATCTTGCGCGGGCAGAAAACCTTTCGGCATGACGAGATAGAGCAGGCCCGTGAGCACAAGCGTGCCCGCTGTGATGCCCAGCACAAGTGTGCGGCGTGCCAAGGCAAGGCCGAGTGTGCGCTCGTAGGTGGCGAGCATGGCAGCGAAAGGTCTTTCGCTGATCGTCAGCAGCGCAGCAAAGCGTTTGGAGGGCGCGGCTTTGAGCAGCTTGGCGCAGACCATCGGCGTGACGGTGAGCGACACGACTGCCGAGACAATTACGACCAAGGTTAGTGTCAGCGCAAATTCGCGGAACATGCGCCCGACAAGCCCCGTCATGAACAAAAGCGGGATGAACACGGCAATCAGCGAGAAGGTCAGCGAGACAATGGTAAAGCCGATCTCGCGGGCGCCTGAGAGCGCCGCCTGCAGAGCCTCTTCGCCTTGTTCCAGCCGCCGCTTGATGTTTTCGATCATGACAATTGCATCATCGACCACAAAGCCAGTGCCGATGGTGAGCGCCATGAGCGACAGATTGTCGATTGAAAAGCCCGCCGCCCACATGGTCGCGAAAGTCGCAATGATCGAGAGTGGCAGTGTAATGCCCGCAACAATCATCGCGCGCAGATCGCGCAAGAAGAGCAGGACAACCAACACGACTAGAAAGACCGCCAGCACAAGCGTCATCTGCACTTCGCCCAAACTGGCGCGGATGGATTGGGTGCGGTCATTCACAATGTCGATCCGCGCACCAGCCGGCATCAGGCGCTGGATGCGCGGCAATTCGGCGCGCAGCTTGTCGAGTGTTGCCACAACATTGGCGCCCGGCTGTTTCTGCACGTCGAGAATAACGGCATTGTGCCCCTGATACCATCCGGCAACCCGGGCGTTCTCCAGCCCCTCCACCACTTCGGCCACATCGCGCAGCAGAACAGGCGCATTGTTGCGCCAGGCAATGATGAGATTGCGATAAGCGTCAGCGGCTGCAATCTGGTCGTTGGAGGCAATGGTGTAGGATTGCGTCGGTCCATCCAGCGCGCCTTTGGCGCCCGCAACATTGGCGGCCGCAATGGCAGCGCGCAATTCTTCCAGGCCGATCTTGGCTGAGGCCAGGCGGGCGAGATCGGCCTGAATGCGCACAGCAGGCTTGATGCCGCCTTGCAACGTCACTTGCCCGACGCCCGAGATTTCAGCCAGACGCGGCACCATCAGCGTGTCGGCATAATCCGACAGGGTGCGCAAAGGCAGCGTGTCGGATGAGACGGCCAGTGTGACGATGGGCGGATCCGCCGGGTTCACTTTTGCATAGGTTGGCGGATAGGGCAGATTGCGCGGCAGCGCTGAGCCTGCGGCATTGATCGCTGATTGCACATCTTGTGTCGCTGCATCAATGTCGCGTCCCAAATCAAATTGCAGCGTGATCTGCGACAGGCCGAAGGATGATTGCGACGACATGGAGGCAAGTGCGGGAATTTGTCCGAACTGGCGCTCCAAGGGTGCGGTGATGATCGCACCAATCGTGTCGGGGTTGGCGCCGGGCAGGCGCGTGGTGATCTGGATGGTGGGGAAATCCACCTGCGGCATGGCCGAAACAGGCAGACGCCAATAGCCCAAAATTCCGCAGAGCAAGGCCGCCACTGCCAGAAGGGACGTGGCAACCGGGCGCAGAATGAAGGGCGCGCTGATATTCATCGCGCTGGCGCTCCGCCGCCTCCCGTGCGGCGGCGCTCGCGATTTTGCGCGGGCGGTGTGGCGGGCTCCGGCTGCGCATCAGCATCCATGGGCTTCACGCTGGAACCATCGTTGAGCAACATGAAGCCGGAGGTCACCACGCGCATATTTTCGTCAAGGCCAGAGCCAATGATGGCAATGCGTTCATTCTGTCGCGCCACTTGAACATTTTTCAGGGCGACTTTTTGTTCATCTGTCACCACGAAAACAAAGGCGCCGTTGGGTCCGCGCTGCACGGCGCCCGTTGGCACAATCAGCGCGTTGCGATCCACATCGACGTTGAGGCGAATGTTGACGAACTGGCCCGGCCACAAAGCCTGCGCTTCATTGGGGAAGAGCGCACGCACGCGCACCGTGCCTGTGGCTTGATCCACCAGATTGTCGATGACCTCGACTTCGCCAGTCTCAACCACGGTGGCATTGTCAGGCTCTAGCGCCTGCGCGCTCAATGGCCCGCGCGCCTTGGCGCGGTTGATGGCGCGCAGATTCTGTTGTGGCAGAGAAAAGATCACGCCGATCGGGTGCACTTGCGTGATGGTCACCAGCCCGCTGGGGTCGCTTGCGCGCACGACATTGCCGGCGTCGACATTGCGCAGGCCCGTGCGCCCATCAATCGGCGCGGTGATGGTCGCATAATCGAGCATGACTTTTGCATTATCGACCAAGGCTTGATCGACCTGCTGTTGTGCTTCGAGCTGGGCGACGGTCGCGCGTTGCGTATCGGCCTGCTGGCGTGAGCCAAAATTGGATTGGGCGAGGCGCTCATAGCGTTCAAGGTCCAGCCGCGCATTGGCGAGTTGGGCAGCGTCCTGCGCCTTCTTGGCGACTGTCTGATCATATTGCGCTTGCAGCGTGCGCGGGTCGATGCGCGCCAGCACATCGCCTTTCTTCACATCCTGCCCATCCTTGAAGAGAATTTCGATCAGGCGACCCTCGACCTGTGCGCGCACCACAACTGTGTTGAGCGCCTGCACTGTGCCCACAGCATCGAGCGTGACGGGCACGTCGGCGCGTGTGGCGCGGGCGGTGAGCACCGGGACCTCCTCGATCTTTTGCGCCGGACGCCGGCCACCAAAGCCGCGTGAGGCACCCGCGTCACGACCAAAGAAGCCGAATTCATATCCCAGCACGCCCAAGAAGAGCGCTGCGACAAGAACAGCGGCGATCTTGCGCCCGTGCAGCTGCCAGATTTTGATGAGCCGATCGCGCGTCATTCGCCTGCTGCTCCTGATGCCATCTGCGGCGCGATGCGTGTCCAGCCGCCGCCCAAAGCCTGAAACAGGCTCACATAGGCCTGAAACTTCTGCAGGCGGATTTGCGTCAGCTGGTCTTGCGCCTGAAACAGCGTGAGCTGCGTATTGAGAAGCGTCACCACGTCAATTGTTCCTTCGCGCAGGCGCTCTGCTGTGATGCTTTGCGCGCGTCGCGCTGTCTCCACCACTTTGGCCTGCAGATTTTCATGTCTTGTCGTCTGTTCAATGCCGATGAGCGCATTTTCGACATCTGATAGTCCGGTCAGAATGGCTTTGCGATAGGTCTGCAAAAGCTCCGCTTCGCGCCCCTCGGCCTGACGCAATTTTCCTGACAGAGCTCCGCCATCAAATATGGGTTGCGTCAGGCCTTGCGCCAAGGCGCCCGCCAGAGCATCGGGCCGCAGCAGGTTTTTCAAAGCGCCGCTTTGATAAGCGCCCGAGGCAGTGAGCGTGATCGAGGGCAGAAAAGCACGCCGTGCCGCTTCGCGATTGGCGCGCTCGGCGACAAGGCGGGCTTCGGTGGCGGCAATATCAGGGCGGCGCAAAAGGAGGTCGGCAGGCAGGCCCGGTTTCACCACAGGCACACGCAGGCTGCGCAAGCTGCCGCCTTGCAGGCTGAGGCTCTCAGGCACAGAGCCTGTCAGCACGCCGATCAGATTGCGGTTTTGCGCAATGGCCTGATCAAGGGCGGGAATGGATGCGCGCTGCGCTGCCACCACGCCTTCTTGCTGCGCCACATCGAGATCATTGGCTGTGCCCACAGAGGCGCGTGCCTGAATGGCTTGCAGCACCTGTTCGGCGTTGCGCGTATTGTCGAGCGCAAAGCGGCGGCGGTCTTGGGCCGTCAGCAATTGCAGATAGAGATTGGTCAGACTGGCCGTGCTCGCCAGCGCAACAGTCTCGCGATCAAAGCGCGCGGCAATCAGATCGGCCTGCGCGGATTCGCTGATCAAACGGTTGCGGCCGAAGAGATCGAACATGTAGGAGGCCGAAAGGCCGAGGCTGAAATTATTGGTCGCCGTGCGCGTGAACGGCGCGGTGGCGGCGCGCAAGGTGCCGGGCGAGAGGCTGCGCGATGCGCCCTGTGTGCCGTTGATTTCCGGCAACAGATCAGCGCCCGCCACCTGCGCCAGCCCCTCCGCCTGCCGGATGCGGGCCGCGGCAATCGCTATGTCGAGATTGTTGTCGGCCGCGCTCTGCGCCAGGCGGGTCAGCTCAATGGAGCCAAAACTCTGCGGCCAGCCAGCGATCCCGGTGGCCTCGACATCCCGGGCCGCAGCAAAAGCGGGCGGCAGGTCGGGCACGTCGCCTTCGAGCGGGGCGAAATCGGGCGTGCAGGCGCCCAAGCACAGCACAGCCGATAGGGCCGCCAAACGGCTGGTCAGGGCAGGGCGGGCGGGCTTGGGGGTCATTCAATTCCTGCACTGGCCCCAATAGATTCGGGACCGCGATTCCGGCACCTTTTTTACCCTTCCGTTCCCGCTCACGCCACCATTGGAGGGACACTCTCGACAAGCTGTCCCGCTTTGCCTTATGGCAAACGGGAGAAAAGGGGGTCTTTGGCCCCGGCAGCCCCAAAAAGGGTAGGAAGAATGACTTTGCTCGCCTCGCTCGCAGACATCGTTGGCCAGAAGAATGTCCTCACCGGAGAGGAGCTGGCACCCTATCTGACGGATTGGCGCAATATGGCCACCGGCAAGGCGCAATGCGCCGTGCGCCCGGGCTCGACAGCGGAAGTGTCGGGCGTGGTGAAAGTCTGCGCGGCAGCCGGCGTACCGGTGGTGACGCAAAGCGGTAATACGAGCCTGGTCGGCGGGGCCACGCCGGATGACAAGGGCAATGCTGTCATTCTGCTGATGAGCCGCCTCAACAAAATTCGCGCGCTGGATGCCGACAATGCGACCATCACGGTGGATGCCGGGATGATCTTGCAGAACCTGCAGGCGGCGGCGCGCGATGCGGGCTTTCTTTTCCCGCTGTCGCTGGCGGCTGAAGGCTCCTGCATGATTGGCGGCAATCTCGCCACCAATGCCGGCGGCACGCAGGTGCTGCGCTACGGCAATATGCGCGATCTGACACTCGGCCTTGAGGTTGTCTGTGCCGATGGCGAAATCTGGGATGGTCTGCGCGGTTTGCGCAAAGACAACACCGGCTATGATCTGCGCGATCTGTTCATCGGCAGCGAAGGCACGCTGGGCATTATCACTGCCGCGACGCTGAAGCTGTTTCCCCAGCCTGCGGCCAAATGCACAGCCATGCTGGCTTTGTCGTCAGTTGAAAACGCTGTTGCTGTTTTGCGCCGCGCGCGCAAGGCGTTTGATACAGCGCTCACAGGCTACGAGCTGATGGCGGGCGTGTGTCTCGACATGGTTCACCAGTGCTTTCCGCAACAGAAAATCCCCTTCGCGGACAAACCGGCTTGGTATGCCTTGCTCGAGATCTCGGACGCCGAGGGCGAAGAACATGCGCGTGCCATGTTTGAAGCCATGCTCGGCGAGAGTTTTGAGGCAGGCGAAATCGATGATGCCGTGATTGCTGAAAACCTGACGCAATCCAAAGACCTCTGGCATTTGCGCGAAAGCATCACGCTGGCCCAAGCCCAAGCGGTGAAAAGCATCAAGCACGATATTTCCGTGCCTGTGTCGAATATGGTGTCTTTCATCGAGAAGACCGATGCCGAATTGCAGGAAAAATTCCCGGGTCTGCTCAACATGACCTTCGGTCATCTGGGTGACGGCAATCTGCATTACAATGTCGGCTCGTCGGAGCGCTTCTCGGGCGATGATCTGATGAAGAATTATGATGCGATTTATAATCTGGTGCATGACAATGCTCATGCGCATCAAGGTTCCATCAGTGCCGAACATGGCATTGGCGCCTTCAAGATCGATGAGCTGCCGCGCTACAAGCAGGCGCGCGAGCTTGATCTGATGAAGCGCATCAAGGCCGCTTTTGATCCGCTGAACATCCTCAACCCCGGCAAAGTGCTGCGCTGATGGTTGTGGCGAGCAAAGCACCGCGTATTCTTCTCGTTGAAGACGAGGACGCGTTGGCCACGCTCGTCACCTATAATCTGGAAGCGGAAGGGTTCATCGTCGAGCATGCTGCGCGTGGTGATGAAGCTGATCTGATGCTCCTCGAAAACCCGCCGGATCTGGCCATTCTGGACTGGATGCTGCCGGGCCTGTCGGGCATCGAGATCTGCCGCCGCCTGCGTGCGCGCGAGACCACCAGAACGCTGCCCGTCATCATGCTCACGGCGCGGGGTCAGGAAGACGAGCGCGTGCGCGGTCTTTCCACAGGTGCTGACGATTATGTGGTGAAGCCATTCTCCGTGCCGGAACTTGTGGCGCGCATTCGTGCGCTGTTGCGCCGCGCCAGTCCCGAGCGTGTGGCCTATCAGCTGGTGGCGGGGGAGATCACCTTGGACCGCGCCACGCATCGCGTGCATCGCGGCACGCGTGAGCTGGATCTGGGAGCGACTGAATTTCGGCTGCTCGAACATCTCATGGAAAAGCCCGGCCGCGTCTACACGCGGGCGCAATTGCTGGATGCCGTCTGGGGGCAATCTGCCGAGATCGATGAGCGCACGGTCGACGTCCATGTCGGGCGTTTGCGCAAAGAGCTCTCTCTGCCCAAAGAGCAAGATCCGATCCGCACTGTGCGTGGGGCGGGTTATGGGTTTGACGAGAGTTTTGGAAAGTAACGCGCGCCCCGTGGACAAGTGCACAGCTGTGGTGGACAATCCTCCTCAATAAAAATGGGGGGAGGATATGATGAACTTACGCTCACTGGGGCTGGGTGTTGCCTTTGTCTGCGGCACCACTTTTGGGGCGGCTGCGCTCGAACAGGTTGAAACCATCGATCGTCTGGTCGCGCATGTGTCGACCGTGCCTGCCATTGCCGGAAAGCCGATTGATCTTTTCGTGCGCGAAAAAGTGCCCGTTTCCATTTTCAAACGCGCCGATGGCAAAGCGCCTTCTGGCAAAGTTGTCTTGATGGTGCATGGCGGCTATTCGCCCTCGACACTCGCCTTTGACGTGCCGTTCAAAAATTACTCCTGGATGAAATATCTGGCTGAGCGCGGCTATGATGTATTTGCCATGGATATGACGGGCTATGGCCGCTCAGGCCATCCGATGATGGATGAGCCGTGCAATCTTGATCCCAAGCAGCAGGATCTGCTGGTTCCCAAAAACATTCCTGCCAAATGCGAGCCGAAATATAAATTCGATCTCGTCAACAGCGACAGCGAAAGTGATGACATCGACCGTGTGGTGGATTTCATCCGGAAATTGCGCGGCGTGGATAAAATTGCACTCATCGGCTGGTCGGGCGGTGGCATTCGCACCGGCACCTACGTCGGGCGCCATCCTGAAAAGATCGAAAAATACGTGATCTTTGCGTCGTCCAATTATGATCGCAAAAATCCGTCTGCCAAACCCGCTCTGCCAAAAGCAGGCGCGCCGATGACCATTCAGACGCGCGATGTGGGTGTCGACAAGCGTTGGCTGGGGACATCCAAATTCCCGCAAACCATTGAACCTGGCATGCCCGAAATGATCTGGGCCATGAATGTGCAGCATGATCCGCTGGGCGCAACATGGGGCACAGGCGGCTTGCGTGCACCCACCCGCACCTATTGGGGCTGGAATGCGGAAGGCGCCGCCAAAGTGAAAATCCCGACACTGATCATGGTCGGCGAACAGGATGACCTGACGCGCTCCAACAATGATTTGTTTGCTGATCTGGGCACGCAGCACAAAGCCTTTATCGGCATTTCGCAAGCGACCCATTTCATGGTCTGGGAGCAGCAATCGCGTGTCTTGCATGCAGCCTCCTATGAATGGCTGCAAACGCAAACGGTGAAGGGCCAGAAGACCGGTCGTTTCCGTGCCGATGAGAACGGCATTGTGAAGTCGGTGAAATAAGATGAGTCTGCCGCCGCTGGAAATTGCCGAACAAGGATATTTTTTCTGCGGCGGCACTTATTTTGATGCGCCGGACGGGCGTTTTATGTCCGGCCAGATGTATGTCGAATATCAAATCCCACAGCACCGCACGCAACCTCTGCCCATCGTCATGTTTTCCGGCGGTGGCCAGAGTGGGCTGAATTATTCCGGCACGCCGGATGGGCGCGCGGGCTTCCGCGATTATTTTTTGCGCGCGGGCTATGCGGTTTATCTGTGTGATCAGCCTTCGCGGGCGCGCTCGCCCCATCAAGCCGAGACGGGTCGCATGTCGCGCCACTCAACAGCGCGCGTGGAGCAGCAATTTACCGCGCCCGCCCGCGCCAAACTCTGGCCGCAGGCGCATTTGCACACGCAATGGCCGGGCGATGGTGTCGCGGGTGATCCTGTCTTTGATCAATATTATGCGCAAAGCTTTCCCTCGCTCGCGAGCTTTCCCCAGCAACAGGCGCTCAATCGTGATGCGGGCGCGACTTTGCTTGATCGCATTGGGGAAGCCATTTTGCTCACTCATTCGCAATCAGGCACCTTTGGCTGGCTGATTGCCGATGCGCGTCCTGGAAAAGTGCTCGCCATTGTGGCGCTCGAACCTTCTGGCCCACCCGTGCATGACATGGTGGCCAAAGGCGCACCCGATTGGTGTGAGGATGGGGCGTTCACCAAGCCCTATGGGCTGACAGCCGAGCCGCTCACCTATGATCCGCCTTTGCTTGAAGGCGAAACACTCGCTTTCGTGCAGCAAGACATAGCTGATGGCGAGGGCCTGATGCGCGGTTGGTTGCAGGCCGAGCCCGCGCGCAAGCTTGCGCATTTGCGAACTGTGCCTGTGCTCGTCGTGCAGGGCGAGGCGTCCTATCACGCGCCTTATGATCACAATACGGTCGCTTATCTGCGCCAGGCAGGCGTGCCCGTTGATTTCACGCGTCTTGCCGACAAAGGCATCCGCGGCAATGGACATATGCTGATGCTCGAGAAGAACAATGGTGAGATTGCAACTGTCGTGATCGACTGGCTTTCCAACCTTTAAAGAGCAAAGCCTTGCAAGGCGAGCGTGGGGGCTTCGGCACAAATCGCGGCCTGCCCACCTCCAAAAGCGCGGAACGCATGCAAGGTCCAGGCGCTGGCGGCTGTTTCATTACCATCGATGGAGATCAGCTGCGCATGTTCATCCGCGCGTAACGTCACGTGATAGCGATGCAGCCCGCCCGCAATGCCCTCGCCCGTGGCTTTCAGACAGGCTTCCTTGCGCGTCCAGGCGGCGAGAAAAGCCTGTGCGCGTTGATCATCGGGCAGCGCGGTCAGGGCTTTTTCTTCTGCGCGCGCGAAATAATTTTCAACCAGCCGATCCAGTTGTCGCACGGGGCGCGCAAATTCGAGATCAATGCCAACCGCCACTTGCGCCACGGCAATGAGCGCCTTGCCCCGCGCATGTGTGACATTGAACTGTGGCGCGCCGGCCATATCGAGGAATGGTTTTCCTTGCCGCGCTATCGCGAGCGGCAGGTGCTCTGGCGTTCCGCCGACATATTTGGACAGGATTAGCCGCAGCGCTGAGCGCGTCGCAATATAATGGCTCTGCTTTTCGAGGTGGCGCATGGCCTTCGCATGCGCATTCTCGGAGGCGCTGAGCATTGCGTCGCGCGCCACCTCAAGATCAATCTGCCAGACATGCGCACAGGTGGCGGCAGGCAGAGCCAGCGGGCCATCGGGGCAGGGGGTGAAGGTCAGATCGAGCGTGGCCATGGCGTCTTTTATCACCGGCCCGGCTGATCGGCCAATCCAAGCCTTCCGTAAACGGGGCGGACATGGGACAAAGCGATCTCAGGCTGGAGACAATCGTGGTGCCTTGGACAGATTATAAGGGCAGGCTCGTGCCGCTGAAGCTCGTGACCTTTCTGGCGCTGTTCGGGCCGGGGTTGTGGGTGATCTGGCAATGGTCGCAGGATGATCTGGGCCCCAAGCCGATCACTGAAGCATTGCATCAGACAGGCACCTGGTCCGTCCATATCCTGTTGCTCTCGCTAGCGATCACGCCCTTGCGTGCCATCGCGCAATGGCCGCGCCTCATTGATATTCGCCGCATGGTGGGTGTGGCGGCGTGTGTCTATCTCGTCATTCACTTCGGTCTCTATATCTATGACCAGAAGGGCGACTTGCTGCGCGTGGCATCCGAAATTGCGCTGCGCTTTTATCTCACCATCGGTTTTGTGGCTCTGCTGGGCATTGTCGCGCTGGGTGTCACCTCGACCGATGGGTGGGTGCATCGGCTGGGCTCTGTTCGCTGGAACGAGCTGCATCGCACGATTTATGTCCTTACCGTGCTGGCCTTCATCCATGCCTTTTTGCAAACCAAGGTCGATGTCAGCGATTGGGTCATGCTGAGTGGGTTGTTTTTCGCCATGATGATGTGGCGCTTTGCCAAAAAGCGTAGGCAGGAAGGCCTGACGGCGCTGCTGATCATCGCCGCGCTCGCCAGCGTGGCAACGGCTGCGGTCGAAGCGCTCTGGTATTTTGGCAAGACGGGCGTGGCCGCCTCGCGCGTGCTTTTGGCCAATTTTGATCCGGACATGGCCATGCGCCCCGCCCAATGGGTGCTCGTATGGCTCTGCCTTGTGCTGCCTTTGCGGGCTTTTGGCCTGTGGCGGAGTGCCAAAAGTCGCAAACCGCGCGCTTGAGGTCTTTTCAGGTGGTCTTTTGGACGAAAGGGCACTAGAAGTCAGACCTCCATGGGCTTTGCCCTGCCGCGCCTGTTGCGTCCCGCACGGCGCCCTTAACGACTAAGGTTTCTTCTTGCCCTTTCCTGCTACGATTCCGAGCCTCGCGCGCGCTCTTGCGGCGCGCGACTATCTCGAGCCCACGCCCGTTCAGCTCGCTGTTCTCGATGAAGCCACACAAGAGCGCGATTTGCTCGTCTCGGCACAAACCGGCTCCGGCAAGACCGTGGCTTTTGGCCTGGCCATTGCGCCCACACTTCTCGATGACAAGGAGTTCTTCGGTCATGCTGGCGCACCGCTCGCTTTGATCGTGGCCCCCACGCGTGAGCTTGCCTTGCAAGTGCATCGTGAATTGTCCTGGCTTTATGGTGAGACACGCGGGCGCATCGTCTCTTGCGTGGGCGGCATGGAGCCGCGCCGCGAGCGCACGATGCTGCAGCAGGGTGCGCATATTGTCGTGGGCACGCCGGGTCGTCTGCGCGATCACATTGAACGCAAGGCGCTCAATCTGTCCGCCATTCGCGCCGTCGTGCTCGATGAAGCCGATGAAATGCTGGACCTTGGTTTTCGTGAAGATCTCGAAGAGATTTTGAAAGCCACGCCGCCCGATCGCCGCACGCTGCTCTTCTCGGCCACTTTGCCCAAGGGCATTGTCTCACTCGCCCGCGACTTCCAGAAAGACGCCATGCGTCTCAATGTCGGCGGCGGCGAGCAGGTTCATGCCGATATTGATTACCGCGCTGTGCGCGTTCTGCCCCATGAGATCGAACATGCGGCGGTCAATCTGCTGCGCTTCCATGATCCGGAATGCGCGATCATCTTCATGAACACGCGCGAAGCTGTGCGCCATATGCAATCAGCCTTGATGGAACGCGGCTTCAATGCCGTCTCGCTCTCGGGCGAGCTGAGCCAGAACGAGCGCAATCACGCCTTGCAATCCTTGCGGGACGGGCGCGCGCGCATCTGCGTTGCCACCGACGTGGCAGCACGCGGCATTGATTTGCCCAATCTCAATCTCGTCATTCACGCAGATCTTCCCCATGATGCGGAAGTTCTGAAACATCGCTCGGGCCGCACAGGTCGTGCGGGTCGCAAGGGCGTTGCCATTCTGCTCGTGCCCATTTCGCGCCGCCGCAAGGCTGAGCGCATGCTGGTCGATGCGGGTCTGTCTCCTGAATGGAGTGGCCCACCGACAGCGGAAGATATTCGCAAGCTCGATCAGCAGCGTCTGATTCAGGATGATATTTTCAAGGAAGAAACCAGCGAGGAAGATCTCACCCTCGCGCGCGCCCTTCTCGAAGGTCGTTCGGCTGAAGACATTGCTTGCGCGCTCGTGCGCCTGCATCGCTTGCAATTGCCAGCCCCTGAAGACGTCAGCGATCCGGGTTTCCGCGCCGATATGCGCCCCGCGCGCACGGATCGTCCGATGCGCGAGCCCACAGGTGGCGCGCCATCCGCGCCCATGCGCCATCGTGGCGATGGCGGTGTGTGGTTCCATATCAACATTGGTCGTCGCGAGAGTGCCGATCCAAAATGGCTCTTGCCGATGATCTGCAAGCGTGGCGGTGTCACGCGCGAGGCGATTGGCTCCATTCGTATTTTCGACAATGAGACAAAGTTTGAAGTCTCAACCGAACATGCGGCCAGCTTTGCCCAGGCGATGACGCAGCCCGTCAAGCCGCGCAAGGGTGAAGTCGAATTGTCCTTCACCCGGATCGACGGCGGCGCGCCCGCGCGTGATGAAAAGCCGCGCTTCCCCAAGGGTGACAAGAAACCTTTCGAGAAGAAACCTTTCGAGAAGAAGCCCTTCGAGAAAAAGCCTTTTGAAAAGAAGCCTTTTGAGAAGAAAGCTTTTGGCGACAAGCCCCCGTTCAAGGCGAACAAAGACAAGGGCAAGCCGAAATTTGAAAAGCGCGGCCCGCGGGATTGAACCGCAGGCGGGTGCGTCCGTTTCCTGACTCTTGTGAGTCAGGAGACGTGACATGTCTTTGCTATGGACCATTCTCATAGGACTTGTTGCCGGCCTTATTGCCCGGCTGATCTCACGCGCACCCAATGAACCCTCCGGCTTCATCATGACGGCCGTTCTGGGCGTCATCGGCGCTGTGGTGGCCACCTGGATCGGCCAAGCAATTGGCTGGTATGGCCCCAATGACAGGGCGGGCCTGATCGGTGCCGTTGTCGGCGCCCTGATTGTGCTGTCGGTCTGGAACATGTTCACCGCGCGCCGCGCGGGCTCCTCTTTCGACGACAGCCGATTTTAGCGCACCACCCCGCCATTGTGCGCGCGCCACGGCGGCGCTATAGCGGGGTTATGTGCGAACTTCTTGGCATGAACGCGAATGTCCCGACCGACATCCGCTTTTCTTTTGCGGCGCTCGCCCGGCGGGGCGGGGCGACGGGGCCCCATCGCGATGGCTGGGGCATTTCCTTCTATGAAGGACGCGGCGCGCGCATGTTCCACGATCCGCAGCCCTCGGCCCATTCTGAGATTGCGCGTCTGCTACGCGACTATCCGCTGAAGAGCGAGATCGTCATCGCCCATGTGCGCCGCGCCAATCGCGGTCGCGTGGCGCTCGAAAATACACATCCTTTCTCGCGCGAGATTTGGGGCCGCACCATTACCTTCGCACATAATGGTCAGCTCAAGGGCGTGAAGCAAAAGCCGCTTGGTCTTTATCGGCCCATCGGCACGACCGACAGCGAACATGCCTTCTGCTGGATCGTCGGGCGTCTGCATAAAGCTTTTCCAGAATTGCCAAGCCACGCGCAATTGCAGGCGGCGCTTGAAAAACTCTGCCAGGAGCTCGCAAAACTGGGCGTGTTCAACATTCTCATGAGCGATGGGCGTTCGCTCTACGCCTTCTGCACCAAGAAATTTTATTACATCGTGCGCAAGGCGCCATTCGGCGTGGCAACGCTCGTTGATGAAGATTTGCGCGTGGATTTTTCCAAAGAGACAACGCCGAAGGATCGCGTGGCGGTGATCGCCTCCAACCCGCTGACGCGCGATGAAGTGTGGAGCGAATTGCCGCTTGGTGCGCTAACCGTTTTTCGTAACGGCGCCCCGTCATTGCGAGCGTAGCGAAGCGACGAAGCAATCCATCTAAATGGCGGCCACCCGAAGATGGATTGCCGCGTCGCTTTGCTCCTCGCAATGACGACGCACAATAAAAAAGGCCCCGTTTCCGGGGCCTTTCTCTTTGTGGCTTACACCACAGTCTTTGACGTATCTGCATCCGCAGGCTTGTCGTACCACTTCGCATCCATGCGGCAGGGCACGCCATTTTGCTTCAGCGTCTCTTCATATTCATTGCGGATATACGGATCTTCCATCCAGTACGGAATAGCCGTGCCGCCCTGATTGACGTCGATGGCCGTGTAGTCGGTGTGCTTGGCACCCGGCGCACCTGGATCGCGTCCCGGATTGTGCGGGCCAAACCAAGCTGTCAGGCGGAAGTCTTCCTTCGACACCGAGAAGTGCTGGTGATACCAGCGCGCGCCACCCGGGGCTGCGGTGACAAGACCGACGGGCTCGTAGTCGAGACGGTTGACCTGATCGGCCATGCCGTTTTCCCACGGACGTTCGCCGCACTTTTCCGGCCACGAATAGGTGTAGCCCTTGCCCTTCAGGCAAACGAGCACGGCAGCCGATGTATGCGCATGGCCCTTTGAATAGCGGCCATTCTCGTGCTGACCAATCCAGAAATAGAACTGGTTGTTGGTCATCGCGGGTTCGACGCGGCGATAGCCGACCGAGCGGCGGTTATCGAGCGGCAATTCGCAATTGATCACATCGGGGATGAAGTTGGTCTTGCGCTGGGCAAGGCCGCGCACGGGATCGGGCTCGATCTCATCTTTGGGCTTGAAGAAGTCTTCATCACCCGAGAAGCGATCACGGAAGACGAAGGGATTGTTGAACACGGCTTCAACATTGTTGAGCTGGTTCAGCACGTTCGGAGCCGTATTGCCGGCGAGCAGCAGAGCGCCGCCCGAGGTCGCGTTGACGTGGCGATACCAGGCGTTCATCGGGATCGAGAACATCGAACCCTTCTGCCATTCGAAAACGACTTTCTTCTTGTCGCCTTCCTGCCAGACTTCCGTGGTGCCACGGCCTTCAACCACGAGGAAGATTTCCTCATACATGTGCTTTTCAGGATTGAGCGCGCCACCCGGCGGCACTTCAATCACATAGCAGCCCCATTTGGTTTCGGTGCCGTAGAGCTGAATGAAATGGCCTTTGCCACCGCGACGCTTCCAGTCGAAGAGCGGCAGGTTCTGCACCTTGCTGATGCCAATGCCGCGGAACACCGGAATGCCTTGGGCTTCCATCCACGCATCATAAGGGGTCGGCTGCTTTTTAAATTCGCCGAAGCCTGCTTTGCGGGTGCCTGACGGCTCGTGCCAATGCTGGACGCCGTCCTTCTCGCCGGGATCATGGGGCATGTCTGTCTCCTCTCGTTTTCTTCTGATTACTGAATCTCACCGATGATAGAGGCCAGTCGGGCGGCTGTCTCCTTCGGTGTTGCGATAATTTCACTGACGATCTTCTGCAGATCTTCGCCCGACACAGGATCGACTTCGAGATTGGCCCTGCGGGCGTCTTCGAGGAAGGCCGGGTCCTTCAGCATTTTGTCAAAGGCACCACGCAATGCGCTCACGCGCTCAGCTGGCACATCGGGCGTCGTGAAAATGGGGCGGCCAACAGCAGAGGGTGCCGAGAGCAGGCGCAGAACCTTGCGGTCGGCGTCATTCTTGGCGAGGTCCATCAAGAGCGGCACATCAGGGAGATCGGGGGCCTTGTTCAGGCCGATCTGGACGAGAATGTTGATCTTCTTTCCCGTCAGCCAGTCGGGGCGGGTGGATTTCCACGAGGCCCAGCTGTTGGAGCCACGGCCCGAGACTTCGCCCTTTTCCATGGCCAAGTTGATGTCATTGCCACCGGGATAGCCAAGAATGATCTTGAATTTGGTGCCCAGCAGCGAATTCATCGCGCGCGGGAATTGCGAGGAGGTCGAGCCGCCCGTAGCGCCCATCGGCACTTCCTGCTTGGTCGCATCCTCAATCGTCTTGATGCCAGAGGTGAACCACGTGACGGTCGTGTTGTTCTCTTGGCTAGGATTGCCGATGTAGATGAATTTCTGCGTGTCGAACGTGATGGCCTTGTCGCCAATCGCTTGCTGCAGCGAGAGTGACTGATCGGCTGTGGCGAGCACAGTGCCATCCTTCGGCGCGATCTTGGCAACATAACCAGCCGCCACGCGCGAACCACCGCCGGGCATATTGCGGGCGATCATATTGGGCGTGCCGGGGATGAACTGGCCCATGTGGCGGGTCACCAGACGCGCATAAGTGTCGTAACCGCCGCCCGGCGTGTAGCCGATGACGAAATCCATCGTCTTGCCCTTGTAGAAGCTTTCAACCGCCGGCTGGGCAGCCAGCGGCGTGGCGGCGAGCGCCAGAAGGGCGGCGAGGGCGGGGGCCTTCAAATCGGTCATGGTGCGTCCTTGTTAAGGTGCCCAGACGTGCCACAGACCGCGACAAAAGTCTAATGACGGGTGCTGAAATTGCAGGATTTTCTGCCGAAAAATCAGGGGCGGACGGCAGGCGTCTCGATCTTCATGCCGGCGGCCCGATCCATCAGGAACAGCTCCAGCGCGATGGCATCAGCCGAGCCTGCCGAAATGGGCTCGGCCCGCATGCCTGACAGGCAATTGCGGAAACGCCGCTGCAATGACCCCAAGGCCTGCCATTCCAGCCGATAGATCGGATAGCCGGTGGGGTGCGCCTGCGGGATGGGGGCTGCGCCCAGATGCCCGCCCGCATTGTCATCATGGCATTGGGCACAGGAGAAATTGAGCTGGCCCATGCGCGTCGAATAAAGCGCTGCACCCTGTGCGCGGGCCGATGCGAGGCGTGAATCTTGCGGGGGAGCAATGGCCAAGTCGCGCGATTGATGGGCGACATAACTGGTCAACGCCAAAAGCTCGCGCCCTTCGCGCTGGGGCGGAGCTGCGCCTTGGCGCTCTGCGCGACATTGGATGATGCGGCCTGCGAGATCGATTGGCGCTTGTGTTGCCTCGTCGAAGGCTGGGTAGCGCGCGGCCACGCCCTTCATGGTTTGGGGCGCATCGCCATGGCAGGACGCGCATGATTTTTGCGACGCGCCGACCGGCGCCTTCCACAGCGCGTCGCCCTCCAGCACCGACAACATGCCCGGATTGGCGAGATCATCCTTCTGCATGGCCTGCGTATCAGGCCCCATAAAAGCAAAGCCAGATTTGCGCGCATCCTGCGCGGCCGCAGGCAGGGCTGCGCAAACAAGCCATAAGGCGACGAGCCTATTCAACCTGAATGCTCGCCGTCTGCACTTGCATGTCGCCCTTATTATCCGTCCAGGAAAACACCAGCGTGCCGCTGTCGGTCGCAATCGTGGTGAAGGAGATGAATGGATTGGCTGTGATGGCCGGATAAAGCTGCGCTGAAAAAACCACCTCACCATTATAGGTGCAGACGAATTTTTCGATAATGTCGCGCGGTATGAGCTGCCCATCCATGCCGGGGCGAAAGCCCGTCTCCATCGGATGCGACATCAGCGTTTTGATTTCGATGATCTCGCCACGCTTGGACTTGGCCGGAACATTGATGAGTGCGCGGGCCATCTCTATTCCTCCACGCAGGCTGGCATGGTGACAATGACTTCACTTTTCGCGGTGAAATATGTGCCGTCCGACATTTCAGCGATGGCTGTGATGAACTGCGTATCATTGAGCCGCATGCGGGTCGCAATCTGCGCGCGCCCACAGCGTGGCGTCAGGTTGAAGATCGCGACATCGGGCAGTGGATTCTTCTCGTTGAAAATGCCGATGCGCGTCACATGATTGTCTTTGGTCATCGGACTATCGACCAGCACGCTGAGCGGCACGGAATTGCCATTCTCAACCAGCAGCGAAATGTCGAATTTGACGCGGCCCTCCTTGATTGGCTTGCCACCTGTGAAAGCCTGAATGGAGGCTTTCATCGAGTCAGGCGTGGCGCGCGCAGGCGTCACCAGCGCGAAGCTCGCGCTGGCAGCCAGAAGAGAGAATTGGCGTCGTGTCGTGTTCATTTCTGCGTGTCGTCTTTCAAGGTCACCAGAAAGGCGATGACATCCTCGATCTCTTGGGCGCTGAGCAAAGTCTTGGCCTTGTAATTGGCGGCAACCCGCTCAAGCCCTTCTGTCTTATAATAGGGCGGCATGATCGTCTTTTCATTCACTTTGGTGCTATCGACCATGCGCAAGCGAATTTCGCCCTCGCTCATGCGCGATCCTGTGCCAGCCAGGCTTGGCGCGAGATCGCCCTGAAAGCGCTCTTCCGGGAATGGCCCCGAATGACAAAGCAGGCACAGCCCCTTCTGGCGCTCGACAACAATGGCGCGGCCTTTGGCTGGATCGCCCGCTACACCCGTGAGCGATAGAGGCAAGGATTGAGTGCCTGCCTCGGACGACATCGGGGGCTGGGAGCTGGCCGACAGTGACAGGAAAAGTAGCGTGAGAAAAATGGATCGGCGCATACCTATCCAACCGACAATCGACAGAGATAGCCCTGATTGCCGTATGAAAGGCGAGCCGTCAATCGTAGATGAACGATCTGGACTGGTTGGAACTCACCCGTCCCCGGTTGGACGGCAATTTCGACATGGTGGAACCGGCCGCCGTGAAGATCAGATCAACGAAATCGGTTTGCGCTTTGGAGGGGGTAGATCCATCGTTATTCCGGCCATACCGGGTGAGCCTGTATAAGGAGAGCCTGTTGTTGATTGTCTTTTGGGTCTCCCGCCTCTTGGTATCCAATTCGGGGTCATAGCCGTGCGAAATAATTTGATTGTCTTCAGCCTTGCCGATGCGAACATTCCCCAGTCCCATGGAGGCGGCATTAAACGCTTTTTTTAGCGCAGCAGCTTTGCCCTTATCATCCATGGCAGCATCGAAGGCCTCAATATGCTCTTCAGCATCAGGTGAATGCCAGGGGCCAATTCGAGGTGCTGTATCATGCTTAGCTGAGAGAGTTCTGAGCCAGCTTTTCAACGGGGCAGGATCGCGTTGAACGGCTTCGAAAATTTCTGGTGTTTTCGTGATGGCTTCATGAATGGCAGCGATCGAGCTGTCCGCGAGAATGTGGTTGCGGCTCAAAGCGAGAGATTTGAGACTTGACCGTTTGAGTTTTGAGCCGGCCTCGCGGGCCATATTCGCGGCGCCACGGAAGCGTTTTTCTTCGGGCGTTCTGACTGTCTTCCGATTAACTTCCCTGAGAAGGCGGCGCGTGAGCGTTTTGGACATAGCCGCGCGCCGATGCAACAGAACTCGCATGATCTTCGTATACGCGTGATCCTTGCTCTTGCGCCAACTAAATGGGTTGGGTTTCAGCTCGCGCCCCTTCATGGCGCGCTGCGCATTGTCTTTCGCTTGACGCCGTGGATTGATTCTCAGTGGCGTCAGAAGATACTTACCCATCGTCGGGCTCGCCTTAGTGTTTTACGATGGACAGCGCACGTAGAAAATAAATCGAGGCCCAGTCTTCATCTGCGGGTTCAATCTTGATTTGGATCGTGTTGACGCCAAGTTGCAGATAATCGTGATAATTGATGGATGAAAAATCAAGATTGCGTAGATCAATCGAAAGGAGATTATTGTCGCCGCCCTCTCCCTCTTTATCTTGAACATAGCGAATGAGGCTATTGCCTGTGTCGCCATTGATTGAAACCGTTAATTTGATCCCTGTCCCAGCGGGGAGCCAATGTTTCAGATTCAGGGTATATTCATTCACCAGATCAATAACTTTAAAAGTGAGTGTGAGCTCGACGCCCATTTTTTGACCGGGCCACCCAACGGAGAGGCAGTTGGAAGAGAGGCTATAAAAAATTGCTGAACTGTCTTTCGAATAATCGGTCGTGTCGGTGACGATGATATCATTGGTGCGCGACAGAATTTTCCATCCTGCCGTGAGAGGCAGAGTGGGCTGTGTTGGGATGAAGCGGTTTTGGATGAAGCCCATTGCGGCAGTGTCGTGATTAACGCCGATTGGATCAAGTGCGATGAGATTAAGATCGAAGCTGACTGGTTTATTCCCATCCGCATCATTCGGAACATAGGTTTGCAGTCCGTTATCAATAAAGACGATGGGCTTTGACGACGGGTCTAAGAAATGATCGGCAGAATAAAGATAAGACGGATGATTGATCGTCACATTCGTTGATTGACTGAGCTTATTGTCTGCATAGACGCGCCAGATCGCTTTGGTGACAAAATTCAGTCCATAGATTGCAAGATCGCTGGCTTGTCGAAGGACAGTTCCGTCAAAAAGATTGGACTGCATCGCGTGTGGGATCATAATATTTGCTTTGTCGTCAATCGCAGTGGCGTTGGGGTCACCTTTAGCTGGTTCTTTGGCACTCCCCAAGGTTCGGCATTGCAAGGCATTCCAAGGATACTCCTGTCCGAATGTCCAGACAGGCGCATTTCTGAAAGGATCAACACTGGCATAAGCGGCCCATTCTTTAATGCTCATCGATTCAGAATCGCTGTGCTCGCGGGAACTGGATGTGCCACTTTCACCGGTATGTGATTGTGATGTTTCGTGCGTCTGCGTTTCGCTGGCATCGGCTGTGACGCTCAGACCTTGCGCGCTGACAGAAGCTGAAACGCCATAGGTGTTGGATTGCGATAATGAGCTTCCGTTAGTGGTTGAGGTCGATGCACTGCTGCCATCAGTCGCAGCCCCGCTGAGACTTTGCTGAACAGATGTATTGACTGTTTGGGGAGAATATTCGAGCAGTTCAACCGACATGCCGTCGGTGGGCGCAACCGACATAGAAGCTTCAAGAATGACAGGATAATTAATGTTTACCAAATTTGCCGTAGGGCTTTTTTCGTAGAGCGGTGGGGGGCCAAGGTTATTGGTAATATAAATGCGCTGCGTGCAGGTGAGCATGAATTGCTGTTTGTTTGATGTAATGGGCAATGCTGTGTTGGTTATGCGAACATCGTTGAAAACACGCGCTTCATATTTTGTCGCGAGAATTCCGATTTCCACATTGTTGATCAGCAATGGGCGATAAGTGGTGGTGGTGTAAGGATCTTTTGATCGTAGATTCAACTTCGAAGTGCAACTTTCCGTAACCTGTTGAGGTGGCTGAGATTGCGATAAGCTCTCGGTTCCCTTGACCTGGCAGTCGAAGAAGCACAATGACCTATCACCACCTCAGCCGAGAAGAACGTTATCAGATTTCCGC
>CANGBC010000005.1 GCA_947452005.1 Beijerinckiaceae bacterium | reverse complement strand
TCACGATTGAAAAGTTGATTTTAAAAGAGGCCGCAGGGGGAAACTTCTAAGCTCCGCACGTCGCCGTGCCTGTGTGGAGCATGTGGTTGCCAAGCATGGCATCTCTGAGCGGCTTGCTTGCCGAGTTCTTGGCCAGCATCGCTCCACACAGCGCAAGAAGCCAACCAGACCTGATGATGAGGCGGCACTGACCACTGATATCACGGCTCTAGCCATCCAGTACGGTCGCTATGGCTATCGCAGAATCACGGCGATGCTTTGGCGCAAGGGTTGGAGGGTTAACGCTAAGCGGGTCGCTCGGATCTGGCGACGTGAGGGGCTGAAAGTACCTTCCAAACAACCCAAACGCGGACGTCTTTGGCTGAACGACGGATCCTGCGTTCGCTTACGTCCCGAATATCCCAACCACGTCTGGTCTTACGACTTTGTCGAAGATCGAACGCATGACGGGAGAAAATATCGAATGTTGAACATCATTGATGAGTTCTCACGCGAATGTCTTGCGATCAGGATCAACCGAAAGCTTAAGGCAACGGATGTAATCGATGCATTGTCGGATCTCTTCATACTTAGGGGCATCCCAACGCATATCCGCTCGGATAACGGCCCGGAGTTTATCGCCCATAACTTACGTACCTGGCTCGCAACACTAGGTGCCAAGACCGCTTACATCATGCCTGGCAGCCCCTGGGAGAATGGCTATTGTGAGAGCTTCAACTCGAAGCTGCGAGATGAGCTTCTGAATGGCGAGATCTTCTACACGCTGAAAGAAGCAAAGATCGTCATTGAGAGTTGGCGGAGGCACTACAACACGATTAGGCCGCACTCATCCCTGAGATATCAACCACCTGCACCAGAAGCCCTACAGTGGCCGGCTGCGCAACCCCAACCAGCTTCGCCGGCCACGCCAGCGCTGGCTTCAAACCAAATCGTCAACTAACATAACAACTGGATCACCTCGTGGGGGGCTTGCTCATCCTCTCACTCTCGTCTCCGGTCCGAATGTCGAGTCACATGCTTTGCAGTTTGCAAGACGGCACTTGCGTGCGACTTGCCAAAAGCAGAGCGCTGGATATTTGCAGACGCGTGAGAAAGGCTGCGCCACCGCTTTGGATGACAGCAGAAATATCCTGCACATGAACTGCAAGGACATGCCGGATCGGAACCGGCGTTGGGGTTGTGGCCTCATGCCAGGAACGCTGTTGCATCCCACCCCGACTGCTTCGAATGATTTCACGCCCGCGTTAAAGAATGACTACGCAGGCGCATGATTCATGGGCTAAAATTCAGTCCATCCATCATCCTGCGACGAAACGAGTGATGAGGGTTGCACGCGCGCATTCACAACGCGCTTCTCTCGTTGCGGAATGGGCGGCAAAGCGGGCACTGGTGTCGGGTTTGCGCGCGGCATTGGCGCTGCGCGTTCACGATTCACCGCGCGTGGAGCTTCAGCGCGCGTTTCAGAAATTTGGCCGAGCTGGAAGAAGGCCAGCTTGCTCGACATGCGCACGGCTTCTTCTGCAAGCGATTGGGTTGCAGCCGTTGATTGTTCAACCATGGCGGCATTTTGCTGCGTTGCACGATCTAGGTCGCCAACAGCAATATTGACTTCGTTCAGGCCCGTTGTCTGTTCCTGAGCTGTATCGGCAATCGATGTGATGATCTGATTGATCTCTTGTACCTGGCCGACAAATCGGTTGAGCGCTTCTTCCGTCGATGAGACAAGATTGGCGCCCTCTGCGACTGTTGAGGTCGCATTGTCGATCAGTGACTTGATGTCTTTGGCGGATTGCGAGGCACGTTGTGCCAGCGAACGCACTTCTGTCGCCACAACCGCAAAGCCGCGTCCGCTGTCGCCAGCGCGTGCCGCTTCAACACCGGCATTCAGCGCGAGCAGATTGGTCTGGAAGGCGATCTCATCGATGACATCAGTGATTTGACCAATTTGGCCTGTGGCTTTTTGAATATCATTCATGGCCGATTTGGAACGTGCAACAATTTCGCTCGTGTGTGCGGCATCTTTGGTTGCTGTGGCCGCCACGGTGCGGGCATGTTCGACGCCGGTTGTCGTGGTGCGCACACCTTGCGTGATTTGTGCGAGCGCTGCGGTTGTTTCCTCTAGAGAGGCAGCTTGTTGTTCAGTGCGGCGCGCGAGATCGTCAGAGGCCTGCGCCAATTCGCGATTGCCGCTCTCAATCGAGCGCATGGAATTGGCGGCCGAGCCGATCACTTCTTGCAGTTTGGTTAGCGTGTCGTTGAAGTCCTGACGCAATTGCTTGAATTCCGGCGACAATTCCTTGTCGATGCGGGCAACCAGATTGCCCCGCGCCAAATCGGAGAGAGCCTGGCTCAAAGCATCCAGCGCATGGGTCTGGCGCTCGACATTTTCCGCGCGTGCCGCTTCAGATTTTTTGCGCTGCTCCTCGATTGTGTCGAGATAGGCGGAAATGGCGAGATCCATGTCGAGAAACATCGCCTTGACCAAAGTGTTGATCATCTCGGCCATGGCTTTGGGGTTGCTTCTCATCCGCTTCAGGAGGCTTGATTCATTGGCCTCGATGATCGCGTTGACGAGACGTTCGGCCACAATGGCATAGCCACCAATATACCAGCGCGGCTCAAGGCCAATGCGTGCGTGCGTGCGCCCGACCGCCAGAACCTTGGCTTCATAAGCCTCATCAAATGTGGCCTCGGCCAGCGTGTCCCAATGCGTGAGCTGACGGCGCTTGGCACCATTGATCATGTCTTCGCTTTTGAAGAATCCATGAACCTCAGGCGTTGCCTGAATGCGTCCGTAAAAAGCATTGAGCGCATCACCCATATGCGTGCTGATCAGCGGCTGGAGCTCTCGCAAGACGGTGCGGGCGCGGGTATCGAAATGAATAAAGTCCAGGCGCTCGCCCAGTTTCGTGGCACTTGAAGACATTATGGGCACCCGTCAAAACGAATTGGGTTGGAAATAATACAGAACAAAAACGTGTCTCATGAAGTTCACACGGGCAAAATCCGCGTGTTTTTCTTGGACGAGAAAGTTACGACACAAGTCTTAAGAGGGCGTTTATCGCGTCAAAACCAATCAATACTTACTTATAGTCAATAATACTTGACGCAGCGGCAGCTGAAGCTCAGCCGAGCTCCACTTTGTTTCGAATTGTGAAATAAATTGTCTATTTTTAGAGATCTTTATGTTTAACTTATCCGAATGGTGCGGCTGCAAGGCGAGGCGTACATGGAGCAGGTTCGGCTGACGCGTGAAGATCCGATCCGGGGGTTGCTGCGGGCTGATTCGGGCCTCGGCTCGGTGGCTTTGCCGGAGACGCTTCTGGATTGGGTCACGCTGCATGCGCTGCATGCGCCGATGGCGCCGGCCCTTGTTTCAGCGCAGCGCACATTATCCTACGGCGAGCTTGTCGATTTCTTGCGCCGTGCGGGAGCCACCTTGCGCAGGCACGGGATCGGGCCACAAACACGCGTGGGCGTGTTGGTGCCAGAAGGCCTTGATGGCGTGCTGCTTGTTTTGGCGATTACCGCTCATGCGCAGCTGGTGCCGTTTAATCCCGCGCTCACCAACACCGAACTCAACATGGAAGCTGAGCGGATTGGCTGCGACCTGATGATCGTCGCGCCGTCCCGCGCAGAAACATCTCTTGAGGGCTGCGTTTTTGCATTCACGCTTGACGATTGCGATTTGCAGCTCGTTTTGCGCAAGGGGCAGTTCGAGCCCAGCGCAGCCGATGCAGAACATCGCATTGCATTTTTGCTTCGCTCATCCGGCACGACAGGTGAGCCGAAGCAGATAGCGGTGACGCATGGCAATTTGAGGGCGATGGCCGATAAAATGGCCAAATGGTTTGCACTCAGCGCGCATGAACGCATTCCCTGCATGCTTCCGCTCTATTATGCCGCAGGCCTGAAGACATCTGTGTTCGTGCCTTTGCTGATTGGCGCGAGTGTTGGCGTGCCTGACATGGAGAATGTCCATGATCTTGCCCAATGGTTTTCAACCATTCGGCCCACCATTTTGTCGCTGGCCCCAGCTTCATTGCGTGCCGTGGCTGATCGACTGAATCAACGCGCATGCATGTCGCATTGGGATGGATTGCGCTTTGTCATCTGCGGGGCTGCCTATTTGCCTGACGCGCTGCGGCGCGAAGCAGAGGCCGCACTGGCTGTGCCGGTGATCGAATATTACGGGCTGAGCGAGGCCGGGGCCATGGCGGCCAATCCGGCGCCGCCGGGTTTGCGAAAGCCTGGCACAGTGGGCCTGCCTGCCCGTGGCGAGCTCACCGTGCGCGACACGGCAACAGGGCGCGAGTTGGGGGCAGGCGAAACAGGTGAGATCTGGCTGACAGGGCCCAGCGTCACGTCGGGCTATGTCAGCGCAGCACAGCGCACGCCTCAGGGGCTCGAAACCGGTTGGCTCGCAACGGGTGATCTGGGATGTCTCGACAAGAATGGCTATCTGACGATTGTCGGGCGCAGCAAAGAACTGATCAACCGAGGAGGCGAAAAAGTCTCGCCTTATGAAGTTGAGAAAGCGCTGCTGCGGCATCCGGCTGTCAGTGAAGCGGGCGTCTTTGCAATTCCGCATCCGCGCTTGGGTGAAAATGTCGGCGCTGCCATTGTTCTCAAAGGCGGCACATGTTTGACGCAAGATGAAATCCGCAATTTTCTGGCGGGTGAATTGGCGCCTTTCAAAATCCCACGCCGGATCGATCTCTTGCCCCGACTGCCGCGTGGACCTACGGGCAAAATCATACGGGCCGAATTGGCGCGCCTTGTGGCAACCCGTCCGGACACACCCAAACATCAACCAGACCGCATGCTCGAACATCAGATTGCGGCTTTGTGGGCGCAGCTTTTGCGGCGCAATGATCTGGGTATTGATGATGATTTTTTTGAAGCCGGGGGAGATTCGCTTCTGGCCGCAGAAATGCTTGCAGGCATTGAAGACCTAACGCAAAAACGTGTCCCGCAATCGCAATTGGCGGCGCGCCTCACCATTCGCAGTCTGGCTGACGCTGTGTGTTCAAGCCTGTTGACGCAGCAAGAGCTTCTGACGGCCTTGCGGCGGGGAGACGGTATTCCGCTTTTCTTTTGTCACGGGGATTACACCACGCGCGGGTTTTTTGCGTTGCGTCTGCTGGAACTGGTGAATGTGAAACGCTCCATTTATCTGCTGCATTTTTATCAGGACTTGCATCGGCCCGATCTGACCATTGAGGAGATTGCTGCGTCTTATCTGCCGGAGATTCGCAAGGTCTATCCCTGCGGGCCAGCGATCATGATGGGCTATTGCAATGGCGGGCTGGTGGCTTGGGAATTGACCCGCCAAATGGAAAAAGCGGGATATCAGATCAACTCGCTCCTGTTGATCGAAACCCCATCCCTCAATGCCAGACCGACGTTTCGCGTCTTGCATTTTGTAATGCAAACGCTGAGCCGTTTTCTGCCAGGGCGTGCCGGGCAGGTGATGGCGCATGAAGGCATGCGCGCGCTGTGGCATCGGATGCGTGGGCATGACACGTTCAGAAGTCTGTTGAGCCACGCATGGACACGTCTCGAGCGGCGTCTGGCGCGGCGCAAACCATCTACGAACGAAAGCGCGGCTTCCCCGCATTGGCTGTATCAGCGCACCTTGTCGCGTTACAAGCCGGGGCCGGTGCACACGTCTGTCGTGTGTTTCATCGCGCGTGATGGCCGACTGATGGATACGGACGAAACCTATTGGCGGCGTCTGGCGCGCGCTGTCTTTGGCATTGAGCTGCCGGGCACGCACCATTCTATCGTCACGTCCGAGGCGCCGCAGCTGGCCAAAGAATTACGCCGGGTGCTGACATTGCTGCCGTGATTTCAAAGATCCAGCTGTGCTTGTTGCGCAGAAGGCGTGTCATCATCCATCGTGTCCAGAAAAGCGCGCGCTTCGCGTGTGATTTCGGCGCGGCGCTCGTCGCTCATCTTTGAGAGCGTGCGATAGGGCATGGCCATGCGTGGATTGCGTGCCAGAGCCTCGGCATTTTCAATCATGAAGTGCCAATAGAGACGATTGAACGGGCAGGATTTTGGCCCTGACTTGAGTTTCACATCATAGGCGCAAGAGCTGCAATAATCCGACATGCGGTCGATATATGCTCCCGATGCGGCATAGGGCTTGGATGCGAGCAGGCCACCATCGGCAAACATCACCATGCCATGCACATTGGGCAATTCGACCCATTCATAGGCGTCAGCATAAACGGCCAGATACCAGGCTTCGATCTCCGCCGGACGAATGCCCGCCAGAAGCGCGAAATTGCCCGTCACCATGAGCCGCTGAATGTGATGCGCATAGGCATTGTCGCGCGTTTCGCGCACAACTTGGCTCACGCAATTCATCCGCGTGTTGCCGCTCCAGAAAAATTGCGGCAGGGGACGGCTCGCGCCCAGCGCATTGCCATCGGCATAATCTGGCATGTGGCGCCAATAAATGCCGCGCACATATTCACGCCACCCCAGCACTTGGCGGATAAATCCTTCAACCGCATTGAGCGGGGCCTTGTCTTTCTTCCAGGCAAGCTCAGTGGCAAGGCAGACTTCGCGTGCGCCCAGAAGACCGCAATTGAGATAGGGCGATATGATCGAATGAAACAGAAAGGGCTCATTCTGTTTCATCGCATCTTGGTAGTCGCCATAGGAGGGCAGGCAGACATCGATAAAATAGGTGAGGGCTTCCAGCGCATCAGTGCGCGTCACCGCCCAGCCAAATGTTTCGAGTGAGCCAAAATGATCGGGCAAGCGCTTCTCGACGAGAGCCATCACCTCTTGTGTGATGGCATCAGGCTCAAAGCGCGCGCGTTGTGGCACGCGCACAGAGGCGGGCAGTGATTTGCGATTGTCATGATCAAAATTCCATTGACCGCCTGCGGGCTCATCGCCCTCCATGAGCAGTCCTGTCTCGCGCCGCATTTCGCGATAGAAAAACTCCATCCGATAGGATTTGCGTCCCTCGGCCCAGCGCGCGAAGCGTGCGCGTGAGCAGAAAAACCGGTCATCATCGCGGATCTCAACAGGCACGCCGAATTGTTGGCTCAAGTTTCGCATGGCATCCCACACGCGCCATTCGCCCGGTTCTGTAACGATAATCCGCGTGGCTTTGTGCTTTGCCACCGCGCGGGCGATTTCGCCTGTGAAAGAGCCTGTATTGTCTGGCGCATCAAGTTTCACATAATCGACGCGCAATCCTTCTGTTTCCAGCTCATGGGCAAAATGGCGCATGGCCGAGAGGATGAAGGCAATCTTTTGCTTATGATGGGGGACATAAGTGGTTTCATCCGCCACTTCCATCATCAGAACGATGTCATGGGCCGGATCAAATCCGTCCAGAGCCGAGAGGCTGCGCGTGAGTTGGTCACCCAGAACAAGATGGAGTGTGGTCACAAAAGCAATCCGATGAGGCTATGGAGAACGTAGATCATGCAAGGTCATACGTGTTCGCAGACCCTGCGGTTTTAGGATGAATGTCAGCCATGGCGAAGATGCAGAAAAAGGGCGATCTGCCGCAAAAGACCTGCGCGACCTGTGCGCGGCCCTTCGTCTGGCGCAAGAAATGGGCAAAAGTCTGGGACGAGGTGAAATATTGCTCGGACCGCTGCCGGTCCGAGCGCGTCAAGCCCGCGAGCGACTGAGCGCCACCCATTCACGCGTGCGCGCCTCCGGATCAGCATGGCCCAGCACATCGGTTGAGACGGCGGCGCTGTCGGCGCCCGCATCCAGTACGGCGCGTGCGCGCTCGACGCTGAGCCCGCCGATGGCGACCAGCGGCACAGCACCAACAAGCTTCTTCCATTCGCTGACGCGTTCCACGCCTTGGGGCGCCCAATCGAGCTGCTTGAGTGTGGTGGGATAGACAGGCCCCAGCGCGACATAGGCGGGTTTGTGCGCAAGGGCCGTGGCCAGTTCGCTAGCATCATGCGTGCTGATGCCCAATCGGCATTGGGCGCTGGAAATCGCGGCCAGATCAGCCTCAGCCAAATCTTCCTGGCCCAGATGAACAAAATCGCAACCTTCGTCCAGCGCGATGCGCCAATGGTCATTGATTACCAAAGTGGCCTGAGCCGCTGCACAGAGCGCACGCGCATGCCGAATTTGTGCGCGCAGCTCGCTCTCGGGCTTGTCTTTGATGCGCAATTGCACAAGGCGCAGGCCCTGCGGCAGAAGACGCTCAAGCCAGCGCGCATCGTCGATGATCAGATAAAAGGGATCGAGTTTCATTTCTGCCTTTTGTCGAGCCAGGCCCGGAACAGTGCGATTTCTTTTTCTTGCGCAGTGATAATGTCTTGCGCCATAGCCTTGATCTGCGGATCGGAGCCATATTGCAAGACGATCTTGGCCATATCCACGGCACCCTGGTGATGCGGGATCATGCCGGCCACAAAATCACGATCGGCATCGCCGGTCATTTTGATGTCCATATCCTTATGCATTTTCGCATTGGCGGCCTCATAGGCTTGTGCGGATGCGGATGGCGGCATGGAGGTCGGTGCGCCATGGCCCGCATGTTGGGCCAAGGCTGGCAGGGCGAGCATCAGGATGAGAGTTGCAAGAATCAGACGCATGGGGTTTCTCCTCTTAATCAATTCGTGTGAAACGTAGACGCAAGGCATTGCCAATCACGCTGATCGAAGACAGTGCCATGGCGGCTGCGGCAATGATGGGCGACAGCAACAGGCCGAAGGCGGGATATAAAATACCTGCGGCAATGGGCACCCCGGCAGAATTATAGATAAAGGCTAGCACCAGATTCTGGCGAATATTGCCCATGACATTGCGCGACAAGCGGCGCGCACGCATGATGCCATGCAGATCGCCGCGCAAAAGCGTGATGCCAGCGCTCTCAATGGCCACATCTGTGCCGGTTCCCATGGCAATACCAACGTCGGCAGCTGCAAGGGCTGGCGCATCGTTCACGCCGTCACCCGCCATCGCCACAATGCGCCCTTGCGCGCGCAAGCGGTCAATCACGGCGCGTTTCTGATCAGGCAGAATATCGGCCTCAATTTCTGTAATGCCCAGTTTGCGCGCCACGGCTTGCGCCGTGATGCGATTGTCGCCTGTCAGCATGACAATACGCAGACCATCTGCAGCCAGTGCTTTGAGGGCGGCTGGTGTCGTCGCTTTAATGGGATCAGCAATCGCAATGATGGCGGCAAGCATCTTGTCGATGGCGAGAAACACAAGCGTCGCGCCATCGCGGCGCAAATCATCGGCCTGCGTTTCCATCGCTTGTGTGGCAATGCCAAGTCCATTCAGAAATGGGGCGTTGCCAATGGCCAGTTGGCGCCCGTCAATTTGGCCCATCGCACCTTTGCCCACCGGCTGATCAAATTGTGCGACTTTGGAAAGTGCAAGATGGCGCTCTTGGGCGGCCGACACAATCGCTGCGGCCAATGGGTTTTCGCTCGCGGCTTCAAGGCTGGCGGCCAATTGCAACACGGCATCCGTCTGCCAGTCGCCATGGGGGACAATCTGCGTGACGCGCGGCTTGCCTTCAGTCAGCGTGCCAGTTTTGTCGATCACCAATGTGTCGATCTTTTCCATCCGCTCGAGAGCTTCGGCATTGCGAATGAGAACGCCCGATTGAGCGCCGCGACCGACACCAACCATGATCGACATAGGCGTGGCCAAACCCAGCGCACAAGGACAGGCGATGATGAGCACCGAGACCGCTGCCACCAAGCCAAAGGTCATGCGCGGCTCTGGGCCGAAGATGGCCCATGTCGTAAAGGCGAGCACAGCAATGGCCAACACCATCGGCACAAACCATCCCGCCACCTGATCAGCAAGGCGCTGGATGGGCGCGCGCGAACGCTGCGCATTGGCCACCATTTGCACGATCTGCGAGAGCATTGTGTCGCGGCCGACTTTTTCGGCGCGCATGATAAAAGTGCCTGTGCCATTGATGGAGCCACCAATGACTTTCATACCGATCTCTTTGGTCACCGGCATGCTCTCGCCGGTGACAAAAGATTCATCGACCGCGCTGCGACCTTCCACAACCACGCCATCGAGTGGGATTTTGTCGCCGGGGCGCACGCGCAATTGGTCGCCGATCTTGGCGAGCTCAAGCGCAATCTCGTCTTCTGTGCCATCTGCGCGCAGGCGGCGTGCCGTGACAGGCGCCAGATCCAGCAGCGCACGAATGGCGCTCCCGGTTTGCTCACGCGCACGCAATTCGAGCACTTGCCCGACCAGCACCAGAACAATGATGACGGAGGCAGCTTCGAAATAAATCGGCACCGATCCATCATGATGCCGGAAGGCATGCGGAAAGAGACCTGGCGCAAACAAGGCCACGAGGCTGTAGGCGAAGGCGACGCCCGTGCCCATAGCGATCAGCGTGAACATGTTGAGCTTGCGCGTTTTCAACGACAGCCAGCCGCGTTCAAAGAATGGGCGACCGGCCCACAAGATGACGGGCAGTGCAAAAGCGAGCTGAATCACGCCGGAGACAAAAGGCGACATCCAGTCAAAGGCGCCGACATGGCTGCCCATTTCCAAAATCACGACCGGGATCACCAATGGGCCAGCCAGAATGAGGCGGCGCATGAAGTCGATATATTCGGGGTTAGGTCCGGCATCTGCGCTGGGCACATCCGGCTCAAGCGCCATGCCGCAGATCGGACATGTGCCGGGGCCGATCTGTCGAATCTCCGGGTCCATCGGGCAGGTATAAATTGTGCCCTCGGGCACGGGTGCTATGGCAGCAGGTGCCGTTTCGCCTGTGTAGGTTTCGGGCGCGGTTTCAAATTTGGTCTGGCAAACGGGCGAGCAGAAATAATAGCTCTTCTTGTTATGGCGCAGCGCATATTTGGCGTTGGCCACATTTACATCCATGTCGCAGACGGGATCTTTGGCGGTGCGCGTCAGATAAAACGACGTGTCCGCATCAAATTTTGTTTTGCAGCCAGGCCCACAAAAAAAGAAGTCGCGCTCGCCCACGCGTGACGTGGGCTTTGACCCATCGGTCTTGGCCATCATGCCGCAAACAGGGTCGCGGGCCTCGCCGCAAGCGTCAGTATGGATGTGCACGTGCTCGGTCATGGGGTGCCCTTTGAGCTTCTTATCCTATGGATACAACCCGCAACGGCGCGAAGGTCAAGCAAGTTTGAGGCGAGCCGTCATTGCACTTTGTAGCGAAGCAATTCAGGTGGCATTGTTCAAAGTCGAAAGGTGGGTCCGCAATCATGGATCGTGCCATCATCAAGCCCCAGTGCCCGCGCGCGTGGCCCTTCAAATCCAAAAAGATCGAGATAGAGCGCCGACCATGGCGTCAGTGGATCGTAAGCTTGTCGATCCCCCGGCGAAAGCCAGGCCACGCGTGCGGCTTCACATGGGTTGATGCGGGGCATTTCATCAACGAGACCGACGAATACATCGACGCATTCATGTTCGGTCAAATGCCCGACACGGGCGCGGTAGCGCACGCGTGCTAGCTGGGTGAGTTGTGTTGTGAGGCGCAATTCCTGAAACAGGCGGCGCTTGGCGGCAGCGGCCGATGTCTCGCCCGCCATTTGATGCGAGCAACAGGCGTTGGTCCACAGTCCACCACAATGATATTTGGTGAAGGCACGCTGCTGCAGCAATTGCCGCCCGGAACGGTCGACCAGAATAATTGAAATAGCAGCATGGTAGAGCCCGCGCATATGGGCCGCATGTTTTCCAGCTGTGCCAATGGCGCGATCTTTGTCATCCAGCAGCACGACACCGCGTGGATCAGGCCGCAGATTATGACCGAAGCTGCCGGGCATGCGCATAGGCTCACGTCTCAATAATGGGGTGGCGGCGGTTCAGCGGCACCTGATACGCGCGCATTGGTTTCGGCTTCTTGCACACGATCACTTAATTGAGCATAGCCGTGCTTCAGCGCTTCAATGATCTTCCATTGTTCGGTGATCGTGCGATTGAGATCCTCGATGGATTGCGCCTGATGGGCTACGGTTTCCTCAACCGTGTCGAGCCTGGCCAGCAGATCCTTCATCGCGTGTTCTCCGTATCCTGCCGCCGCAAAAACGGCGCGAGCAGGTTGACGCTCAGACCTGCCATGACAAGGGCTGCTGCTGCAAGCTTCCAAAAGGGGAGCGGCTCACCGAGCCACAGCGCAGACGCGGCAAAACCAAAGAGCGGCACCAGCAGCGCCATGGGGGTGACAAGGGCTGCGGGATGGCGCGACAACAGCCAGCTCCAGGCGCCATAGCCAAACAGCGAATTGCCGAGCGTCTGCCAGACCACGGCGGCCCATGTGCCCAGATCTGATTCCGCCACGCCCTTGGCAATGGCAACCTCGCCTTCCATCAGCCAGGACAGGGCAAAGAGCGGTGGGGCGGCAAACAGGCTCGACCAGGCGATATAGGCCAGCATGTTGATCCGCCCGGCCTTGCGCCCGACCATATTGCCAAGCGCCCAGCACAGGGCTGCGCCCAGCATCAGCAGCAGGCCAGCAAGGCTCGTCTGGGCATCTGTGTGCATGCCGATCACCACAAGCCCGGATGCCGCCAGAACCAGCGAGCCGCCTTGCAGGGCGCTGATGCGCTCGCCGTTCAGGACAAAGGCGAGGCCGATGGTGAAGAAGACCTGCACCTGCGCCACGAGCGAGGCGAGGGCGGGCGAGATGTGCCCATTGAGGGCGGTGAAGACGAGGCCAAACTGGCCAAAGCCGATGAACAGCCCATAGGCCGCCAGATTGGACCAGGCGACCGGCGGGCGCGGCAACAGAAAGACCAGAGGGAAAGCCGCCAGTGTGAAACGCAGCCCCGCGAAGAACAGGGGCGGCAGATGCTCAAGCCCACTTTTCATGACAACGAAATTGCTGCCCCACACCGCCATGATCGCTACAGCCAGCAGCGCGTGGCGCAGGGGAAGCGTGGTCGGCTCCATCAATTGTGGACCTTGCGCAGCGACCAGCCCCACATGAGCAGCGGGACGCCCGCCACGAGGGCCGCAAAGACGCCCGACGCTGGCAGGCCGAGTGCTGAGATCAGCGGTCCTGTGATGATCGACAAGACGAGGCTGGTGCCGCCCGCCCATGAATCATTCGTGCCAATGGCGCGCCCGCGCATGCTCGTGTCGACCTCGTCAGCCAGCAAAGCGGTCGACGCGACATTGGTCATGGCCCAGCCGATGCCCACCAAAAACGTGCCGAAGGTGATGGAAATATATCCCGTCGTCAGGCCAACGAGGGCTGCGCCTGCAATCGTCAGGATCAGGCCCGGATACATGATTTTGGCGCGGCCAATTCTGTCCGAGAGTTTTCCAATCGGGATCGAGAAAGCAAACATGCCCGCTGAATGGAACAAATGTGCCCAGGCGATGGCAGTGAGTGAATGGCCGTGGTGCTGCAGGACGAGTGACGTCAGCACCATGACAATCGACATATTACCCTGTGCGGCGGCGTTCGCTGCAATAGCGAGCCGTGTTGGCACATAGGCCATCAGACTGCCGCCCGAAAATTTGGTGCCGCTGCCAACTGCGTGCTGCGGCTCGACGTAGCCGGGATAATAATGCGCGAGATTCTGGCCTATGGTTTTGGGATCAGGGCGCACAAAATAAACGAGCACCGCGCCGATGATGATCAGCACAGGCAGCATGAGCCAAGGCAGGACGAGTGCATTGCCAAGGCCTGACTCCGAAAGCCGCTCGCCCAGATTGACGACCGCGGGCGAGAGAATAAGGCCCGCAAATGTGCCCAGCGCAATATAGCCAAGCGCCTGTCCGCGCAGCACGGAGGGAAACATGTCGGTTGCGCCCACGCGCATCTGCTGGGCCGCATTCATGCCCATGCCGAAAATCAGAATGCCGACGATGACCCACACAAGGTGAGACATGTTTTGCCCGAAGGCGATGATCAGCGTGCCGACCAAGGCCAAAGCCAGGCCGAGCAAAATGCCAGGCTTGCGGCCATAGGAATCGGTGATCTTGCCAATCGGATAAGAGACGAGAAAGCGCGACAGGCCGATCAGCGCAACAGACAGGCCCGCTAGATCATTTGAGCCACTGATGCCGACAATCATCAAAGGCCCAAGCCCGTAGATGAATTGCATGCCTGCACCGGTGAAGCTTTGCGACAGCGCGAACAAGGCCATGTTGCGCTTGATCAAAGCAGGAACGACAATTTTCACCGGGGCAGCCTTATGTTTTTGTCTGCGGCGCAGAAAAAAGGCGGCGCTTGCGCGCCGCCTTGAAAATCAGGCTTAAGGGACTTGGCGAACCGCACCCTTGGCGGCGCTGGTTGCAAAGGCCGCATAGGCGCGCAGCGCGGTCGTGACTTTGCGCTGGCGCACTTTGGCGGGCTTCCAGCCATCCTTGCCTTTGGCATCCATGGCGGCGCGGCGTTTGGCAAGTTCTGCATCGCTGATCGCAAGCTGGATCGAACGCTTTGGAATGTTGATCTCGATGCGATCACCTTCCTCAACAAGCCCGATGGCGCCACCTTCTGCTGCTTCTGGCGAGCAATGGCCGATGGACAGGCCCGATGTGCCGCCCGAGAAGCGGCCATCTGTGACCAGAGCGCAGAGTTTACCCAAGCCCTTCGATTTGATGTAGCTCGTGGGATAGAGCATTTCCTGCATGCCGGGGCCGCCGCGCGGACCTTCATAGCGAATGACAACCACATCGCCCGCCTTGATCTTGCCGCGCAAAATCGCATCCACCGCATCGTCCTGGCTTTCAAAGACGCGTGCGGGGCCAGAGAAAATATGGATGCTTTCATCCACACCCGCTGTTTTCACAATGCAGCCATCGAGCGCGATATTGCCGCTCAGCACCGCTAGGCCGCCATCTTTTGAATAGGCATGGTCCCCATCGCGGATGACGCCGGTCTGGCGGTCTTCATCAAGATCATCCCAGCGGCGATTTTGCGAAAAGGCAGTTTGCGTCGGAATGCCACCGGGGGCTGCGCGGAAAAATTCACGCACCTTCTCATCGCGCGTGCGGCTGATGTCCCAAGCGTCCAGCGCGGCACCCATGGTGGGGGCATGCACTGTTGGCGTGTCTGTGTGCAACAGGCCTGCGCGATCAAGCTGACCCAGGATCGACATAATGCCGCCTGCGCGATGCACATCTTCAATATGCACATCAGCCACGGCGGGAGCGACTTTGCACAACACCGGCACGCGACGTGACAGGCGATCAATATCTTCCATGGTGAAGTTGATCTCGCCCTCATGAGCGGCCGCGAGAATGTGCAGCACTGTATTGGTCGAGCCGCCCATGGAAATGTCGAGCGTCATCGCATTTTCAAAGGCTTTGAAATTGGCGACATTGCGCGGCAGAACGCTCTCGTCATTCTGCTCATAATAGCGGCGTGCCAGTTCCACGATCTTGTGACCAGCTTCCACGAAGAGGCGCTTGCGGTCTGCATGGGTGGCCAGCGTCGTGCCATTGCCCGGCAGCGACAGCCCCAAAGCCTCGGTCAAGCAGTTCATCGAATTGGCGGTGAACATGCCCGAGCATGAGCCACACGTTGGGCAGGCCGAACGCTCGATGGCATTGACCTCTTCATCGGAATATTTGTCATCCGCTGCGGCAACCATGGCATCGATCAGATCGACCTTATGCGATTTGCCGTCATGGATATATTTGCCAGCTTCCATCGGGCCGCCCGAAACGAAGATGACGGGGATGTTGAGGCGCATGGCGGCCATCAGCATGCCGGGCGTGATCTTGTCGCAATTGGAAATGCAGACAATCGCATCGGCGCAATGGGCGTTGCACATATATTCGACGGAATCGGCGATCACTTCGCGCGAGGGCAGCGAATAAAGCATGCCGTCATGGCCCATGGCGATGCCGTCATCGACGGCAATCGTGTTGAACTCTTTGGCGACGCCGCCGGCCTTCTCGACTTCGCGGGCAACCAGCTGGCCGAGATCTTTCAGATGCACGTGGCCTGGCACGAATTGGGTGAAGCTGTTGGCAATGGCGATGATCGGCTTGCCGAAATCTTCGTCTTTCATGCCTGTTGCGCGCCAAAGGCCGCGCGCGCCTGCCATATTGCGGCCGTGGGTCGTGGTGCGGGAACGGTATTGAGGCATGGGGTCACCAAAGGGTCGAGAAACGGCCTCGCAGGGCCAGAGTGCCCCGGGCGGTGAACCAATAATGATTGTTCAGGGCGAGGTCAAAAGGGTCGTCGGGCGTCCGTTCACAAGAGGATTGTCCCAAATCGACCGGCGAACTCTCCTGAGGCCCGCGTGTTCAGGCACGTCTCTACCAGAAGGAGTGTCTGACCATGCTCAAACCCGCCTTTGGTCTCGCAGCGGGGCTCGCCGCCCTTGCGAGCCTCCCGCTGGCCTCAGCGCCCGCGGCTGCCGACTGGACCTATGGACGCAGCTATGCCGCACCCGCGCGCCCGGTGATGCGTCTGGCCCCAGCCTATGTCCGCGCGCCCGATGGGCGCCCCTATGGCTGGGATTATTATGCCTCGCCCTATAGCTGGGCCCCTTATTCACCGCCGGGCCCCCTGTCAGGCCGCTTCCATAATTTCATGTCATCGGGCGTGCGCTGGGACAGTTTCGCCTGTCAGTATGATTTTTTCTATCGGCAAGACCCACGCTGTTTGTGAGGCAGCTCACCCGCTCCCGGACTCGGGGGCGGGTATTTGTTGCTGTTGAGTGGTCAGGCCTGTGCTGCAGTTTTTTCAAATTCTGTCGATTTCGTCGCCACGCAATCGCCATTTGTGAATTGAAACATATGGCGTGAAAGCAGCGCGTCACATTGCCCCGAAACCTTGGCGTCAGTGTCGCGTTTAACAAGCGGGGCAATGCCGCAGATCGTTTCAGCAGTCACGCTCCGCCCGCAAGAGGACAGGATATGACGTTTGCGCACGATCTCATGACGCGATATTCGGAAACTTTCCAGAACCGGCGTGAAATTGAAATGTCGGTTCCCGAATATCTGGACCTTTGCCGCACGGATCCGATGGCCACAGCCAGTGCAGCCGAGCGCATTTTGGCGGCGATTGGCGAACCGGTTGTCATCGACACATCAAAAGATGCCCGCCTTGGGCGTATCTTTTCCAATCGCACAATCCGCACCTATCCAGCCTTTGCTGAATTTTATGGCATGGAGGAGACAGTCGAGCGCATTGTCGCTTTCTTCCGTCATGCCGCGCAGGGGCTGGAAGAGCGCAAGCAGATTCTCTATCTGCTCGGGCCGGTGGGCGGTGGCAAATCATCGCTGGCGGAGCGGCTCAAAGCCTTAATGGAGGCTTGCCCCATCTATGTGCTGAAAGCCGGTCACGATGTCAGCCCGGTCTTTGAATCGCCGCTGAGCCTGTTTGATCCCGACACGATGGGTGAAGAACTTGAGCAAAGATTCAAAATCCCACGCCGCCGCTTGTCTGGATTGATGTCGCCGTGGTGCTTGAAGCGGCTCGATGAATTTAATGGCGATATCACGCGCTTCAAAGTGGTGAAGCTGCTGCCCTCACGGCTGCGCCAGGTGGCTGTGGCCAAGACCGAGCCAGGTGACGAGAACAACCAGGACATTTCGTCTCTCGTTGGCAAGGTCGATATTCGCAAGCTTGAAACGCTCGCGCAAAATGACCCCGATGCCTATTCCTATTCGGGCGGCTTGAACCGCGCCAATCAGGGCATTCTCGAATTTGTCGAAATGTTCAAGGCGCCGATCAAAATGCTGCATCCGCTGCTGACGGCGACCCAAGAGGGCAATTACATCGGCACCGAAAACATCGGCGCCATTCCCTTCTCTGGCATTATTCTGGCGCATTCGAATGAGAGCGAATGGCAAAGCTTCCGGGCGAATAAAAACAACGAGGCCTTTCTTGATCGTATTTATCTGATCAAAGTGCCCTATTGCCTGCGCGTTACTGAAGAGCAACGCATCTATGACAAGCTCATTCGAGGCTCAGAATTGGCCAATGCGCCTTGCGCGCCGGCCACATTGGAAATGCTGGCACGATTCTCTGTGCTGACCCGCTTGCGGGCGCATGAGAATTCATCCGCCTTTTCCAAACTGCGCGTCTATGACGGCGAAAGCATCCGCGAGACGGACCCGCGTGCGCGCTCGCTGCAAGAATATAAGGATGCAGCTGGTCCCGATGAGGGCATGGACGGTGCCTCGACCCGTTTCGCTTTTAAAGTTCTGGCGGCGGCTTTCAATCACGATTCTGTCGAGATTGGTGCTGATCCGGTTCATCTGATGTTTGTGCTGGAGCAAGCCATTCGGCGCGATCAATTGCCGCCCGACATTGAGAAACGCTATCTCGAATTCATCAAAGCCGAGCTGGCGCCGCGCTATGCCGAGTTCATCGGCCATGAAATCCAGAAGGCCTATCTCGAAAGCTATCATGACTACGGGCAAAACCTGTTTGATCGCTATGTCGATTATGCCGATGCGTGGATTGAGGATCTTGATTTCAAAGACCCAGACACCGGGCAATTGCTGGATCGGGAATTGCTCAACCAAGAGCTGACCAAGATCGAGAAACCGGCAGGCATCGCCAATCCAAAAGATTTCCGTAACGAAGTGGTGAAGTTTGCGCTGCGCTCACGTGCAGCCAATGGCGGAAAAAATCCGTCTTGGACCAGTTACGAGAAAATCCGCGAAGTCATTGAGCGGCGCATGTTCTCGCAGGTTGAGGATTTGTTGCCCGTGATCTCTTTCGGCTCGAAGAAGGATGGCGAGAGCGAAAAGAAACATTCGGACTTCGTCGCGCGCATGATGGCGCGTGGCTACACAGAGCGGCAAGTGCGCCGTCTGGTGGAATGGTACATGCGGGCCAAACAATCAGCCTGATTGGAGCGCGAGCGAATGTATGTCATCGATCGTCGGCTGAACCCATCTGGCAAGAGCCTGCCCAATCGCCAGCGATTTCTGCGTCGCGCAGGAAAGGTTCTGCGCGAGGCTGTGCGCAATGTGTCAGCTGAGCGGCCCATCCGTGAGATCGGCGAGGGCGGTGTCGTGATCATTCCGGCGCGCGGCATTGATGAGCCGACGTTTCATACTGGCTCCGATGGAATGCATACGCGCGTTCTACCTGGCAATCAGGAATTTCTGGAAGGAGATCGTCTGGCCCGCCCGCCGTCCAATATGGGGCGCGGGCATGGGGCAGGGGCAGGTGCAAGCGATGGCGGCGATGCGGAGGATGATTTCCGTGTTGCGCTGTCGGCCGATGAGTTTCTGTCGCTGTTTCTGGAAGATCTGGAATTGCCTGATCTTGAGCGGCGCAAATTGTCGAGAACAGAAGCCGCAGGCCTGCGCCGAGCCGGCTATCAAAAAGTGGGCTCGCCCGCCAATCTCGCCATTTCGCGCACCATGCGCAACGCCTTGTCGCGGCGCATGGCGTTGCGGCGGCCGCGGTCGGAAGACCTCGAGGCCTTGCAAGATGCGCTGGTTCTGGCAGAGCAGCGCGGTGATGACGAAGCTACAACGCGGCTGCGCGGGCTGATGGACGCGCATGATCTGCGCAAGCGCACCATTCCCTATATTGATCCGATTGATATTCGCTATCGCCGCTATGAGCCTACACCACGCCCGATTGCCCAAGCGGTGATGTTTTGCATCATGGACGTGTCGGGCTCGATGACCGAACATATGAAGGATATGGCCAAGCGTTTCTTCATGCTGCTCTATGTGTTTTTGCAAAAGCGCTACAAGCAGGTCGAGATTGTCTTCATTCGCCACACCGACCACGCCAAAGAGGTCGATGAGCAGACCTTCTTTCACAGCCGTGAAACAGGTGGCACGAAAGTCTCTTCAGCTTTGGAAGAGGCGCTTAAAATCATTGCAGATCGCTATCCGAGCGGGGACTGGAATATTTATGTGGCGCAGGCCTCTGATGGTGACAATGAAACGAGCGACAATGAACGCGCGATCGCTCTGATGCGCGATGGGCTGCTGCCATTGTCCCAATATTACGCCTATCTCGAGGTCGATGAGCCCCATAGCGATATGCCGCTTTCGACACTTTGGAAGGCCTACGACAATCTTGATCCATCACCCAGCATGCGCCGCGTCACCATGCGGCAGGATATTTATCCCGTGTTTCGCGATTTGTTCGCGCGGCGCGTACATGAGGCGCAGACCGCATGAGCGCACTTCTCTTCGATGGTGCCGACTGGAGTTTTGAGACGATCCAGCGCATTTATGATCGCGTCGAGCACATTGCGTTGCATGACTTGAATCTTGATGTCTATCCCAATCAGATTGAAGTCATCACGCCAGAACAAATGCTGGATGCTTATGCCGCCTCGGGCATGCCGATCTATTATGGGCATTGGTCATTTGGGAAAAGTTTTGTTCAGCATGAGGGGCATTATCGCAAGGGTTACACAGATCTCGCTTATGAAATTGTGATCAATTCGAGCCCCTGCATTTCCTATATTATGGAGGGCAATTCAGCGCTGATGCAGACGCTGGTCATTGCCCATGCTGCTTTCGGGCATAATCATTTCTTCAAGAACAACCGCCTCTTTCGCGAAGGCACAGATGCGTCTGGCATTCTTGATTATTTGCAATTTGCGCGCGGCTTCATTGTCCAATGCGAAGAGACCTATGGCGAGCGCCAGGTGGAGCGTCTGCTCGATGCGGCCCACGCCTTGAGGAGCCATGGGGTGCACCGATCAGCACGCCGCCGTCGGATTGATTTCAAAGCCGAGCAAGCGCGCGCTCAGGAGCGCCATGCCCATGATGAGCGCATGTATAATGAGCTCTGGAAGACCTTGCCCCATGCGGCACCCACGCGTGTGGCGACAAGCGAAGACCGGCTGGCGCGCCTGCTCGATCTGCCAGAAGAAAATATCCTCTATTTTCTCGAGAAGACGGCCCCGCGTCTGGCACCCTGGCAACGTGAATTGCTGCGTATTGTCCGACTGCTGGGGCAATATTTCTATCCGCAGCGCCAGACGAAAGTGATGAATGAAGGCACGGCGACTTACGTGCATTATAAAATCATGCAAACCTTGCACGAGGCGGGAAACATCACCGATGGCGCATTTCTTGAGTTTCTGACGTCCCACACCAATGTCGTGTGCCAGCCTGCTTTTGATGACCGACGCTTTTCATCGATTAATCCCTATGCGCTGGGTTTTGCGATGATGCGCGATCTTGAGCGTGTCTGCGTCAAACCCACTGCCGAGGATTGGGAATGGTTTCCGCAGCTCGCGGGGTGTCATGATCCGATCAATGCCTTGAAAGAGATCTGGGCGGAATATCGCGACGAGAGTTTCATCGCCCAATATCTGTCGCCACGCGTCATGCGCGAGTGGCGCATGTTTCAATTGGTGGATGATCCCTCAGAGGCGCATTTGCTTGTCGAGGCCATTCATGATGAGCGCGGCTACCGGCGTGTGCGTCGTGCACTCGCGCGCGAATATGACCTGTCCTACAGCGATCCGCAGATCGAGGTGGTGGCAGTCGATCTGGAGGGAGATCGCCACCTCAACCTGCAGCACAGGGTGCGCGAGGGGCGTTTGCTTGCTTCCCGCGAGGCCAGCGAGGTTCTGGCGCTTTTGGCCGATCTGTGGGGCTATCCCGTAGTCCTGCGCGAGGTGGATGAGCACGGGAATGGCTTGCGCGAGCATTTATGCGAGCCGCGCATCGCGTAGGGCTTCCAAACGGGCACGCCTTAGGTCAAAATATCCTCGCAAGCGCGGGCGGCAAGCATCGCGCCTTCAAGAATGAAGTGGGAGGACAGTATGGCCTTTTCGGCATGGCGCGGCATTGCGGGCATTATTCATCCAACTCTGCGCCCCGGTGCGACGGAAGAATTCATCCGGCTCCTTCCCGAGGGCATTGGTGTCATTCCGCTCTTTATCAACATCACACGCGGCACCACGGATGAATTCAAAACCGTGATGGGCGCATATGAGCAACAGATTGCGCTCTGCGCGGAGCAGAATTGTGATGCGATTCATCCCAATGGTGCGCCCCCCTTTATGGTCATGGGACGCGAAGCCGAAACGCGGCTGGTTGGTGAATGGGAAGCAAAATACAAAGCGCCGATTTTCACTTCCGGTCAAAACCACATTGCGGCTTTGCGCGCATTGGGCGCCAAAAGCATCATTGGTGCGTCCTATTTTCAGGGCGAGATCAACCAGACATTTGGCCGCTATTTTGAAGATGCCGGCTTTGATGTCCGCTGCATGGAAGGCGTTGATGTGCCTTTCAACAAAGTGCAGGAATTATCTGGCGAGCAAGTCTATGCGCATATCAAGAAATCTTTCCTGAAGCACAAAGGGGCTGATGCCATCTATATGCTGGGCTCAGGCTGGCGCACCTTGCACATTGTCGACATGCTTGAAAAAGATCTCGGCATCCCTGTTGTGCATCCGGTGACTGCGCGCGTCTGGGAGTTTCAGAAGCGCCTGCATGTCAACGAGAAGCGCTCAGGCTACGGGTATTTGCTCGAAGCTTTGCCTGCCATGGCCTAGGCGCTGCGTGCGAGCGGCGCGCATGATTGCAGCCATCCTGCAATCATGCGCCACTCGCGTTGCAGCACATGGCGACCGGCAAAAAGCGAGAGATGATGGGTGGGCACGAGGCGTCGGCGTTGTCGCGCCTGTGCCGTGCCCACCAGATCGAGCACAGCAAAAGCCTGAAGGGGTGGGGCAATCTCGTCGCGCTCGCCCGCCAGAACGAAAATCGGGGCGCGGATGTTTTTGAGATCGATTCGCCGACCCAGCGCGATAAATTCGCCCCTAGCGATTTCATTGGCCGCGCCAATGCGCGTGATCAGATCACGCATGTAGGCGGCAGAGAGATCATATTTGCGCTCCGCCCAGGCTTCGAAGGCAGACAGTGCTGCAAGATCGGCGCGTGCAAAAGAGCCAAGGTCGCGCTGCAGAACGTCGAGGCCGGTGCGCTCTGCCCCGGCTGTAACAGCGAGTGGCGTGAGCCATTGTTCAGCCGCACCGACATCAAAGGGCAATGCTTTTTGGCCCGCACTTGTCAGTTTGCGCGCGTGCAGGGACAGCGTGGACAGCTGCGCGTCCATATCGACAGGTGTGCCAGCCAGAACAAGCCGTGCGATTTTGCCCGGAAAGCGCGCCGCCAGCACCAGAGCCAGCAGTCCGCCCACGCATAGGCCCACCAGATTGACGCGCCCGCCCAGATCATCAATCGCAATGTTCAGATCAGACAGGCAGGCATCGAAAGATTGCTCGCCGCTCTCGGGCGTCAGCCTGTTCCATTCGATCGTATGCAAGCCCTCGACACCTGAGTCGCGCAAAGTCGCGATCAGCGAATTCCCCGCAATCAAATCGGTAATGCCCGCATCATGCACGGCGAGCGGGGGAATGATGAGTGTTTGGATCGCGTGCGTTTTTTCCACGCGCCCGAAGCGGCGCAGCCGCAAGCTCCGATAGGTGCCGACAATTTTGTTTCGTGTCGAGAAGCATTCAGCTTGAGCGTGGCTGTTGAGTTTGGCTTCAAATTGCGAAAGCCATTCGCTTGATTTAATCTGGGATGCGTTCAAAAAATCGCTGCAGCTCAGTGACTTTTTTGAGTCTGGCATGTGTAAAAACCCTAAAATAAAAATGTGCAAATAAAAAAACCCTCAGCATCGGTACCGAAGCTGAGGGTTTGTGGCAATCCAAACTTTTTTAATTTACGCGGGAACCAAATGCGCGTTTGAATTTGTGTAATTATTTCTGAGTGGCCAGCTGGGCCTTTGCTGTTTGCATCAGTTTCCAAATGCGCATGGATGTTGCAGGCATGGGCACATCATCAATGCCATAGACGCTCAAGGCGCTTGCAAGAGCATTGGCAACAGCAGGCAGCGCGCCCACGCAGCCAGCTTCACCCGCACCCTTGACGCCCAGTGGATTGCTTTTCGTGGGCACGGGATTGCTCACCACGTCAATGGGGCAGAAATGATCGGCCTTGGGCATGGCGTAATCCATGAACGAGCCCGCGAGCAATTCACCGCTTTCGGGATCATAGGTCAGATCTTCCATCAGCATCTGGCCCACACCCTGCGAAATACCACCGTGGATCTGACCCTTCAGCAACATCGGGTTCAGCACCGTGCCGACATCGTCCACGACATTGTAACGCAGGATTTCGACCGTGCCGGTGTCCTCATCGATTTCCAATTCGCAGACATGGCTGCCATTGGGATAGTTCATGAGGTCATTGGCATAAACAGCGCTGGCGATCAGGCCAACTTCCATATCTTCAGGCAGATTTTTGGGATTGGTTGATCCGCGCGCGACCTCACTGATGGTCAGGCTTTGATTGGTCTTGCGGCCTGTGAAAATGCCATCTTTGAAATCGACATCCTCGTCACCCAGCATCTTCTTGGCGATTTTGGTGGCCTTGTCGACGATCTTTTCAGCGGCCAGATGCAGCGCTGAGCCACCCACAGTGGCTGTGCGCGAACCGCCTGTGCCTTCACCGAAGAAGACGGCATCTGTGTCGCCTTGGACATAGTGCACATCATCAGGCTTCACGCCGAGACGGTCGCAGACGAGCTGTTTGAAAATCGTCTCATGACCTTGGCCCTGCGTCACAGCACCCGAGAGAATGGTCACTGTGCCGGAGCGGTCAAAGCGGATTTCTGCGCCTTCAAAACCCGGAGCGGCTGCTTTTTCGATGGAATTGGACAAGCCAATGCCGCGCAGCTTGCCACGTTTTTTGGATTCCTGGCGGCGCGCTTCAAAGCCTTTCCAGTCGGCCATTTCGAGCACCATATCCATGCCCTTTTCAAATTCGCCGGAATCATAGGTGAATTTGAGCGGCGTCTTGTAGGGCATGGCCTCTGGCGGAATGATATTCTTGCGGCGGATTTCAGCCGGATCCATTTTCAATTCGCGCGCGGCCAGATCGATGATGCGCTCGATCACATAAGCCGCTTCCGGGCGACCATTCCCACGATAGGGGCGCATTGGATTGGTGTTGGTGAAGACGGCTGTCACATCGACATGAATGGCAGGTGTTGTGTAGACGCCAGCGAGCGTGCCGAGGTTGGATGTCGCACCACCATCACCACCCGGCTGCAAGTAAGCGCCGACATTGGCGATGGTCTTCACATGCAGGCCGAGAAACTTGCCATCTTTGGTGAGCGCAAGGGCCGCTTCCGTCACATTGTCACGGGCTTGCGCGTCCGAAAGGAAGCCTTCAGAGCGCGTCGATGTCCACTTGACCGGGCGGCCTGTGACTTTCGAAGCAAACAAAGTGAGCGCGACTTCATTATAGACGCCTGACTTCATGCCAAATGAGCCGCCAATGTCGCCAGCAATCACATGCACTTTGCTTTCCGGCACGCGCAATGTGCGCGCGAGCTGGCCGCGGTAATGAATGGCGCGCTGAAGCGTGGTGTAAATCGTGTAGCGGTCAGCGGCCGGATCATAATAGCCCACGCAAGCGCGTGGCTCCATCGTTGCCGCCGTCACGCGGTTGATGACAAACTTGCGGCGCACAATCACATCAGCTTTTTTGAAAGCCTCGTCGGTGGCTTCCTTGTTTCCTTCGAGATGGACGAAGGAAATATTATTGTCGCAATCATCCCACACCAGCGGCGTGCCGTCGTTGGGCGCCTGTTCGGTGACGATGTTGGCGGGCAGTGGCTCATAATCGACCACCACAGCCTCAGCAGCATCTTGTGCCTGCGCACGTGTCTCCGCGACCACGAAGGCCACATAGTCACCCACCCAGCGCACTTTGTCGGAGGTGAGCGCTGGAAACTTGCCCGTGTGCATCGGCGCGCCATCGCGACGCTTGCGGCCCTTGGGCATCGGCAGGTCGGCATAGCCAGATGTTTGCCAGTCTTCGCCCGTCAGAACGCAGAGCACGCCGGGCATGGTTTGTGCGGCACTGGTGTCGATCTTCTTGATGCGCGCATGCGCATATTGCGAGCGCACCACAACGCCAAAGGTCTGGCCCGGCATGCTGATGTCATCAGCATAGCGACCGCCGCCGCGGATCAAGCGTGGATCCTCAAAGCGCGGAACCGGCTGGCCGAGAGCAAATTCACCCATAGTTTCCATCCCTGATGTCGTGTGACGTGAGCCCCATGGGCTGCTTGCCGCCTTTATCCCGCGCTCGCGCGCAAAGCTCAAGAGTCTGGTCAGGCCAGAGCGGCGGTGATTTCGATTTCGATGCGCTTTTCAGGGGCCGAATAGCCACCCACCTGCGTCAACACGGGCGTAACGGGGCAGTTGCTGAATGTCTGGCTCAGCATGTCTAGCGCCTCGCGCGGGTCTTCCTCGCGCGCCAGAAAGACGCAGAAGGCCAGCGCCCGCTCGAGATGGGTGCCTGCAAGGCTGAGGGATTCATCAATGCCCTTGCGAATGGCCTGAATTTGAGCGGCAAGCCCCGGGGTCGTGCTGGTAATGCCCGATAAGAAGACGAGGCCATCGAGGCTCACAAAGCGCGGTGGGGCAATGGCAGGCTCATATTCAACAATGGCCTTGGCAGCGCGCGGCTCCTTGGGCACGAGCACCGCGAGATCGAGCTGTACGCGTCCATCTTCGGGCAGACGGCGCGCATCGAAAAAGCTGGAGCTGGCGCCTCGCAGAGGGCCAACGAGGGTGGCGCGGCGCACGTCACTCGCCAGCTGCCGGTTTTCGCGGCTGTCGGTGAACAGCCGTGAGCGGATAATGTGGCGCTTGTCGAGACCTTCCTCGCGGATGATCTCGAGTGCTTCATCAATGACGCGCGCGGTTTCTTCTTCGACGCTGTCTTCAGCGCGCCCGACGAGGGAAAGCGAATAGAGCAAGCGCCCGTCGAGGCGTGACCAATGCGCGGCCAGCATCAGGATTTCTTGAACAGATGGCGCGCAATGACCATTTTCATCACTTCCGTCGCACCTTCGGTGATGCGGAACGAACGTTGCTGGCGCCAGAATTTTTCAATCGGCAAATCGGTCGTTAGGCCCATGCCGCCAAACACCTGCATGCAACGGTCGACCACGCGGAACGCCATTTCATCAGCATTGGATTTGCAGATGTAAGCATCGACACGCGTGTCTTCGCCCGCATCCATTTTGCAGGCGGCTTCATAAACCAGTAGGCGCGCCTGTTTCAGCTCGACATAGGAATCAACCAGCATGAATTGAATGGCTTGGCGTTCCGACAAGGCTTTGCCAAAAGTGACGCGTTGCTTGGCATAATCAATCGCCAGATCAAGACAACGCTCCGCCACGCCCAAAGCCCGCGCGCCATGTTTGATGCGGCCCACGCCCAGCCATTTCTGGCCGAATTTGAAACCTTCACCTTCTTCGCCGACGCGATTCTTGGCGGGCACGCGGACATTGTCGAAGACGATTTCGCAAGGCGCATCGCCCATCATGGTTTGATATTTGGTGGTGATGCGCACACCGGGCAGATTCATATCAACGAGGAAACAGGAAATGCCACCGCGCGACCCTTTGGCGCGATCGGTCGCGGCCATGACTTGCGCAAAGTCGGCCTTGTCCGCGTGGCTGATGTAGCGCTTCACGCCGTTGATGACATAATCATCGCCATCGCGCACAGCGGTGGTGCGCATGGAGCCTGGATCTGAGCCGGCATCCGGTTCGGTTTGTGCAAAGCAGGCGCGCTTTTCGCCGCGCAGCACGGGCATCAGATATTTTTCACGCAGCTCGCCTTCGAGCGCAAAGAGAATGGCGCGCACGGATGGCCCCATCATGCTTTCGCCACGAGTGGGCAGCGCGATGGTGCGTGCCAGCTCTTCCCAGACGACCACGCGTGGCAGAATGCCAAGGCCCGGGCCGCCGAATTCTTCCGGCACTTCCATCATCCAGATGCCGAGATCTTTCGAGGCCTTCTGGAATTTCTCGCGCCATTCGGGCTTCAGCTCTTCGCCATCGAGAGTCTCGCGCTCAAAGGGGATCATTTCCTTGTCGACGTAGCGGCGGAGATTGTCCTTGAGCATCCGCAGTTCTTCGGGCAGCGCGAAATCCATTATGTCCTCCCAGGCGGGCCTCTTAGGGGCTCCTGCCGCTTCTTGTTGCTTAAGGTCCAGCATCAAGGATGAGGCCGCTCAAATCAAGCCCGAAACATTCGACAAAAACCCTCGGCTGGCTAAGATTAACGGGCGGGCGCATGGGCAAGGCACATGGGCAGGCCCGATCTCGTGCCGGAGGCAGGCCAGCGTGACACGCGTCACCATTCGCATTGATTTTGATGATGGCCGTCATTTGGGGCATGGCAAAGTGCGCCTGCTGGAGATGATCGAAGCTCATGGCTCCATTTCATCAGCGGCGCGCGCCATGGATATGTCCTATCGCCGCGCCTGGCTGCTGGTGGATGAGGTCAATCGCATGTTCACGACGCCGGTGCTGGAGACGCAATTGGGCGGCAAGGGCGGCGGGCGCGCCAGTCTCACCGATTTTGGCCGCGAGCTGATCGCCCATTACCGCGCCATAGAGCATGAGTCGCGCGCCACCTTTGCCCAGCGCATTCACGCGCTCGAAGAGAAGCTTTCGGGCGTGCCTCAGGGCTGATGTTCGTTTTTGGATTGGCCCGTCACACGCCCCTCTTCCAGCGTGATGATTTCATCAGCGAGGCGGCGCACCTCTGGCATGGAATGGCTGACATAGATGGTGGGCAGCGCGAATGTGGCGCGCAGATTTTCCAGATAGGGCATGATCTCATCACGCCGCGCGACATCAAGGGCGGCAAGTGGTTCATCCATCAGCAAGAGACGCGGACGCGCGAGAAGTGCTCGCCCAATGGCCACACGCTGTTGCTCGCCGCCCGACAGATTTCGCGGATGACGGTGCAATAATTGGCTCAGACCCAGCAGATCCACCACATCATCAAATGACGCATGGGCTGGACGATCCTTGGACAGGTTCGCACCATAATTCAGATTATCGCGCACGTTGAGATGGGGAAACAGGCGCCCTTCCTGAAACACATAGCCAATGGCGCGCGCATGGGCTGGCACGAAAATATTTTTGTCGCTGTCCAACCAAGTCTCACCTTGAAACAAAATCTGTCCCGCGCGTGGGCGGATGAGGCCCGCCAGAATATTCAGCACGCTTGTTTTGCCAGCGCCCGATGGTCCAAACAAAGCGGTCACGGGGCCCGCGCATGATACAGCCAGATCAAGTGAGAAGCACCCCGCGCTGTGCTGGATTTTGAAAGACAGGCTCACAGGTCAGCCGCCTTTCGTGAGACACGCCGCGCCAGCATTTCGGACGCCATCAAGGCGACCATGGCAATCGCCACAGAGATGACCGTCAATTGCATGGCAGGCGCATCGCCGCCGGGTGATTGCGTGTGGCCATAAATGGCCGTGGCAATGGTTTGGGTTTCACCCGGGATATTGGAAACAAAAGTGATGGTGGCGCCAAACTCGCCCAGAGCCTTGGCGAAACCCAATACCGCGCCCGCCAGAATGCCCGGAAATGCCAGCGGCACAGTGATTGTTGCAAACACATGCAACGGCGTGGCGCCCAAAGTGCTGGCGGCGGCCTCCAATTTTGTGTCGACCGTTTCAAGCGCCAGACGAATGGCGCGCACGCTTAAAGGAAAGGCCATAATGGCGCAGGCCAGTGCCGCGCCCGTCCAGCGGAAAGACAAAACAAGTCCGCAACAGGCGTCGAGCATTTCACCGACCGCGCCTTTTTTGCCAAACGTCACCAAGAGCAAATAGCCGGTGACGACAGGCGGCAAGACGAGCGGCAAATGCACAATGCCATTGAGCAAGGACTTGCCAAAAAAATCACGCCGCGCCAACAACCAAGCGACAGCAACGGCAAAAGGAAGGCTCACCAATGTTGCCACAGATGCGATCTTCAGGCTGAGCCAGATGGCGGTGATGTCGGCGGGTGAGAGACTCATTTGGCGTTTATGATTGGTGCAAATCCGTGCGCAGTGAAGATGGTCTGCGCGCGGGTGCTCGTGAGAAATTGGAGAAAATCTGACGCTTCTGGCCGTGCAGTTGTGATCAGCGCAGCCGGATAAATAATGGGTGGATGCGTGTCGGCAGGAAATGTGCCGATCACGCTCACCTTGCTGTCAGCCCTCGCATCGGTTGCATAGACAATGCCAAGCGGTGCTTCACCGCGTGCCACCAGCATCAAGGCGACGCGCACATTTTCTGTGCCGGCAATTTTGTCTTTGATCGAATCGAAGAGACCAAGTTGCATGAGCGCCGCTTTGGCATATTTGCCAGCAGGCACGGCCTGTGGATCAGGCAAGGCCAGACGCCCGCCTTTCAGCAGGGCCGCCAGATCAAGCGTGGCGTCGATCGCGACAGGCGTATGGCCAGCAGGGGCCACCAGCACCAATCGATTGCTCAGAAGGTCAATGCGACTGGCGGGTGCGACGAGTTTGCGCTCAGCCAGCCAGGTCATCCAGTCTTCATCCGCCGAGATGAAGAGGTCGGCCGGTGCACCTTGTTCGATCTGCCGGGCGAGCTGGTTGGAGCCGGCAAAAGAAAGGACCAGCTCAGGCTTGCCGCTGGCCCCATAAGCGACCGCTATGGCCTCCAGGGCCTCTTTCAGGCTCGCGGCGGCAAAGACCGTGAGGCGGCGGGCCTGCGCACGGGCAGGGCCCGCGAGGCTCGCGCAGGCAGCAAAGGTCAAAAGGGCACGGCGGCTGATCATGAGGCTCTCGTTATATCTCCTAGGATATAGCGCTGGTCGAGGTTGGCAAGCAGGTTTGCCCTTTCACTTGCCAGTTCACTTGCTCGATTACTTGCCAATTGACTTGGCGTGTCGTGACCTGCGCCCTATGTCATGCACAGGCTCCACACGGAGCCCCTGATTCCCCCACCCAAGAGGTAGACTTTGACCAGCGGCACCGATTCTTCCGCCGCGCCTCCTGAGGCCAAGCTCAGCACCCGTCAGCTGTTCTTCACGGTCTTCCCCTCGATCATGCTGCCGATGTTCATCGCCATGAGCGATCAGACCATTGTGGCCAGTGCACTGCCCTCCATTGCGGCGGCCTTGGGCGAGGTTGAGCGCGTCTCATGGGCGGTCATTGGCTATTTGATCGCGGTCACGCTGGCCGCTCCCGTCTATGGCTATCTCGGCGACATTTATGGGCGCCGCCGTTTCATGTTCATCGCATTGGGTATTTATATTTGTGCCTGCATTGGCTGCACATTGGCACCCAGCATCTGGATTCTGGCAGGCACACGCTTTTTGCAGGGTTTGGGTGGCGGCGGCTTGATGGTGCTCTCGCAGGCCTTGATCGGCGAAGCTGTGCCACCGCGCCAGCGCGGACAATTTCAAGGCTATCTTGCAGGCATTGCCGTGACAGCCTCGGCCTTCGGTCCGATTGCAGGGGCCTTCATGACCGATCTGTTCGGCTGGCGCGCCGTTTTTCTTTTGCACGTGCCAACAGCCATCATCGCTTTTGCACTGACGCTGCGGCTGAAGCCACGCCCGGGCAATCATCAGGCGGGATGGCAGTTTGATTTTCCGGGCCTGATTTTCTTCACCGGTGTCGTTGTGCCGATTCTATTGGCCATGGATCAGGTGCGCGCCTTTGATGTCGCGCGTCGACCACTCATCATCACGCTTCTGGTGGTGGCTGTTGTGTCGTTTGCGCTTCTGATGCGGCGTGAATTTTCAACACCCTCGCCACTATTGCCTGTGCGCCTGTTGCGTCAGGCCGCTATTTGGCGCGCTGATCTCATGGCGGCATGTCACGGCGCAACACTTGTGTCGCTGGTGGCTTTCATGCCGTTGTATCTGCGTGCTGTGCATCAAGCCACGGCAGGCGATATTTCGACGGTGCTGTTGGCGATTACTGCGGGCGTGGGGTCTGGTTCCATTGTGACGGGGCGCATTGTCACGCGCACCGGCAAAACCATGGTTGTTCCATCTATATCGCTGATGTTTACCAGCATGAGTCTCGTGGTGTTTGCTCTTTACGGACAGAGTTTTTCGACTGTGCAGCTGGCCTTCTTGCTCTGGTTCAACTGTTTCACCATGGGCTCAGTCATGGGTGTGGCGCAGGTAACCGTGCAAACAGCGGCAGGCCCAAAACAATTGGGTCAGGCTTCTAGCTCTGTGCAGCTGTCACGCTCAATTGGGGCCTCACTGGGTACAGCGACGATCAGCACGATCCTGTTTGCCACATTGGCCACACGCGATCCGGAAGCAGCCAAATTGTTTGGGGCAATTTTGCAAGATGCCCATGCGGCGCTGGCTGATCTCTCGCCTGCGCGCAGACTGGCTGTCACCGACGAAGTGGCGTCAGCATTTCGCGTGGCATTCCTGACCTTGTCTGGCATAACGACGGTCGGATCGCTCCTGGCTTGGACCAATCCGATGCGCCGCGTCTGAGCTTTAGCTCGTCATCAAAACCGGCATTTCGGCGAAGTTCATGATGTGGCTGGTGGCGCCGCCAAAGAACATCTGGCGCAGGCGGCTTTGCGTGTAAGCGCCTTTGATCAGCAAATCCGCGCCCAAGGCCTCGGCACCACGCAAGACCGCTTCGCCACTGTTGCGGTGCTTGGCATTACGCAGAATAAATTCCGCATTCACGCCATGGCCGCGCAGCATTTCGGCATAGAGATCGCCAGCTGGGCCTTCCGAGCGGAATTCTTCAACCGTCATGACGATGACTTTTTGCGCCGCCTTCAGGAAGGGCATGGCCATGGCGCTGGCGCGCGCGGTCTCGACGCTGTTGTTCCAGGCGATGACGACGGTCTCACCCATTTTCTCAGGCACTTTGGGCGGGGCTAGAATGATCGGCTTGCCGCTTTCAAACAAAACCGTCTCGGCCGTTGCCATACGCGGATCACCGCGCTCGGCACCGGGGCGACCGAGCACCGAACAATCGAAGATGCGTGCATAAGAGCCAATCTGGCTTTCGCCAAAGGCGCTCTCGCCCGTCCAGCCGAAGGAGGGCTGTTGATGGACTTGGCCGCGCTCCACAAGGCCTGCGGCGCGCATCAAGCTGGCAAAGCGCTCATGGCCTTCGTCCGCCATTTCTTTCCAGGTGTTCTGGTCTGCCATGCTCCAACTCACCGGCATGTCAAAGGCAACCAGATCAGGCAGGTCAGGCCCCAGCGGCATGCCCTCGACATAGGAATCGAAGCGCCGCGCCGCCAGCAAAGCTGTCTGCAGAACGGAGTCTATGGCTGAATGCGTTTCGACCGGAACCAGAATATTTTTCATCGGGGCGAGCCTCGAAAATTCATTTATGAAGCCCAGCATGCCATGAACTTGGCCCGGCGAACAGATGGTCGAGCCTGACGTTTTCGCTATCGCAGGGAGGCGCGGTGCTCAGCTGTCCATCTTCAGTGCGGCGATGAAGGCTTCCTGCGGAATCTCCACCTTGCCGAATTGGCGCATGCGCTTTTTGCCCTCTTTTTGCTTGTCGAGCAGCTTGCGCTTGCGCGAGGCGTCGCCGCCGTAGCACTTGGCGGTCACGTCCTTGCGCAAGGCGCGCACGGTTTCACGCGCGATGATCTTGCCGCCAATCGCCGCCTGGATCGGAATCTGGAACATGTGCGGCGGGATGAGGTCTTTCAGCTTTTCAACCATGGCGCGGCCACGGTTTTCGGCGCGCGTGCGATGGACCAGCATCGACAGCGCATCGACTGGCTCAGCATTGACGAGGATCGACATTTTCACGAGATCGCCTTCGCGATAATCGCTGATGTTATAGTCGAAGCTCGCATAGCCTTTGGAGATCGACTTCAGGCGATCATAGAAGTCGAAGACGACTTCGTTCAGCGGCAGGTCATAGGTGACCATGGCGCGCTTGCCGACATAGTTCAAATCAATTTGCGCCCCGCGACGGTCCTGACAGAGCTTCAAAACGGAACCCAGATAATCATCGGGCGTGAGAATAGTCGCGCGGATCCAAGGCTCGTTGATCGCGGCAATTTTCATCACATCTGGCATGTCAGCCGGATTATGCAGCTCAATGTCGGTGCCATCGGTCAGTGCGATTTTGTAAATCACAGATGGCGCAGTGGCGATCAGGTCGAGGTTAAACTCGCGCTGCAAACGCTCCTGAATGATTTCCAGATGCAGAAGGCCCAAGAAGCCGCAGCGGAAACCAAAGCCCAGCGCTGCAGAGCTTTCCATTTCATAGGAGAAGCTCGCATCATTGAGGCGCAACTTGCCCATGGCCGCGCGCAGATCATCGAAATCCGCTGCATCAACAGGGAAGAGACCGCAGAACACAACCGGCTGCGCCGGCTTAAAGCCTGGCAGGGCTTCTGTGCAGGCTTTCTTCTCGTCTGTAATCGTATCGCCCACGCGCGTGTCAGCGACCTGCTTGATTTGCGCGGTGATGAAGCCGACTTCGCCCGGGCCAAGCTCGGTGACATCTTGCATTTTGGGGCGGAAGACGCCGATCTTGTCGACCGAATAATGCGCATCGGCCGCCATCATCTTGATTTTCTGGCCCTTCTTCAAAGTGCCATCGATGATGCGCACAATGACGACGACGCCCAGATAAGCATCGTAATAGGAATCAACCAGCAGGGCTTTCAACGGCGCCGTCTCGTCACCCTTGGGTGCTGGCAGACGTTGCACAATGGCCTCAAGCACAAGGTCAATGCCGATGCCGGTCTTGGCCGAAATCGGCACAGCCTGCGAGGCATCAAGGCCGATGACTTCTTCGATTTGTTGCTTGATGCGATCAGGCTCTGCGGCGGGCAGATCGATCTTGTTGAGCACCGGCACGATCTCATGTCCCGCGTCGAGCGCGTGATAGACATTGGCGAGCGTCTGGGCTTCGACACCTTGCGAGGCGTCAACCACCAGCAGCGATCCTTCGCAGGCCGCCAGCGAGCGTGAGACTTCGTAGGCGAAGTCGACGTGGCCGGGCGTGTCCATGAGGTTGAGAATGTAGGTCTTGCCGTCCAGCGCCTTATATTCGAGGCGCACAGTCTGGGCTTTGATCGTGATGCCGCGCTCACGCTCGATATCCATGGAATCGAGCACTTGCTCGACCATGTCGCGCTCAGCGAGCGTGCCAGTCGTCTGGATCAGCCGGTCGGCAAGGGTGGACTTGCCGTGGTCGATGTGGGCGACGATGGAGAAATTGCGGATGTTGTCGATCGAATGGGTGGTCATGGGGATGGGGATAGCAGGCGCGGGCCTGATTTCCAAGGCTCGTCCGGGGCTTTCGCGCTGGGCGCGGCTTTAGGCGGCTTCGGGGTCGTCCTTGACCTTGGCGTGAAGCTCGATGGACAGTGCGTTGAGAACCTTCATCACCGTGGCAAAGCTCGGGTTGCCCTCGTCCGAGAGGGCCTTGTAGAGGCTCTCCCGCGAAAGGCCGGTCTCACGGGCGATATCCGTCATGCCTTTGGCGCGAGCGATGGCTCCAAGGGCGTCGGGTAGCAGCGTGTAGTCGCCTGTTTCAGCGGCCTCGGCCAAAACGGTGTCGAGGTAATGGCTCATATCGGCGGTGTCACGGAAGGTCGCGGCGAGATCCCATTTGGTGATTTTAACGCTCATCTCGAGACCTCTCGATTTCTTTCTTTAATGTGATCGCCTGTCTGATGTCGGTGGCCTGAGAGCTTTTGTCTCCACCCGCCAGCAACATGATGATCTTTTCGCCTCGGCGATAAAAATAGATCCTGTAGCCCGGCCCAAAATGCATCCGCACTTCAGAAACGCCTTCGCCAACGGGCCTGACATCCCCGAACTGCCCGTGTTGGAGACGGCCGATCTGCATGCGAATCCGCGTATAGGCATTTTGGTCGCGCAAATCCTTGAGCCATCGCCGGAACGGCTCAGTCTGCTCAATCTCAAAAATTCTGTATCCCATAGACTACAAAATCAATCAAAAAATAAAATTCATCGCCCCTGCATCAGGCGGCCGACGACTTTGGCCGTGTAATCGACCATGGGCACGATGCGGGCATAATTCAGCCGGGTCGGGCCGATGACCCCCAAAACGCCGACAATGCGCTGGGAGCTGTCGCGGAAGGGGGCGGCGATCATGGAAGAGCCCGACAGCGAGAACAATTTATTCTCCGAGCCAATGAAAATACGCACACCCTCGCCCGTTTCAGCGCGCGACAGCAGGTCGATCACGTCTTTTTTGGTCTCCAGATCGGCAAACAGCAGGCGGATGCGCTCCAGATCCTCGGTCGCTTTCAGGTCTTCCAGCAAATTGGCCTGGCCGCGCACGATCAATTGCTGGCTCTCGCCCAGGCCCGCCCAGCTGGCCAAGCCCGATTCCACCAGCCTCGCTGTCAGCTCATGAAGTTCGGACTGTGCGGAATGGCGTGCAGATTCGATCTCGGTGCGGACATCGGCCAGCGTGCGTCCGCGCAGCCGTGCATTGAGATAATTGCCCGCTTCAATCAATGCGCTGGCTGGCAAATCATGTGGCACCTGCAGGATGCGGTTCTCCACCGCGCCATCTTCGGAGACGAGCACGGCCAGAGCGCGGCCCGTGTCGAGGCGCACGAATTCAATGTGCTTCAGGCGGATATTGTCTTTGGTCGTCAGCACCACGCCCGCGCCACGGGTGAGGCCAGAGAGCAGGCTTGAGGCCTCCGTCAGCACGCCTTCGATGGTGCGGTCCTGCGAGGCGGCTTTGACCTCGGCTTCGATCTTGCGGCGTTCCTCATCCGAGGGTGCGCCAAATTCCAGCATGGCATCGACGAAGAAGCGCAAGCCCGTTTCGGTCGGCAGGCGACCAGCCGATGTATGAGGCGCATAGACAAGGCCCAGCTCCTCCAGATCCTGCATGACATTGCGGATGGAGGCGGGTGACAGGGTGATGGGCAGCAGGCGCGAGAGGTGGCGAGACCCCACTGGCTCGCCCGTCGCCAGATAGGAATCCACAATCGAGCGGAAGATCTCGCGTGAGCGCGTGTTCAGGCCCAAAAGCCCGCCCGCATCGAAATTCGGTTGTCCAGTGTTGATTGCCATGGTTGCCAACATGGGCCCGGCGCAGCGCGCGCGCAAGACACAAGGCCAACCCCTTGTTCACGGGGTAGATTCCGGTCCCCGGATGGATTATCCGGAAGTCATAGGCAAGCTCATGCCATAAAGGCTCGGCGGCTTGGGAGGATTTGATGCACGCGATCACCAATGTCACTGCAGGCGCACTCGGCGCGCTGCTTCTTGCAGGCCCGGCTCAAGCACAGGCCCCCGCAGAATTTTACAAAGGCAAGACCGTCGAATTTCTGATCGGTTATGCGACGGGCGGCAGCAACGACACCTATTCGCGCATGATTGCGCAGCACATGGGCAAGCATATTCCCGGCAATCCTTCGGTGGTTGTGCGCAATATGCCTGGTGCCGGGTCCTTCCTGGCCGTGAACCAGATTTTCACAAGCTCGCCGAAAGACGGCACCGTGATCGGCCTTGGCGCGCCGACCATTGCGCTGGATGAAAGGCTTGGCACCAATGGCGTGCGCTTCAAGACCGCCGAGCTCGCTTGGGTCGGTCGCGTCAGCCCGCTCGTCAATATTGTTTTCACCACCAAAAACTCGCCTGTGAAAACACTCGAAGATGCAATGAAGCGTGAAGCCACTTTGGGTGGCACGGGTGCGGGCTCCACAGTGTCGATTTATCCGCTCGTGCTCAACAATGTGCTGGGCACCAAGTTCAAGCTGGTCATGGGCTATAAGGGCTCAAACGAAGCCATGTTTGCAGTTGAGCGCGGCGAAGTCGAAGGACATTCCACGGCCTATGAAGCGGTGCGCGCCGCCAAGCCATCTTGGTTCAAGGATGGCAGCATCAATGTGCTGTCGCAATTTGGTCTGAAGCGTTTGCCGGAATTGCCCAATGTGCCCACCGCCATTGAGACCGCCGACACGCAGGAAAAAAAGCAGATCCTGACCGCCATCATGTCGGCGTCTGATATCGGCATTTCCTATTTCACGACGCCCAAGACACCCAATGATCGCGTCGAGGCTCTGCGCCGCTCCTTTGATGCGACCATGCAGGACAAGGCTTTTGCAGCTGATCTGGAACGCCTGTCCATGGGTCTTGACCCGATGAAGGGTGAGGACGTGCAAAAGCTCGTGCAGGATGTCGCCAACATCACGCCGGAGCTGTTGGAAAAAGTCCGCAAGGCCTATCCGGAAGAAGGCAAGTAAGCACTTGTCTCGCCTATGCCCGCGTTGGTCACGAGCCAGCGCGGGTTGACGACCTGATCGCGCGCCTCGGGCGCGCGTTTTCATTTCCTTCCTGCAAGATTTTGCGGAATTCATCGCGCTTTTCATGAATGGACGCGATCACCAATCCCATCGGCACGCCAATGTCGACGAGCAGGCTTTCCGAGAGCTGCAGGCTGGCTTCGATGGTCTCAGGGATCGCGTCGCTGGCGCCCAGTGTATAGAGATGATGCGCATGTTCGGCGTCGCGCGCACGCGCGACAATCACCATATCCTTGCGCTCGCTGCGTGCTGCTGCCACCACGCGTTCCACCGCTTGCGGAATATCCATCGTCACCACAATTCCGCGTGCCCGCGCAATGCCGCAACGACGCAATAATTCCGGATCGCTGGCATTGCCCCAATAGATGGGCGTGCCGCTCTCACGCTCGCCAGCTACCAGTTTTGCATTGCCATCTACTGCGATGAAGGGAATCTTGTGGCGCACGAGCAATTCACTGACCAGTTTGCCAACACGCCCATAGCCCGCAATCAAAACCGGCGCGTCGCCATCGTCGGGCGGGGGCGCCAAATCGCGCAGGCCGTAAATATCCGCATCAGGATTAGACTTGACCACGCGCATAGCAGCGCTTGCCAGACTGGGGATCAGCAACATCGACAGCGTGACCGCGATCATCAGATCGCCACCCGTCGCCGCAGATACGATTCCGCCAGCCATGGCTGCGCCCAACATGACGAAAGCAAATTCACCGCCTGGTGCAAGAACCAGTGCGCTCTCGCGCGCCACGTCACTTGATACGCCTGCAATCCGTCCGGCCAGGTAAATCAGGACCGCCTTGATAAAAACTAGACCGATCGTCAAACCAACAAGAAGCAGCGGACTTTGCAGGATACGTGTCACATCGAGACCCGCGCCTATTGAGACAAAGAAGAGGCCAAGCAGCAGGCCTTTGAATGGCTCAATCGTCACTTCAATTTGGCGGCGATATTCCGTTTCAGCGAGCAACAGCCCGGCCATGAATGCGCCCAGCGTCATCGGCAAGCCGCTGGCAGCTGCCAGCACGCTCGTGCCAATCACAACCAGCAGACAAGCGGCCATGAAAAATTCCGGGGAACGTGCATAGGCCACTTGCCGGAACAGGGGGCGCAAAAAGAGGCGGCCAATGCCAACAATCAGCACAAGTCCAAGAATGGCAGGGACGAGCGCATAAAGCGCCCCTGCACCAAAACCTGAAACGCTGCCCAGGCTCAACATGGCAACCATAAAGAGCAAAGGCGCGATCATCAGATCCTGAAACAGCAGGATCGAAAATGATGCGCGGCCTGCCGCCACGCGCAACCGTTTGCGCTCCAGCAGAACAGGGATGACGATGGCCGTCGATGATAAAGCGAGCGCGCCGCCAATCACGCTGGCGGATGCCATGGTTTCGCCCATCAGCAAGGCCAGAATCGCCAGCACAAAACCACACAGCGCGACCTGCAGGGCCCCAAGCCCAAAAACCAGTTTGCGCATGCGGTTGAGGCGCTCGAAGGACAATTCGAGCCCGATCATGAACAGAAGAAAGACAACACCAAGCTCTGCAAAGAGCTTCATTTCGTCGACTTCAGAAAACGTCAGCGCTTTCAGAATAGGGGAGAGATCGCCAAACCGTCCCAGAGCCGCAGGCCCGAGCAAAATGCCCGCACCAAGAAAGCCGATGACGGGCGAAATTTTGAGGCGCCGGAACAGCGGCACAACAATCGCAGCGGTTCCAAGAAAGACCAGCGATTCCCGAAAGGGTTCAAGTGCGACTGTTGCTGCCATGCTTTATGGTAGGGGCCCGGCTTGCCCGGCGGCAATAGCGTTTTCAAGCCGCTCCGCCACCATCTCGCGCAACGAGCGTAAATCCTTCGTGAAAAGGCGAATGCCCTCGGCGAGCTTTTCTGTCGCCATCGGATCTTCATTCAGCAGAAAGCGGAATGTCTTTTCATCAAGAGACATTTTGGCAGGGGCCGTTTTGGCCGCCTGAGCTGCATCAAGCTTGAGCGTGAGCGTGCCTTCGCTCTTCTTCAGTTCGTCGAGCAGTGCCGGCGCAATTGTCAGGCGGTCGCAACCTGCCAGCGCTTCAATTTCACCCATGGAGCGGAATGAGGCGCCCATGACGACAGTCTTGATGCCATGCGCTTTGTAATAGGCAAAAATATTGCGCACAGACAAAACGCCGGGATCTTCCTCGGGGCCAAATGTCTTGCCGCTCGCCTTCACATGCCAGTCAAGAATGCGCCCGACGAATGGCGAGATCAGAAACGCGCCAGCCTCAGCGGCAGCAATTGCCTGCGGCAGCCCAAACAGCAGCGTCATGTTGCAATCGATGCCCTCGCGCTGCAAAATTTCGCATGCGCGAATGCCCTCCCATGTTGTCGCCAGCTTGATCAGCACACGCCCGCGCGCCACGCCGCGTGATTCATAATCAGCGATAATGGCGCGACCCTTGGCGACCATGCCCTCGATGTCAAAAGACAGATCGGCATCGACCTCGGTTGAGACGCGACCCGGCACGATCTTGGCAAGCTCGGCACCAAAATTGACGGCGAGACGATCTGTGACTTGGCTGGTGACCGCGCGATGGCTTTGGCCCCACTCGATCGCTTCATCGACCAGATGCTTATAGGCCTCCATCTGCGCCGCTTTGAGAATCAGCGTCGGATTGGTGGTGCAATCAGTGGGCTGAAACGCGCGAATGGAATCCATGTCACCCGTATCGGCGACAATCGTGGTCATGGATTTGAGCTGGTCGAGCTTGGACGTCATGAGATTCTCCTGAGGGGCGCATCATGCCCTCTCAGGGGACGGCACGCAACTTACGCTGTCACAGGCGCACGTACAGGCAGGCCGCCACGCTTGGCAATGAAATTCATGATCGGCTGCAAGCCTTGCTTGGTCTTCATATTGGAGAAGACATAAGGCCGCTCGCCGCGCATGCGCTTCGTATCCGCGTCCATCACATCGAGCGACGCGCCCACATAAGGCGCCAGATCGATCTTGTTGATGACCAGCAAATCCGAGCGCGTAATACCCGGGCCACCTTTGCGTGGAATTTTTTCGCCTCCCGACACGTCGATCACATAAATCGTCAGGTCAGCGAGTTCCGGCGAAAACGTAGCAGCCAGATTATCGCCACCCGATTCAATTAGAATGATTTCGAGGCCGGGGAATCTTTTGCTCATATCAGACACAGCCGCCAGATTGGCGGATGCATCTTCGCGAATGGCGGTATGCGGGCAGCCGCCCGTCTCCACACCCATGATGCGATCAGGCGTGAGAGCGCCAGCGACCGTCAACAGGCGCGCATCTTCTTTCGTGTAAATGTCATTGGTAATGGCGGCGATGTCGTAAGTCTCGCGCAGCGCTTTACAGAGATTTTCCATGAGCGCGGTTTTACCAGAGCCGACCGGGCCACCAATACCAACGCGAAGTGGGCCGTTGTGCGAAGAGGTCATGAGCGAAAGAGCCTCGAATATTGGGTTTCATGTTGCATGGAAAACAGATCAGCGCGGATGGTGGCTGAGCCCAGATCATCCAATGTGGACGACACAGCAAAACGCGCTGTCTCTTGAATAGCGGGAAGTGCACCTGCTGTGACACGCTGGCCATCAGTCTGGCCAATGGGGCCAAGGCGCACGGCCGCCGACACAAGATTGGCCGTGAAGGCGAGCAGAAAATGTTCAAGCGTGGCGGCGAGTGGCAGATCATGCGCGCCTGCCGCCGCACCCAGCGCCACCGGATAGGCCGTCGCGCCATTGAGTGCATCCAGCGCTGCGCAGGGCCAGCTGGTGCGCATCGCTGTCACAAAAGCCGTGCCTTGCTGCGCTGTTTCCAGATGCCGCTCGCGGGACGGTGCAAGTGCCAGCGCGAGCTCGTTGATTTCGGCCAAAGCCTTTGCATCGCGTGCGCTGCTGTGGCTGGCGGCCACCAGCACAGCATCATTGCGCCCGGAGCCAAGCAGCAAAAGATCATGGATCCATGCGCTCAAGCTTGCAGCATCATGCACGTCACCACATTCCACGGCCCATTCGAGGCCGTGGCTATAGGCAAAGGCGCCGACAGGAAAAGCCGGCGACAGCCAGATGGCGAGTGGCAGATGCGCGCTATCAGCCATGTTTATGGCCGTGATGATGGTCATGTCCGCAACCACAATCATCATCATGCTTGTGATCGTGGCCATGATCGTGATGCTCATGCCCGTGCTCGGGCTGCGCATAAGCGCCACCTTCCGGGTCAAAAGCGGCTTCAATCAGCGCAACTTTGGCACCAAGCCCGCGCACCATGTCTTCGATCACATGGTCACGGCGGATGCGCACGCGATTGTCGAAAATCTGAACGGGCAGATGGCGGTTGCCAAGATGCCAGCACACATTGGCAAGCTCGCGCGGGCTACCGCAGCGAATTTCAGCCAAAGGCTCCGGCTTGCCGAGCACTTCGATCAAGCGGCCATCGTCGAGCATAATCGCATCGCCCGTGCGCAGCATAATGGCTTCTGGCAGATCGAGCAGAAACTCGAGGCCCCGCACGCAAATCATGGTCGCACGGCGGCGATGGCGCTCCGTGGAATCGAGCAGAACAGTATCAGCGCAGGCATTTTTGCCTGCGGCTTGGGCCAGGATTTTTCCAGCGCGGATCATATTGGCTTCCTCAGAACATGAAATAGCGTTGCGCCATCGGCAGAACCGAGGCGGGTTCGCAAGTCAGCAGCACGCCATCAGCCGTCACCGCATAAGTCTCCGGATCAATCCGCAGCTTCGGTGTCGCGCCATTATGGATCATGCTCTTTTTCGAAATCTGCTTGCGTGTGTCCTGCACGGCAACCATCTGCTTGCTGACGCGCAGGTTCGTCGCAATGCCCTTGTCGAGCGACAATTGCGAGACAAAGGTCATGGATGTGCGTGAAACAGCGGCGCCGTAAGAGCCAAACATGGGGCGATAATGGACCGGCTGCGGTGTGGGGATCGAGGCATTCGGGTCACCCATGGGTGCTGCTGCAATCATGCCGCCCTTGATGATGAGGTCGGGCTTCACACCAAAGAAAGCGGGCGTCCACAAAACCAGATCAGCCAATTTGCCCGTTTCCACCGAACCAATATGGCGCGACACGCCATGGGCAATGGCCGGGTTGATCGTGTATTTCGCAATATAGCGCTTCACGCGCGCATTATCATTGTCGCCCCTGTCTTCAGGCAGGGGCCCGCGCTGGCGCTTCATCTTGTCGGCGGTCTGCCAGGTGCGGATGATGACCTCGCCCACGCGGCCCATGGCCTGCGAATCCGAACTCATCATCGAGAGTGCGCCCAGATCATGCAGAATGTCTTCCGCCGCGATGGTCTCCTTGCGGATGCGGCTTTCAGCAAATGCCAGATCTTCAGGGATGGACGAGTCGAGATGGTGGCACACCATCAACATGTCGAGATGCTCATCCAGCGTATTCTTGGTGAAAGGCCGCGTCGGGTTGGTGGATGACGGCAGCACGTTTTCAAGTTCCGCCACGCGCATAATGTCGGGCGCGTGTCCCCCGCCTGCACCTTCCGTATGGAAGGCGTGAATGGTGCGGCCCTTAAAAGCCTTGATCGTGTCTTCGACAAAGCCTGATTCATTCAGCGTGTCGGTGTGGATCATCACCTGCACGTCATGGTCGTCAGCCACCGACAGGCAATTGTCGATCGCAGCAGGCGTGGTGCCCCAGTCCTCGTGCAGCTTCATGGCGCAAGCGCCTGCCTCAATCTGTTCGATCAAGCCCTTGGGTGTCGCCGCATTGCCTTTGGCGGCAAAGCCCAGATTCATCGGGAAGGAATCTGACGCTTCAATCATGCGCGCAATGTGCCAGGGGCCGGGCGTGCAAGTTGTCGCAAAGGTTCCTGTGGCAGGCCCCGTGCCGCCACCCAGCATGGAGGTGACGCCTGACATCAGCGCTTCTTCAATCTGCTGCGGACAGATGAAATGGATATGCGTGTCGAACCCGCCAGCGGTGAGAATCTTGCCCTCACCTGCAATCACTTCCGTGCCCGGGCCAATGATAATATCAACGCCCGGCTGGATTTCCGGATTGCCCGCCTTGCCAAGTTTAAAAATGCGCCCGTCGCGCAGGCCAACATCGCATTTCACAATGCCCCAATGGTCGATGACCACGGCATTGGTGATGACTGTATCGACCGCGCCATCGGCACGCGACACTTGCGACTGGCCCATGCCATCACGGATCACTTTGCCGCCGCCAAATTTCACTTCTTCACCATAGATGGTGAAATCTTTCTCGATCTCGATCACAAGCGTTGTGTCGGCCAAACGCACCTTGTCGCCGGTTGTGGGGCCGAACATGTCTGCATAAGCAGCGCGGGAGAGTTTCGTTGTCATCTTGTCATCTCCCTCTTAAAGTTTGCCCATGATCTCGCCGCGCAATCCGTAGACTTCGCGGTTTCCTGACAGCGCGACGAGTTGAACATCACGCGTTTGTCCCGGTTCAAAGCGCACGGCTGTGCCGGCTGGAATATCAAGCCGCATTCCACGCGCCTTGGCGCGATCGAAAGACAAGCCCGGATTGGTCTCGAAGAAATGGTAATGCGAGCCGACCTGAATGGGTCGGTCGCCGGTGTTCGACACTTTCAGCGTCACCGTCTCGCGGCCTTCATTCATCAAGACGTCACCCGCGCCTGCAAAGACAGCGCCGGGAATATCCTTTGAGGCCGAGCCGCGGATTGGCTCATGCACAGTCACGAGTTTCGTGCCGTCGGGGAAGGTTGCTTCCACCTGCACATCGTGAATCATCTCGGCAATGCCTTCCATCACCATGTCGGCGGTGACGACATGCGCGCCCGCTTCCATGAGGTCGGCCACGCTGCGCCCATCGCGCGCGCCTTCGACGACAAAGTCGGTAATGAGCGCGATCGCTTCGGGATGATTGAGCTTAACGCCACGCTCCAGGCGGTTGCGCGCCACCATGGCGGCCAGCGCAATCAGCAATTTGTCTTTTTCACGTGGTGTCAGATTCATGGGAACAAAACTCCCTATTGCCAGACGCGCGGGCCAGGGCGGCCGCGCAAAGTTTCAAGAAGAGGCACAAGTGCAGCCCGGATATTTTCAGGCTGCGCAGATAAGAGACGAATGGCGAGCAGCCCGTTCCACGCGCTGGCACCCCAAGCGCATGGCGCATTGGCCAGAAGATCGCGCGCAAGATCGATCAGGCTCTCGGCGTCAGGTGCAATATGGAGAAACAGCGCTGTGCCGCGCGCGCCATCGCCGCACGTTTTGTGGTCGAGCGTCGCACCCAATGCGCCATCGAGGCGCAGATTGTCAGCATAGATGAGTTTGCCACCACGGCGCAGACGCCACGTGTCGGCCAGCATTCCGTTGATGGCGTCCTCACCCATGGCAAGCCGCCCGAAAGTCGTGGCTTCGAGAAGCGTCACGCGCGCATCCTCTGCCATGTCGAGAGAAAACGAGCGCTTCAGCTTTGCGCCTTCAAAGAGAATGGTTTCTTGCGGCAGCCATTCCAGCCGCGCGCCGGCGCCCGCTGTCAGCGATAGCGCGACTTCAGCAGGCACATTTTGTGCGCGATAGATTTTTTCAGCTGATTGCGTGGTGATCATCGCATCAGCATGCGCATCCACCTCGAAGGCCAGCTCCGCCCGGTCACCACCAATAATGCCGCCGCCCGTATTGACGAGCACGGCCTCGCAAGTTTGTGCGTTGCGCGGAAAACGCAGGCGCAATCCGCCCGCTTCATAGAGGTCGGCCAAAGCGCTGCGCCCATCGAGCGCGCAAAAACGCGCACGGATGGCACCGCGCGCTCGCGCGGTCTGCGGCACATGAGGGGTCACAAAAGGCGCGTTCACGGGGACCACTTGGAAAAGAAGAACCTCACCGCTCAGACGGAGAGGCGGCTGCGGACATCTTTCTCCACCATAGAGGATTTGTCACCCGAGATCACGACAGCACCGCGATCCATGACGCAGAAATCATCCGCCAGGTCGCGCGCAAATTCAAAATATTGCTCGACCAGCACGATGGCCATGTCGCCCTTCTGGCGCAGATAGTCAATGGCGCGGCCAATATCCTTGATGATGGAGGGCTGGATGCCTTCCGTCGGCTCATCCAGCACCAGCAGTCGCGGGCGCGTGACCAGCGCGCGGCCAATGGCGAGCTGCTGTTGCTGGCCACCCGACAGATCGCCGCCGCGCCGCCACAGCATGTCTTTCAGCACGGGGAAGAGGTCATAAATCTCATCTGGCACATAGCGGTCTGCGCGTTTGGCAGCGGCAAAACCGGTCTCCAGATTTTCGCGCACGGTGAGCAGCGGAAAGATTTCGCGGCCCTGCGGCACAAAGGCAATGCCGCGCTTGGCGCGAGCATGGGGTGCGAGTTTTGAAACGTCCTCGCCCTCCCACATAATGCGCCCGCCCGCAATGTTCTGGTGCCCGCAGATGGCGCGCATGAGCGAAGTCTTGCCCACGCCATTGCGGCCCATCACGCAGGTCACGCGGCCGGGCTTGGCATTGAGCGAGACGGAGCGAAGCGCTTGCGCTGCGCCGTAGTAGAGATCGATGGATTCAACGGCCAGCATGGTTTAGCGCCCCAAATAGACTTCAATGACGCGCGGATCTGCGCTGACCACATCAAGCGGCCCTTCGGCCAGCACCGAGCCTTCGTGCAAAACGGTGACTTTAACGCCGAGATCGCGCACGAAGCTCATGTCATGTTCGACAACGACGACCGAATGGTCGATGGCAATCTCGCGCAGCAATTCTGCGGTTTGGGCGGTTTCGGCATCGGTCATGCCAGCGACCGGCTCGTCAACCAGAAGCAGTTTTGGGTCTTGTGCGAGTAGCATGCCGATTTCGAGCCATTGCTTTTGTCCGTGCGACAGATCGGCTGCCAAGCGGAAGCGATGATCTTTCAGTTTTGTGGTCTCCAGAATCTGATCGATGCGGTTGCGCGTGTCAGCAGACGGCTTGCCAAACAAAGTGGCGAGCGCCGAGCGCGGCGCTTTCAAGGCGAGCAGGATGTTGTCATCGACCGTGTGGCTTTCAAAGACAGTCGGCTTTTGAAACTTGCGGCCAATGCCCAGTTCCGCAATTTCTGCCTCATCCATTTTGGTCAGATCATACGAGCCGCCGAACAACACGTCGCCTTCATCGGGCCGCGTCTTGCCGGTGATGATATCCATCATCGTCGTTTTGCCCGCGCCGTTGGGGCCGATAATGGCGCGCATTTCGCCCGGTGCGAGTGTGAGGGAGAGACCGCGCAGCGCCTTATAACCGTCAAAAGAAACGCTGACGCCATCGAGATAGAGAAGTGAGTTCTTGGCGATATCCATGAGGCTCACTCCGCCGCTGTTGGCGCGGCAGCGCCGCTGTTTTTGGCAGCCTGTCGGCGCGCCTTGAATTGATCGAGCGCGCCAATCACGCCTTTGGGCAGGAAAAGCGTGACGATCACAAACAGTGCACCCAGCGCAAACAGCCAATATTCCGGCAGAGCGCCCGTGAAGAAGGTCTTGCCCCAATTGACGATAATCGCGCCAAGCGCTGCACCCACCAAAGTGCCGCGTCCGCCCACAGCCACCCAGATGACAGCTTCAATCGAATTGGCAGGCGCAAATTCGCCCGGATTGATAATGCCGACTTGCGGCACATAAAGCGCGCCCGCCACACCTGCCATCATGGCCGAGAGCACGAAGACGCAGAGTTTATAGGTCTCGACCCGATAGCCCAGAAAGCGCGTGCGCGATTCCGCATCGCGAATGGCAATGACCACTTTGCCGAATTTCGATTGCGTGACGGCGCGCGCAATCAGATAGCCAGCGCCCAATGCCAGCGTGCTGGCGACAAATAGCGCGACGCGCGTTTCCTTCGCCTGCACATTGAAGCCCAGAATGTCTTTGAAATCGGTCAGCCCATTGTTGCCGCCAAAGCCCATGTCATTGCGGAAGAAGGCCAGCAGCAGCGCATAGGTCATGGCTTGCGTGATGATGGAGAGATAAACGCCGGTCACGCGTGAGCGGAAAGCGAGAAAGCCGAAGACAAAGGCCAGCAGGCCGGGGATCAACAGCACCATCAGCATGGCATAGGGAAAGCTCTGAAAACCCCACCAGGTGATCGGCAATTCCTTCATATTCAGAAAGACCATGAAATCGGGCAATTCGGGATGCGCATAGACGCCGCGCGTGCCGATCTGGCGCATGAGATACATGCCCATGGCATAACCACCCAGCGCAAAGAAAGCGCCATGGCCCAGCGAAAGAATGCCGCAATAACCCCACACAAGATCCAGCGCGATGGAGAGCAGCGCATAGCAAACATATTTGCCAAACAGCGCGACAAGATAGGGCGGTAGCGCGAAAGCAGAATTGGCAGGCACCATGAGGGCCAGCACGGGCACCAGAAGGGTGGCCGCAGCCACGAGTCCCAGAAAAATGCCGCCGCGTGTGTCAATGAGCGAGAGCAGGAGAGGCTTGCGGGTTTCCATCATCATGCCTCCACCGCGCGGCCTTTGAGGGCAAAGAGCCCGCGCGGTCGTTTCTGGATGAACAGGATGATGAAGACGAGGAGCAGAATCTTGCCGAGCACAGCGCCGGCAATCGGCTCGAGAAATTTGTTGGCCACACCTAGCGTCAAAGCGCCAAGCAATGTACCCCAGAGATTGCCGACACCGCCAAAGACCACGACCATGAAACTATCGATAATGTAGCTCTGGCCAAGATTGGGCGAGACATTGTCGATCTGCGACAGCGCGACACCCGCCATACCGGCAATGCCAGAACCAAGGCCGAAAGCCAGCGCATCAATGCGGTTCGTATCAATGCCCATGGAGGACGCCATGCGGCGGTTTTGGGTCACCGCGCGCATGCGCAAGCCAAAGGATGTGGCGCGCAGCACGAACTGCAGGGCGAAGAAAACGGCCAGCGCAAAGACAATGATCCACATGCGGCCATAGCCGATCTGCAGAGAACCGAAATCAAATGAGCCCGCCATGAAAGACGGTGCCGAGACTTCGCGGTTGTTGGCCCCAAAAATGGTGCGCACCGCCTGTTGCAAGATCAGTGAAATGCCAAAGGTCGCCAGCAGAGTTTCTAACGGGCGGCCATAAAGAAAGCGGATGACCACGCGTTCAATCAGAATGCCGACGGCTGCGGTCACCAGAAAAGCCAGCGGGATCGCGATAAACAGCGAGTAATTCAGCAAGCCCGGGTGGCTGGTGCGCGCCCATTCCTGCACGGCGAACGTGGTGTAAGCGCCCAGCATGACCATTTCGCCATGGGCCATGTTGATAATGCCCATCACACCAAAGGTAATGGCCAGACCGATGGCCGCCAGCAGCAGGACGGAGCCGAGTGACAGGCCATACCAGATGTTCTGCACATTGCGCCAAAGCGCGAGTTTCGCCTGAATGACAGAGGAGGCAGAATCAGCGGCGGCTTTCACGCGGCCTTCGCTCCATGAGGCAATGGTGGTGAGCACGCTGACCGCGTCCTGGTCGCCACGGCTTTTCAGGATCTCGATGGCTTCAAGGCGCTGAACGTCACTGGCGCCGCTATCGCCAGCGATGATCGCTGCGCGGGCTTCTTCAAGAATTTTGCGGGTGGATGCGAGGGTCTCTTTGGCAAGTGCTGCTTCAAGCAAGGGCAGAGCCGTTGCATCACGGGATTTGAAGACGCTGTCGGCAGCCGCTTTGCGCTTGTCAGGATCAGGCGACATGAGGGTGAGCGCGCCACGCGCGGCATCGAGCGAGCGACGCACGGCATTGTTGATGCGCACTTTCTTCAGCGCGGAGGCCATCACGTCAGCGGGCTCACCCGTGGCGGCGTCAAACATCTTGCCCGCTTCATCGGCGAAATAAAGTTTGCGGGCAGGTCCGTTGAAATAGAGGCGATTGGCGGCCAGCGCTTCGACAATTTGCGGCGCTGTGGGCAAGCCAGACGCGGGCAGCTCATTCAAAGCGCGCTCAGTGTCAGGGAATTTGTCGCTGATCAGGCCGATGATGACTGAGGATTCACCCTGCGCGCGCGCCTGAGGCGTGGCAAAAAGAGCGAGCATGACAAGGGAGAGTGCTGCGGCAGCAAAAGACAATGTTTCGATGAGGCGCTTGGCAGCTTGTCCCGCCAGCGGGATTGCGCATGCGCGTGCCGGGCGAGGGATAGAAGTCATGGCAGCCTCTTGTCATTTGTTTTGCTTTTTAACTGGCCCGGGCGGTTTGTCGCCGTCCGGGCCTGTGTTGGCTGCGCGCGAGGAGGGGAAAGCGCAGCGTTTTATGTCAGCTTACTTGCTGGCGCCGCCGCACTTGCCGGTCTTCACGTTGAAGTTGCCGCACGACAAAGGCTTGCGCCAATCGGAGATCAGATCCTTCGAGCCTTCAAGATAATCCGACCATTCGTCACCGACCACGAGGCCCGATGTCTGCCACACGGTGTTGAACTGGCCATCACCCTGCACTTCGCCAATCAGAACCGGCTTGGTGATGTGGTGGTTCGGCATCATGGTCGAATAGCCGCCCGTCAGATTGGGCACAGCCACGCCGATCATCGCGTCCAGCACAGCGTCCGTATCTGTGGTGCCGGCCTTTTCAACGGCCTTCACCCACATGTTGAAGCCGATGACATGGGCTTCCATCGGATCATTGGTCACGCGCTTTTCGTTTTTCGTGAAGGCGCGCCATTTGGCAATAAAGGCCTTGTTGTCGGCATTTTCGACGGACTGGAAATAGTTCCAGGCGGCGAGATGGCCAATGAGCGGCTTGGTGTCGATGCCCGCGAGCTCTTCTTCACCCACCGAGAAAGCCACAACCGGAATATCGGTGGCCTTCACGCCAGCATTGCCGAGTTCCTTGTAGAACGGCACGTTGGCATCGCCATTGATGGTCGATACAACGGCAGTCTTCTTGCCAGCTGAGCCAAACTTCTTGATGTCGGCGACAATCGTCTGCCAATCGGAATGACCAAACGGCGTGTAGTTGATCATAATGTCTTCTGGCTTCACGCCCTTCGACTTGAGATAGGCCTCAAGGATCTTGTTGGTCGTGCGCGGATAGACATAGTCGGTGCCAGCCAGCACCCAGCGCTGCACCTTTTCATTCTCCATCAGATAATCGACAGCGGGGATGGCCTGCTGGTTGGGGGCGGCACCCGTGTAGAAAATATTCTTGGAGGATTCTTCGCCTTCATATTGGACTGGGTAGAAGAGGATCGAATTCAGTTCTTCAAACACAGGCAGAACCGACTTGCGCGAGACCGAGGTCCAGCAGCCAAACGTGGCGGAGACTTTGTCTTTCGAGATCAGCTCGCGGGCTTTTTCAGCAAACAGTGGCCAGTTGGAGGCCGGGTCAACAACGACGGGCTCAAGTTTCTTGCCGAGAAGACCACCCTTTTTGTTCTGCTCTTCAATGAGCATCAGCATGACGTCTTTCAGCGTGGTCTCGCTGATGGCCATCGTGCCTGAGAGAGAATGGAGAATGCCGACCTTGATCGTGCCCGCGCCTTGCGCGAAGGCGGCCGGTGAAGCAAAGGCGAGTGCGCCACCAAGAGCTGCGCCAGCAGTGCGCAGCATGAAACGCCGGGTAAGAGACATGGCATCCTCTAAAATGTTGCCGGGCTGCACGGGGAGGACAGGGCCGGTGTGTTGCAATCCGTCCGCGAGGGACGTGCCTAAAGGAGTGCAACAGGCGTGCCAGAGGGTTGAAATCGGGTTTGTCGGCCAATTCCAAAGGTGCGGGCGATTGGGCAAAGGTGCTTTGCCTCCAGTCCTGCGCTTTTTGCTTTTTCTGAAGCATAAATGTGCTTAAATTTTAGGCTTTACGACAAAGCCTGCCGTCTGCCTCGCCAAATCGCTGCGTGATGAGTCATTCTCCTGCCGAGCAGGCGGACATGCCGCATTTTTGAACGCTGTTCAGCAAGGCGTGCTTTAAGTCGCCCTTGAGCAAGGGGGCTTGGGGGCTAAGATTGCTTTCGAGACAAGCGGGCGAGCGCGCCCGGTTTTTGGAGGACTTATGGATCGCCGTTCATTTCTGAAGTTCCAGATCAGCCTGTCCGCTTTTGCCCCGATGATGGGCGAGGCCTTTGCGCAGGGTGCTTATCCCACCCAAAACGTCACGCTGGTTGTGCCCTTCACGCCGGGCGGCTCGACCGACATTCTGGCCCGTCTGCTTGGCCAGAAGCTGAGTGAGTCTCTGGGCAAGGCTTTTGTCATCGAGAACCGTGCGGGTGCGGGCGGGGCAGTCGCCTCGACAGCCGTGTCGCGGGCCACACCTGATGGCCATACGCTGATCATGGGCCATATCGGGACGCTGGGCGTAAACCCGAGCCTCTATCCCAATCTTGGCTATGACCCGGTGAAGAGCTTTGCCCATCTCACCATGCTGGCCAGCGTCCATAATGTGCTGGTGGTTCATCCCACCCTGCCGGTGAAGAGCGTGGCCGAGCTGGTGGCTTATGCCAAGGCCAATCCGGGCAAGCTGAATTATTGCTCGGGCGGCAATGGCAGCGCGGCGCATATTGCTATGGCCGCCTTCATGGTGACCACAGGCACGCAAATGACGCATGTGCCCTATCGTGGCACCGCGCCTGCCGTGCAGGATTTGCTGGCAAATGTTGTGCAGCTCACCATGACGGGCGCACCGGCTGTTCTGCCACATGTGGAAGCGGGCACATTGCGCGCACTGGGCATTTCCAGCCCAAAGCGCGTGCCGGCCATGAAAGATATCCCGACCATTGCCGAACAGGGCTATCCGGGTTTCGAGGCCGACCAATGGTATGGCATTCTGGCGCCGGCCGGCACGCCCCAGCCGATTGTTGATCGTCTTAATGCAGAAATTCGCAAGGCCATGACCGATCCCGATATTGTCAACGCGCTGGCGCGTGACGGTGCCGATGTCTGGGTGACGACGCCAACGGAATTCCGCGATTTCATCGCCAAGGAAATTCCGCGCTGGGCCGAAGTCGTCAATGCGGCGAAGATCAAGATCGACTAATGTTTCACGCGCGCGAGCATGTCTCGCGCGCGTTTGCCGATTGCAGCCCAGTCTTTTTTCGCAATTTCGTCAGGCGGGGCGAGCCATGCGCCCCCCACGGCCACGACATTGGGTAGCGCCAGCCAATCATCCAGCCGCTCTTCATTCGTGCCCCCGCTCGGGATGAAGCGTGCATGCGGGAACGGCGCCATCATGGCGCGCACGGCTTCAGGCCCGCCAAAAGCCATGGCAGGGAAAAACTTCACCACATGAAAGCCTGCACTGAGCACGCGGATCAGCTCGGCAGGCGTGGCAATGCCTGGCACAAAGGGCGTCTCAGGATTGTCAGCTGCAGCCTTTAGCAAAGCATCGGAATGGCCCGGCGAAATAGCAAAATGCACGCCCATCTCGCGTGCCAATGCCAGATCAAATGCGGTCATCACATTGCCTGCGGCCAGAATGGCCTCAGGCACCTCGCGCAAAATATCGCGCATGGCATGGGTGGCGGCCTTGGTGCTCAGCGCCACTTCCATCACAGGCAGGCCCGCCTCCACCAAAGTGCTGGCCAGCGGCACGGCGAGGCGCGCATCTTCAATCGTCAGAAGCGGGATCAGGCGATGGCTGCCGATGAGTGCAAGCGGTGTTTCGCTGGGTGAAGGCTGGTGATCTTGCGTCATGACCGGGTGCCCCTGTTACTCGCTTGCTTGTTTGTAAGGCTTTTACGAGCAACGCGGGGCAGGCGGGTTCCGTTCAGCTGGCTTTCGTGACAGTTTGCGCGCCGACCCTGACCTCCGCTTTTATTCCTCAAAGGATTCGCGCCCCGTGTCTCAGCATCGCCGCCTCGAAGGCAAAATTCTCATCGCTACGCATAATGCGGGCAAGCTTGTCGAAATGCGCGAGTTGCTGGAGCCCTATGGCGTCACCGCTGTCTCAGCCGGCGAATTGCAACTGGGTGAACCGGAAGAGACAGGTTTAACCTTTGCCGCCAATGCCGAGATCAAGGCACGCGCGGGCGCTGAGGCTTCGGGTCTGCCGTCTTTTGCCGATGACAGCGGCATTTGTGTTGCAGGTCTTGATGGCGCGCCGGGCATTTATTCCGCGCGTTGGGCGGTGGATAAAAAATTCGATGCGGCCATGGCGCGTATTGATTCCGAGCTCAATGCCAAAGGCATTGGCCGGGATGCTGAGCGCAAGGGTTGGTTTATTTCGGCTTTGTGCATCGCTTGGCCCGATGGTCATGTCGAGCATTTTGAAGGCCGCATTGATGGCGATCTCGTCTGGCCACCGCGCGGTACGGCTGGCTTTGGGTATGATCCGATCTTCCTGCCGGAAGGTCATGTGCGCACCTTTGGCGAAATGACATCAGACGAAAAGCATGGGCTGCCCACGGATGGCTCGCGCGCCCTGTCACACCGCGCACGCGCCTTTCAGGATTTGGCGAAGGCTTGCCTCGCTAAATAAGATGCCGTCATTGCGAGCGCAGCGAAGCAATCCAGAGGCTGCACCTACGGCTTGCTGGATTGCTTCGCCTTCGGCTCGCTATGACGACTGAAACATGCGATAAAACGCCATGTCATCCACCCCACAAAATTTCGCTCCCGGCTTTGGCGTTTACGTCCATTGGCCCTTCTGTCTGTCGAAATGTCCCTATTGCGATTTCAATTCGCATGTTCGCTACAAGCCCGTTGATCAGGCGCGCTTCGTCGCCGCTTTTCAGCGCGAGATTGCGCATCGCGCCGGGCTTGCACCGGGCCGCAAGGTGACATCCATTTTCTTTGGCGGGGGGACACCCTCGCTGATGGAGCCGCAAACGGTCGGCGCGATTCTCGATGCCATTGCGGGCGCATGGACGATTGTGCCCGGCGCCGAGATCACGCTGGAAGCCAATCCGACAAGTGTTGAGGCCGAGCGCTTTCGTGGTTTTCGTGCGGCAGGCGTCAACCGCGTGTCGCTGGGCGTGCAGGCCATGAATGATGTCGATCTGAAGCGGCTTGGCCGCATGCATTCGGCTGATGAAGCCATGGCAGCTGTGGCGATTGCAGCGTCCATTTTCGAGCGCTTCTCGTTTGATCTGATCTATGCGCGCCCCGGCCAGACACCGCAGGCCTGGAAGGACGAGCTGAAATCCGCCATTGCACGCGCCGCTGAACATTTGTCGCTTTATCAGCTCACCATTGAGCCCGACACGATGTTTCAAAAGCTCTTTGACGCGGGCAAGCTCACCATGCCCGACGAAGATACATCACGTGCGCTGTGGGATGTGACGCAAGAAGTCACAACAGCAGCAGGTCTCCCAGCTTACGAGATTTCAAACCACGCGCGCCCGGGTGCTGAGAGCCGTCACAATCTCGTCTATTGGCGCTATGGCGAATATGCAGGCGTTGGCCCCGGCGCCCATGGGCGTCTCATCACCAATGAAGGGCGTCTTGCGCAGGCGACCGAAAAACATCCTGAAAACTGGCTTGATCTCGTCGAGCGCGAAACGCATGGCATTATCGAAACAGAAGTGCTCAGCGAAGAAGCGCAGGGTGATGAATTTTTGCTCATGGGTCTGCGCCTCAAAGAAGGCATTGATCCACGCCGCTTTGTTGCGCTCTCCGGCCGCACGCTCGATGCCAAGCGCGTCGCCAATCTGGTGAGCGATGGCATGATTGAGGAAACAGCAGACGGACGCATTCGCGTCACGCCTGCCGGTTTTCCTGTGCTCGATGCGATTGTCGCTGATCTCGCCGCTTAGGTGCCAGACGCAAATGTTTTGGCCGCCGGGCTTACAGGATTGGCCGCACCGCTGCGCACCTCAAGAATGGCAAGCCCGCGTTCATTGAGCCCTTCTGGTGTGAAGCGGAAGAGTCCATCTGTGCCGTTAAACCCAGTCGGAGATGTCAGCACGTTCTCAGAAAAACGCGCATCGCCCTGCGTCTTGGCCAAAGCGGTGGCGAGCGCTGCGGCATCATAAGCAAGAGTTGCAATGCGTGCTGGCTCTGATCCAAAGCGGGCGCGGTAGCGGCCAGCAAAAGCATTGAAGCCAGCATTGTCGGGTGCGGCAAACCACGCGCCTTGCAAGGCGGGGAGATTGAGCACGCGCGCATCGTTCCACAGGCCCGTGCCCAGAATTTGCACCTTCTTGCCATCGAGCCCATTGGCGGCAAGCAGCCCTGCAACGGCCGACATGGCTTCAGCCTGTTCGGGAATGAACAGCGCATCAATCTGGGCTGCTTTGCTGGCCAGCTTTTGCACGGCGGGGCCGGGGTTGCCTGGCGCATAGCGTTCGATCTCGACACGCAAGCCACGCTTGCTCGCCAGATCGACAAATTGGTTGATCGCCACATTGCCATAATCATTTTCAGGCGCGAGTGCGGCGAAGTTTTTCTTGCCGCGCGACACGGCATGTTCAATCACGCGGTCGACATAGCCCTCAATCAGGAAGGACAAAAGATAGGTGCCGCGCGAGGCCGTGCTTGTGTCCGTTGAAAAGCCGATCACCGGCTTGTTGGCGGCGCGCGCCAAACGGCCGACCTCTTTCACATTGGGCGCATAGAGCGGGCCGATGATGAGCTCGGCACCCTCGGCAAGGGCTGCTTGCGCGGCCTGACGTGCGCCATCGAGTGTCGAGAGATCGTCTTTCACAATGAGATCAAGATTGCCCGCACCCACTTCCGCCACAGCCAGTTCGGCTGCGTTGCGCATGGCCTGACCGACGCTGCTGGGTCGGCCGCCTTGTGTGAGCGGCAGGATCAGCGCGACACGGGCGCGCGATTCGTTGAGTGGTGCGGTGAGGTTTTCTGATTCCACCGGCGCCACGGGGGCCGACAAAGGGGCCTGTTGTGGGCGACCAGTGGGGCCACACCCAGCCAGCAGAAATGCAAGAAGCGGCGAGGCCAGAACAAGATTTCGGCGTAAAATTGATTTGTTAGGAAGAGCGTATTGCACAAAAGCCTCCGGGCCGCCGTTTCTCAAGCGCTGGCGGCGCGCCTCCATGAAGAGCCACAAAGCGCGTCAGGCGGCAATATGGGGGAGGAAAAAGGCCTAAACTGTGGCGGCGCTGTAGCGTGCTGTTCTCTATACAGGACAAAATAAACGATATAAAGAACGCTTATGCTCGGGCTGGGGCGCTAAACTGCGACTGAGATGAGATGGAGATGGTCAGGTGAGCGGAAGCAGCAGCAGGGGTGGCTCTTATACGGCGCTTGGCCTCAAGGCCGAGGCGGAGCCGCTTGCGCCGGGCCTGCATGTGGTGGCAACGCCCATCGGCAATTTGCGCGATATTTCGCTGCGCGCTTTGTCCACACTTGCAGCAGCTGATGCGGTGCTGGCTGAAGACACGCGCGTCACCAAAAATCTGCTCGCCCATTACGGCATCTCGACGCCGCTGGTCGCCTATCACGAACATAATGCCGCTGTGGTGCGCCCGCATTTGCTGGCGCGCCTGAAAGAGGGCGCTGCGCTCGCACTTGTCTCTGATGCCGGCACGCCGCTGGTCTCGGACCCCGGTTTCAAACTGGTGGCGGATGCGGTTGATCAGGGCACGCCCGTGACAGCAGTGCCTGGTGCCTCGGCCGTGCTGGCAGCGCTTGTTGTGGCGGGTTTGCCGACAGACCGCTTTTTCTTTGAAGGTTTTTTGCCCTCAAAATCGGGCGCGCGCCGCCAGCGCATTGGCGAATTGGCGGCCATTCCCGGCACATTGGTGTTTTTCGAAAGTCCCCGTCGATTGGCCGAAACTTTGAACGACTTGGCCGTGGTGCTGGGTCGGCGCGAGGCGGCTGTGGCGCGTGAATTGACCAAGCATTTTGAAACCGTGCGGCGCGGATCGCTGCGTGCGCTTGCTGATCAATTGGCGGCTGAAGATCCCCCGAAGGGTGAGATTGTGCTGCTGGTGGGTCCGCCCGGTGCGGATGATGCTGAAGTGGGCGCTGCTGATCTCGACTCACGTTTGATCGAAGCCATGCAAAAGTTTTCCGTCAAAGATGCCGCCAGCGTTGTGGCTGCTGAAGTCGGCCTGCCGCGTCGGCGCGTCTATGCGCGCGCCATTCAATTATCGGCGGAAGCTGATGGGGGCGACGGCTGAGCGCGCCGCGCTCCACTCAAAATCGTCGCCGCGCCCGAGGCCTCGGGATCGAGGCTGAATTTTTCGCGCGTGTGTGGTTGCGTCTGCGTGGCTGGCGCATTCTCAATCTGTCTTACGCAGCCCAAGGCGGCGAGATTGATATTGTCGCGCGGCGCGGGGAGCTGGTCATTTTCGTGGAAGTGAAGGCGCGCAAAACGCGCGATGGGGCGCTGGTGGCCATTGATGGCCCCAAAGTGCAGCGCATCTCCAAAGCCGCCCGCCATTGGCTCGCGCGCCACCGCGCACATCAGGCCTGCAATTTCCGTGGCGATGCTGTGCTGCTTGTCCCCTGGCGGTTGCCAGAACATGTGCCGGGCGCTTTTGAATTGGCGCTCTGAGGCAGCTATGCTGGGGCCAGCATCACACAGGATCTCTCAACCATCATGCGGCGCCTTTTCCTCTCCCTTCTGGCCAGCCTCGTCCTCACCAGCTCAGCGGCGCTGGCGGGGACCTATTCGCTGACCGGCAACCAGCGCTGGATCGCATTGGCCAGCCGCCAGTCACTCGATGAAGCCATTGGCATTGCGCGGGCCTTTGTCTGGCGTATGCAGGGCGTGCGTGTGATGCAGGCCAGCAACGGCTGGTATGCGGTCGTGGTTGGCCCGCATGAGGGCACGGATATTCGTGGCGCGCGTGACAAGCTGGCTGCGTCCGGCGCTGTGCCCAAAGACATTCTGCTGTCCAATGGCAATGGCTATGTCGCCGAGGTCTGGACAAAAAAAGAGCCGGAGCTTCAGCTCAATCTGGAATATGAGGGTGACGAAAAAAGCATCGTCCAAAATTTTGCCGATCTGCGCCTCACACTGTCGCGCCAAGCCCTCAAAGAGGGCGATGGTTACAATCCCACGCTGAGCGCCACACGCGCGGGCAAAGAGATTATCAATCTGCAGATCGAAGATGTTGGCCGTGATGAGCCAAGCTCAGAACTCTGGGCGCTGCGACTGGACCCCGATAGCCCTACCGCGCAACTGGTGTTCACCGCTTTCACGGGTGGGGCACATTGCTGCACAGATACGAAATTCATCACGCAGGTTGGCAATGACTGGCGTGTGATTGATGGCGAATTGCTGGACGGTGGTGGCTATTGGTTTGAAGATATTGATGGCGATGGTGTTTATGAAATCATCTCGCTCGATAATTCTTTTCACTACGCTTACGCCTCTTATGCCGAGTCGCGCGCGCCGCAACGCATTTCAACTTTGCGAAATGGCCAGTTGCAGGATGTGACGAGCGATCCGAAATTTACGTCTTGGCTCCGCCAAAATATAGTGGCGCTCGAATATCAAGCCTCGATGGATGCAGATCTTTGGCGCTCGAATGGTTTTCTGGCAGCCTGGGTTGCCTATAAAGCCAGTGTCGGCGAGCTTGATCAGGCTTGGGCGAAAATGATGGTGTCTTACAATTCATCGTCCGACTGGCCGCTCATCGAATGTATGGCGGAGCGCGAGAAAAATGGCTCATGCCCCGTGGGCAAAGAAATCACGCTGTCTTTTCCCTCCGCCTTGCGCAAACATCTGCAAAGGGCGGGCTATATTGATGCGCCAGCTGTGCCGAGCCCAGCTGCACAGGCACCAGTCCTGAAAATCTCACCAGCGGCGCCCAGCTCAGCCTTTTCGGTGCCGCCATAAGGCTTGACGGCACCGTGAAACTCAGGCGCTGTGCGCATCTCTTTCTAGTCAAGGATGAATGAAGAATGGCTTTGACCGTCGCCGTCCAGATGGATCCGATCGAAAAGATCAATATCGCAGGCGATTCCACCTTCGCGCTTCTGCTGGAAGCGCAGGCGCGTGGCCACAAGCTGTTCTATTACACGCCTGACAAACTGGGCCAGCGTGGGCGCGATATTGTCGCCAGCATGCAGCCGCTTGAGGTGCGCGATGTGGTCGGCGATCATGCAACGCTTGGCCCCGCCCAAGAGCGCAATCTCGAAGAGATGGATGTGATCTTGCTGCGCCAGGATCCGCCCTTCGATCTGGCCTATATCACCTCCACCCATATGCTTGAGCGCGTGCATCCCAAAGTGCTGGTGGTCAATGATCCCGCCAGCGTGCGCAATGCGCCTGAAAAGCTGTTTGTGATGAATTACCCCCATCTCATGCCGCCAACTTTGATCGCGCGCGACAAGGCGCTGATCGAAGCGTTCCGCGCCGAGCATGGCGATGTGGTGATGAAGCCGCTGCACGGGCATGGCGGGTCAGCCGTCTTCAAAATCGCGCAGCGCGATCCGAATTTCGGCTCGCTGTTTGACATGTTCACGGTGACGTTCCGCGAGCCTTGGGTCATTCAGAAATTCTTGCCAGCGGTGTCCAAGGGCGACAAGCGCATCATTCTGGTCGATGGCGTCGCCAAAGGCGCGGTAAACCGCGTGCCAGCAGAAGATGATATCCGCTCCAATATGGTGCGCGGTGGCGCGGCGGCTGCCACCGATCTCACCCCGCGCGAGCGCGAAATCTGCGAGACGATTGGGCCGGAACTCAAGAAAAGAGGTCTGCTTTTTGTCGGAATTGACGTCATTGACGGCAATCTGACCGAAATCAACGTCACCTCGCCCACGGGCGTGCGCGCGATCAAGCGGCTGGGCGGGCCGGATCTGGCGCTCGACATCTGGAACGCGATTGAGGCCAAGCGGGGCGTCTGACGCGCTGGCCCTGTGGCGCGTGAGCATGCTAATAAAGAGGCCATGACCCTCGTCTCTCCCGACACCACAAACCCGCCCCGCAAACGCGCGCGCAGCCGCGCCGAGCCAGGTCGCAGCACGATCATTGATCGTGAAAAGCTTGATGCGGATATTGCCGCGCTGGCTGAACAATATGGCGATCAGAAAGAGGATTTGCGCAAAGCCGCCGTGGCGCGCTTTCGCCAAGCTCTGGATGAGGGACGCGATCTTGCCCGCCGTGTTCTCGAAGAAAATGGCCGCGGCATTGCCTGCGCACAGCGTCTCTCGCATCTCGAAGATGAGCTGATCCGCTCCATTTACAGCTATGTCGTGACCTATATTTATCCCTCGCCCTATCCCTCCGCGGCCGAGCGTTTGTGTGTGGTGGCGGTCGGCGGATATGGGCGCGATACGCTGGCGCCGGGCTCTGACATCGATTTGCTTTTTCTGCTGCCCTACAAGCAGACGCCATGGGGCGAGAGCGTGGTGGAAGCCATGCTCTATGTTCTGTGGGATTTGCGCCAGAAGGTCGGCCATTCGACGCGCTCGGTCGAGGAATGTCTGCGTCAGGCGCGCGATGACATGACCATTCGCACTGCCTTGCTCGAAGCCCGTTATATTCTGGGTGACAAACAGCTGTTTGCCGAAATGCGCGACCGCTTTGACAATGAGATTGTCAAAAACACGGCTGCTGAATTTGTCGCTGCCAAACTGGCCGAGCGTGATCAGCGCATCCAGCGTGCAGGCACCTCACGCTATCTCGTCGAGCCCAATGTCAAAGAGGGCAAGGGCGGGTTGCGTGATCTCAACACGCTGTTCTGGATTGCCAAATATGTCTATCGCGTGCGCGATGCCTCGCAATTGGTCGAGGCGGGCCTGTTCAGCGCCACGGAATTGCGCCTGTTTCATCGCTGCGAAGAATTTTTGTGGCGCGTGCGCTGCCAGCTGCATTTTTTCACAGGCCGCTCTGAAGAGCGCCTGAGCTTTGACGTGCAGCGCGCGATCGCGCAGCGGCTGGGCTATGTGAGCCATGCCGGTCTGTCAGATGTCGAACGCTTCATGAAGCATTACTTCCTGATTGCCAAAGATGTGGGTGATCTGACGGCCATCGTCTGTGCGGCGATGGAAGAGCGCCAAGCCAAGCCGCGCGCCATGCTCAACCGCTTCATCGGAAAATTGCGCCCAACCAAGCGCGCTTTGCCGGGAGGCAATTTCGCCAGCGAGCATGGGCGCATCACGGTGACGTCTGACAAGGTGTTTGAAAAAGACCCCGTCAACCTGCTGCGGCTCTATCAGTTGGCCGACAAGCATGAACTGGCGATCCACCCAGACGCCACGCGCCTTGTCACGCAATCCTTGAAGCGCATTGATGCGAAAGTGCGCAAAGACCCTGAAGCCAACAAGCTTTTCATCGATATTGTCACGTCCAATAAAATGCCCGAGAGCGTTTTGCGCGCGATGAATGAAGCAGGCGTGCTCGGCCGCTTCATTCCCGATTTCGGGCGCATCGTCGCGATGATGCAGTTCAATATGTATCATCACTACACGGTCGATGAGCATTTGCTGCGCACGGTCGGCATTATGTCAGGCATTGAAAGCGGGCGACTGGCCGAAGACCATCCCGTCTGTTCAGAAATCCTGCCCTCCATTTCCAATCGCACGGCGCTATATGTTGCGCTCTTCCTGCATGACATTGCCAAGGGGCGCGAAGAGGATCACTCGATTGCAGGTGCGCGCGTGGCGCGCGAGCTGTGTCCGCGTCTGGGCCTGTCAGAAGCCGAGACGGACACTGTCGCCTGGCTGATCGATACGCATCTGGTGATGTCCAATGTCGCCCATAGCCGCGACTTGTCAGATCCCAAAACGATCCAGATGTTTGCCAATACGGTGCAAACGCTGGAGCGGTTGCGCATGCTGCTGGTGCTGACGGTGTGCGACATCCGCGCGGTCGGTCCGGGCGTGTGGAACGGCTGGAAGGGCCAGCTGTTGCGCACGCTCTATTGGGAAACAGAAGTTTTGCTGGCCGGTGGCCATTCGGCCATCGATCGCAAGCAGCGTGTCATCAAGGCGCAAGAAGATTTGCGTGCGGCGCTGCCCGGTCTGTCTGATCCTGAATTTGATGCTTATGCGGCGCGCCATTATCCGGCCTATTGGCTCAAGGTGGATCTCGCCAACAAGATCAAACACGCCCATCTTTTGCGCCTGACCGAAGTCGAGATGCGCTCGCTGGCCACAGAAGTGGCAACGGATGCGTTCCGTGGCGTTACAGAGCTAACCGTGATTGCGCCCGATCACCCGCGTCTTTTGTCGATCATTGCGGGCGCTTGTGCGGCCTCTGGCGCCAATATTGTCGATGCGCAAATTTTCACGACCACCGATGGTCTGGCGCTGGATACAATTGCCATCAGCCGCGCCTTTGATCGGGATGAAGATGAATTGCGCCGCGCTGCGCGTGTGGCCGATGCGATTGAAAAGGCGCTGCGCGGCGAGATCCGTCTGTCAGATGCCATTGCCAATCGTTTGGGCGGGCCAAAGCCTGTCGACAAAACCTTCCCGCTGGCCCCCGAAGTCACCATCGACAATAATCTGTCGAACAAATACACGGTGCTCGAGGTCTCAGGTCTTGATCGGCCGGGTCTGCTGTTTGATCTCACGGCGGCCCTGTCTCGGTTGAACCTCAACATTGGCTCCGCCCATGTGGCGACCTTTGGCGAAAAGGCCGTCGACGTTTTTTACGTGACGGACCTGACAGGATTGAAAATCACCGCCGCCAATCGGCAGGGGACGATTCGAAAAGCCCTGCTGGATATTTTTGAGGGGGCCCCCAAAGTGGCACCCAAGCGCAAGCCTGAGGGCGGCTGAGCCTTGAATTTTCGCACCGCCGCCCTGATATGGGGCCTGACCTTCCATTTGACCTGAAGATTTGAAATGACCGAACAAACCACGCCGGACAATGACCCGATCCACGCTGAGCACGGGCACGAGAGCTCGCTCAATGCGGAGGCTTCACCGCAATCGCCTATTGGCGAGCCCGAGCCTTTCACCGAGATTGAAAATCTCGTGCAGGAAAATAATGCGCTGAAGGACAAGGTGCTGCGCACCCTGGCCGAGATGGAAAATCTGCGCCGCCGCACTGAGCGCGAAGTGGCTGACGCCAAGCTTTATGGCGTGACGTCTTTTGCCCGCGACATGCTGACCTTCGCCGACAATCTGCGTCGGGCCGTCGAGAGCGTTCCGGCAGAAGAGAAAGACGGCGCCAGCGCCGCTCTCCAATCTTTTGTCGAAGGCATTGAGCTGACCGAGCGTGATTTCCTGTCACGTCTGGCGCGCGTTGGCGTCAAGAAGCTTGAGCCGAAGGGCGAGAAATTCGACCCCAATATGCACGAAGCTCTGTTTGAAGTGCCCGACCCTAGCGTGCCTGCGGGCACAGTCGTGCAGGTGATGGAAGATGGCTTCTCCATCGGAGACCGCTGTTTGCGCCCGGCCAAAGTCGGCGTGGCGCGGGGTGGCCCCAAGCCCGAGGCCACCAACTAACCGTCATTGCGAGCGAAGCGAAGCAATCCAGAGGCGCCTTGTGTGGCCTGTTGGATTGCCTCACGCCTTCGTCACGCGGCGCAGCGTCAGATTGAGGCGTCCGCCTTGCGGCAATAAAGTCGATGATCCGCCCATGATGCGATCAACGCCATGAAAGGCGAGCCGCGCTGGGCCTGACAGCATCATCACATCGCCCGAATGCAGTTTGAAACTTTTCGTCGATCCTTTGCGCTCCGTCCCGCCAATGCGGAAGACGCAGGAATCGCCCAGCGACAGCGACACGACAGGCGCATCGAAATCGTCCTCATCGCGATCCTGATGCAGACCCATGCGGGCCGAGCCATCATAGAAATTGACGAGGCAGGCTTCAGGCGCGTGTTTGTAGGGTGAGAGATCATCCCATGCGCGCAAGGCGAGGCGCGGGATGGCGGGCCATGGCTCTTGCGTGTCGGGGTGTGTCGCTTGGTAGCGATAGCCGCGCTCGCGGTCAGACACCCAGCCCAGCGGTCCGCAATTGGTCATGCGCACGGTGAATTCTTTGCCTGTGCGCGGCATGCGCGGTGTGAAGAGGGGAGCTGCGCGCACAGCCTCACGCAAATCCGCGACAAGCTCTTCTTGCTCTTCACGCGTGAGATAGCCAGGCGCGTGGATGAGGCCGGGAACAATCTCAAGCATGTTTCAATCCGTCATTGCTGTTCAGGTTCACGACTTTGTGGATCAAGAATATCTGCAAGTGACGCATCGGATTTTCCCTCCCCCTTGTGGGGAGGGCGACTCGCTGCTTTGCAGCGAGCGGGGTGGGGGTCGCTCACTCTCTGCACTTGCGCGCCAAAGGCACAAACGACAAAGACCGCGCGACCCCCACCCCTAGCCCCTCCCCACAAGGGGGAGGAGAACCATAACGTCTCAGATTACGCGTGGTGGAGAACCTTTTTCTCCGCCACCGTGGAATCTGCGTTGAGCTTGTAGACAACCGGCACGCCGGTTTCGAGCTCGATGCCGGTGATCGTCTCAGGTGTGGCACGTTCCAAAACCATCAACAGCGCGCGCAAGGAATTGCCATGCGCGACCACAATGGTCTTTTCACCGCGCAGCACGCAGGGAAGAATGTTCTGGCAATAATAGGGCAGCACGCGTGCCAGTGTATCTTTCAGCGATTCTCCACCGGGCGGGGGCGTATCGTAAGAACGCCGCCAGATCATGACTTGCTCTTCGCCCCACTTCTGTGCGGCTTCAGCTTTGTTGAGGCCCGACAGATCGCCATAGTCACGCTCGTTGAGCTGAATGTCTTTCACGACAGAGAGCGAGGATTGGCCGAGCTCTTTCAGCACGAGATCGCACGTGTCTTGCGCGCGCGTCAGGCCTGAGGTGAAGGCCTTATCGAATTTAATACCAAGCTTGCCGATTTCCTGGCCAGCTTTTTTGGCTTCTTCAATGCCCACAGGCGTGAGGTCCGGATTTTTCCAGCCGGTGAAGAGGTTCTTCAAATTCCATTCGCTCTGGCCGTGGCGCACGAGCACAAGAGTGCGTTCCATAATCGCTCCTGTATCAGGGTTGTGGGTGTCAGATGTCTTTCAGGCCGAGCACATCAGCCATATTGTAGTGTCCAGGCTTGCGGCCATGTCCCCAGAGGGCCGCTTTCAAAGCGCCGCGCGCAAAAATGCCGCGGTCTTCCGCGCGGTGGGCAAATTCGATCCGCTCGCCGGTGCCTGCAAAAATAACTTGATGGTCGCCAACCACCGTGCCGCCACGCAAGGTTGCAAAGCCAATGTCGCCGGCAATGCGTGCGCCAGTGTGTCCATCGCGTGCGCGCACAGAGCGCGCGGCCAGATCAATGTTGCGGCCTTTGGCTGCAGCTTCGCCCAGCAGAAGCGCTGTGCCCGATGGCGCATCGACTTTCATGCGGTGATGCATTTCAACGATTTCGATATCGAAATCTTCGCCCAGCGTCTGCGCGACTTTTTTGACAAGCCCTGCGAGTAGATTGACGCCAAGGCTCATATTGCCGGAGCGCACAACAACAGCATGGCGCGCGGCGGCATCGATCTTTTCGATATCGTCGGCGCTCAGTCCGGTCGTGCCGATGACATGAACAATGCGCGCCTGTGCGGCGAGGCCCGCATAAGCGATCGTTGCGGCAGGTGAGGTGAAATCAATCAGGCCGTCAGCCTGTGCCAGAATTTCCAGCGCATTGGCGGAGATGCTCACGCCATTGGCGCCGATGCCCGCCAGCAGGCCTGCATCCTGACCCAGTGCGGGAGAGCCCTCGCGCTCCAGTGCGCCAGCGAGCGTGGCACCGTCTGTCTCATGGATGGCTTGCACGAGCATGCGCCCCATGCGTCCGGCAGCACCTGCCACGACGAGCCGCATTCCGCTCATGAAAATCTCCCGTGAAGTCTGACGAAAAAAGCTGTTTCGGCTCTATAGCCTCCACGGGCCGCGGGCGCAAAGACAAAGCGCGGCGGTCATTGTTACGTCACAATTGGCGGCTAAGGTGGTTCTCAAGTCGCTGAGGGATTGTCCTCCAATCCTCGCGATTGAGCGCCGGGCCGGATGTACGCCCGGCGTTTTTTTATGCCTTCAAGGCAGCTTTCAGGATGGCATTGGCACGCGCTCGCCAACCGGGGCCCGAGGCCTCCAGCGCCTCCCAGACATCCGCATCCAGCCGCAATGAGACGAGCTTTTTGGGCGATTCCAGCACAGGGCGCCCGCGCGGCCGCTTGAAGACGGATTTTTCGAGATCGGACATCGCCTCCCAGGGGAGGGCGTTTTTTACATCCTCCTCGGTCCATTCGGGGTTTTCCGGGTCAGTCACCGGCCCCTTTGGATAGAAGTCATCAGTGTGCTTTTTTAACATAGCGAGCCACCTCATCTTCATGCGCGCGCCGCAAGCTAATGGCCCGGATTGCATCCTCCCGCAGGGTATAAATGAAGCAATACCAACGACCATCAATCTGGCCATAGAGCCTTGAGCGCGGTTCTGAGCCACGTTTCTGGCGCGCATAGCCAGCGATTTCGAGCTCACTGGCGCGCGAGCGAAATCCCATGCTTTTCCATGTTCAGCCGGTCTTTCTCCGGGTCAATAAATATTAAATGTATAACAAAAAATAAATCAGCAGATTCAGATCAGCAGGCCCCGGCGATCTCCGCGACGATAGCTTCAGCGGCGGCCTTGGGGTCGGAGGCCTGTGTGACTGGACGACCAACGACAAGGTGGTCAGCGCCCCCTCGGATGGCCTCAGCGGGGGTCATGACGCGCTTCTGGTCGCCTATGGCGGCACCTGCCGGGCGGATGCCGGGGGTGACCAGCAGCATGTCGGGCCCCACGATGCCACGCATGGCCTTCACCTCTTCGGCCGACAGGATCAGGCCGTGAATGCCAGCGGCCTTGGCCTGTTGGGCGCGACGCCCCACCAGCTCGGGCACGCGCAGCCCATAGCCGGCTTCGCGCAGATCATCATCGTCATAGGAGGTCATGACGGTGACGGCCAAGATCTTCATCTTGGAGCTGCCGAGCGCCCCAACAGCCGCCTTCATGGTCTGAGGAAAGGCATGGACGGTGAGAAAAGTCGCGCCCATTTCCGCGACCTGCTCAGTGGCACGCGCCACCGTATTGGGGATGTCGTGGAATTTCAGATCAAGAAAGACCTGCTTGCCAGCCTGAATGAGATCGCGCGCGAGGCCCATGCCGCCGCCATAGGTCAGCTCCAGACCGATCTTGTAGAAGCTCACAGCATCGCCCAGCTCCGCCACCATGGCTTCGGCGGCTTTCGTATTGGCGAGGTCGAGTGCGACGATCAGGCGGTCGCGGGGGGAAGAGATCGTGTCGGCCATGGTCTGTGGGTCCCGTTGCGTGGCCCCCCTGATGCACCGAGCGGGCTCCGCCTGTCGAGAGGCGCCATTGGCTTATCAGCCACCGATTCTGCGTGAGACGCGCGCGCGGGCCTGGCGCAGGCGGATTTCGCCCGCAATTCGGGCGAGCAAAGCGCCGGCCTTGTGGCGCTCTGGGCGTGGCGCCTCAACGTCCGGGCGATAGACCCAGACGCGGGCCGGGGGCAGATTGAGCCAGACCGGCGCTGAACCTTTGGCGGAAAAGGCAACCGGCTCGCAATCTTTGGGATGTTTGGGCATGGGCGAGACAAGCCCATAAGTGAATTGCACGAAGCGACCCTTGCCTTGCATCAGCTTGAACGCATCGTCGAGCAAAGCCAGACGCAGCGCATCAGGCATGTTGAGCAAGGGCAGGCTGGAGACGATCGCCGCAATGGGTGCAGTCACTTTACCAGCCAGCGTGCGTGTCAGGTCGAGTGCGTCGCCCTGGATGACTCGGGCGAGCGGGAAGCGGCGCTCCAGCAGCCGACAGAATGCGGAATCAGATTCCACGAGCACAAGGCGTTCTTCGGCAATGCCGCGCGCAATCAGCGCGAGCGTGACAGGGCCTGTGCCGGGCCCAAGCTCCACCACCAATCCATCCTCTTGGGGGTCAACGTGAGCGGCCATATTGCGCGCCAGAAATCGACCCGATGGTGAGACAGCGCCGGTCGTTGCAGGATTATCAAACCAAGCACGCATGAAACGCGCCTGTTCTGTGAGGCTTGTGTGAAAAAGTTGAGTCCGCTGCGGGGCTCGCGTCCTGCGTGGGCCGCTGATCTCGGCTCTATTCTGGTTTGGACGCAAAATGAAACTCCGTCTGATCGACAGGCTCAACACTCATGAAGAACAAAATAAGCAACGTCAAGAATGGTGCATGGCAGCGCTCGCGCTAGGATGCGTTAGCTCTGCGCGCCGGTGAGAAATTCTTTCATGCGCGTAAAAAAGCCCGATGATTCCGGATGTGTTTTATTGGACGATTCTGTTTCAAACTCAGCCAGCAATTCGCGCTGGCGCTTGGTCAGATTCTGCGGCGTCTCGACATTGGCCTGAATGTAGAGATCACCAAAGTCGCGCGTGCGCAAGACAGGCATGCCCTTGCCCTTCAGCTTGAACTGTTTTCCCGACTGCGTGCCTTCGGGAATTTTCACTTTCGCTTCCGAGCCATCCACTGTGTGGACTGTGAACTCACCGCCCAGAGCTGCATGCACCATGGAAATCGGCACGCGGCAGAAGAGATCCGCGCCATCGCGCTGGAAGAAAGGATGCGCCTTCATCGACAGGAAAATATACAGGTCGCCAGCTGGCCCGCCGCGCAATCCCGATTCGCCTTCGCCCGCCAGGCGGATGCGCGTGCCATCCTCGACACCGGGTGGAATATTGACTGACAGGGAGCGCTCTTTGGTGATGCGTCCCGCACCTCGGCAAGAGTCGCAGGGATTTTCAATCATCTCGCCGCGGCCCTGACAGGTCGGGCATGTGCGTTCAATGGCAAAGAAGCCCTGCTGTGCGCGCACGCGTCCTGCACCGCCGCACGTGCCACAGGTCTTGGGCTTGGATCCGGCTTTTGCGCCGGTGCCTGTGCAGGCTTCGCAGCTCATCAGGCTCGGGACTTTGATCGTCGCCGTTGAGCCCTTGAATGCGTCTTCCAAAGTGATTTCGAGATTATAGCGCAGGTCTGATCCGCGCTCGCGTCCATTGGAGCGACCGCGGCGCGCGCCACCGCCGACCATGTCGCCGAAAAGATCGTCAAAAATATCGGCCATGGATGACGCAAAACCATCGCCCATGCCGCCGGGTCCGCCGCCGCCATTTTCAAAGGCTGCATGGCCGAAGCGATCGTAAGCGGCGCGCTTCTGCCCGTCCGAGAGGCACTGATAGGCCTCATTGATGTTTTTGAATGTCTGCTCGGCTGTTGCATCACCCGGATTCTTGTCGGGGTGAAATTGCATGGCAAGCTTGCGGAAAGCTGCTTTGAGTTCGGCGTCAGTGGCCGTGCGGCTCACGCCAAGTGTTTCGTAAAAATCAGCCTTGGCCATGGGTCTTCACGTTTCGCTCAAGCCTCGAATGCAGACAAGAAAGTGGCGGGCGGGAAATTCCCGCCCGCCGCATTTGATCTGTGAGTTACGACTTCTTCTTCTCGTCGCCGCCGACTTCCTTGAAGTCTGCGTCAATGACGTCGTCGTGGTGGGCGTCGTGCTGGGCTGCGCCTTCGGCTGCAGCGCCTTCTGCACCTTGCTGGGCCTTGTACATGGCCTCGCCGAGCTTCATCGACGCCTGCACAAGATCATTGGTCTTGGCCTTGATGGCTTCGATGTCGTCGCCTTCCAGCGCGCTCTTGAGAGCGGTGACCGCGGCCTCAATCGCGCTCTTGTCAGCGGCCGACACTTTGTCAGCATGTTCGGTGAGTGACTTTTCAGCCGAATGGATCATCGCTTCGCCCTGATTCTTCGCATCCACCATTTCACGGCGGCGCTTGTCTTCAGCGGCGTTGAGCTCGGCATCCTTGACCATCTTGTCGATGTCAGCATCCGACAGACCACCAGAGGCCTGAATGCGGATCTGCTGTTCCTTGTTGGTCGCCTTGTCCTTCGCGGTGACATTCACAATTCCGTTGGCATCAATATCGAAGGTCACTTCCACCTGCGGCACGCCGCGCGGAGCCGACGGAATACCAACCAGATCAAACTGGCCGAGCATCTTGTTGTCAGCCGCCATTTCACGCTCGCCCTGGAAGACGCGGATCGTGACAGCCGTCTGATTGTCTTCAGCGGTCGAGAAGACCTGGCTCTTCTTGGTCGGGATGGTTGTGTTGCGGTCGATGAGGCGGGTGAACACGCCACCCAGCGTTTCAATGCCCAGCGACAGCGGTGTCACATCGAGCAGCAGAACGTCCTTCACATCGCCCTGCAAGACGCCTGCCTGAACAGCCGCACCAATGGCCACGACTTCATCCGGGTTGACGCCCTTATGCGGCTCTTTGCCGAAGAAGGACTTCACAATTTCCTGCACCTTCGGCATGCGGGTCATGCCGCCGACGAGAACAACTTCATCAATCTCAGCGGCTGTGAGGCCCGCATCCTTCAGCGCCTTCTTGCAAGGCTCGACGGTCTTCTGAATGAGATCGTCAACCAGCGCTTCGAATTTCGCACGCGTCAGCTTCAGCGCGAGATGTTTGGGGCCAGAGGCGTCAGCGGTGATGTAGGGCAGGTTGATTTCTGTCTGCGTGGCCGAAGACAATTCAATCTTGGCCTTTTCAGCGGCTTCCTTCAGGCGCTGCAGGGCGAGCTTGTCCTTGGTCAGGTCAATGCCCTGTTCCTTCTTGAACTCGGCTGCCAGATATTCAACCAGACGCATGTCGAAATCTTCGCCGCCCAGGAATGTATCGCCATTGGTCGACTTCACTTCGAAGACGCCATCGCCGATTTCAAGGATCGACACGTCGAACGTGCCGCCGCCCAGATCGTAGACTGCAATCGTGCCGGCGCCCTTTTTGTCGAGCCCATAGGCAAGAGCCGCGGCGGTCGGCTCATTGATGATGCGCAACACTTCGAGGCCAGCAATCTTGCCTGCGTCTTTGGTTGCCTGACGCTGCGCGTCATTGAAATAGGCAGGCACCGTGATAACGGCCTGCGTGACCTGCTGGCCGAGATAGGCTTCAGCGGTTTCCTTCATCTTCTGCAGCGTGAAAGCCGAGATCTGCGAAGGCGAATATTGCTTGCCATCAGCATTGACCCAAGCATCGCCATTGCCGCCCTTCACGATCTGATAGGGGACGAGCGACATGTCCTTCTGCGTCATCGGATCTTCGAACGTGCGGCCGATGAGGCGCTTGATGGCAAAGAAAGTGCGCTCGGGATTGGTGACGCCCTGGCGCTTGGCGGGCTGGCCGACCAGACGCTCGCCGTCATCCGTAAAGGCGACGATGGAGGGTGTGGTGCGTGCACCTTCAGCGTTTTCGATCACCTTCGGCGAGGTGCCATCCATGACGGCAACGCAGGAATTGGTGGTGCCGAGATCGATACCGATGACTTTTGCCATTTGAACTCATCCTTTCTGTGGCGGAACCCACGGACCCCGAAGCGATCCGATCTGGCCCGGGCGGCGCGAAAGCGGCCGTCCGGTCCGGGTCCCCGAATTGATTGACGCATGTAAGAGCGGGGAGGCCGTTCTGATGAGCCCGATATGGGAACGCCCCCCGAGCGGTGCAAGACGGGAAGTGGGCAAATCGAGAGGTTTTTGGTCGGGAGGGCCCCTCTCCCGCTGGCGGGAGAGGGTGGCAGCCGAAGGCTGACGGGTGAGGGCCGTTGGGCTCCATCACCCTCATCCGCCGCGCTGGGCGCGGCACCTTCTCCCGCAAAGCGGGAGAAGGGAGGAGACGCCTCAGACCTTGTTCACCACCAGCCCGAGCTTGGGCGGCTTGTTGAGGGTCTGGAAGATCACGCAATAGCGCTCGGTCAGCTTGATCAGCGAGGCGATCTGCTCTTCGGTGGCGTCCGTGTCCAAATCGAAGCTCAGGCGGATTTCGCGGAAGCCGACCGGGGCTTCCTTGTCGACGCCCAAAGTGCCACGGAAATCCAGATCACCTTCGGCGCGCACCGTGCCGCTTTTCAGCGGAATGGCCAAAGCTGTGGCGACTGCCTTCAGCGTCACGCCAGCGCAGGCGACCAAGGCTTCGAGCAGCATGTCGCCCGAGCACAGCTCTGCACCCGAACCACCTGTGGCTGGATGCAGGCCCGCAATGGCCAAAGCGCGGCCGGTCTCGACCTTGCAGGCGATCTTGCTCTCGTCCAGCGTGCCATGCGCCTTCAGCGTGATGACGGCGGCATTGGGATCGTTCTTGTACTTGTCCTTGTAGGGAGCCTGCATGGCGCGCAGCGCATTGGCATCCATTGTGCGATCTCCTGTTTGGGTTTTTTTAAAAACTGCCGCCAGCGGCAGGGCTGTAGACTTTGCCCGGCTGATGCGGATTGGGTTGATTGATCGATCCGTCGAGCGCTGTGAGCACGAGGCGCTTGGCTTCTGCGAATTCGGCAGACAGCCGGTCACGCGGACGCGGCAGGTCGATCGGAATATCAGCGAAGATGCGGCCGGGTTTGGGCTGCAGCACAATGGCGCGGTCGGCGAGTGCGACAGCTTCTTCCACATCATGCGTGACCAGAACGAGGGTCGGGCGATGCGTTTCCCACAAAGCCAGCAAATGATCCTGCAGCTTTTCGCGCGTCAAAGCATCGAGCGCGGAGAAAGGCTCATCCAGCAAAAGCGCTTTGGGCTGTGTGACGAGTGCACGCACAATCGACACGCGCTGCGCTTGTCCGCCCGACAATTCACGCGGCCAGCGCTTGCCATAGCCAGCCAATCCCACGCGCAACAAAGCTTCATCAACGCGTGCGTCTTGTTCGGCCTTGGGCAGATCATCCAGTCCGAACGAAATATTTTCAGCGACCGTCAACCACGGCAGGAGGCGGGCTTCCTGAAACACAAGGCCAATGGCGGGGTGGGGTGCATGGATGGTTTCGCCATCAATCGCGACATGCCCGCGTGAGGGCGCTTCAAGGCCGGAAATCATGCGCAAAAGCGTGGTCTTGCCGCAGCCCGAGCCGCCGACAAGCGCAACAATCTCGCCCGCATCCACATTGAGGCTGATCTGTTCCAGCGCCTTTGTGCCATTGGGATAAGTCTTGCAGAGCGTTTCCATCGTCAGCATGTCACGCACCCCTCTGATGCGTGTCTTGCCAGGTGAGAAACGGCTTGGTCAGAACAACAATCAGCCAATCGCCAATCTTGCCGAGCACCGCAAAGGCAATGATGGCGGCGAGAATTTGATCAGGTTTGCCGAGCTGCTGGCCATCCACCAGCAGATAGCCCAAGCCTTCTGATGCGCCCATGATTTCAGCCGCCACCACAAACATGAAACCAAGGCCAAGACCTGAGCGAATGGCGATGATGAAATCAGGCAGAATGGCTGGCAGCAAAACGCGGCGCACAAGAGCCAGACGCGACAGACGAAACGCGCGACCCACTTCGACAATCTTGCGATCGACATTGGCAATGGCGGCCATCACACCCAGATAGACGGGAAAGAACACACCCACCGCGATCAGCGCGATTTTCGAACTCTCGAAAATTCCGAGCCAGAGAATGAACAACGGCACCCAGGCGAGCGAAGGAATAGCGCGCAAGGCTTGCAGCATCGGGTCGAGCAGGCGGCGCGCATTGCGCGAAGCACCCGTGAGTGCGCCCAGCAACATGCCAATGAAAGCACCCAGACCAAAGCCCATGCCCACGCGCCAAGTTGTGGCCAGCACATGGGTGGTCAGCTCGCCGGTTTTGGCCAGCGTCCACAGGGTTGTGAAAATGCGGCTGGGGGGCGGCAGCAGGCGCGCCTGCACGAGGCCCAGACGGAACGCGCCTTCATAGAGCAGGGTGGCAGTCACCGGCAGCACGAGACCAATCAGGAATGACGTGCCAAAAACGGCAAAGCGCGCAGCTTGGGGCTGCGCGTTTGTTTGGTTTGGCGTGTCGAGCGTAGCCTCGCTCATATCAGCTCCAGAAATCAGGTCCGGCGGGACGTCCCGCCGCCGGAGCCCGCCTTCTAGCCTTACTTGGCCGACACCGCAAAGCGCGTATCGATCAAAGCGCCCACAGCTGCCTTCACATCGGTCTCAGGCTTGACCACGCCCGCCTTCTGCAAGGCGAGACCCGCCTGCAAAATGGTCTCGGTGGTGGCCGGGGTGATCGAGGCATTGGTCAGGTCAGTGCGCTCCAGCTGGCGCTGGATGACGGCGTCGGGCAGCTTGGTTTCGGCCACGAGTGCCTTCTTCAGAGCGTCCGGATTGGCGCGGGCCCAGATGCGGGCCTCTTCATAAACCTTGAGCACGCGCTTCACGAGCTCGGGGTTCTTGGCCAAAAAGTCATCGCGGGTGTTGAGCACGCCCCAAGTGTTGTCCTCGGCCTTGCGGTAGAGGAGCTTGGCACCTTCTTCCACTTCGGCCTGCGCCATCAGCGGGTCGAGACCAGCCCAGGCATCGACATCGCCACGCACCAGCGCGGTCTTGCCATCGGCATGCTGCAGGAGAACGAGCTTCACGTCCTTCTCGGTGAGGCCCGCCTTGTCCAGCGCGCGCACCAGGAAGATATGCGGGTCGGTGCCGCGGGTCACAGCGATCTTCAGGCCCTTCAGCTCTTCGATCTTGGTGATCTTGGACTCCTTGCCCGTGACGAGCGCGGTCCATTCGGGGCGGGAGAAAATGCCAACCGCCTTGACCGGATTGTCATTGATACGGGCGATCAGGGCAGCGGCGCCTGCGGTCGAGCCAATGTCGAGCGAGCCGGCATTCAAAAATTCCAGCGCCTTGTTGGAGCCTGCCGAAAACACCCAGCGGACAGCGATCTTGTCCTTCTCGAATTCCTTTTCGAGAAGCTTCTGGTCCTTGATGACCAGGGAAAGCGGATTGTAGGTCGCATAATCCACGCGGATTTCGGACACCTGCGCGAGGGCGGGGCTTGAGACGGCCAGCGACAAAGTGGCGGCCAAAGCCGCGCGGCGTGTGAACGCAAACATGGGAAGCTCCTTGCACCAAGCAGCCCTGCTTGGATGCGGGCCGTGTTTCTTTTCTAGGACGGTTTGTTCTTTATGTCAAACAGCCTTTTTTAGAATGTGAATAGTATTATTTCACAAATTTATTTGTTTATTTTCCCAATCCAGCAAGGCTTGCTTGGCCTTCAGCCCCCAATGATAGCCGGTGGGCGCGCCGTCTTTGCCATGCACGCGGTGGCAGGGCACAGCCACGCAGATTGGATTGCGCCCAACCGCCCCGCCAATGGCGCGTGCTGCCTTGGGGCGGCCAAGGCGGGCCGCCAGCGCACCGTAGCTGATGGCCTCGCCTGCTCCCAGCGTCAGCAGCGCCTCCCAGACGGCACGATCCAGCTCGCCACCGATCAGCAGCAGCGGGACGGGCGCTTGCGGCCGTTTGCCAAAGACGTGCGCGACGAGGTCCGCGCCCGCGCCCGGCGCATGCGCAAACGCAGCCTTTGGCCAGCGCCGCTGCAGATCAGCCAGCGCGCTGGTCTGGTCGTCGGCAAAGCCCAATCCGGCCAACGCGCCATCGCAGACCAACGCAATCACTTCGCCCAAAGGCGTTGCGTGGAAGGCGTAAGTGAAGGACAGGCCCGAGGCCTCAAAGGCCTCGCATGACATGTGACGGGTCGAGAAGCGCTCACTCATGATCATATCGCGGCCCGCGCCGCGCCTCTGCCAATGCCCCCGACAAATCGCGTGCGAAAGCCGCTTTGCGATCGGGATCGAGATAATTCGCCACTTCGATACTTGCCCCGCGTGAGGCAACAGCCAGCTTCTGCAGACCGAACTCTTCGTCTTCTTCCTTTTCGAGCCGCACCCAGAGCGGGTTGAAATGATAATCTGCCCGAGCACCCTGCGGCGATACTTTGGCCAGATGCAGGTCGAGTGCTGTGACGCTCACATCCTCATAGGCGCGGGCATCACGGTAATTGGCGCGGAAGGCGACATAGAACAGCACGACATCAAAGCCCATAAAGCCCATGACCGGCCAAGCCCCGAGAAAGAGGAAAGGTAGGGCGGTCACAAAAGCCGCCCCGCAAAAGATCATCATCAGCAGCCGGAAATTCGATTGCGTCAGCGAGCGGTGCGGGGTGAGGCGCGCCGAGAAGAGGGTTTTGTCGACGGGGGCGGTCTGGTCCACTGAAAAGGCCTCGCGGTGCGGGTTGCGCGGCTTCTGTCTTTGTCTGTTTGCCATTATAACGCGCCCATGCCCGTAAAGAAGAGCCCCGCCCCCGCTAAAAAGAAGCGCGTCACCAAAAAAGTGCCGCTGCGTAAAGCCGCACCTGCGAAATCGACCGTTGCCAAACGTGTCGTCAAAGCGGCCGCCAAAAAGCCGGGTGTCAAAAAACCCAGAGGCCGCCGTCGCCCCGTGGGCCCGGAAGCGGTGCATGAGATTTTTGCCCGCTTCCAAAAAGACAATCCCGAGCCCAAGGGTGAGCTGGAGCATGTCAACGCCTTCACGCTTCTGGTGGCGGTGGTATTATCGGCGCAGGCCACCGATGTGGGCGTCAACAAAGCCACACGCGCTTTGTTTGCCATTGCTGACACGCCGGAAAAAATGGTGGCGCTCGGCGAAGAGCGCATCCGCGATTATGTGAAAACCATCGGCCTGTTTCGCACCAAGGCCAAAAATGTGTTTCTGCTGTCGCAAGAGCTGATTGAAAAATACGGCAGCGAAGTGCCACCCTCGCGTGAGATTTTGGAAACCCTGCCCGGCGTAGGCCGCAAGACAGCCAATGTCGTCATGAACATGGCTTTTGGTGAGCCGACCATTGCGGTGGACACGCATCTCTTCCGTGTGTCCAACCGAATTCCGCTGGCCATCGGCAAAACGCCGCTCGCGATTGAACTGGGTCTGGAGAAAATTATTCCCGCCGAATTCAAGCGCCACGCCCATCATTGGCTGATTCTGCACGGCCGCTATATCTGCAAGGCGCGCCGCCCCGAATGCGAACGCTGTCTCATTTCAGATATTTGCACATCACCCGAAAAGACAATCTGACATTTTTTGCGGGCCTGTGCCGCCCATGCTAGCTTTTTGCCATGCTCGGACCCGCTGATCTCGAAGATTGGACTTTCGACGAGCGCGACATGGTCTGTGCCCTGTTGCGCCGTCATGATGCCATTCACGCCGTGGTTACGGGTGCAGATCGTCAGGCCACAGCTTTTCCGAACACTTTGCGCAGCTCCGTCTGCCGCTTTGTCGCGCAGGAAGAACTGGCATTGGATGATCTTGTCATGATCGCAGACTGGCTCGGCTGCCGCATCCGCCACGCGGCTTGAAAATTATTTCAGCGCGAAGAGTGCCACCAGTCCGGCTGAGCCCACCACAATCCGCCACCATGCGAAAAACGCAAAACCGTGGCGCGAGATGAATTGCAAAAAGCCGCGCACAACAAACAAGCCCGACACAAAAGCGGCGATAAAGCCGATGATGATCAAAGCCACATCGTTGAATTCGAGCAATTTGTAATTTTTGAACAGATCATAAGCGAAGGCACCTGCCATGGTTGGCATGGCGAGGAAGAATGAAAATTCTGCGGCCGCGCGTTTGGATGCGCCAAAGAACATGGCCGACACAATGGTCGCGCCCGAGCGCGACACGCCGGGCACCATGGCCAGACATTGGAAAAAGCCAACGAGCAGCGCAGTCTTCAGCGGCATGTCCATCGCATCATCAAAGGTCGGCTTGGGCGCCAGATCATCCACGGCCAGCAGCACGAGTCCACCCGCCACCAGCATGACGCAGACAATGAAGGGATTGAACAGCACGCCTTTGATGACCGAATGCGCGCCCGCACCGATCACGGCGGCGGGGAGGAATGCGAGCAGGATGGCGATGACAAAACGGCGCGCCTTCGGATCATCTTTCAGCCCAAGCGCGATGGTGATGATCTTGTGCGCATAGGCATAGAGAATAGCGAGAATGGCGCCGAGCTGCACCAGCACTTCAAACGACTTGCCCTTGGACTCAAAGCCCAGGAAATGTCCGGCCAGCAAAAGGTGTCCTGTTGACGACACGGGAAGAAATTCCGTGAGGCCTTCAATTCCGCCTAACAGCAAAGCTTTCAGTGCGTCGATCAGCGACATTAACCTCTCCTTAACCAGAACGGTTTGGAACACAGGCAACTCAACCAATTGCATGTCTCATGCGATTCGGGTTGTGAGCCTTGCCATCCGGTTCTATACGGAGAGCGCAATTCAATCCACCTTGGCAATTCGCGCAAGGTTTGTTCGTGGTCGGTGCGGGGCGTTATGGCGCAGCTTTACTATCATCCGTTCTGTCCTCATTCGCGTTTCATCCGGATTGTGCTGGCCGAATATGGCATGGAACCCGAGATGATCGAGGAGCGCATTTTCGAGCGCCGCCAAGAGTTTCTGATTCTCAACCCCGCCAATACGACGCCCGTTCTGACCGATGGCCAGATGGTCTCGGCCATTGTCGGGGCCAATGTCATTGCCGAATATCTCGATGAGACACGTGGGCTCGCTTTGGGCGCACGCCGCCTGATGCCCGAAGACCCGGCTGGGCGCGTCGAAGTGCGTCGTCTGCTCGAATGGTTCAATTCCAAATTCTTTGCCGAAGTTACGCAATGGCTGCTGCAGGAAAAAGTCTTCAAGCGCCAGATGCGCTCGGATCAGGGCGGGGGCGCGCCTGATATGGAGTTGGTGCGTGCTGCGCGCCAGAATATCCGCTATCATCTGCGCTACATTGGCTGGCTTGTGCAGTCACGCAATTGGCTGGCAGGCGACACCATGACCTATGCCGATCTGGCGGCAGCCGCGCATCTGTCGAGCGTGGATTTCCTGGGCGACGTGCCATGGGGCGAGGACGAAGCGGCAAAACATTGGTACGCGCGGGTGAAGTCTCGCCCGTCGTTCCGCGCGATTCTGAGCGATCGCCTGCCGGGGATCACACCGTCCCCGGAATATGCGGACCTCGATTTCTGAACGCCGCTTTCCTCACCCGTCTGCGCACCCGCGCGCAAGAACTTGGCTTCGATGCTCTGCGCATCGTCAAGCCTGACGCCATCCCCGATGCGCCGGATCGCCTGAGCGAATGGCTTGATACGGGCGCGCATGGCGATATGGACTGGATGCACGAGACGGCCGAGCGGCGCGCGGATCCGCGCGTGCTGTGGTCGGATGTGCGCGCCATCATCATGCTGGGCATGAATTACGGGCCCGATGTTGATCCGCGCGATGTGCTGGCGCAAAAAACCAAAGGCGCCATCTCCGTCTATGCGCGTCATCGCGATTATCATGATCTCGTCAAAGGCCGCCTGAAAATGCTGGCCTCATGGATTGCGGGCGAGGCCAAAAAAGAACCTGCGCTGGAAATGAAAGTTTTCGTCGATACAGCGCCTGTGATGGAAAAGCCGCTGGCGGCAGCAGCGGGTCTTGGCTGGCAGGGCAAGCACACCAATCTTGTCTCGCGCGAATTTGGCTCGTGGCTCTTTCTGGGTTCGATCTTTCTCAATATTGATCTGCCGGCTGATGAGCCCGAGATCGATCATTGCGGGACATGTTCTGCCTGCGTTGATGCTTGTCCGACGCAAGCCTTTCCCGCGCCCTACAAGCTTGATGCGCGCCGCTGCATTTCTTATCTGACGATTGAGCACCACGGGCCGATTGCGACCGAGTTTCGCAAGGCCATGGGCAATCGCATTTATGGCTGCGATGATTGTCTGGCCGCCTGCCCCTGGAACAAATTCGCGCAAGTCGCCCGCGAAGCGAAATTGCAGGCGCGTGATGATTTGCGCGCACCTGATCTCGATGCGCTGGCGCGCCTTGATGATGCAGCTTTTCGCGCGCATTTCTCGGGCTCGCCGATCAAGCGCATCGGGCTTTCGCGTTTCCGACGCAATCTGATGATTGCCATCGGCAATTCGGGCGACGCTGGCTTGCGCCCGCATGTGATCGAAAATCTGAGCTTCACTGATCCTCAGGTGCGCGCCATGGCCGTTTGGGCTTTGGGCCAGCTTTTTTCACGTGACGACATCGCAGTGCTCGCGCACGACCATCAAGATGAAACAGATGACAGCGTGCAAGCCGAATGGCGCGCGCTGGGAGAAATCGCATGAACCTTTTGATCTTCGGCCACGGCTATTCCACTCATGCCTTTGTCGCGCGCTACGGCGATATTTTTTCCGACATTTTTGCAACCACGCGCAGCCCCGAGAAGAAGGCGCAGATGGAAGGCGTGACGCCGCTTCTCTTCTCTGAGGCGCAGGACGCTTTGACGCAGGCCGACGTGCTGCTGATCTCAGCGCCCCCCGATGCTGAAAGCGATCCTGTGTTGCGCCTCTATGATGACGCTCTGGCGCTCACCAGCGCCACGCGCATCATCTATCTGTCGACGGTTGGCGTTTATGGCGATCATCAGGGCGCGTGGGTGAATGAGGACACGCCTTGCGTACCGGTGGCCGAGCGCTCGCATGCGCGCTTGGCGGCCGAGCAGGAATGGAGCGAATGTGCGGCTGACATTGGTGCCGAGCTCGACATTCTGCGTCTGTCTGGAATCTATGGGCCGGGCCGCAATGCGTTGGTCAATCTGCGCGAGGGCACAGCGCGGCGCATCATCAAGCCGGGCCAGGTTTTCAATCGCATCCATGTCGAACATATTGCCGATGCGATTGCCGCCTGTATCGCGCGCGGCCAGCCGGGTCGCATTTACAACGTGACGGATGACGAGCCTGCGCCACCCCAAGATGTCGTGGAATATGCAGCGCAATTATTGGGGTTGGCATCGCCGCCCGAGTGCGATTTTGAGACGACCGACATGTCGCCCATGGCACGCTCTTTCTATGGCGAGAACAAGCGCGTCTCTAATGCGCGTATTAAAAGCGAATTGGGTTTTGAGTTTCAGTATCCGACCTATCGGGAAGGGCTGCGCGCCCTTCTGGAACACGATCCGTCATTACGAGCGTAGCACTCATCACCCTCCCCCCACCCCTAGCCCCTCCCCTCAAGGGGGAGGGGGATGGGCGGCTGTTACGCCGCCCGTTGAGCTGGCGAGAAATGCTCGAGATATTTCGCGTCAATCGCCGCAACCGGCAAAATCACCAGCACATCGGTCGTGCCAAATTGCCGGTCGATCACAGCGCCCGCACCAAATTTTGCACCCACGCGCAAATAGCCGCGAATGAGGGTTGGCAAAGCATCGAGCGCGCGGCGCAGGTCGATGGCTTCTTTCGAAATCATATCCATTGAGACGAAACGCTCGGGTAGGGCTTGCGCCGACCAGTCGCCTTCGCCCGTTGCATGGTGGTGCAGGAAGGACAGCGGCAAGGCGAGCGCCAGCGGATTGGTGCCCTCAAACGACGCGCAGCCGATCATCGCGCCGATGCGGTAATGCTGCATATAGCTGGCAATGCCGCGCCAGAGCAGCTCGATCGTGCGCTTGGAACGATATTCGGCCAAGACGCAGGAGCGACCCAGTTCGAGAAAGCGCGTGCCTGTGTGGCGGGCCAGCAGCGGCGCCAGATCAAATTCTTGCGCGCTGTAGAAGCCGCCATTCTTGTCGGCAATCTCTTGGCGCAGCAGGCGATAGGTGCCGACCACTTTCGGCTTTTTGCGCCCGAATTTGCTGCGCGCATCATGGTCGATGACCAGCATGTGGTCACAAATGCGATCAAAGGGGCAAATGTCGCGGCGCGACAGATTCGAGCGCGCATCGGCAATCGCGCCGCCCTCTTCAAAAAACACGCGAAAGCGCAATTTCTGCGCGCGGCGAATGTCCTTCTTGGTGATGGCGAGGCGCACTTCGAGGGAGCCGATGCGGCCCAGACAAGGATCGAGCGTGCCATGGTCACGCACGGCGCGCGGCATTGCTTTGGGAAGCACGTTCAACCCCGCCTGAAATGCCGTCCGGATCATATCGGTCGATGCACTCATCAATGCCATGCGTCTTCACCCCCTGATGAAACGCCAGACATCACATTTGTCCGAAGCTTTTATGACATTTCTGCCGATGCGCCAGTGGGCGCATAAAAGTCTGTGTGATCAGGCGACCTCGGCCGCAGGCGCAGGCCGGCCTCGCCATGAGAGGGCTTCCGCCACATGAATGCGGCGCACCGCCTCTGATTCGTCGAGATCGGCCAAAGTGCGGGCGAGTTTCAACACGCGGTGGAAACCGCGTGCGGTGAGACGCAGGCGATCTGCCGCTTCGCGGATGAGTTGGGCACCCGCCGTATCGGGTTGGGCCATGCGCTCGACAACTTGCGCGGGGGCGGCGGCATTGGTGTCGAATTGCGGCAGGCCCATGTCCACAAAACGCTGGCGCTGGATCCCACGCGCGCGCGCCACGCGCAGCGCCACTTCGCGCGAGCCTTCAGCCGCAGGCGGCAGCAACAGATCGCTGGCCGAAACAGCTGGCACTTCAATCGCCATGTCGAAACGATCAAGCAGAGGGCCGGAGAGCCGTGCCTGATATTGCGCCATGCATCGCGTATTGGGTTGGCGCGAGCAGGCGTGCCCCGGGTCTGTGGCATGTCCACAGCGACAGGGGTTCATGGCCGCGACCAGCTGGAAACGCGCGGGATATGTCACGCGATGATTGGCGCGCGACACGCTGACTTCGCCGGTTTCAATCGGTTGGCGCAGCGAGTCGAGCGCCTGCATGGAAAATTCCGGCAGTTCATCGAGAAACAGCACACCATGATGGGCCAGCGACACTTCGCCCGGGCGTGCATGCAAGCCGCCACCTGTGAGCGCGGCCATGGAGGCTGAATGATGGGGCGCGCGAAACGGACGCCGATCCGTCAATTCGCCACCCGCTAATAATCCGGCGACAGAATGGATCATCGACACTTCGAGCAATTCGCGCGGCGAGAGTGGCGGCAGAATGGAGGGCAATCGCGCCGCCAGCATGCTTTTGCCTGCTCCCGGGGGCCCATTCATCAGCAGGTGATGGCCGCCAGCCGCGGCAATCTCGAGCGCGCGTTTGGCGCCTTCCTGTCCTTTGATGTCGGCAAGATCAGGTTGCGGCGCGCCGCTTGCGCGAATGGCGGGGGTGGGCCGCGACAGAACCTGCGTGCCCTTGAAATGATTGGCGAGCTGGATCAGCGAGCGGGGTGCGAGAATATCAATCTCGGCCGAGGCCCAGGCGGCTTCGGCTCCGCAGGCGGCCGGACAGATCAGGCCGTGGCCTCGCATATTGGCGGCAACCGCTGCAGGCAGGCATCCGGCCACGGGTGTGATCGAGCCATCAAGCGCCAATTCGCCAAGAATGGTGAAGCCGGCCAGCGCGTCAGAGGGAATGGCCCCCATCGCCGTCATTATGGCCAGCGCAATGGGCAGATCATAATGGCTGCCTTCTTTGGGCATGTCGGCAGGCGCCAGATTGACGATGACACGGCGCGCGGGCATGGCGAGCCCTGAGGCAATCAGCGCGCCGCGCACCCGCTCGCGCGATTCTCCCACCGCCTTGTCGCCCAGCCCCACGACCGCAAAGGCGACATTGCCATTGGCAATCTGCACCTGCACGTCGACCGGGCGGGCCTCGATCCCTTCAAAGGCAACTGTCGCAACCCTGACCACCATGATCCCGCTCCATCTGCCGCAAGGGCAGGCAGAAGCTTCGCTGATGTTTCTGATCACGTCAAGAACATTTCATGAACAGAAAGAAACGGGACTGTCCCCCTCCCCCTTGAGGGGAAGGGTTAGGGGTGGGGGTCGCGCGCTCTTGCAGCATGTCGCGACCCCCACACCGCTCGGGCATGCGCCCGAGTCGTCCCTCCCCTCAAGGGGGAGGGTGGTTGGCCGCTACGTCCCCCGCGGCTTCGCCCTTGTGGTGGGTGCGGCGGCTGCCGGATCGTCGGGCCAGGGGTGGCGGGGGTAGCGGCCTTTCATGTCGGATTTTACAGCCGCCCATGAGCCTTTCCAGAAACCGGGCAGGTCTTTGGTGATCTGGATCGGCCTGTGGGCCGGCGAGAGCAGATGCAAGGTCAGCGGCACGCGCCCGCCGGCCAGCGCAGGATGCGTCGAGAGGCCAAACAATTCCTGCACGCGGATGGCCAGCACAGGCCCGCCGTCGGCCTCATAATCAACCGCAACGCGCGAGCCTGTGGGGGCTTCAAAATGCGTGGGCGCTTCAGCATCCAATCGGCGCGTCATCTCCCAAGGCAGAAGCGCCGACAAGGCTGCATCCAGATCATTCGCGCTGATCGCATTCAGCGATGTGCGCCCTTCAATGAAAGGTGCGAGCCAATCTTCGGGCGTTTGCGCGAGCGCTGCATCGGAGAGGTCGGGCCAATCCTCACCCTCCGCGCGGCGCAGAAACATGACGCGGTCACGCCATTGGTTCTGCGATTTGGTCCAAGGCAATTTGTCGATGCCAACAGAAGCCGCACCTTTGGCAAGTGCGGCCGCCGTTTGTGCATTGGCCTCCACGGCCAAAATTTGTTCAGCCAGTGCAATCGCACCCAGCTTGCGCGCGCGTCTGCGGCGCAGGCTCGTGCTTGGTTTGTCAAAAGTGACTTCATCGCGCTCGACAATCTGCGCGCCTGCAATGGCTTCCACATCTTCAGTGGTGAGAGCAGCCCCCGCCAGAATGCGCGCAGCGCCCGCACGTCCCGAGATTTCGGCCACGGCCAGAAAAGGCGCGCGCGCCAAGCGCTCATGGGCTTCCATCGCGCCCGCGCGGCCATTGACCATCAAAAACTCACCCTCGCGCCCGCGCGCTTTGGCAATGCGGTCGGGATAGGCAATGGCAATCAGACGCCCGCAATCGGAGAGGTCGCCACCGTCCTGATCTTTGCGACCCGTCTGGCGCGCGGCCTCATCAGCAAATCCGCGCGCAAGACGGCGTGCATCCTCGGCGCGTTGTGCGCGGTCGCGGCGGAAATTTTCAACCCGTTCGGCCAGATCAATGCGCTCGCCGCCCAGTCCCCGCTCAACCAGCACGGCTGCGAGATCAGCCGCCAGCCGCGCTTCGCCTTGGCGGGCGGCTTCAATCACCATGCGTGCGAGACGCGGTGGGAGCGCCAGCGCGCGAATGGCTTGGCCTTGCGGCGTGATAGCGCCTTCATCATCGAGTGCATCCAAAGAAACCAGCAATTGGCGGGCCTCTTTGAGCGCGGGCGCGGGCGGGGCATCGAGCCAGGCGAGTTGATGGGGATCGCGCACGCCCCATGCGGCGAGATCGAGCAAGAGGCTTGAGAGATCAGCGGAGAGAATTTCTGGTTGCGAAAAAGCCTCCAGCGCACCGGTGCCTGCTTCTTCCCACAGTCTGTAACAAATGCCGGGTTCTGTGCGGCCTGCGCGGCCACGCCGCTGGTCTGCGGCAGCGCGCGACACGCGCACGGTTTCCAATCGTGTGAGGCCAAGATCAGGCTCGAAACGCGGCACACGTGCCAGCCCGCTGTCGATCACCACACGCACGCCTTCAATGGTGAGCGAGGTTTCGGCTATAGATGTCGCGAGCACAATTTTTCGCTGGCCCGCTTTGGCAGGCAGCACCGCGCGATCCTGCGCGGCCCGATCCATGGCGCCATAGAGGGGAGCAAGCTCAGCATTGGCTGGCAATTTGCCCTCGAGCATTTGCGCGACGCGGCGGATTTCGCCTTGGCCTGGCAGAAAAGCCAGAATAGAGCCCGTCTCTGCGCGTAGCGCCGTCTGAATGGCGCGCACCATATCTTCATCGAGGCGCGAGCGCGCTTCGCGTGGCAGGTGGCGTGTGTCGATGGGGTAAGCGCGGCCTTCACTGACAATGACCGGGCAGTCACTCATCAGTTTCGAGACGCGCGCGCCATCAAGTGTCGCCGACATGACTAGAATGCGCAGATCTTCGCGCAGACCTGCTTGCGCTTCGAGCGCGAGTGCAAGGCCCAGATCCGCATCGAGCGAGCGCTCGTGGAATTCGTCGAAGACAACAGCGGCCACGCCTTTCAGCTCTGGGTCATCCAGGATCATCCGCGCAAAGACGCCCTCGGTGACGACTTCGATCCGCGTCTTGGCGGAGATGCGCGATTGCAGGCGTACGCGCAGGCCCACCGTCTCGCCGACCTGTTCACCCAGGGTCGCGGCCATGCGCTCCGCGGCGGCGCGCGCGGCCAGGCGTCGTGGCTCCAGCAGAATGATCTTGCCGCCAGCGGCAAACGGCTCGTCCTTCAGGACCAGCGGCACGCGCGTCGTTTTGCCAGCGCCGGGCGGGGCGACCAGCACAAGGCGGGTTTGTGTCCCGGTTTTTGCGCGCAACTCTCCCAGCACTGCATCAATGGGCAGGGCAAAGGTAAAGTCGGAGGACGCGTCGGCCATAGGCTTCATGTCTCAAAATCGGGTGCTTCGGGCAAGCGCTTCGGGCCCGGGGGACCACTTTGGCAACCTGTAGGCCGGCCTAGCCATTATCTTTGTCTGGCTCGGGCGTTGCCTCTTCTCTCGCATTGCGGAAAGGAGTATATGCCCGCGGGCCTGCACGGCAGGCCACCAGAGGAATAGCCTCTAAGGACGCATTTCATGCCCCACGGCCCGTCAGACCAAAGCTTGCTCAATACCGAAGCCGGCACAGCGCCGCACGGCGCGAACGGGTCCCACGATCATCACGACCATGGGCAGGGTCATGGGCAGGGTCATGGGCAGGGTCATGGGCATGATCATGGGCACAGCCACGGCAGCCTGGCCTCGCTGACGCTGGGCTCCATCGGCGTCGTCTATGGCGACATTGGCACCAGCCCGCTTTACGCCTTGCGTGAATCGCTGGCCCATACGGCAGGTGTGGGCTCGCATGATGAGAATGTGCTGGGCGTGGTCTCGCTGCTCATCTGGGCTTTGTTTCTGATCGTCACCATCAAATATGTCATCTTCGTCATGCGCGCCGACAACCGTGGCGAAGGCGGCACGCTGGCTTTGATGGCGCTGGCGCAATCGGCCATTGGCCGCAAATCCATTGGCGTTTTGTTTTTGGGCATTTTGGGCGCTTCGCTCTTTACGGGCGATGCCATCATCACGCCCGCCATTTCCGTGCTCTCAGCCGTTGAAGGCCTGAAACTCGTCGCCCCCGCGCTCGACCATTATATTTTGCCCATCACCTTCGTGATCCTGATCACTTTGTTCATGGTGCAAAGCCATGGCACGGGCAGTGTGGCGAAATTTTTTGGCCCCATCATGGTCATCTGGTTTCTGTCGCTGGCGGCGATGGGCGCGTCGCATCTGGGCGATGCACCGCGCATTCTGTATGCGTTCAATCCGCTCTACGGCCTGACCTTCCTGTTCTCGCACGGGCTGCTGAGCTTCGTTGTGATGGGCTCCGTCTTTCTGGCTGTGACGGGTGCGGAAGCGCTCTACGCCGACATGGGCCATTTTGGTCGCCGCCCAATTCAGCTGGCTTGGTCGTTCTTCGTGCTGCCCGCCCTGATCATCAATTATCTCGGGCAGGGTGCGCTGCTGCTGGCCAATCCGGAAGCGATGGACAATCCCTTCTTCCTGATGGCGCCTGATTGGGCGCTGCTGCCGCTGGTCATTCTGGCGACGGTTGCGACCATTATTGCGAGCCAGGCCACGATCACCGGCGCTTTCTCGCTGGCGCGCCAAGCCATTCAGCTGGGTCTTCTGCCGCGTCTGGAAATCCACCACACGTCGGACAAGCAGGAAGGCCAGATCTTCATTCCGCGCGTCAACCGCACGCTTTTGATTGGCGTGCTGCTGCTGGTGGCCATGTTCAAATCCTCCAGCGCATTGGCTTCGGCCTATGGCATTGCGGTGACGGCCTCGATGGTGGTCGACTCGATGCTGGCCTTCGTCGTGCTCTGGCGTTTGTGGAAATGGCCCGTCTGGCGCGCCTTGGCGACGATGGGCACATTCTTCGTGATCGAAAGCGTGTTCTTCTCAGCCAACCTTCTCAAACTGTTTGAAGGCGGCTGGGTGCCGGTGCTGGTGGGCAGCATGGTTGTCTTGATGATGTGGACGTGGCTGCGCGGCTCGGGCTTCCTGACCTCCAAGACGCATCGCGATTCCATCCCCATGCGCGATCTCATCCGCATGCTGGAAAAATCCAAACCGACGCGCGTGTCGGGCACAGCGGTGTTTCTGACCTCGGACGCGGAAGTGGCGCCCTCCGCACTCATGCATAATCTCAAGCACAACAAAGTCCTGCATGAGCGCGTCTTCATCGTCAGCGTGAACACAGAACAGACGCCGCGTGTGAGCGCCGACAAGCGCTATGAGATTGAAAAGCTGTCTGAGGATTTCACCAAGGTCACGCTGCATTTCGGCTTCATGGAAAGCCCGCGCGTGCCGGCTGCCTTGGCGACGATGCGCAAGGCGGGGCTGAAATTCGACATTATGACGACGTCGTTCTTCCTGGGGCGCCGTTCCTTGAAAGAGAGCCCCAATTCCGGCATGCCGGTCTGGCAGGATCGTCTCTTCATCATGCTGTCACGCCAAGCCGCCAATGCGACGGACTTCTTCTCGATCCCCTCTGATCGAGTCGTGGAATTGGGCGCGCAGGTTACGGTGTAATTCACCCTCTCCCAGAGGGAGAGGGTCGCTCCGCAGGAGCGGGGTGAGGGGTTATGCCCTCACCTTTTTTATTTGTAACCCCTCATCCGGCCGCATTCGCGGCCACCTTCTCCCTCTGGGAGAAGGTCAAACCCGGCCAATGCTCGAATAGATAAACCCGTGTTTGGCCATGTCGCTAGGGCGATAAATATTGCGCAGATCGACGACCACCGGGTTTTTCATGCTCTCTTTCACGCGCTTCAAATCCAGCGCGCGGAAGGCGTCCCATTCGGTGACAATGGCCAAAGCATCCGCGCTTTCAGCGCAGGCATAGGGCTCTTCTTCAAACACAATGCCCGGCATCATGGGCCGCGCCTGATCCATCGCTTCAGGATCAAAGGCATGAACCTTGGCGCCCGCGGCCAGCAGGGCTTCGACAATATCGAGGGAGGGCGCATCGCGCATGTCATCGGTGTTGGGTTTGAAAGCGAGACCCAGCAGGCCGATCTTCTTGCCTTTCACGCTACCACCGCAGGCCGCAATGATGCGCTCAGCCATGGCTTTTTTGCGCGCCTTGTTGACGCGCTCGACTGTTTCGACAATCTGCACGGGCGCACCCGCTTCTTGTGCTGTGCGCACAAGGGCCAGCGTGTCTTTGGGAAAGCACGAGCCGCCATAGCCCGGTCCCGCATGCAAAAATTTTGAGCCGATGCGGTTATCAAGGCCAATGCCGCGCGCAACATCTTGCACATTGGCGCCGACCTTCTCGCACAGATCCGCCATTTCATTGATGAAGGTGATCTTGGTCGCCAGAAACGCATTGGCGGCATATTTGATGAGTTCAGACGTGCGTCGACCCGTGAACAGCAGCGGCGCCTGATTGAGATAGAGCGGGCGATAGATCTCGCTCATCACATCACGCGCGCGTTCGGTCTCTGCCCCCACCACAATGCGGTCGGGGCGTTTGAAATCCGAAATGGCAGCGCCTTCACGCAAAAATTCCGGATTGGAGACAACCGCAAAGTCGAGATCAGGCCGCGCCGCGCGAATGATCTTTTCGACTTCGTCGCCTGTGCCAACCGGCACAGTCGATTTCGTCACAATCGCGCAATAGCCCGTCATGGCCGCTGCAATCTCTTGCGCCGCGCTATAGACATAAGACAGATCCGCATGGCCATCGCCACGGCGCGAAGGCGTGCCGACCGCAATGAAGATCGCATCCGCACCCGCCACAGCCTTGGCCAGATCCAGCGTGAAGGACAGACGTTTCTGCTTCACATTGGTGGCGACGAGATCCTCAAGGCCCGGCTCGAAAATCGGAATCTCGCCACGCTCCAGCATGGCAATGCGGTTTTCGTCCTTGTCGACGCAAATGACGTTATGGCCGAAATCGGCCAAGCATGCACCCGAAACCAGGCCCACATAGCCTGAGCCGATCATGGCGATACGCATCGCAAACCCTCTTTTGAAACGGCTGGTGTCAGCCGTTGACGTTATAGGCGGCGAGTGCTGCCATATTGACGATGTCGGAATCCTTGGCGCCCAGCGGCACAATCTGCACGGGCTTGTTAAGGCCCACAATCATCGGACCGATGACAGTGGCGCCGCCCAGCTCTTGCAGCATCTTTGTCGAGATGGAGGCGGAGTGGAAGGCAGGCATGATCAGCACATTGGCCGTGTCGGTCAGGCGGCAGAAGGGGTAGGTGCTCATTAGCTCCTTGTTGAGCGCCACATCGGCCGCCATTTCGCCGTCATATTCAAAATCAACGCGCATGGCGTCGAGAATTTTGACCGCCTCAATGACCTTTTCCGAGCGCTCGCCTTCTGGATGGCCGAAGGTCGAGAAAGCCAGCATGGCAACGCGCGGCTCATAGCCCAAGCGACGTGACACGCCAGCCGCTTCAATCGCAATTTGCGCCAGCTCCTGAGCGGTCGGCATTTCGGTGATGGCGGTATCCGCCACCAGCACCGGGCGACCACGCGCCAGAATCATCGACAGGCCCATGACGCGATGGCCGGGCTTGGGATCAATCACGCGGCGCACTTCTTCCAGCGCAATCGAGAAATTGCGCGTGACGCCTGTCACCATGGCATCGGCATCACCAAGTGCCACCATGGCGGCGGCGAAATGGTTGCGATCCTGATTGATCAGGCGTGCGCAATCGCGGAACAAATAGCCCTTGCGCTGCAGACGCTCATAGAGGAATTGCGCATAGGCATTGTTGCGATGGGAGACGCGCGCATTGGCAATTTCAATGCCCTTGTCTTCCAGATCAACGCCCGCAAAAGCAGCCACTTCCTGAATGCGATCTTCGCGGCCCACCAGAACAGCTGTGCCCAGTCCCTGATTGACGAAGGAGACAGCCGCACGCATGACCTGCTCTTCTTCACCCTCAGCAAAGACTACACGCTTGGGATAGCGGCGCACGCGATCAATCACGCGCTGGAGCGCGCCGGCCACCGGGTCACGGCGTGCGGAGAGCTGCGCGGCATAGGCTTTGAAATCGACAATCGGCTTGCGCGCGACGCCTGTTTCCATGGCGGCCTTGGCAACAGCAACCGGGATCACGCTGATCAGGCGCGGATCGAACGGCACGGGGATGATATATTCCGAACCAAAGCGCGGACGCGCGCCCTCGTAGGCGGCGGCGACTTCATCAGGTACATCTTCTTGCGCGAGTTCGGCAAGCGCTTTGGCCGCGGCAATCTTCATTTCCATGTTGATCGTGGTGGCGCGCACATCGAGTGCGCCACGGAAGATGTAGGGAAAGCCCAGAACATTATTGACCTGATTGGGATAGTCCGAGCGTCCGGTGGCGATGATCACATCGTCACGCACGGCATGGGCTTCTTCAGGTGTGATTTCCGGGTCCGGATTGGCCATGGCGAAAATGATCGGATTGGGCGCCATGCTTTTGACGAGTTCGGGCGTCAGCGCGCCCTTGACTGACAGGCCGAAGAAAATATCGGCACCATCCATGGCTTCTTCGAGCGTGCGCTTTTTTGTTTCAATCGCATGCGCCGATTTCCACTGGTTCATGCCTTCGGTGCGGCCCTTGTAGACGACACCCTTGGTGTCGCAGAGCAGCACGTTTTCCGGCGCAAAGCCCATGGCTTTGATGAGATCGAGGCAAGCAATGCCCGCCGCACCTGCGCCGTTGCAGACAAGCTTTGTCTTCTTGATGTCGCGGCCCGTCAGCTGGATCGCATTCAACATGCCAGCGGCTGCGATGATGGCTGTGCCATGCTGATCGTCATGAAAGACGGGAATGTCCATCAATTCGCGCAGGCGCTCTTCGATGATGAAACATTCGGGCGCCTTGATGTCTTCGAGATTGATGCCGCCAAACGAGGGGCCGAGATAGCGCACCGCATTGATGACGTCATCGGGATCTTCCGCATCGACTTCGAGATCGATGGAATCAATATCGGCAAAGCGCTTGAAGAGAACGGCCTTGCCCTCCATCACAGGCTTGGAGGCGAGCGCGCCCAGATTGCCCAGACCCAGAATGGCGGTGCCATTGGAGATGACGGCGACCAGATTGCCCTTGATCGTGTAGTCGTAAGCCAGCGAGGGATCGGCGGCGATGGCCTTCACCGGCACGGCGACGCCGGGCGAATAGGCCAGCGACAGATCGCGCTGGGTGCCCATCGGCTTGGTGGCGACGATTTCGATCTTGCCCGGGCGGCCTTTGGAATGGAACTGGAGCGCCTCCTGGTCCGTGATGGTGGGGCGCTTGGGGCGAACGGGCTTCTCGGTCATGTCGCTCTCGAATGTCTCGGGTTTTTCGTGCATTTCGCTTAAGGGAGCGACCATAAACGCCCGCGCCCCCGCTTCCAAGGCCACACTGGACCGCCAAGGGTTACCAAACCGTCCATGAAAGAGGGATGAAGGGGAGATGACGGGGCCGCTGATGGCCGTGGACAAGTGGCCCGCCAGCCTCACGCCCCAAAAGGGGCTCTGCTAGGGTCTGGCCCATGTCCAAAGCCCTGTCTGACACCTTCGCCGCCGCCGAGCGAGACGCCACCCGCGTCACGCCGATGATGGCCCAATATGTCGAGCTGAAGAACGCCAATCCGGATTCCCTGCTGTTTTACCGGATGGGCGATTTCTACGAGCTCTTCTTCGGCGATGCGGAAATTGCCAGCCGGGCGCTGGGCATTGTGCTGACCAAGCGCGGCAAGCATCTGGGTGAAGACATCGCCATGTGCGGCGTGCCGATCGACCGGGCCGACGATTATCTGCAACGCCTGATCGGCCTTGGCCACCGGGTTGCTGTCTGCGAACAGATGGAAGATCCGGCGGAAGCCCGAAAGCGTGGCGCAAAATCCGTGGTCAAACGCGATGTCGTGCGCCTTGTGACGCCGGGCACCATCACCGAAGAGCGGCTGCTTGATCCGGGCCGCGCCAATCTGCTGCTGGCTTTGTCGCGGCAGAAGAATTCTGACGATAGCGCGCTTTATGGTTTGGCGGCGGTGGATATTTCAACCGGTGCCTTCACTGTGACCGAAGCCACCGACGCCACATTGGCCGCCGAGATTGCGCGTTTCGAGCCGCGTGAACTGGTTGTGCCCGCAGCTCTGGCCGATGTGCCGGAAATTATGCGCCTTGCGCAAGAAACCGCTCTGCCACTGAGCCCTGTGCCACGTGAAAGCGGTGAGCAGGCGAGCGCCGAGCGGCGCATCTGCGATTATTATGGTGTGACCACGCTTGACGGGTTTGGCGCTTTCACGCGCACCGAAGTGTCGGCAGCCGCTGTTGCCATTGCTTATATTGAACGCACACAGATCGGCGTGCGCCCGCCCTTGGCCCGGCCTGAACGCATGCAGCGCGGGGCCACGCTGGAGATTGATGCGGCCACCCGCGCCAATCTCGAACTGACGCGCACGATGAATGGTCAGCGCGAGGGCTCGTTGCTTGCAGCCATTGATGTGACGGTCACGGCGGCTGGTGGTCGCCTGATGGCGCAGCGTCTGGCGGCACCCCTCACCGACGTTGCCATGATCTTGCGTCGGCAAGAGGCGGTGGCCTTTCTGGTCGAGCGGGCGCCCTTGCGCATGACACTGCGCCAGAATTTGCGCAGTGCGCCTGATCTGTCGCGCGCTTTGTCGCGGCTGGCCATGCAGCGTGGCGGCCCGCGTGATCTCGCTTGCCTGCGTGACGCGCTGCTGGCTGCGCGGGAAACCACGCGCATTCTCTCAGCGCTTGACCTTCTGCCAGATGAGATAGCTCATGCCATGGCCGCGCTGGCGCGCCTGCCAGGCGATCTCGAAAACCGCTTTACCGCAGCCCTTTCTGAGGATTTGCCGCTCAACAAGCGCGATGGTGGTTTCGTGCGCGCGGGCTTTGAGCCGCAGCTTGATGAGACGCGTGCGCTTCGCGATGAGAGCCGCCGGGTGATCGCCTCCATGCAGGCGCGCTATTGCGATTTGGCCGAGACCAAACAGCTTAAGGTGAAGCATAATAATTTTCTGGGCTATTTCGTCGAAGTGCCGCAGGTGCATGGCGAGAAGCTGCTCAAAGCGCCTTTCAACGAGACCTTCATCCATCGCCAGACCATGGCCGATGCGATGCGCTTCTCGACCACAGAGCTCAATGAAATCGAAGCCAAGATTGCCTCCGCTGCAGATCGCGCGCTGGCATTCGAGCTGGCCATTTTTGATGATCTGGCGGGCGCGGCGCTGGCTGCGACCGACGAACTCAAAGCCGCCTCCGATGCGCTGGCCATACTGGATGTGGCGGGCTCGCTGGCCGAAATCGCTGTGATGCGCGATTGGGTGCGCCCGACGATTGATGAAAGTGTGGCTTTCCAGATCGAGGGCGGGCGCCATCCGGTGGTGGAAGCAGCGCTTCGCACGCGTGGTCAGGCCTTTGTCGCCAATGATTGCCAATTGGCGGATAATGCGGGCGCAACAGCACAGATCGCGGTGATCACTGGCCCGAATATGGCTGGTAAATCGACCTATCTGCGCCAAAACGCTTTGATCGTCGTGCTTGCGCAAATGGGTGCTTATGTGCCCGCGCGCGCAGCGCGCATGGGCATTGTCGATCGTCTCTTCTCGCGCGTGGGCGCAGCGGATGATCTGGCGCGCGGCCGCTCAACCTTCATGGTCGAAATGGTGGAGACTGCCGCCATTCTCAATCAGGCAACACCGCGTTCACTGGTGATCCTGGATGAGATCGGCCGCGGCACGGCAACCTTTGATGGTCTGTCGATTGCCTGGGCGACGGTTGAGCATTTGCACGAGGCGAACAAATCGCGCGCGCTTTTTGCCACGCATTTTCATGAGCTGACCAAACTGTCTGGAAAGCTCGCCCGCCTCGTCAATCTGACAGTGCGTGTGACCGAATGGAATGGCGATGTCGTCTTCCTGCATGAAGTGGTGCAGGGCGCGGCTGATCGCTCCTATGGCATTCAGGTGGCCAAGCTCGCAGGGCTGCCCGCAGCGGTGGTCGAGCGCGCCCGCACTCTGCTGGCCGAGCTGGAAGCGGGCGAGCGCTTGGCGCCGGTCGAAAAGATGATGGACGACCTGCCGCTCTTTGCCTCTGTCATGCAGGCGACCGCAAAGGCTGGCCATGGGGCAGGCTCGGCCAAGGATGATCTGCGCTCAGAGCTCGATGCCATCGACCCCGATGACATGAGCCCGCGCGATGCGCTGGAGGCGCTCTATGCGCTGAAGAAGCGCCGCGCTTTGGAAACCTGATCGTAACCTTGAGTAAGCCAAACAGGGTGGGTTGGCCGTGTCAGGTCGAGGGGAGCGCCTGAAACGGGCGACACCTGCCTCGCTTTTGACGTCTTCGGGCCTATCTTGTCTGTGGCCGGGCTGTCCCGGTGGATTGAAATTGAGGCCTGCTCCATGTTCCCCAAGCCCTCTCACGCCTTGGCTCCCAACACTTACGCTTTTGAAACGGTGCCGCTGGTGAAGCCAACAGGCTTTCGCGAATATGATGCGCGCTGGTTGTTTGGCAAAGAGATCAACCTCATGGGCATTCAGGCGCTGGGCCTGGGCCTTGCTACGTTGATCCATGAAATGGGTGTCAAGCCCGAGCTGGTGACGGGTCACGATTACCGCGCTTATTCAAGCTCGATCAAACATGCTTTGATCACTGGTCTCGTGGCGGGTGGTGTGAAAGTGCATGACATTGGTCTGGCGCTTTCACCCATGGCTTATTTCGCGCAATTCGAACTGGATGTGCCGTGCGTGGCGATGGTCACGGCCTCGCATAATGACAATGGCTGGACGGGCGTGAAAATGGGCGTGCAACGCCCCGTCACATTTGGCCCGGATGAAATGGGTCGTCTGTCAGACATTGTGCTCAATGCCAAAGGCATCACGCGCTCAGGCGGCGGTTATGTTTACGTCGATAATTTCCCGGCGCGTTATTTTGCCGATCTCACCAATCGCGCGCCGATCAAGCGCAAGCTGAAAGTCGTGGCCGCCTGCGGCAATGGCACAGCGGGTGCCTTTGCGCCGCAGATTCTCGAAAAGCTTGGCTGCGAAGTTGTGCCGCTCGATGTTGAGCTTGATTACAATTTCCCACGCTACAACCCCAATCCAGAAGACATGGAAATGCTGCACGCTATTGCCCATAAGGTGAAGGAAGTGGGTGCGGATGTCGGCCTTGGTTTCGATGGCGATGGGGACCGTTGCGGTGTCGTCGACAATAATGGCGACGAGATTTTTGCCGACAAGATCGGCGTCATGCTGGCGCGTGATCTCTCCGCGCTCCATCCGGGCGCAACTTTTGTGGTCGATGTGAAATCAACCGGGCTCTTTGCAACAGATCCTGTGCTGATCGAACGCAATGTGAAGGCTGATTATTGGAAGACGGGCCATTCCTATATCAAGCGCCGCGTGACCGATTTGAAAGCGCTGGCGGGTTTTGAAAAGTCGGGCCACTTCTTCTTCAACGCGCCTGTGGGCCGCGGCTATGATGATGGTATCGTCACCGCCATTCAGGTGATCGACATGCTTGATCGCAATCCGACCAAGACCATGGCCGATCTTTATGCTGACCTGCCCAAGACCTGGGGCTCGCCGACCATGTCGCCCCATTGCGATGACGAGATCAAATATCAGGTGGTCGAGCGCGTCGTGAAGCGTTTTCAGGATATGCATGCCAAGGGTGAAATGGTGGCGGGTCAGAAGATCCGCGATCTGGTCACGGTCAATGGTGTGCGCGTGACAGCGGAAGATGGCACTTGGGGTCTGGTGCGTGCATCCTCGAACAAGCCAGAACTCGTCGTCGTGGTCGAGAGCCCGGTGGCAGAGCAGCGCATGCGCGACATGTTCAAGGCCGTCGATGCTGTGATGCGCGAAAACCCGGAAGTGGGTGCTTATAACCAGACGATCTGATCGTCTCTCACATCGTCTTTGCAAAGCCGCGAGGGTCGCCTCTCGCGGCTTTTATTTTGTCAGAGCAGGCAGTCGCGGGGTGCTCGCCGCAGCAGATTGGGGCGCTGCAAATTCATTGCGGCGACCTGCTTGAGAGATCACCTCGCCCATATAGCGCGACGCATCGCCCGGATCTACAGCAGGTTCGCAGCGCGGATTGCACGACCAGGATTCGCGCTCCATGCCACGCTGCACGATGAGGCCGTGATCAGCACTCCTGACACGCAACACGAGCTCGGCCAGCGCGACCCCTCTGGCATCAAGCGCAATCATATTGGTTTCGCCAAAGGCGCGGGCATTGAGCACGAGCCTGTTCTGCCGTTTGAGGACGGTCACATCGGCAATGCTGGGATTGCCAAGCACCAGCGTATGCCAGCCCGCTGGCATCTCGACAATGCGCGCACGGTCAAGCTGCAGGGTCAGAATTTCTTGCGCATCTGCGTATTTCGGCAGCAGGCACAGAGTGAGCGAAAAAATTGCGGCCAAAACGCGCCGAGACACTGAAATCAAAAACATTTTTCCCTCGCGGGATGAACCCTGCGCACAGCTTACGCAGCGAAACGTGAAAGAAGCCTGAAGCGCAGATGTTTTTGCAAGCTGATGCTCTGACGGTAAGGGAAGTGAAACGCCCTTTGGTTAAGCTTTCGTCATCGGCACATTGCGCCGGCGGGGGAGAATTTTTCTCATGTCCTTCATTGCACTTATTATTTTTCCGATTCTCATGGCCTATGCGGCGATGTCGGACCTGCTCACCATGCGGCTTCCCAACAAGCTGACCGTGTCGATCTTTGTCTGTTTTCTGGCCATGGCCCTTGCCGCGCATGTACCGCTGCCCATGCTCGGCATGAATCTCTCCTGCGGATTGGCCATGCTGGTGGTAGGCTTTGGCATGTACGCGCGCGGCTGGATTGGCGGGGGTGATGCAAAGCTTCTGGCTGCCATTGCTGCATGGCTTGGCTGGAGCGCTCTTCTGGATTTTGTCTTGCTGACAGCGATGCTTGGCGGTGCTCTCAGTCTCTTCATTCTACAATGGCGTCGCTGGCCGCTGCCCGCGTTCATGATGGGCGCGCCTTGGTTGGTGCGGCTACATGATCCCAAAGAAGGCGTGCCCTATGGCGTCGCGCTCGCCTTCGGGGCGCTGCATGTCTACCTGCAGAGCCCGATCGCGCAGCTCATCCTTCAAATCTGAAGCTTTGGTAACCAGCCGTTAACCATAGACACGGCTATATCCCGTTACGTTCGTTTCTATTTTTAAAGTCTTTGATTTAGCGGTTTTGAAGAGTGCCATTCATGAAACTCGTGCGGATCATCATGCTGGGGCTGGCGCTCGTCGCAGGCGGGCTGGCGCTGCTCATCATGATGAATGCACCCGCACCCGTGCAGGAGGTGGCAGCCCCTCCAGCGCCCGTTGTCCAGATGGAGGACGTGCTGGTGGCCACCAGCGACCTGCCTCCGGGACGCATGATCGAGGACGCTGATTTTTCATGGCACAAAACAGCGCCCGTCAATGTGCAGCCGGGCATGATTTTGCGCCGCACCGGCGACACCCTGAACGATTTGCGCGGCGCTTATGTGCGCCAGGCCATTGCTGCGGGCGAACCCATCCGCCGCGAGCGTTTGATCCGTGCGGGACGCGCGGCTGGCTTCATGGCTGCCAATCTGCCGCCGGGCATGCGGGCTGTTGCGATTTCCATTGATCCAAGCGGGCTGACGTCGGCCGGCGGCTTCGTGCAGCCCAGTGATCGCGTTGATGTGGTAAAACTGGCACGCGATGAAGAGGGCATCACCGCCGACGCACAGGGTGCACAAGTGGTGCTGCGCAATGTGCGCGTGTTGGCCATCGGCCAATTGGCAGAGCGCAATCTGGAGCGCCCCGTGAATGCCGCAACGGCCACTCTGGAAGTGACGCCGGCTCAAGCGGAATTGCTGCTGGTCGCGCAACGCACTGCGCATCTGACGCTTGTGCTGCGCTCAGCCAATGAGCAGGGCCAAGCGCCTGAGGCAGGCGCAGAAGCGGCAGGCGGGATTGCCAATGTTGTGCGCTACGGCGTCCTGACGGGAGCGCGGTAATGGCTCCCCTCACAAAATTGCTGAAGGTCTTGGCATTTCTGCTTGCTCTGGCTTGCCCGGCGCTCGCACAAGAAAATTTTGAAGCTCAAACGCGCCGCATCAATATGGGTGTTGGAAAATCTGTTGTGCTGGATCTGCCGCGCGATGCATCTGAAATTTTCGTTGGCAATCCCAAGGTCGCCAATGCCATTGTCCGCTCGCCGCGCCGCATTTACATCATTGGCATGGACAGTGGGCAGAGCAATGTCTTTGCGCTTGATGCCAACGGACGACAGATCGCCTCATTCGATATTTCGATTGGCCGCGACATTGGCGAGCTGGATGCCATCCTGCGCACAGCGATGCCCAAAGCCAATATAACGCTGCGCACAATCAATGAAACGATCATCCTGACGGGTAGCGTCGACAATGCCCGCGACGCACAGCAGGCCAGTGAGATTGCCTCCGGCTTCATTTCCGGTGGCAACGGCGCCACTGGCAAAATCGTCAATTCGCTCACCGTGCGCGGACAAGATCAGGTGATGGTCAAAGTCACCATTGCGGAAGTGCGACGCGATGTCGTGAAGCAATTGGGTGTGTCCAATATCGCCGCCAGCGGCAATTGGGGCGTGCTGAACATTGCCAATGCCTTTGGCATTCGCGGCGCGCCCACCAATGCGTTGAACACGAGAGGTGATGTCTCGACAACCTTGCAGGCGCTGGAGCGCTATGGCGTCGCTCGTATTCTGGCCGAACCTGCGGTCACCGCCGTGTCAGGCGAAAGCGCGAAATTCACGGCCGGTGGCGAAATGCCTGTGCCGACGGGCCAAAATTGCACCATTGATCCTGCCACCAATCGCAATGTGTGTTCGGCATCGGTGACATTCAGGCCCTATGGCGTGGCGCTGAATTTCACGCCGGTCGTCATGAGCGAGGGCCGTATTTTATTGCGCGTGGCAACGGAAGTGACCGAGGTCGATCCGACCCAGAGCTTCAATTACGGCACATCGGCGGTCTATGGATTCCTGACACGCAAAAACGAAACAACGGTGGAATTGCCCTCAGGCGGCTCGATTGCATCGGCGGGCCTCATTCAAGTGCGCTCCAAACAGGTATTGAATGGACTGCCCGGGCTTATGAACCTCCCCGTGCTGGGCTCGATTTTCCGCTCGCGTGACTATCAGCGTGAGGAAAGTGAATTGATGATTGTCATCACGCCCGTCATCGCCCGCCCAAGCCTGCCGGGTGACTTGAAAAAGCCAACCGATAATTTTGTCGATTCCACCGATCCGCAGGCGGTCTTTATGGGCCGCGTCAATCAATCCTATGGCGCTGATGCGAAGCTGGGCCAACTCAAAGGTCGCGCGGGGTTTATCAATGATTGAGCTGCGCATCTTCTGGCCGCTTGTATTTGTCTTGCTCACAGGGTGCGCAGGTGAACCGGATGTGCGCCTTGGTCAGGATGTCGCCTCGCGCCACCCGATTGCAGTGCGTGATGAGAATGCGGTTCTGACGATTCCGGTTGCGTCCCAACTTGATGCCGAAAGCCGGATGAAAATAGCGACTTTCGCCTCTGTCTGGCGTCAGGATCGCGGGCGGCAAATCGAAATGCGCATGCCAACGCGCGGCCCACATGACAAAGTCACGCGCGCACAATTTGATCGCATCCGTCACCAGCTGGTGGCTGAAGGCGTTCGCGGTTCGGTGCATCTCATGCGCGTTCCTGTCATTGCAGGTGAGGCACCCGTCATCCTGATGCGTTTCACACGCATCAAAGCCGATGTCGTGTCGCGGTGTGGCCTCTGGCCAGATGATCTGGCGTCGGCATCGTCATTGTCGGGATGGGACAATGAGCCTTACGCCAACTTTGGTTGCGCTTATCAAACCATGATGGCCGTGCAGACGGCTGATCCGCGTGATCTTGCAGCGATGCGTGCGCCAATTCCGATCGATGGTGAAATGCGTGCACGCGCGCTTGGGTCGATCCGGCGCGGGCAAGATCCAGCCGTTGGATGGGGCACGAAAGCACCAGGCATCGGCGGGGCCGGCAACTGAGTGAAGGAGATTCTTTCCGTGGACATGAAAGGTTCAGTCGCTCCGCTGCCGCGTATCACGCTGGAGGCTTTCTGGGAGGACGAGGCAACACGCCTCCTCTTGCAAAAGGCCGTGGAAGATCCACGCATGGCGCGAGTGGAGGCGGACCTGCATCCAGGTGGCGTCGCCTCCGCGATTGATCTTTTCCAGACGCGCGCTGTCCCCAGTTTGATCATTCTTGAATCAAGAGCCAGCCGTGATGTCTTGTTCCAGCAGCTGGATACGCTGGCTGAGCTTTGCGACGAGGCGACCAAAGTCATTGTGCTTGGCAACGTCAATGATGTGCAGCTCTATCGCGCCCTGATGGCGCGTGGCATCAGCGAATATCTCATACACCCATTTGAGCCCGCCGATCTGGTGCGTGCGATTGCGGCCCTTTATGCCGATCCCGCACAGCGATTGGTGGGGCGCGTCATTGCAGTGACGGGCGCGAAAGGCGGATCCGGTTCGTCCACGCTGGCGCATAATCTGGCTTTGACGCTGGCGCGTTCGCTGCGCCAGCCCACCATTCTCATCGATCTCGATATGCCCTTCGGCACAGCCGGTCTGAATTTCAACCAAGAGCCACAAACTACATTGGCCGAGGCCGTTGAGGCGCCCGATCGAATCGATTCTGTTTTTGTGGAACGCCTTTTGACGCGGTGTGAAGACAATCTCACTCTTCTCGCGGCACCTGCTGTTGTGGAGGCTGCGGGTGATCTGGCGGTTGATGCCTTTGATCCCATCCTTGATGCAGCGCGTGCGCTTGCCCCCTTTATTGTGCTCGATTTGCCGCATGGGTGGCCCAGTTGGAAGCGGCGTCTGTTGCTCAGTTCGGAAGAGGTGGTTCTTGTCTGCGAGCCGGATCTTGCAAGTCTGCGCAATGCCAAAAATCTGATCGAATTCATGTCCAATGCACGGCCAGTCGATCTTAATCCTCGCCTTATCCTCAATAAGGTCGGCCTGGCGCGTCGCCCAGAAATTTCGCTGGCCGATTTCGAGCGTGGCTTGGCGATTGCGCCAGCCGCCAACATCCCCCATGACGCCAAGCTTTTTGGCACAGCCGCCAATAATGGACAGATGCTGGCTGACACGGAGGGATCAGCGAAAATTTGCGACATGTTGCAGAATATGGCGGCCAAAATCGCTGGCCTCACATCACCAAAAACAGATCGACTGCGATTGATTGCACCGCTGGTCGCGCGATTGCGCAGTGCTTTTGCTTAAATTTTTAAAGGGTCCATTATGTTTGGTCGACGTTCATCGACACAAGGGTCACCGAATGCACGCAGCACAGTGCCCGGCGCCGCTTTGGCGCGCGAGACGACGATGGCGCCACTTCGCATCAACGCTCAGGCCCAAGCGCGGCCCGAAAAGCCGCGCTCAGACGAATATTACATAACCAAAAGCCTGATCTTTGGTGCCCTCATTGAAGCCATCGATCTGTCCCAACTCTCACGACTTGATTCCGACAGCGCGCGTGCAGAAATCCGCGACATTGTCAGCGAAATCATCACAATCAAAAATTATGTCATGTCGATCTCCGAGCAGGATGATTTGCTGGATGACATTTGCAATGACGTGCTGGGCTTTGGTCCGCTGGAACCCTTGCTGTCGCGCGACGACATTGCCGATATCATGGTCAATGGGTGCAATCGCACCTATATCGAAGTGAACGGCAAGATTCAGCTGACCAACATTCGCTTTAAAGACAATGCACAATTGATGAACATCTGTCAGCGCATTGTGAGCCAGGTGGGGCGGCGTGTGGATGAAGCCTCGCCCATTTGCGATGCGCGTTTGCTGGACGGATCGCGCGTCAATGTGATTGCCCCGCCGCTGTCGATTGATGGCCCAATTTTGACCATCCGCAAATTCCGCCGCGACAAGCTCACATTGGATCAACTCGTCGAGTTTGGTTCCATCAGTCCAGAAGGCGCTGAAATTCTCAAAGTCATTGGCCGCATTCGTTGCAATGTTGTGATTTCGGGTGGCACCGGCTCTGGCAAGACGACCCTGCTCAACTGCATGACCAATTATATTGATCATGATGAGCGGATTATCACCTGCGAAGATGCCGCTGAGCTGCAATTGCAGCAGCCCCATGTGGTGCGGCTTGAGACGCGCCCACCGAGCCTTGAGGGCACGGGGGCCATCACCATGCGCGATCTGGTGCGCAATTGCCTGCGCATGCGCCCCGAGCGGATCATCGTTGGCGAAGTGCGCGGGCCTGAGGCCTTCGATTTGTTGCAGGCGATGAACACAGGCCACGATGGATCGATGGGCACATTGCACGCCAATTCGCCGCGTGAAGCTTTGAGCCGTATCGAGAGCATGATCACCATGGGTGGCTTTGCTCTGCCAGCGCGCACCATCCGTGAAATGATGGTCTCCTCCATCGATGTCGTGATTCAGGCTGCCCGGCTGCGCGATGGTTCACGTCGGATCACCCATATCACCGAGGTCGTGGGTCTCGAAGGCGATGTCATCACCACACAAGATCTCTATGTCTACGAAGTGCTGGGTGAAGATGCGCAGGGCCGCCTGCTTGGCCGCCATCGCTCTATGGGTGTCGGGCGACCAGGATTCTGGGATCGTGCGCGCTATTACAATGAAGAAAGCCGTCTGGCGGCCGCGCTGGATTCTGCTGAACGACACGAGTCTGTGCCGAGCGCGTCAGGAGGCTAAGCGATGCATGGCTCAACCGACGTCATTGTGACCCTGCTGGTTGTTCTGGCGATTGCGTCGGTTTTCTTTGCCATGGTCTATCCGCAATTTTCCGGTGATGCGAAAGCCGAGAAGCGGCGCGCGCGTTTGCTGAAGACGGATCAACGCAAATTGGCCGGCGCGCGGCTGGTGGATGCTGCACAAAGGCGCAAGCAGATTATTGAGAGCTTGCAGGAAGTGGAGACCCGCGAAAAAAGGGCGCGCCGCCTGACGCTTGATCGGCGCATTGTGCAGGCGGGCCTTCAGATTTCAAAAGCGCAATTATGCACGTGGTCGATCATCGCCGGGATCTGCTTTGCGCTTGTCTTTTTTATTTTCACTGATGATCCGCTGACGATTGTTCTTGGCTATGCTGTGGGTGGCTTTGGCGTGCCAGTGCTTGTCTTGAATTTTCTGCGCAAGCGACGTGCGGCCAAGTTTCTGGAGCATTTTCCTGCAGCCATTGATGTGATTGTGCGTGGTGTGCGGGCAGGCTTGCCCTTGTCCGAATGTCTCGCAGTTGTTGCTCGCGAACTGCCTGAGCCTGTCGCTGGCGAATTTCGGCTCTTGCATGAAGCGCAGTCTGTTGGCTTTACAATGGGGGAGGCGGTTGAGCGACTGGCTGATCGTGTGCCATTGCAGGAGGCGCGGTTCTTCGCCATTCTCATTTCCATTCAGCAAGGGTCCGGCGGCAATTTGTCTGAGGGTTTGAGCAATCTCTCGACGGTGTTGCGCGATCGCAAGAAGATGCAGCAAAAAGTGCGGGCCATGTCCGCCGAAGCCAAAGCCTCCGCCGGAATTATCGGCGCTTTGCCCTTTGCCATTTCTGGAATCGTCTATCTGACCAGCCCCGGTTACATGGACATGTTTTTTACCACCTCGCAGGGGCAGCTCATGCTGGCATTTTGTGCGGTCTGGATGACGATTGGCATCGTTGTCATGAAGCGCATGATCACGTTTGATATTTAGCGCCATGACAATTTTGCACTTGTTCAAATCACCCGATTTCCTCCTGCAAGTGCTGGCGCTGCTGTGCGCGGTGGCAGCGATTTTGGCTGTCGCCTTACCCTATGTTGCGCCGGATCCGTTGCAGCGGCGGATGAAATCTGTCGCGCTGGAGCGTGAGCGTATTCGCACGCGCGAGCGCGATAAATTGGGCAAGGGCTCACGCGCTGGTCTGCGAACGGAGGAAAAGCCATTCGTTCGCGATATTGTGAAATTGTTCCGGATGAGTGAATGGCTAGGCATTGAAAATGCGTCAACCAAATTGGCAGCCGCCGGCTATCGTGGCGGTGCGGCGGAAACGACCTTTATCTTTTTCCGCGCTGTTGCGCCGATTTCGCTTTTTCTGATCGGGTTCTTTTATCTCTTTTTCATCGACGACATGGGCTATTCGCAATTGACGCGGATCACGGCCCTGATCGGCTTGCTCTATATCGGCATCAAGACGCCAGAAATGTATCTCGACAACGTGACCGCAGGGCGGCGTGACTCTATTCGGCGCGCCTTTCCAGATGCGCTTGATCTTTTGTTGATTTGCGTGGAATCGGGCATCTCGATTGAGACGGCCTTTCGGCGTGTGTCGGAAGAGATTGGCCGCCAGTCTGTGGCTTTGGCTGAGGAATTTGTTCTGACCACCGCAGAATTGTCGTTTCTGCCAGATCGGCGGCAAGCTTACGAAAATCTGGCGCGGCGTGTGGATGTCGATTCCGTGCGCCAGATTGTAACAGTGCTCAATCAAGCGGATCGTTACGGCACGCCTTTGGCAAGCGCGCTTCGTATCGTGGCGCAAGAAAGCCGCACCATGCGCATGGCTGACGCTGAGCGCAAAGCTGCATCCCTGCCACCCAAGCTCACAGTGCCGATGATTTTGTTCTTCTTGCCCGTCTTGTTTGTGGTCATTCTCGGGCCTGCGATTTCGCAAGCGGCAAAAAATTTTTTCTAAATGCCCGTGCGCAAATCAAGCGCGGCGGCTTTGGCGGGCTTGGGTGCAGGCTCGGTCTTTTTCGGCGTGGTCGGAGCCGTCACTTTGCTCACAATCATACGGGGCGCGGGGGGTGGTGCCGAATCATTCTTGAGGCCGCGCAGTTCCAGCACGAATGTCAGGTTTTGCTGCACGCGCTGATCTGCATCGGGCATGTCGGCCGCGCGCCTTGAGATTGTCTCCGCGCGCTCGAGATCTTTGGAGAGCGCATAAGACAGGCCGAGATTGGACAGAACGGACGCTTGCGTCGGATCAATCTTCAAAGCGGCCTCATAATAGCTTTGTGCCTGGCGATGATCTCCCAATTGGTCGGCGACAAAACCCTGCGCGGAGAAGATCGACCAATTGGGTCTCTCGGGCGTGTGCGCGCGCGAGAGCATATCGGCGGCTTCGCTAAAGCGGCCCGCATCGGCAAGTGCTTTGCCATAAGCGCCGAGCACTTCCAGATCCTCGGGATTGCGCGCAGCCTCTCGCTGCAAAACCGAGACAGCCTGCGCGCTTTGCTGCAAGCGCCGCAAGGTCGCCGCATAGGTGAGCACAAGATCTCGGTCAGCAGGGTTTGAATCATAGCGGCGGCCAAGTTCGTCGGCCTGCCGGCGCAGCGTACTTTCATCTGCGGGGAGGGCGGCCAGTTTTTGGGGCTCTGAAGAGGCAGCCAGAGACCAGGGGGGATCCAACGTCTTGCATCCGGCCAGCGGAGCGGTGACGATAAGGGCGAGACAGATCGTGCGTCGAAGGGAAGCCGGATGGGCCATGGCAGAAATCCCGCCTGAAATGATTAAAACAATGAAACCATCATAGAAAATTAACCCTAATGATTTCTTAAAATATGTCGTAACGGCAAGGAAAGAAGAGACATGCTGCTGATCGCTGAACGCCCGCTCACCAAGATCGTGCCCATCCACTGCGTCAGCGCGCAGACATGGAACGAAGCCCAGCAGGCTCTCAGTGTCGAGGCGCGCGCTTTTGCCAAGGCGAGCGGCTTTGAGCCCAAGTCTGGCCGCCACTGCCTGCTGCCCGATGCGCAAGGCAACGTCAGTGCCGTGCTTCTGGGTGTGGATGCGCCGGGTGCTGCCAAGGCGGATACATTCATGCCGGGAAAGCTGGCTACGCTGTTGCCAGCCGCAGCTTATGAATTCATCGATCTGCCCGGCGGTGTGGCCGCCGCTGAGCTGGCTGCGCTGTCTTGGTGCCTGTCGGCCTATCGTTTCACGCGTTTCAAAAAGAACGATGCCGAGCAACCGCGTCTGGTTTGCCCGCAAGGTGTCGATGCCGCGCGCCTTCAGCGCATGGTCGACGGCGTGACGTTGGCGCGCGATCTCGTCAACATGCCGCCCAATGAAATGAGCCCGCAGGCTTTAGAGATAGCGGCTTGCGCTGTAGGCGCTCGCTTTGGGCTGAAGCCCTGCGTGATTTCAGGCGATGATCTGCTGAAATATAATTTCCCGCTGATCCATGCCGTCGGTCGCGCCGCGCAAGAAGCGCCACGTCTGGTGGATTTTGTCTTCGGTTCGCCCGATGCCCCAAAGGTCACATTGGTGGGCAAGGGCGTGTGTTTTGATACGGGCGGGCTGGATATCAAACCCTCCAGCGCCATGTTGCTGATGAAAAAAGATATGGCGGGTGCGGCCACAGCACTGGCGCTCGCGCATATGATCATGGATGCGAAACTCAATGTGCGCCTGCGCGTGCTGGTGCCGATTGTCGAAAATGCAGTCTCGGCATCGAGTTTCCGTCCCAGCGATGTTTATCCCAGCCGTAAGGGTCTGAATGTCGAGATCGGCAATACAGATGCCGAAGGCCGCCTGATTTTGGCCGATGCTTTGGCACTGGCGGCGGAAGACAAGCCTGACCTGCTGATTGATTTTGCGACCCTCACCGGTGCCGCGCGTGTGGCGCTGGGGCCTGACCTGCCGCCTTTCTACACGAGCGATGATGCACTGGCAGCCGAGATTACGGACATTGGTTTTGCCCAGCATGATCCCGTTTGGCGCCTGCCGCTTTGGGAGCCTTATGATTCACTGCTTGAGAGCAAAGTGGCCGATCTCAACAATGTATCGAGCGGCCCCTTTGCGGGCTCGGTGACCGCGGCGCTGTTCTTGCGCCGTTTCGTCGAGGGTGCGCGCGCTTGGGTGCATTTCGACATGTATGGCTGGAATCCCTCCACCAAACCCGGTCGGCCTGAGGGCGGCGAGACACAGGCTGCCCGTCTCCTCTATACATTGCTGGAAAAGCGCTATCCTGCAGCGTGATTTTAAGCCTGAAGAAAGTGTGAGTGGATCCGCCATGTCGATCGAGATGAAACCCGAACAAGGTCTCGACCTGCTGCACGACATTGCGCTGGCCATGGTGCGTGAGACCCGGCCCGAGGGCATGGCTGATTTTACCCATCGTCAGTTGGCGATTCTGCTCACCGTCTATCTGGAGCGTCCACCGCACACGGTGCGCGGCCTTGCCCTGAAACTGGGTGTCACCAAGCCAGTGATTACACGCGCGCTTGATGCCATGGGCAAGCAGGCCATTATTGCACGGCGGCGTGACGAGGCTGACAAGCGCAATGTCATCATACAACGCACCGTCAAAGGCGCGCTGTATGTCGAAAAGCTTGGCGATATGGTGGCGCGCAAGGCCGCAGAGCTGAAAACGGAAGAAGAGGTCGCATGAGCGCTTACGACCGCCGCCGCACGCCTGCGCGCGAAGATATTGCCGCCATTCATCTGAAAGGTTTTGTGCCCGCCAGATATTATGTCGAGGGCCGCAGCATGCGCGTCATCGATGAGGCTATCGCTTTGCGCGCGCATCCGCGCTCTGATCAAAGTCTGGATACGCAGGCTTTGCACGGCGAAGAGGTGACCATTTACGATATTGATGAGGGCTGGGCCTGGGGCCAGCTCGTCAGTGATGGATATGTTGGCTATATGCCAGCCGATTCGCTGCATGACAGCGTTTTGACGCCAAGCCATAGCGTGCATGTGCCGCGCACATTTCTTTATGCAGCGCCCGACATCAAAAGCCCGCCCGTTGGCGCTTTGCCAATGGGCGCAAAGGTCGAGGTACGGGGTCTGCGCGGGGATTTCATGCAAGTCACCAGCGGTCTGTTTCTATGGGCCACACATCTTCTGCCGGTGACACAGACGCGTCCTGATTATGTGGCGACCGCTGAGAGTTTTATCGGCATGCCCTATCTGTGGGGCGGCAAGACATGTCTGGGTCTGGATTGTTCGGGCCTTGTCCAGATTGCCTTGCAGGCTGCAGGCATCGCCTCACCGCGCGATACTGACATGATGCTGGCGGAAATCGGTGAGAATGTTGCCGATGGTGCACCCTTGCGCCGTGGTGATCTCGTCTTCTGGAAAGGCCATGTGGGGCTGTTGCAAAACGCGCATCGTTTGCTGCATGCCAATGGGCATCACATGCAGGTTGTCTCTGAGCCATTCCTCGAAGCGCGTCAGAGAATTTCAGAGAAATCCTTCGGCGATGTCGTCGCCATCAAACGTCTGCCCTAGGCAGAATGGTTTCGCGCACGACATGTGTAGGTGCGGGCGGCTGATTTGAAATTGTGAAATGTTCCGCCACAGCCCCTGCTGCCCAAGCCGCAACATCGGGCGTTGCCGCATGGACATAAGCGAGCGGCTCGCCGCGCGTCACCTGCTGGCCGATCTCGGCCAGAGACGTCAGGCCGACGGACGGGTCAATCGCTTCATCGGCGCGGCGGCGGCCACCGCCCATTTCAACAATGATCAGCCCCAGATCGCGCGTCGCAATGCGCGCCACATAGCCGCTCTCGCGAGCGGGCACAGGCACGCTGATGGGCGCGCGCGGCAGATAGGCCGCAGGCCGTTCGAGAATGTCTGCAGGCCCGCCCAATGTTGACACCATGCGCGCAAAGCGCTCGGCGGCGCGTCCGCTGTTCAGGGCCTCGTCAATCATCGCGCTGCCTTCGTGCCGCGTGCGCGCCAATCCACCGATCAGCAGCATTTCAGCGCCGAGCGCCAGAATGATCTCTTGCATGCGCGGCTCGCGCCGCACGCCGGTCAGATGGGCAATGGCATGGGTCACTTCGACAGCATTGCCAGCTGCACTGGCCAGCGGCTGGTCCATATCCGTGATCAGCGCATGTGTGGTGAGTCCGGCTTGCTGGGCAACATCCACCAACGAATGCGCAAGAACCTTGGCCTCATCCAGTGAGGGCATGAAAGCGCCTGCACCCACTTTCACATCCATCACGAGACCTTCAAGCCCCGCGGCCATTTTCTTGGAGAGAATGGAAGCCGTGATCAGTGGAATGGATTCCACCGTCGCCGTCACATCGCGAATGGCATAGAGACGTCGGTCCGCTGGTGCCAGATCAGCCGTCTGGCCGATAATGGCGCAGCCTGCATCGCGCACAGCGCGTGCGAGGCGCGCAATATCAGGGCGTGTGTCATAGCCTGGAATGGATTCAAGTTTGTCGAGCGTGCCACCCGTGTGGCCAAGGCTGCGCCCAGAAATCATCGGCACAAAGCCGCCACAGGCGGCAATGGCAGGTGCCAGGATCAGGCTGACATTATCGCCCACGCCTCCTGTCGAATGTTTATCGAGCACGGGTCCGCCCAGAAACTCGCTGCTCCATTGCAGGATGCGGCCGGAATCCTGCATGGCATTTGTCAGCCAGGCGCATTCCTGATGCGTCATGCCACGAAAATAGACCGCCATGGCAAAAGCCGCGATCTGTCCCTCACTCAGTGCACCCGTGGTGAGGGCATCAATGAAAAAGCGAATTTCGTCAGACCCAAGTTCTTGTCCGTCACGTTTGCGGCGAATGATTTCTTGAGGTAGAAACATGGAAGAAAACCTTTCAAATCACTTCAAGCAATGAATCCAAAAGACCACTGGCGCCGTAGCGAAAATGCGCCGGTGTTGCCCATCCTGTCCCCATCATCTGTTCAGCAAGATCAAAATAAAGACGCGCCTGTTCGAGCGTGCGGATGCCGCCGGAGGCTTTGAAGCCGACATGCTTGCCGCTCATGCGAATCTCGTCCAGCAAAATGCGCGCGGCTTCGGGTGTCGCTGAAACAGGCGTTTTGCCTGTCGAGGTTTTCAGGAAGTCAGCGCCTTCCTCAAGTGCCAGGCGTGCAGCTGTGCGCATGGCTGCTTCATCTGGCAAGGCGCCTGTTTCCAGAATGACCTTGAGATGCGCGCCATCATCGATCTCTTGGCGCACGCCGCGCAACATGCGCGTGGCATCCTCGTTGCGCCCTGCCAGAAGGGCCCGCCAGGGAAGCACAAGATCGATTTCATCTGCGCCATGGAGAAGTGCTTCGCGCGTCTCAAGCCGTGTGGCTTCGATATCGTCACCGCCGCCGGGAAAATTGACGACCGTCGCCACTTTGATTGGATTGCCTGCAAGGCGCGCTTTGGCTTGCGCCACAAAACGCGGCCAGATGCAGATGGCGGCCACCGCAATGGGCAGGCCAAGCGCGCGCGTGATCAGCGCGTCTGTCTTTTCAGGCGTAGTATCATCTGACAGGTCGGTCAGATCGATAAGCGTGATCGCTTGTTTGGTAAATGCGCTGTCGCTGATCATGCGTGCGGCTCCGCGCGCAGGCTGAACGCATGCGGCAGCAGCTCATCCATCGTGAAGCTTTGGCGCAGGCCCGCTGTATTGCCCGCCACAATGCGCGTTTGGTGTTGCGCAAATTCGCTGATGCGCTGGCGGCAGGCGCCGCAGGGTGTGACGGGCGTCGCCGCCTCACCCAGAATGGCCATGGCAGCAATCTGGCGCCCACCGCCTGCGATCATTGCGGCAATGGCGCCCGCCTCAGCGCAGGTGCCGGAGGGAAAGGCTGCGTTTTCAACATTGCAGCCCACAAAAATCCGCCCGTCTTCGCACACCAGCGCGGCGCCCACCTTGAATTGGGAATAGGGCGCATGGGCATGGGTGCGCACCTTGGCTGCAGCGTCAAAAAGCGCCCCGATCACGCTGTCATCCATTCTTCGCCTCACATGTCCTTGTTTGCGGCAGAATGCCATGCGGAACGGCTTTGCGCCAATTGCCTTCTTGCAAGGGCATGGCACATTGGAGACCTCCGTTCAGGGGAGCAGGCGCATGGCATTTTCGCTGTTCAGGTCGCTTGGCCAGGCTTTGGCCCTTTTGGTGGTCGTGGGGGCCAGCCCCGCAAGCGCGCGCAATGGCGCAATGGAAGTCGATGTCGAGCTCGTCTTCGCCGTCGACATTTCCTATTCGATGGACACGACTGAACAGCGCCTGCAGCGGCAGGGCTATGTCGAGGCCTTGCGCTCTGAGCAGTTTCTCAATGCCCTCAAGTCAGGCCCTACGGGGCGCATTGCGGTCGTCTACATGCAATGGGCATCTGAATATGATCAGGATGTGCTGGTGCCCTGGACCGTCATTGACGGGCCAGACAGCGCCAGCGCCTTTGCCGAGCAATTGGCCAATGCCCCCTATCGGCGGGCGCAACGCACCAGCATTTCCGGGGCGATCGATGCGAGCGTCAAACTTTTTGCAGGCAATGGATTTGCATCGGCCCGCCAGGTCATCGATGTGTCGGGCGATGGCCCCAACAACAGCGGGCGCCCGGTGACGCAAGCGCGCGATGAGGCGCTGGCGCGAGGCATCACCATCAATGGCCTGCCGCTGGTGGGCATTCGCGCCTTCATCAGCCCGGCTGATATTGCCGAACTCGACATCTATTATGAGGATTGCGTGATCGGGGGCTTTGACGCCTTTATGGTGCCTGTCCGCGACACGCGCGCCTTTGTCGAGGCCACGCGCACCAAATTGGTGCGCGAAATTGCCTCTTTGCCACCCCCGCCACGCCCTCTTGTGCGGCGCGCGGCTTTACGCGAGCCCCGCATTTCCTGCATGATCGGGGAAAGTTTGTGGCGTAACAGGTGGGGCAATTGAAAGCTTTTATTCTTGGCCTCTGCGGGGCCCTTGTTCTTGCCCCTGTCGCGCAGGCACAAACCGTCTCTGAGCCCATTGTTGCCGGCTATGCCCGCACGCTGCCAGTGGTTGCCAAAAACGGCATGGTGGTTGCGCAGGAGGCAGACGCAGCGCGCATCGGTGTCGATATTCTCAAACGTGGTGGCAATGCGGTGGACGCCGCTGTGGCGACCGCTTTCGCCATGGCGGTCACTTTGCCGCGCGCCGGCAATTTGGGTGGCGGCGGCTTTATGCTCGTGCATCTGGCAAGCCAGAAGAAGACCATCGCGATTGACTATCGCGAAGTCGCGCCCGCCGCCATGACCAAAGAAATCTTCCTCGATGCGTCGGGCAAGTTTGTGCCCGAGAAAGCGCAAGCGAGTGGATTGGGTGTGGGCGTGCCCGGCACGGTGGCGGGCCTTTATCTCGCGCACCAGAAATATGGCTCGGGCCAAATTGAATTCGGCGAGCTGGTGCGCCCCGCCATGCTGCTGGCGCGCGATGGCATTGTTGCGCGCGGAGATCTCGTCACGTCTCTGGTAGAGGTGAAAGCGCGGTTGGACAAATGGCCATCGACGCGCGCAATTTTCCAGCACACGGATGGCACGAGCCTGCGCGATGGCGATATTCTCGTCCAGCCAGATCTCGCCACCACCTTGTGGCGCATTGTTCAGCGCGGGCCGCAAGGCTTCTATGAAGGCGAAACGGCAGAGCGCATTGCCAATGCTGTGCGCAATGCAGGCGGCATTATGAATGTCGACGATCTGCGCGATTACAAAGCGGTGGAGCGCGACGTTGTGCGCGGCACTTATCGCGGGCGTGACATTGTCTCCATGCCGCCGCCCTCATCAGGTGGCGTGCATATTGTGCAGCTGCTGAATATTCTCGAAGGGTATGATCTGAAAAAGTCAGGCGCCAATTCGGCGCAGACCATTCACCTCATGACCGAGGCCATGAAACTGGCCTATGCGGATCGCGAAAAATATCTGGGTGATCCGGATTTCGTCAAAAACCCGGTGCTCGGCCTGACGTCCAAAAAATACGCGAACGAGCTGAGAGCGCGCATTTCACTCGACCGCGCCACGCCCTCGAAGGACATTCGCGCAGGCGATCCGCTGCCCTACGAAAGCGACCAGACCACGCATTTCTCGGTCATCGACAAGGATGGCAATGCGGTCGCCAATACGTACACGCTCAATTTTTCTTATGGCCTCGGTCTGGTGGCGGCGGGCACCGGCGTCATGCTCAACAATGAGCTGGATGATTTTGCAGCGACTGTCGGTGCGCCCAATGCCTTTGGTCTGATGGGTGGTGACGCCAATGCACCGGGCGCGCGCAAGCGCCCCTTGTCCTCCATGAGCCCCACCATGGTGTTCAAGGATGGGCAACTTGATCTTGTCACCGGCTCGCCGGGCGGCTCGCGCATCATCACGACCGTTTTGCAGGTCGTGTCCAACATTGTAGACCACGGCATGAATGCCGCCGAAGCCAGCGAAGCGGTGCGCGTGCACCACCAGCTTTACCCCGATGAATTGCGCGTCGAGCGTGGCCTGTCACCCGATACGATTGGTCTTTTGGAAAAGAAGGGCCACACGGTGCGCGAGCAAAAAGCCATGGGCTCGACGCAGACGATCCAAAAGGTGAATGGCGAAATTCACGGCGCGGCAGATACGCGCCAATCGGGCACAGCCGCAATCGGCTATTGATCATCCTGCCAGGCTTGGCCTGTGCGCGTTGCAGCTAGTCCCAAGTGGCGCGCGACGCTAGCGCCCATATCCGCAAAGGTGGACCGCGTGCCCATTGCACGCGGCGTGATGCCAGGGCCGAACGCCAGCATAGGCACATTCTCGCGCGTGTGGTCTGTGCCGCCCCACGTCGGATCATTGCCGTGATCGGCGGTGAAGATGCACAAGTCACCCGGCTTTAAAGCGGCAAGCAATTCGGGCATGCGTGCATCAAAGCGCTCAAGCCCGGCGGCATAGCCAGCCACATTGCGGCGATGGCCGAAATCCGTGTCGAGATCGACATAATTGGCGAAGAGAAAGCCACCATCTGGCAGCGTGTTCAGCGCCTCGACGGTTTTCGTGAAAAGCTCCATGTCATCTTTGCCTTTCACCACATTGCCTGTGTGGCGATGGGCAAAAATATCAGCAATCTTGCCAATCGAGACAATGGCGCGCCCAGCTTCCTGCGCGCGATCAAAAATGGAGCCCTCCGGCGGGGGCAGAGAATAATCGCGGCGATACGGCGTGCGCTTGTAAGTCTCCGGGCTGTCACCCAGAAAGGGGCGCGCGATGATGCGGCCGATGCGCAAAGGATCACAGAGGCGGCGCGCAATTTCGCACAGCGCATAAAGCCGCTCGCGGCCGAAGCTTTCTTCATGTGCGGCGATTTGCAAAACGGAATCCACCGACGTGTAAATGATCGGCTTGCCTGTGCGCAGATGTTCATCGCCCAGATCTTCCAGAATGGCCGTGCCCGAGGCATGCACGCGGCCAATCACACCGGGCAGATTGCCTTCGCGCACAAGGGCCGCGACCAGATCATCAGGAATGGCAGGTGTGCTGGCGGGAAAATAACCGAAAGCAAAATCGGCCGGGCTGCCTGCAATTTCCCAATGGCCCGAGGGCGTGTCTTTACCAAGCGAGATTTCGCTGGCCGCGCCATAAGCGCCTTGCGGTTGTGTCACGCAAAAGCCGGGCGGTATCTCGCCACTCGATGTTTGGGCTGCAAGCCCAAGGCCGAGCGCATCGAGATGGGGCATGGCAAGCGCGCCTTTGCGCTGGTCATTGTCACACAAGCCTTGGGCGCAGGCCTGCGCAATATGCAGCAATGTATTGGCGCCCGCATCGCCAAAGCGCTGCGCATCAGGCGCGTGGCCGATGCCCAGTGAATCAAGCACGAGGATGAGGGCACGGCTCATGCGGGCTGCACCTCTGTTTCAATCGAAAAAGCGGCGGCAAACAAAGCGCGTGTATATTCACTTTTAGGGGCCGCAAAAATCTCTGCAGCGGGGCCAGATTCCACAACCTTGCCTTGGCGCATCACAATCAACTCGCTGGCCAAAGCGCGCACGACTTTCAGGTCATGGCTGATAAAGAGGTAAGCGAGATTGCGCTTCTTCTGCAGATCGCGCAGCAGATCCACAATCTGCGCTTGCACGGACATGTCGAGCGCAGACGTCGGCTCATCTAGCACAACAAATTTCGGGTCCAACGCCATGGCGCGCGCAATGGCAATGCGCTGGCGCTGGCCGCCGGAAAATTCATGCGGGTAGCGATCCATGGCAGCCGGATCAAGACCTGTGTCGGCCAGCGCTTGCGCGACAATCTCGCGGCGCTGATGTGCCGACAGATCCGGCTTTTGAATGGCCAATCCTTCTTCGACAATATCAGCCACCGACATGCGCGGGCTGAGCGAGCCGTATGGGTCTTGGAACACGACCTGCATGTCGTGGCGCAAGGGCCGCATCTCTTTGGAATTGAGCCCGTCAATGCGCTGGCCGAGATAGGCGATGGGTCCCTCGGAGCGGATGAGGCGCAACAGCGCCATGCCAAGCGTTGTTTTGCCCGAGCCCGATTCGCCCACCACGCCAACTGTCTCGCCTTCGCGCACGGTGAGTGAAATGCCGTCGACCGCTTTCACATGGCCAATCGTCTTGCGCATGAAACCGCGCTTGATCGGAAACCAGACGCGGATGTTTTCGCCCGTCACAACAGGCTTGGCATCGGGATTGGAAGGTGCGGGTGCGCCCTTGGGCTCAGCCGCCAGCAAAGCTTTTGTATAGGCATGTTGGGGATTGCTGAAGACTTGCTCTACGGGGCCTGCTTCAACAATGCGGCCCTTTTGCATGACGCAAACATCGTCAGCAATTTTGCGCACAATGCCCAGATCATGCGTGATGAAGAGCATGGCCATGCCGAGCTTGGCTTGCAGCTCCTTCAGCAATTTCAAAATCTGCGCCTGCACGGTCACATCGAGCGCGGTCGTGGGTTCATCTGCAATGAAGAGATCCGGCCGATTGGCAAGTGCCATGGCAATCATCACGCGCTGGCGCTGGCCGCCTGACAGCTGATGGGGATAGGCCGAGAGCCGCGTGGCGGGATCGGGAATGCCAACCTCTTCCAGCAATTCAATGACGCGCTTGCGCAGGGCCGCGTCGCCACGCATGCCATGCAGGGCCAGGATTTCACCAATCTGCTTTTCAATCGTGTGCAGCGGATTGAGCGAGGTCATCGGCTCCTGAAAGACCATAGTGATTTCATTGCCGCGCACTTCGCGCAGCTTTTCATCACCGGCCTGCAAGAGGTCGTCGCCCTTGAAGAAAATATGGCCAGACGGATAGGTCGCCGATGTGGCACCCAGCAGTTTCACAATCGACAAAGCCGTGATGGATTTGCCTGATCCGGATTCACCAACAAGGGCCAGCGTGCGCCCGCGTTGCAGATCAAACGAAACGCGATCAACAGCAAGTGTCTCGCGCCCGCCTTGGTGAAAGGCAATCGAGAGATCACGAACAGAGAGAAGCGGCGCGCTCATGAGAAGGTCTTTCGCGGATCAAAGGCATCGCGCACGGCCTCGCCAATGAAAATGAGCAGCGACAGCATGGCGGCAATCACGCAGAAACCGGCCAAGCCCAGCCATGGCGCTTGCAAGTTTGATTTGCCTTGCAGCAGCAATTCACCCAGCGAGGGCGAGCCGGGTGGCAGGCCAAAGCCCAGAAAATCGAGCGAAGTGAGCGTCGTGATCGACGAATTGAGCACGAAGGGCAGGAAGGTGAGTGTCGCCACCATGGCATTGGGCAAGAGATGGCGAAACATGATCTTGCCATCCGAGAGACCCAGGGCTCGCGCCGCATTCACATATTCAAAATTGCGCGCGCGCAAAAATTCCGCGCGCACCACATGCACCAGCGAGACCCATGAGAAGAGCAGCAGAATGCCGAGCAAGACGAAGAAGCCGGGCGTGATGATCGAAGAGACGATGATCAGCAAATAGAGATGGGGCAGGGACGACCAGATTTCGATAAAGCGCTGCGAGATAAGATCGGTCAGCCCGCCGAAATAGCCCTGCACGGCACCCGCCGCTATGCCGATGATCGAGGAGACACCGGCCAAAATCAGTCCGAAGAGAATGGAGATACGAAAGCCATAGATGAGGCGGGCCACGACATCGCGGCCCTGATCATCTGTGCCAAGCCAGTTCCACTCCATCGCGCGGCAGCTGTCAGCCACGCTTTTGCATTGCCCGTCACTCAGCCACCATGTTGGTGCGGATGGCGCAGGCGTTGGCAGATCGCGCTGGTGCGTGCGGTAGGAAAAACGGATCGGTGGCCAAAGCATCCAGCCATTGGCTTCAATTTCGCGGGAAATTTCAGGATCGCGATAATCAGTCTCGGCGAGAAAGCCGCCGAATTTTTCTTCCGGATAGGTCTTCACCACGGGAAAGAGGATCTCACCTTTGTAGGAGGCGATGATCGGCCGGTCATTGGCGATCAGTTCTGCAAAGAGCGAGAGAACAAACAGGATCATGAAAATCCAGAACGACCAGAAGCCGCGCCGGTTGCGCTTGAAATTATCAAGGCGGCGGCGGTTGATCGGCGAGAGTTTCAGAAAGCCCTTCTGGTCTAGAACAGGTGCGAGGGGTGCCGCGGCTGTGCTGGACAGTTCGTCACGCAGAGTGGAGGCGCTCATCTCAGACCTCCCGCGTTTCGAAATCAATGCGCGGATCAATCCACGTATAGGTGAGATCAGACAGAAGATTCACTACAAGTCCGAGCAGTGCGAAAATATAAAGATTGGCGAAGACCACCGGATAATCGCGGTTGATGATCGATTCATAAGAGAGCAGGCCAAGCCCATCGAGTGAGAATATACTCTCGATCAACAGCGAGCCTGTAAAGAAGGCATGCACGAAAGCCGCCGGAAAGCCTGAAATGACAATCAGCATGGCGTTGCGGAACACATGGCCATAGAGCACCTGGCGCTCAGTCAGCCCCTTCATGCGTGCGGTCTGCACATATTGCTTGCGTATTTCTTCCAAGAACGAGTTTTTGGTCAAGAAGGTCGACGTCGCAAAAGCACCAATCGCCATGGCGGTGACAGGCAGGGCGATGTGCCAGAGATAATCGAGAATTTTTTCAGGCCACGACAGGTCAGCAAAATTTTCCGACCAGAGCCCGCGCAGCGGAAAAATCTGCCAGAATGAGCCGCCGGCAAACAGCACGATCAGGAGAATGGCAAAGAGGAAACTCGGGATGGCATAGCCCACAATCACGACCGCGCTCGTCCATGTGTCGAAACGTGAGCCGTCTTTAACAGCTTTGCGAATGCCCAGCGGAATCGAGATCGCATAAGACAGCAACGTCATCCACAAGCCCAGCGAGATGGAGACGGGCAGTTTCTCTTTGATCAACTGCAACACGGGCGTGTCGCGAAAATAGGAGCGGCCGAAATCAAAGACGGCATAATTCTTCAGCATGATGAAGAAGCGCTCATAGGCTGGCTTGTCGAAGCCAAATTGTTTTTCGAGTTCGGCGATGAATTTGGGGTCCAGCCCCTGCGCGCCGCGATAGCGCGAGTCGGCGCCAGCTGATTGTGCATTGGCGCCCAGATCACCCGCGCCGCCGCCAAAGCGCGACGTGGCGCCAGAATCCATGCCCTGCAATTGCGCCAGCACGCGTTCCACCGGCCCACCGGGTGCAAATTGCACGATGACGAACGAGATGAGCAGGATGCCAAAAATCGTTGGCACCATCAGGGCAAGGCGGCGGGCAATATAGGCGAGCATTCTGTTCCTTCATCCGAGGGCTTAGCGCCTCAACCTCTATAGTCGATGCGTTTGGCCTTGTCGGCGTCCCACCACCACGTGCCGGGCGCTCCCGTCGAATAGCGAGGTGTTTTTTCCGGACGCGAGAAGACATCCCAATAAGCAATCAGGCTCTTGTCTTTGTACCACATCGGAATCCAATAGCGGCCGGCGCGCAGCACGCGGTCGAGCGCTTGTGCCGCGACGTTAAGCTCGTCGCGGCTATTGGCGCGCGAAATCGTGTCGATGAGAAAATCAACAGCTTTGCTTTCAACGCCCGCCACATTGCGCGTGCCAGGTGTCTTGGCAGCGTCCGACGACCAGGTGATGCGTAGTCCGTCGCCGGGTGTAAACGAGCCGCCGAGCGCCATGGTGACAATGTCGAAATCGAAATTGTCGAGGCGGCGCTTGTATTGCGCAGCATCCACTGTGCGGAAGGTCGAAGCAATGCCAAGCTTGCGCAGATTGCCTTGCAGCGGTTCGGTGTGGGGCTTCAACGCGCCGGACGAATCCAGAAATTCTACTTCGAAGGGCGTGCCATCGGGGAGTAGCAGGCGGTTGTTGTCGCGCTTGCATCCGGCTGCGCGCAGCAAATCATCGGCGCGGCGCAGCAGATTGCGATCAGAGCCTGAGCCATCAGAGGTCGGCGGCATATAGGGCTCGCCAAACACTTCCGCAGGCAGGTCTGCGCGGAAAGGCTCAAGCAAAGCCAGCTCCTCTTTTGAGGGCAGGCCAGTGGCCTTCATGTCGGAATTTTCAAAGAAAGAGGCCATCCGCTTATAGGCGGAATACATGATGTTGCGATTGGTCCATTCGAAATCAAACGCCAGACCGAAAGCCTCGCGCACGCGCGCATCTTTGAATTTGCCGCGCCGCGTATTGAAATACCAGCCTTGGCTGGGTGTTGGTGCGCCATTGGGCAATTCATCGCGCTTCACGCGGCCATCACGCACAGCGGGGAAATCATAAGCGGTCGCCCACAGGCGCGCTGTAAATTCCTCGTTGAAATTGATCTGGCCGGATTTGAATCCCTCGAAGGCCACCTGGCGTTCGCGGTAATATTCATAGCGAATGCGGTCGAAATTATTCTGGCCGACATTCACGGGCAGTTTTTCAGCCCAGTAGTTTTTCACCCGTTCGAATTCGATAAAGCGGCCCTGTTCAAAACGCGCCATTTTATAAGGCCCCGAGCCCAGCGGGGCTTCCAGTGTCGAGGCCTCGAAGTCGCGGCCCCTCCAGTAGTTTTCAGAAAAGATTGGCAGCCCTGCAATCACCAGATGCAAATCGCGTGAGCGGTTTTTGGTAAAGCGCACGATGAGCGTGTCGTCGCTTTCTGCCTCTGCACCTGCAAATGCGCCGAGCATGGAGCGATAGACGGGGTGGCCTTTTTCTTTCAGGATGTTGAAAGAGAAAGCCGCATCACGCGCTGTGATTTTCGAGCCGTCATGGAAGCGGGCTTCGGGGCGGATATGAAAGCGATAGGTCAGCTTGTCGGGCGCAATGCGCACGCGATCAGCCACCAACCCATACATGGAGCCCGGCTCATCGCCCGAGCCCGACATGAGCGTGTCGAATGTCATGTCCATACCGGCCGCGCCATCGCCCTTGAAGACGAAAATATTCAGCGTGTCGAAGGTCTCGAAATTCTGGTTGCCGCTGGTGTTCTTGATCTGGATCGACAGCGTGCCCCCGCGCGGCGCCTGCGGATTGACGTAAGCGAAATGCGGAAAGTTCGCAGGCAGCGCCAATTCACCGAAAGTGGAGAGGCCATGCGTTTCGACGTCGCCCGCAGCCAGCGCAGAACCAAATCCGCGCGGCAGCACAAGCCCTGCCGCAGCACTTGCAGCAAGTGTGAGCGATGTGCGGCGGGTGATGGTCATGGCTTTCCTCTGATGCGATATGGCACCGATGATTCGGGGCGATTATGTCGCTTTTTCGAGTGTGTGCCAGCACGACGAGTGAGGCTGATCAACCCTCCCCCTTGTGGGGAGGATGGACCAACGCAGTTGGGCCAGGTGGGGGTCGTGAGATTTTGAAGATTGCGCGACCCCCACCCCTAACCCCTCCCCGCAGGGGAGAGGGGATTTGATGGCGCGCATCAGACAACAAAAAAGGCCGGGACAAGCCCGGCCTTTGAATTGATGCTTGATGCTGAGGCTTATTTGCCCGGCAGCGGGGCCGGCGCATCGGCCTGCGAACGCAGATAAGCGATGATGTCGGCGCGCTTGGCCGCATCCTTTTCGCCGCCGTAGGCCATTTTCGTGCCCGAGGCGAAGCCCTTCGGATTGGTGATAAAATGGTCGAGATTGTCATACGACCAATTGCCGCCCTTGCCCTTGATCGCGTCGGAATAGGCAAAGCCTGCGACCGAGCCGATGGGGCGGTTCACGACATTATAGAGCGCCGGGCCAACCTTGTTGGCGCCGCCCTTTTCAGCGACATGGCAAGCCGTGCAGGGCTTGAACAGGCCTTCGCCCTTTTTGGCGTCCGCCTTGGCGAGGAGTTCAGGCAGCGGGACAGAGCTCGCAGCAGCGGCAACGGCGCCGCCAGCAGGCGCTTCTTCAGCGGCCGGCAAGGCATAGGCTGACTGCTTGGGCACGCCACCCTTGAAAACTGCATCGGAAACGATGCCGAGACCCATGATGAACAGAAGCGTGCCGAGCACTGCGCCGGCGATTTTGTTGAATTCAAAGGAATCCATGTCTGTGGGGCTCCGCATTGACTTAAATTTTTGGCCGACCATCGGGGTGGCCGTAGGCGCTTGCGCGCGGGCCTGATTACCCGCTTTGCCGCCGTCTTGGCAACAGAGTATAAGGTGCCGCGCACTGATACCTTTTGCCGCTTGGCTTGCGGCGGCGGGCCAACTCTGCCGAATGGATTTTAACTAACTGAAATATAAGCAGAAACTCATGTCAGATCCGATCGTCCTCGTGCCGGCCCGCTTGGGCTCGACCCGCCTGCCGGGAAAGCCGCTTGCTGAGATCCATGGCGAGCCGATGATCGTCCATGTCTGGCGTCGCGCCGTTGAGGCGGGCATTGGCCCGGTTCTGGTGGCCGGTGACGCGCCCGAAATCGTGGCGGCGGTCAAAAAGGCGGGTGGCGAGGCGGTGCTGACGCGCGCTGACCATGAATCGGGGTCGGACCGGATCTGGGAGGCGGTGGAGCTGTTTGATCCAGAGGGCCGCCATGATGTCATCGTCAATGTGCAGGGCGATCTGCCCACGATTGAATCTTACGCGATCCAGGCGTCACTGCTGCCGCTGGCCGACCCATCGGTCGACATTGCCACGCTCGCGGTTGAGATCACGCGCGAAGCCGAGCGGCATGATCCCAATGTGGTGAAGATTGTCGCCTCGCCGATTTCGGCTGGGCGCATGCGCGCTTTGTATTTCTCGCGCGCCACCGTGCCTTATAATGAAGGCCCGCATTATCATCACATCGGGCTTTACGCCTATCGCCGCAAGGCGCTGCAGCGCTTTGTACAATTGCCGCCCTCGACATTGGAAAAGCGCGAGAAGCTCGAACAATTGCGCGCGCTGGAAGCTGGCATGCGCATTGATGTGTCGCTTGTCGATGCCGTGCCTCTGGGCGTCGATACGCCTCACGATCTTGAGCGCGCGCGTGCGCTGCTCGCTCCCAAGGAATAAAACATGTCACAGAAGATCATTGCCTATCAGGGCGAGCCGGGCGCCAATTCGCATATGGCTTGCATGGATGTTTATCCAGATTGGCAGCCCTTGCCGTGCGAGACATTCGAAGATGCGCTGGGCGCCATTCAGGATGGCTCGGCGCAGCTGGGCATGATCCCCATTGAAAATTCACTCGCCGGTCGCGTGGCCGATATTCATCATCTGCTGCCAGCGTCCAACCTGCATATTGTGGGCGAATATTTCTTGCCGATTCATTTCCAGCTGATGGCCATCAAAGGCGCAAAGCTTGAGGGCATCAAAGAAGTCTACAGCCATATTCACGGGCTGGGGCAATGCCGCAAGATCATCAAGAAAATGGGCCTCAAAGCGCATAATGGCGGTGATACCGCTGGCTCTGCGCGCCAAGTCGCAGAATGGAATGATCCGACGCGCGCCGCAATGGCACCTGCGATGGCGGCTGATATTTACGGCCTCGATATTCTGGCGCGTGATGTGGAAGATGCCGCGCATAACACAACGCGCTTTGTTGTGCTGTCGAAAGACCAAAGCTGGGCCAAGCCTGAAGCAGGTCCCCTGGTGACAAGCTTCGTCTTCCGCGTGCGCAATGTGCCGGCCGCTTTGTATAAAGCACTCGGCGGCTTTGCGACCAATGGCGTCAATATGTCGAAGATCGAGAGCTATATGGTCGAAGGCGAATTCGCCGCGACGCAGTTCTTGTGCGATGTCGATGGTCATCCAGAAGAGCGAGGCCTTGCGCGCGCACTCGAAGAGCTCGCGTTCTTCACGCGTGAAGTGCGCATCTTGGGCGTCTATCCGGCGCACCCGTTTCGCATTGAGACGCAGAAAGCTGCGGAATAGTTTCGTCGTCATTGCGAGCGAAGCGAAGCAATCCATTGCGTTACGCTTGGCCTTGAGAGACCGCGCCATGGATTGCCGCGTCGGCCTTCGGCCTCCTCGCAATGACGAGGATGTGGTCAATGCTCGTCATTGCGAGGAGCAAAGCGACGAAGCTCGCAGTGACGGCTAGAGACGGTGCAGGCCGCTCGCATCAACTTGCGCCAGCCAATCGCGCACGCGCTTGCCCGCAATCATCAAATCCGGCGCAATATCAGCGAGCGGTGCCAGCACAAAGGCGCGTTCATGGGCATGCGCGTGCGGCACGCTCAGGCGCGCGTCTGAAATGATTTCGTCACCATAGGCGATAATATCGAGATCAATGGTACGCGGGCCCCAGCGCTGTTCGCGCACGCGGCCTGAGGCGCGTTCGATTTCAAGACACAGGTCGAGCAGATCATGCGCGGATAAATCGGTCTCGATCTCCGCCACCATGTTGAGAAAATCAGGCTGATCCGTCACGCCCCAAGGCGGCGTGCGGTAGATGGGCGATTCTTGCAGAACGCTCACATGGTCATGCGCGCGCAAAGTGGCCAGGCTCATGCGAAACGCCTGTTCCACATCGCCGACATTGCCACCCAGAGCGAGATAAGCGCGCGTCATGCTCACGTGTCAGGCGCGCGGCAGGCGCAAGTGAATGCCGACGGCAGCGAGGCGCTCGGGGATCGGCGGCTTCAATTTGCGCACGCGCAAATCAACCAGAGTGACAGCCGGGAATTCTGTGAGCAGGCCTTGCGCCACAGCGGCAGCGGCCGTCTCCACCAGCTTGTAGCGTGTGTCGACAAACAGGTGGCGCACGGTGGTAACGATCTTGGCATAGTCCAAAGTGTCATGCAGATCATCGCTGGCTGCCGCCGCGCCAATATCTGTTTCCAGTTCCAGATTGATCAGGAAGGGCTGGCCAAATTCGCCCTCATGGCGGTGCCAGCCGTGATAGGCGTGGAGTTCGAGAGCTTCGATGAGAACTTGCGCTTTCATTGGGTCTGCCATTCTTCAGGTCCGAAATGCCGCGAGCATTTTCATCGCATCCACATGTGGAGCGACATCATGCACGCGTAGAATATCTGCGCCAGCCTGCGCGCCCAAAAGATGAAGCGCGAGCGAGCCAGCCATGCGATCGTTCGGGTCCGTGCGTCCTGTCACCGCACCAATAATGCGCTTGCGCGAGGCGCCCAAAAGCACCGGGCAACCCAGCACATGCAAGCGCGCGATCTCGCGCACAGCGATCATGTTTTGCTCAGGTGTTTTGCCAAAGCCAATTCCGGGATCCAGAATGATGCGATCAAGCGGAATGCGGGCGCGTTGCGCAATATCGAGCGAGCGTGACAGAAAGGCCAGCATGTCTTCGACAATGTCGAGGCTGGAATCCTCTTGCTCACGATTGTGCATCAGCACGCAGGCCGCGCGATGTTCGCTGGTCACGCGCGCCAGATCAGGGTCGCGCTGAAATCCCCACACATCATTGACGATCTGCGCGCCCTGTTCGAGCGCAAAGGCGGCAACCTGGGCTTTCATCGTATCAACCGAGATCACGCTCGCTTGGGCGAGCGGGGCGATGAAAGGCGCGATACGCGCCATCTCTTCGTCGGCGGAAACGGGCGTATGGCCGGGCCGTGTCGATTCCCCGCCAATGTCGATGATATCGGCACCATCGGCGATCATCTGGCGGGCGTGGCCAAGCCCGCGCGCGACGTCATTGTGCTGCCCACCATCCGAGAAGGAATCGGGCGTCACATTGAGTATGCCCATCACGAGAGGGCGCGCCTTGAGATCAAGACAGCGTCCGTCGGGCAAAGGAATGAGGCGGTTCACCATAATGGCGCCCATCAACGTCAGCCGCGCGCGCCTGTCAACGCGTCGAACATTTCGCGACCCCCACCCGGTCGAGCTGCGCTCGCTCACCCTCCCCACAAGGGGGAGGGTTGAGCCGCAAGCGTAATCGAGTTCCTCTCCCCCCTGTGGGGAGAGGTTAGGAGTGGGGGTCTGCGCATCTAGATGACTTTGCTTGGTTCACAATGAAGGCCTTACGAAAAGCGGGGCTCGCGCCCCTCCGCAAAGACCTTCAGCAGGTGCCAAGCAATGGCGATGGGGTTGGGCGTTGTCAGCCCCTGCGGGTGGGTGCCGGCAAATATGGCCTGCACCTCGGTGCGTGTGAGCCAGCGTGCATCTTCCAGCTCGGAGGTTTCGACAATAATCTCGCGCGACAGGGCTTGGGCAAAACAGCCCATCATCAGCGAGGCCGGGAAGGGCCAGGTCTGCGAGGCGTGATAGGCGACGTCGCCCACAAGAATGGCTGATTCCTCGGCCACCTCACGCCGCACGGCGGCTTCAATGGTTTCGCCCGGCTCCACAAAACCCGCGAGCGCCGAATACATGCCGGGGTTGAAGCGCGCCTGTCGGCCCACAAGGCAATTCTCGCCATCGATCGCCAGCATGATCACCACGGGGTCAGTGCGCGGAAAATGTTGCGCCCCGCAGGGTGTGCAGATGCGTTTCCACCCCGCTGCCGCGACATATGTGCGGGCGCCGCATTGGGCGCAAAAGCCATGTCGGGCATGCCAATGCAGCAGGCTTTTGGCTTGTGCCAGCTGGCCGAGTTCGGCCGCCGGCAAGCGCCCCTGCACGGCCAGGCTGCGCAGATCGATCTGGAGAGGCGCGCCTTCCTGAGCGGTCTCTGGCGCAGGCTGCGAGAGCTGGCGGGCAAAGACCGCACCGGCCTCATCACTCCCCAGCAGCACGGAATCGCCAGCCCCGCCCAGCGCATCGGCTTGTGGCTTGGAGAAATAGGCCGACAATCCGCGCTGTGTCTCGCGCAGAAGCGGGATCTCGCCCGACAGCACGATATGGCGTGTGCTTGGGCTTACGAAAAGCTGAGAGACGAAATCCGCATCATCCCGGCGCATGCCAAGCCGATCGAGCGGGTTTTCGCCATAGCCCGTCCGGGCGGATGCATCCTGTGTCATGACGCTAAGTCTAGGGCCGTGGGTGGATGGGGGGAAGCGTGAACTGGCCACGCCCCTGTGTGCTGGTTACGCTCAGCTATTGTTTGGGGCTTTTTTTTAAGACGCGACCGCGTCCGGCCCGGTCTTGTAAAACTAACACTTAGTGGTATATTTTTAATGCCGCGCATTTTTAAAACCCGGGCCTTTGTGGGTGCCCTGAAAAAAGTTGGCATCGCTGACGCGGTATTGATGGTTGCCGTGCGCGAGCTGTCAGAAGGGCTGCATGATGGTGATCTCGGCGGTGGGCTCTACAAAAAGCGCATCGCTGTTGATGGCAAAGGCAAGCGCGGTAGTGTGCGCACGATCGTGGCGACCCGTGCCGGGCGGCATTGGTTCTATCTGTACGGGTTCAAGAAAAACGAGCGGGCCGATATCACGCAACGCGAGCAGGCCGCGCTCAAGATGTTGGCAAAAGATCTGCTCGCATTAGATGAGAACGCTTTGCAGATTGCCCTGCAAGACGGGGCCATTGAGGAGATTGGCCATGGCACGCGCTAAAGCAGAAAGCCCTCTTCTGGGGGCGATCCATCAAACAGCCAGCGATCTCGCGCGCCTCGGCCTTATCGAAAAACGGACCATGCGCAATTATGATGTGTTGTGTTTGGTCCCTGTTGAGCCATTCGATGCAGAGAAAATCAAAAAGCTGCGGCGCTCTCAGAAATTGAGCCAGGCTGTGTTGGCGGCTGTCTTGAATACAAGCGCATCGACCGTCCGCCAGTGGGAGGCAGGCGCCAAGCGCCCAAGTGGCCCCTCGCTCAAATTGCTCAATCTGCTGGCCCGTAAAGGGCTTGATGCGGTCGCGTGAGCGGCGCAATCATCCACACATCCCCCCGCTCGCCCCTTGCATCCAGCCCCCCGGACTGCCAAATAGATCGTGGGAGGTTGGCGGTGGACGCACCACTCGCCAACTGGGTCAGGTCCGGAAGGAAGCAGCCCTAACGAGACCGGGCGGGTCTCTGTCCAGCCTCCTACCTTTTGCCTTCGGCCTTATGGCCAAGGCGCCTTAATCGCGAACTGGCATTCCCCTGCATGACCGACGCGCCTCAGCCGAACGCCCCAAGCCCGGATGACGGTGCCATGTCGCTGGGTCTCGACATGCCAGTCCAGCCCAATTCAGCTGCCAAGCCCACTGCGGGGACGGCTGGCGAATATCGCGTGCTCGCCCGCAAATATCGCCCCTCGAGCTTTGATGACCTGATTGGTCAGGAAGCCATGGTGCGCACGCTGTCGAATGCTTTCAAGCTCGACCGCATTCATCAGGCTTACATTCTGACTGGCGTGCGCGGAGTCGGCAAAACCACAACCGCGCGCATTCTGGCGCGCGCCTTCAATTATGAATTGCCCTCGCAAGAGATCAATCGCCCGACCGTCGATATGCCGGAGCTTGGCGTGCATTGTCAGGCGATCATCGAGAGCCGCCATGTCGATGTGATCGAAATGGATGCGGCTTCTCATACAGGCATCGACGACATTCGCGAGATCATCGAGAGCGCGCGCTATCGCCCGGTGATGGCGCGCTGCAAAGTCTATATTATCGACGAAGTGCACATGCTCTCCAAGGCCGCGTTCAACGGCTTGCTGAAGACGCTCGAAGAGCCGCCGCCGCATGTGCGTTTTCTGTTTGCGACGACCGAGATCGAGAAAGTGCCTGTCACGGTGCGCTCGCGCTGCCAGCGCTTCGATCTGCGCCGCATTGAATCGCAAGTGATGATTGATCATCTGGCAGGCATCTGCGCCAAGGAAGGCGTGCCTGTTGCCGCTGAAGCGCTGGCGCTGGTGGCGCGTGCGGCCGAAGGCTCGGTGCGCGACGCGCTCTCGCTGCTCGATCAGGCGATTGCGCATGGCTCCTCTGCAGGGGCCAATGAAATTGGCGCTGCCACCATTCGCGACATGCTGGGCGTGGCTGATCGCGCGCGCATTGTGGATCTGTTTGAGAATGTCATGCAGGGCGATATTGCCACTGCCATGACGTCGCTGAAGGAACAATATGATCAGGGCGCCGATCCGGCGCTGATCTTGTCGGACCTCGCAGAATTTGTGCATTTCGTGACACGTCTGCGGCTGGTGCCAGAGGCCAAGCCCGATGCCTCCGTGACACCCGAAGAAGTCAAACGCGGGCGCGAATTTGCCAGTGCGCTGGGAACGCCAGCACTCACTCGTGCGTGGCAAATTCTCTCCAAAGGCGTGTCTGACGTGCGCCATTCGCCGCGCCCGCTGGCTGCAGCCGACATGGTGCTGGTGCGCCTGGCCCATGCGTCTGATTTGCCGACACCCGAAGATGTGCTGAAGCGTTTGCAAAATGCACCGCTCTCTTCGGGCGCGCCGATGTCCATGCCATCCGGTGGTGGTGGTGGTGGCAGCTCCGCCATGGCGCAAGGCTCTGCCATGCGCTCACCTCTGCCAGTGTCGATCCCGCAAAATGCGCCGCGTGCGCAGGCGGGGCCGCGCATTGCAACCTTGCAGGATATGGTTGCGCTGGCGCAGGCCAATCGCGACATCCAGATGAAAATTGCGCTGGAATCCGATGTGCGCCCCGTGCGCATTGAAGAGGGCACATTTGAATTTGCGCTGGTCGAGGGGGCCTCGCCCCAGCTCGTGCCGCAGATCATGAACAAGCTCAAGGAATGGACCGGCCAACGCTGGATCGTCGCCATTTCCAATGAGCCGGGCGCGCCGACCATCAAGGATGTGCGCGACGCCAAGGAAGCGGAAAAAATGCGCGGCGTTCGCGCCGAACCGCTGGTGCGCTCCGTGCTGGATCGCTTTCCCGGTGCAGAGATTGTTGCCGTGCGCACAATCGGTGACGTCGAACCGATTGCCAATGCCTATGCCCCGCAGCAGGGCAGCGAAGATGTCATCTATGCCGATACGCAAATCGGCGAGGATGACGAAGACCTCTGAGGATTTTCCATGAAAGACATGTTCGGGCTGATGAAGCAGGCGCAGGCCATGCAGCAGAAAATGGCTGATCTGCAAGCCGAGCTGGAAAATGTGCTGGTTGAGGGACAATCGGGCGGTGGCATGGTGCGGATCACCATGACAGCCAAAGGCGCCATGCGTGGTGCGGCCATCGATCCGTCTCTGATGAAAGAAGACGAAAAAGAAATCGTCGAAGATCTCATCGTCACCGCGCATGAAGATGCGCGTCGCAAGGGCGAGGCGCTGGTGGCCGACAAAATGCAGGCCATCACCGCAGGCCTGCCTTTGCCGCCTGGCATGAAATTGCCGTTCTGAAAGTAAGAGACATTGGCTGAACGTGTTGCCGGTCCAGAAATCCAGCGCCTGATTCAGCTGCTTGCGCGGTTACCCGGGCTTGGGCCACGCTCAGCCCGGCGCGCTGCGCTTCATCTGATTCGCAAGAAAGAAGAATTGCTCGGCCCACTGGCCGATGCCATGCAGGTGGCGCGCGAGCGCATCATCACCTGCACAGCTTGTGGCAATGTCGACACGATTGATCCGTGCACGATTTGCTGCGATCCACGGCGCGATGCCTCCGTCATCATTGTGGTCGAAACGGTCGCGGATTTGTGGGCGCTCGAGCGCGCGGCGGCCATGCGTGCGCGCTATCATGTGCTGGGCGGCACCTTGTCGCCGCTTGACGGTGTAGGCCCCAAAGATCTCAATCTGACAACGCTGGTCGACCGCGTGCAGAAAGAAAGCGTGCGCGAGGTCATTCTTGCGGTCAATGCCACGGTCGATGGCCAGACAACGGCGCATTATGTGACCGACATGCTGAGCGCGCAGAACATCCGTGTGACACGTTTGGCGCATGGCGTGCCAGTGGGCGGCGAGCTTGACTATCTCGACGATGGCACGCTGGCGGCCGCGATCAGAAGCCGGACGGATTTTTGACTTCTCTCTTCGTCATTGCGAGGAGCGTCAGCGACGACGCAATCCACAGCGTTACGCCTGACCATCCAAGACCCGTCAATGGATTGCCGCGTCGGCCTACGGCCTCCTCGCAATGACGAGCTGGTGCTCTTGACGCCGCAGGTGCGGAACCTGCGGGCCCGCTCTCCTGTTCTGGGGTCACCAGAGACGGAACAGGAGAATGATGATGCGATTCCCAAAACTCGCTTTAACGGGCATAGCGGCGATGACGCTGGGTGCCACGACCATGGCTTTCATGCAGCCAGCGGCTGCGCAATATCGGCACCGTGGCGATCGCGGTGGTCAAGTGGCAGCTGGTGTGATCGGGGGCTTGGCGCTGGGTGCGCTGGCAGCGGGTGCCGCCAATAGTGGCTATGATTACGGCCCTGGCCCCGGCTATTACGGCGCAGCGCCCGTTTACGGCCCCGGCTATGGCGCGCCTTATGGCGAATGCCGCGTCTATTGGCGCCGCGCATGGGACGGTGCGCGTGAGCGTGTCCGCGAATGCTACTAAGCTGTTTGAAATGACGGCGGACCTAGTCCGCCGTCAGCAGGGGCACGTCCGCCTCACCTTTGAAATCAACCTTTTCGATCCTGTCACCGTGGCGGATGATTTTGCCCGTCGACACGGTGATGTCTTCGACATCTTTCGAGACAAGGCGGAAATGCTGGTCAAGCTTGGCGACGCGCTCTGACAGGCGGCGCACATCGGTCATCAACACGCCGACTTCTTTCTGAATGACATGCGCTTGCTCGCGCATTTTGGAATCGCGCACCAAGGCCTGAGTCACTTGCACAGCCATCATCAAAAGTGAGGGCGAGATGATGCTGATATTCTCGCGATAGCCTTTCTGGATGAGATCATCGAAGAACTCGACCAGATCAGCATAGATGGATTCCGAGGGCACGAAAATCAGCGCCATGGGCTGGGTCTCTTCGGGAATGAAATATTTCTCGCGCACATCTGTAATATGCTTGGAAATATCTGTGCGCACGCGCGCTTCCGCCTGCTTGCGCGAGACATCATCCTTGGCATCGCGAAAGGCAGTGAAGGATTCCAGCGGGAATTTGCTGTCGATCACCAGCGGCCGCTTGTCGCCGGGCAGGTGCAAGACGCAATCGGGCCTTTTGCCATTTGAGAGCGTTGCCTGAAATTCATAGGCCCCGATCGGCATGCCATCACGGATGATCGATTCCATCCGCGTCTGGCCAAAAGCACCACGGCTTTGCTTGTTGGCCAGAATATCTTTCAGCGAGACGACTTCCTGCGTCAGGCCGGTGATCTTGGCTTGCGCGGAATCAATCACCGCGAGCCGCTCCGCCAGGGCGGTCAGGCGCTCGGCGGTCGTGTTGGTCGTGGCTTCCATGGAATCGCCGACCCGCTTGGTCACATTGTCGAGGCGCTCGGATAGAGTGCGGGTGAGTTCCGAATGGCGCTCATTGAGCTGCTGCTGCATTTGCAGCATTTGGCCCGCCAGCTGCGCATTGATGCGGTTGAGCTCGCCGACTTTGTCGTCCAGCTCGCGCTCGCGCTCGGCCGAGGTCGCGGAGGCAATCTCCTGCGAGCGCTGTGCTTGGCCTTGCGCGCGGCTGATGACGAAAACAAGGGCGAGGGTGACGCCTGCAAAGGCGAGACCGAGAATGATGAGGGTCGTATCCATGGCGAAAGCCTAGCGCGATTCGCTTTCGCGCGCGAACAGAAGATGAACGTCATTGACCCTTTGACGCTTCCTCACTACATCGGTTTTCATCTTTTCTGAGGAAAGCGCGCGACGCCATGGCCATCCTGCCCATTATCGAATTGCCCGATCCGCGTTTGCGGCTTGTTTCCGAGCCCGTGCCAGAAGTTGACGCGGCTGTACGCCAGCTCATGGATGACATGCTGGACACAATGTATGACGCGCCCGGCATTGGCTTGGCCGCCATTCAGGTGGCAGTGCCCAAGCGCGTGCTGGTGATTGATGTCGCCAAAGAGGATGCGCCACCTGAGCCACTGTGCGTGGCCAACCCGGAGATCATCTGGGCGTCGGACGAAAAGAACGTCTATCAGGAAGGCTGCCTGTCGATCCCGGAATATTATGAGGATGTCGAGCGCCCTGAAAAAGTGCGCGTGCGCTTTCTCAATCGCGATGGACAGCTTCAGGAGATCGACGCCGACGGATTGCTCGCCACCTGCTTCCAGCATGAGATCGATCATCTCAATGGCGTGCTGTTCATCGATCATTTGTCGCGCCTGAAGCGCGACCGTGTGCAGAAGAAATTCGCCAAGGCTGCGCGGTTGCGCGGCGACGACGAGTAAGCGCCGATGCGCGTCGTCTTCATGGGGACACCTGATTTCTCCGTCCCCGTGATGACGGAGATTTTGGGCCAAGGCCACGAGATCGTTGCCGTCTATACGCGCGCGCCCAAGCCCGCAGGCCGTGGCATGGATTTGCGCCTGTCACCCGTGCATGCGCTGGCAGATAAATTCGGTATTCCCGTTTTCACGCCCAAAACGCTGCGCAACGATGATGAGATCGCACGCTTTGCAGCGCTAGACGCCGATGCCGCAGTTGTAGTTGCTTATGGCTTGATTCTGCCCAAGGCGGTGCTGGATGCGCCGCGTCTGGGCTGTCTCAATCTGCATGCATCGCTGCTGCCACGCTGGCGTGGCGCCGCGCCCATTCAGCGCGCGATTATGGCGGGTGACGCCGAGACCGGCGTGATGGTGATGAAGATGGAAGAGGGGCTCGACACTGGCCCCGTGGGCATGGTCGAGCGTGTGACGATCACAGCTGACATGACAGCCTCTGATCTGCATGATCGCCTGTCGATGATTGGCGCAGATCTCATGGTGCGTGCGCTGGCCGCTCTCTCGCGTGACTCGCTGCATTTCACGCCGCAATCAGATGTGGGAGTCACTTACGCCCACAAGATTGAAAAGGCTGAAGCCCGCATCGATTGGGCGCGCAGCGCACATGATCTGCACAATCATGTGCGCGGTCTGTCGCCGTTTCCGGGTGCTTTCTTTGAAGTGGATCTCGGCAAAGGGCCTGAGCGCATCAAAGTGTTGCGCGCGAAAGTGGTTGCGGGGCAGGGGCTTCCCGGCACAGTTCTCGATGATGCTCTGACCATTGCATGTGGCGCGGGCGCTTTGCAGATTATGGATGTGCAGCGCGCTGGCAAAGCGCCGATGAAGGCAGATGAATTTTTGCGCGGTGCGCGCCTGTCGAAGGGCTTTGTCCTTCCCCCGCTGGCCTGACGCAAATGGCGCGTTATCGTCTCGATATTGAATATGACGGCACAGCCTTTTGCGGCTGGCAGCGGCAAGCCAATGCACTGACCGTGCAACAGGTGATCGAGGATGCCATTGAGGCTGTCGATGGCCAGCGTGCCAAGATCACAGGGGCTGGGCGCACAGATACGGGCGTGCATGCCACAGGGCAGGTGGCGAGCTGCGATTTGCGCAAAGACTGGCGCGGCGACAAATTGCGCGAGGCCGTCAATGCCCACATGCGCCCGCATCTGGTGGCGATCCGCACAGCCGAGCGTGTGGCGGATGATTTTGATGCGCGCTTTTCAGCCTGCCGCCGTCACTATCTTTACCGCATCATCAACCGTCGTGCGCAGCTGACTCTTGATTATAACAAGGCATGGCTGATCAAGCGGGCTTTGAATGCAGATGCGATGCATGAAGCTGCCCAGGTACTGGTTGGCCATCATGATTTCACCACCTTCCGCGATGCCGATTGTCAGGCCGAAAATCCGATGCGCACGTTGGAGCGGCTCGATGTGTCGCGCGTGGGTGATGAGATTCATATCTACACGTCCGCGCGCTCGTTCCTGCATCGCCAAGTGCGCTCCATGGTGGGCTCGATCGAGAACATTGGCTCGGGCAAATGGCAGACGCGTGATTTGAAAGCCGCGCTCGAGTCGAGGGATCGCATGCGCTGCGGGCCAGTGGCGCCTGCCGCAGGCCTTTATCTCATCGGTGTCGATTACGATAAGCCCTAGGCGAAATAGGCCTGCAAGACGCGCCGATAAATGGCGGCAAGCTGTTCAAGTTCGGCCACAGGCGTGCGTTCATCGATGGCATGCATGGTCTGGCCGACAAGGCCGAATTCGACCACCGGACAATGGGCCTGAATGAAACGCGCATCCGATGTACCACCTGTCGTGGACAGTGCGGGGCGACGGCCTGTTTCTTTTTCAATTGCATCCGCGACGAGATCAACGAAAGGCCCGGGCGAGGTCAGAAAAGCGACCGCATTGGTTGGGTCAAACGCCAGATCAATCTTGGCATCGGGTGCAGCCGCGTGGATGCGGCGCGTGATTTCCTGTGCGAGCGAGTCGGGCGTCCAGAGATCATTGAAGCGAATGTTGAAGGTCGCGCGCACGGCCGCCGGAATGACATTGGTCGCGCCATTGCCGGTGTCGACGGTGGTGACTTCCAGATTGCTGGCATCAAAATGCTCTGTGCCGGCATCGAGCGTGCTGGCCTTGAGGCCAGCCAGAATGGCGACCATATCCGGCACAGGATTATGCGCCAGATGCGGATAGCCGACATGCCCCTGTTTGCCATGCACGACAAGGCGACCAGTCAATGAGCCGCGCCGGCCAATCTTGATCATGTCGCCGAGTTTGTCGGGGTTCGTCGGTTCACCCAGAATGCAATGATCGAAGTGCTCGCCGCGCGCCTTGGCCCATTCCAGCAATTTCACTGTGCCGTTGACGGCGGGGCCTTCTTCATCACCCGTGATGAGAAAAGCAATCGCGCCCTTGGATGCGCCAAATTCGCGCACATGCGCAATGGCCGCTGCAATGGCTGCAGCCAAGCCGCCCTTCATGTCAACCGCGCCACGTCCCCAGAGTTGGCCATCAGCCACTTCAGCGGAGAACGGATCAAAGCGCCATTGCGCAGCATCACCGGGCGGGACGACATCGGTATGGCCAGCAAACATCAGGCAAGGCGCACCCGTGCCGATCTTCGCATAGAGATTGTCGATGTCTGGCGTGTTCGCATCCGAAAAGCGCACGCGCTCGATGCTGAAGCCGACCTCCTTGAGATAACGCGCCACGACATCAAGCGCGCCTTCATCACGCGGCGTCACAGAGGCGCAGCGGACCAGATCGCGGGCAATGTCGAGGGCGTTGGTCATTCCGTCTCGTGTGTTGTGGCGCGCAGGCCGCATTCAAACGCCATCCAGACAAGCACAAGCACAAGGCCTGTGTCGATGAGCCATGCGGACCAGAGCGGCACCATTTCCACCAGACGCGGTGACGTCCAATGGGCAGCGCCCGCCAGAAGCGCCAAAGCAAGTGGCAGGCCTGCCAGTGCGGGCGCATGGCCGCGCGCCCGCAAGCGCTTGGCGGTCAGATTATACCAGCACACACCTGTCAGCAGGATGAGGAAGGCATAGACCGCAAGATAGAGATGCACGCCGAGCGTGGCGGGATCAATCAGCCCACGCTCAGCCAAATCATGTTTGGCCAGCGGTGAGACAACAAGCCAGATGACCGTCGCAACAGATGCGACGGCCCCAGTGAGTGCTGTGCCAAGCCACCAGACGTCACGCGTGATGACACCCTTGTCCGTACGGAACAGGAAGCGGAAGCCGTCTGCCGACAGAATGGCGCTCATCAATCCCTCAGCAATTCATTGATGCCGGTCTTGGAGCGCGTCTGCGCATCGACCGTCTTCACAATCACCGCGCAATAGAGCGAGGGGCCGGGTGTGCCATCCGGCAATGGCTTGCCGGGCAGATTGCCCGAGACCACCACGGAATAGGGCGGCACATAGCCGACATGCACCTGGCCGGTGGCACGGTCGATGATCTTGGTGGACGAGCTGATGAACACGCCCATGGCGAGCACCGAGCCTTCGCCCACAACGACACCTTCAACGACTTCAGAGCGCGCGCCGATGAAACAATTGTCTTCGATGATGGTTGGGTTGGCCTGCAGCGGCTCCAGAACGCCACCAATGCCCACGCCGCCTGACAGATGCACATTCTTGCCGATCTGTGCGCAAGAGCCCACGGTCGCCCATGTGTCGACCATCGTGCCTTCGCCCACATAAGCGCCGAGGTTCACGAAGGAGGGCATCAGCACGACGCCGGGCGCGATATAGGCCGAGCGGCGCACGATGCAATTGGGGACAGAGCGAAAGCCCGCTGCGCCATGTTCGGCAGCGCCCCAGCCTTCAAATTTGGACGGCACCTTGTCCCACCAAGAGGAGCCGCCGGGGCCACCCGAGATCGGGGCCATGTCATTCAGGCGGAAGGAGAGCAGCACGGCCTTCTTCAGCCACTGGTGCACGGCCCAGCTTTCCACGCCCGACTTGCCCGCGATCTTTTCAGCAACGCGCACTTTGCCGGCGTCGAGAAGGTTGAGGGCTTCATTGACCGCCTCGCGGACGCGGCCCTGCGTCTGGGCGTTGATGTTATTGCGGTCCTCAAAAGCGGCTTCAATGGTCTGGGCAAGATCGGCGATGGACATGAAAACTCCCCTCACGGCGATGGCGCTGAAAATAGCGGTTTTTCTCGTGCCGCTGTCTAGCAAGCGGGGGGCGGCCTGTCACCCGTGGCGGATTTTTTCCATCAGGGCAGGGTCGTCAGCGATCAATTTCATCAACAGGGCGGTGGGCCAGCTCGGCAGAGCCTCGCCCCGCTCATATTTGGAGAAGGAATTGGGCGAGCCGGTGAGCAGCTGGCTCGCTTCTTTCTGAGTGAGCCGGGTCTTGCGGCGCAGGTCTTTAGCGAGCGCGCGCATGTTGGCGGCATATTCTGCCCTGAGTGCGAGGAAAGCTTCTTCGAGCGTATCAGAATCGCTACCAACTAGGACGCCATCACCATCGTCTTCAGGCCAATAGGCTTCTACTTCGACTGTGCGGGAAAGACCCATGTACTGAACGGTTTCCATGCGCCGACGACGTGACAGAAGAGCCCCCGTTTCAGGGTGAATCATTGTTTGGCCAAAGGGAAATTTCACATCGTCACGCATGGATTATTTCCTTTTGAAAGACAGCAAAATGAATTCGGTCAAAACATTGTCTGTAAATTTGAGGTAGATCTGCTGGCCTCGATCCTCGATGATATAGACATCCTGCCATTGTCGGTGATTGTCATAACTCGTCATCGACTTGACGAAGTGTGAGCGATGTATTCGCTGCACGAGTTCGATCACTTCAAATCGCGCGTAACCGAGATGCTGCGAACTTTTGCGCGCCGTTTCTGTCAGCGATTTATGACGGGCAAAGGCCGCCTGAAAGGCCTCAAGTGAGACGGTTTGCGCTTGTCCAAAATAAATAAACCTTAAAGGTGGTTTTGTCAAATAAACGGGTCTTTGCTGCCAAACGCAGCCGCGCGTCTATTCGACTAGCGAACCTAAGGTCAGGTCAAGCGGGGGAGCCCCAGCCCAAAGAGGAAGCCTGCGAGGTCCTCTGTCAGGTAATCGACGTGGGCGGCTTTGGCGCCTCCCGCGATTTCCCACTCTTCGCGGTGGTCATGGGCGCCAGCCTTGGGCGTCACCAGCACGGTCTTCATGCCGCGCGCATGGGGCACGGCCAGATTATGCGCAATGTCTTCAAACATGGCCGCGGTTTGGGGATCAACCGCATGGCGATCAAAAAAGCGCTGATAGGTTTCAGCGGCCGGTTTGGGAGTGAGGTTGGCGGCAACAATATCGAAAATATCTTCAAACATATGATCGATGCCCAATTGTCGGGCCGTGTGCAGCGCATGTTTGTGCGAGCCGTTGGTCAGAATGAGTTTGCGCCCTGGCAGTCGCGTGATGGCTTCAGCCAGAGTGTGGTCGGGTACCAGAGACGAGCGATCAATGTCATGCACAAAGTCGAGAAATTCAGCCGATGAAATGGCGTGCTCTTCCATCAGCCCGCGCAGCGTTGTGCCGTATCTCTGATAATAATATTTTTGAAGCGCGCGTGACGACAGACCATCGAGCCCGAACATATGGGCCATAAACACCGTGATGCGGTGATCGATCTTTGGCCACAGATCGCTGGAGGGGGGATAGAGCGTGTTGTCGAGATCAAAGACCCACGTCTCAACATGCGCAAATGCCGCCCGTGTTTCTTCGGGCAGCAGCTGAAAAGCCGCATCATCCTTATCGGAAATATAATCTGCGGCTTTTCCTGTAATGGCTCTTACCTCGTGATCAGCGTGCCTGCGCCACCATCGGTGAGCAGTTCCACAAGCACCGCATGGGGCGTCTGACCATCAAGGATGACAACGCCTTCGACGCCCTGTTCGAGCGCGTAAATGCAGGTTTCAACCTTGGGGATCATGCCGCCAGTAATGGTGCCATCGGCAATCAGCCGACGGATATCATCAACTTTCAATTCTTTGATAAGTTGCTTGTCCTTGTCGAGCACGCCCGGCACGTCCGTCAAGAACAGCAGGCGCTTGGCGCCCAATGCGCCAGCAATGGCCCCAGCAAATGTGTCGGCATTAACATTATAAGTCTCGCCATCGGCGCCCATAGCAACAGGTGCGAGCACTGGAATGAGTTCACGGCCGAGAACCTGGTCGAGCACAGTGGTGTCGACTTTGTCGGGCTCGCCGACGAAACCCAGATCGACATCGCTGTCGGTCACTTTGCGCGCGGTGACCATATTGCCGTCCTTGCCGCACAGACCAATCGCGCGTCCACCTTCCGCATTGATATAGCCGACGAGATTTTTGTTGATGGAGCCAGCCAGCACCATTTCAACAATCTCAACCGTGGCGCGATCAGTGATGCGCAGGCCTGAGGCGAATTCGGATTTGATGCCGAGTTTTTTCAGCATGGCGCCGATCTGCGGGCCACCACCATGAACCACAACCGGGTTCACACCCGACTGCTCAAGCAGAACCATATCTTTGGCAAAACGGCGGGCGACTTCCTCGTCGCCCATGGCGTGGCCGCCATATTTCACGACAATGATGGATTCATCATAGCGCAGCATGTGCGGCAGAGCCTGCATGAGGATTTCGGCCTGCTCCTGCGGGCTGCCTTTCAGCATGTTGGTCATGTGTGATCCTTATATGATCTCTCTTGGCGCGCCCCTGTTTAGCCCGTCCCCATTGCAGCCTCAAGACGGCTGCGGGCGAAACGGTCCAAAGCCGTCATTGCGAGGCGGCCGAAGGCCGACGCGGCAATCCAGGGGTCCACGTGGGAGGCCCTCAAAACACCGTGCCGCGTTCTTTCAGAATGCGGGCAATGCCTTCGCGCAATTCGCCGATTCCCTCGCCAGTTTCGGATGAGGTGAAGATGATCTCGGGATGGGCCGCCGGATGCTTGAGCAAAGCTGCGCGCACGCCTTCAATCCGGGCGTCGACTTCGGACTTCTTGCACTCGTCCTTTTTGGTCAGCACGACCTGATAGGACATGGCGGATTTGTCGAGCAGCTCGAACATTTCAAGATCGGGCGGCTTCAGCCCGTGGCGTCCATCGACCAGCACGAAAACGCGCGCCAGAGAGGCGCGGCCACGCAAATAGGCGTGCATCAATTGCGTCCAGGTCGAGATTTTTTCTTTCGACACGGCGGCATAGCCATAGCCCGGCATATCCACCAGGCGCATCGGCTCTTCCCCGGGCGTGCCCATGGCGAAGAAATTCAGCTGCTGGGTGCGGCCAGGTGTGTTGGATGTGCGCGCCAGCGCCTTGCGGCCCGTCAGGGCGTTGAGCAGTGACGACTTGCCGACATTGGAGCGGCCTGCAAAGGCGACTTCAACCGGACCCATTGGGGGCAGGCCATCAATTTTGGCTGCCGCCCAGATGAATTCGCAATTGCCCGCAAACAGCTTGCGGCCACGCTCAAACAATTCGGGATCGCTCTCGATCATGGAACCAATCCCTGTGTGAGCCGCGCGCCCACATGAGCGCGCGGTGTTTTGTTAAGCGGAGTTCTTTTTACCGAGCAGGCCTGAGAGATTGTCCCAGAGCTCCACCTTCACGCCTGCGCGCTTCATGATGAAATATTGCTGCGTCACTGAGAGCAGGTTGTTCCACGTCCAGTAGATGACGAGGCCCGCCGGGAATGTGCCGAGCATGAAAGTGAAGATGATCGGCATCCAGGTGAACATCTGCTTCTGGACAGGATCAGTCGGCTCCGGGTTCATCTTCATCTGGACGAACATGGAAATGCCCATCAGCAGCGGCCAGATGCCAATCGCCAGGAAGTGTCCGACCATTGGCAGGCTTGTGGGATCAAACGGCAACAGGCCGAAGAGATTGAAGACGGTCGTGGGATCGGGTGCCGAGAGATCCTTGATCCAGCCAAAGAAAGGCGCATGGCGCATTTCCAGCGTGATGAAGATCACCTTGTAGAGACCGAAGAACACAGGGATCTGCACCAGCACGGGCAAGCAACCCGCAACCGGATTGATCTTCTCGCGCTTGTACAGCTCCATCAGCTCTTGCTGCTGCTTCTGCTTGTCGTCTTTAAAACGCTCGCGCAGAAGCGTCATTTCCGGCTGCACAGCCTTCATCTTCGCCATCGACAGATAGGAGCGATTGGCGAGCGGGAAGAACACAGCCTTCACAATCACGGTGACGACGAGGATCGCGACACCGAAATTGCCGACAAAATGATAAATCAGGTCGATCAGTTTGAAGAGCGGCTTCGTGATGAAATAGAACCAACCCCAGTCAATCATCAAATCGAAGTTCTTGATGCCAAGCGACGTCTGATAGCCGTCAATCGTGCGTACTTCCTTGGCGCCGGCAAAAATGCGCGTCGTTGTGACTTCGCTGGACGCGCCAGCGTCCACCGTGCGTGCATCTTCCAGAATGAACGTCTGGTAGATGCGCGGCTGGTTGGCTGCACCGGCTGCCGAGAAGCGACCGCCGAATTTTGCATCCTGCGCGGGCACAATGGCTGTGGCCCAATATTTGTCAGTGAAGCCCATCCAGCCCGCTGTGCCTTCGGCCAGGCGCATGGATTGGGGTTCTTTTTCGATTGAATCGTAGGTCAGTTCAATGACGCGAGAGTCACCAACCACGCCCAGCAAGCCTTCGTGCAGCACGGCGTAGCCACTTGTTGTTGGCTTGCCGATGCGCGTGATGCTGGCGAATGCCTGCAGCGTGACGGGTGCGCCGCTCTTGTTCTCGACCGTTTCCTTGACCGAGAACATGTAGCGGTCATCAATGGAAATGGCGCGCTTGAAGATCAGGCCCTTGCCATTGTCCCACGTGAGTTCAACGGGTGTTGACGCGGTGAGCTTGGTGCCATTGGCTTTCCAGAGCGTGTTGGCATCGGGCAGGGCCAGCGTGCTGCCAGCGGCTGCACGAAAGCCTGTCTCTGCATAATAGGCGTGGGTTGAGCCCACAGGCGCGAAGAGTTCAATCATCGGGCTGTTGGGATCAATCGTGTCGCGGAAATTCTTCAGCGACACGTCGTCGATCAAGCCACCTTTGAGGGCAATCGAGCCGGCAAGTGCTGGGGTGTCGATGGTGATGCGCGGTGACAGCGGCAGGGCTTCGGCACGCGAGCGCGCATTTTGCGCAGCATCAGCGGTGGCAGCCGGTGCGCCCGGGTTCACATTGGCAGCAGGTGCGGCAGCCGTGGGTGCAGTTGTCTGCGTGGCCTGCTGCGCCTGGCGCTGCTTTTCGACGGTCGGTGCACCGTAGAAATAATTCCAGCCAAACAGCACGATCATCGACAGGCCGATGGCGAGGAAAAGATTCTTTTGTTCGCTGCTCATGTGTTTTTGGCCTGATGAGTGTCGGTTGTTTGGGTGAGACGCCGATCAATGCGCGCGATCAACGCGCCCAGTTTGTTTGTCAGATCGGCGAAGCGGATGGAAAGACATTCACGCCGTGCAACGATCACATAATCGCAAGCATGGCTATTGGTCGAAGTGCCGCGCGTCACGGGATTTTCGCGCAAAGCAGCGCGCAGGCGGCGGCGGATGCGATTACGCTCCACCGAATTGCCGGTTTTCTTCGTGACGGTCAGGCCAAAGCGGCGCCCATCTGGGGCCAAATCTTGGGAGCGCAATTTCGCTTGCAGGGTGAAGGCCGCCTCATGCAGGCGGGCGCCCTTGGCGACAGCGAGGAATTCCTTGCGCTCTTTCAGCCGCCCGAAGGCGACTGAGGGTGCTGTGCGGGCCGAGTCATCGACAGATCCGCCAATTTGGCCTGTCATCTGGGTCGGCCCCCTTGCGCGAGCCCCGAAGGGTCTCGGTTAGGCCGACAGACGCTTGCGGCCGCGAGCGCGACGAGCAGCGATAATGCGACGGCCGCCGACGGTGGCCATGCGCGAGCGGAAGCCATGACGGCGCTTGCGCACGATCTTGGAGGGTTGATAAGTCCGCTTCACGGGTGTGCTCCAGTTACTGGGGAAAAGCAGAAAGTGCCCTGATTTCAGGCCTTTAAGGCAGTTCCAAATGGGTCGAGGTTGGCGCCGGTCCCGTTTCCCCGAAAAATGCCTTACGGCAAAGGGAAAAAGGCGACGTCGGCGCTGGCCGAATTCGTTGGCGCGCATATAGGGGCAGAGCCCGCCCGAAGTCAATTGACGTTCGTGGGCCTGTGGAGGGTTTGCGCCCCTGCCAAGCCGTGTCAGATTATAGAGGCAAACCAAAAACAGGCCCCGAACGGGGGCGAGGGAGGAGACAAGACCATGACCGACAGCAGCGCACGCGAGCCGCAGCCGATCCGCCGCATTGTGACAGGCCATGATTCTGATGGCCGGGCCACCGTCCTGATCGACAAGGTGGCGACCAATACCAAGAGTTCGCGCCCCGGCCAATTCTCGACGCTCCTCTGGTGCACGGATGGCGCGCCCGCCACCATGCCGCTGGGCCTTGATGCCGAGGATATGGGGGAGCGCAAGCTTGGCACCTATCCGCCCGAAAAGGGCACCCGCTTCATGATTGCCGAATATCCCCCGGGCAATATGCCCCGCCGCCACCGTACCGAGACCATTGATTACATCATTGTTCTGTCGGGCGAGGTCGAGATGGATCTGGATGGCGACGAGAAGGTCACCATGGGGCCGGGCGATGTCATGATCCAGCGCGGCACCTATCACGCCTGGCGCAACAAGGGGCCGGATGTCTGCCGCATGGCCTTTGTGCTGGTGGATGCTGAGCCGCTGGGCCTGGGCGACCCGGTCGTGCGCGGCGAGGGGGTCGGCGCACGCATTAAGCACGATTGAGCTAAAAGGCTTCGCATCCCCGCGCCCCGCTTGCTACAAGCGGGGCGATTTTCTTTTCAATGAAGGTGAGACCCGTGAGCACGACCGGACAAAGCATGGCCGCAGGGCCCGAGATGGTGGGACAGCGCGAGTCTGTTCTGGCCCATCTCGTTGCCGCCGGTTTTGCGCGCACCGAGCCTGCCATTCTCCAGCCGGCGTCTGTCTTTCTGGATCTGGCAGGCGAGGATATTCGCGGGCGTCTCTATCTGACGAGCGATGCCTCGGGCGCTGATTATTGTCTGCGGCCCGAATATACGATTCCCGTCTGCCGCGAATATCTGGCCTCCGCGCAAGCCGGAAAGCCCGCGAGCTTTTCGTATCTGGGCCCCGTCTTCCGCTTTCGCGCGGGCGCAGCGGCTGAGTCGCACCAGGCAGGTCTCGAAAATTTCGGGCGCACGGATCGCGAAGCGGCGGATGCCGAAGTCATGGTGCTGGCGCTGGAATCAGCCGAACAGATTTTGGGCCGCAAGCTTGCTGTGCGCATAGGTGACGCCGGTATTTTCGCGCGTCTGCTGGATGCGCTGGATCTGCCACCCGTCTGGCTGCGTCGCATTCGGCGGGGTTCCGCTTTGGGTCAGCCCATTGCCAAAATTCTGGATCGTGAAGAGACAGCGTCCACCGCCGATCATTCAGGTGTGCTGGCCGCACTCGCTGGCGCTGATCGCGCGGGCGCACGTGCACTTGTGCAGGATCTCTTGTCGATTGCCGGCATCTCGTCGGTGGGCGGGCGCTCGGCCAATGAAATCGCGGAACGCTATCTTGAACAGGCATCAGCTCAGGCGGGTGGTGGCGTGACGGCTGAGAAGCGCGCCATTCTGGAAAGCTTTTTGAAAATTTCAGGCGATCCTGAAAAAGCCTCTGCTGCGCTGCGCCAATTGGCCAAAGAGGCCAAACTCGATCTGTCGTCGGCGCTGGATGGTTTTGATGCGCGTCTGACATTCATCGCCGCACGCGGTGTGGCATTGTCGCGTCTCACTTTCTCCGCGAGCTTCGCGCGCAATCTTGATTATTACACAGGCTTTGTCTTTGAAGCCTCAGATGGCGCGCCTGATGCGCGCCCTGTTGTGGGGGGTGGTCGTTATGATCGCCTGATGACAACTTTGGGCGCGAGCGCCGAAATCCCCGCCGTGGGCGCCGCCATCTGGTGTGACCGATTGTTTGAAAAGGGAGGCAAGTGATGTCCACTCTCGTTCTTGCCGTGCCCTCCAAAGGCCGGTTGCAGGAAAATGCCAATGCTTTCTTTGCGCGTGCAGGCCTTGAGGTCGTGCGTGGCCGTGGACTGCGCGATTATCGCGGCACGCTGGCTGGCATTGAGGGCGTTGAAATCGCATTTCTGTCGGCGTCTGAAATCGTCAGCCAGCTTGCAGCTGGCACCGCGCATATGGGCGTGACGGGCGAAGATCTCGTGCGCGAGACGCTGCCTGACGCCGATGCCAAGGTTGAATTGCTGACCCCGCTGGGTTTTGGCCAGGCCAATGTTGTTGTGGCTGTGCCGCAGGCCTGGATTGACGTGCGCAATATGGCTGATCTTGAAGATGTCGCCGCCGCCTATCGCTCGCGGCGCGGCGAGCGCATGCGCGTTGCTACCAAATATATCAATCTGACGCGCAGCTATTTTGCCGAACAGGGCGTCACCGACTATCGCATTGTCGAGAGTCTGGGGGCGACTGAGGGCGCGCCCGCTGCCGGACAGGCTGAGCTGATTGTGGACATCACCACGACAGGCGCCACGCTTGTCGCCAATGCGCTCAAAGTGCTCGATGACGGCGTCATGCTGCGCTCGGAAGCCAATCTTGTGGCCTCGCTGACGGCTGACTGGAACGAGCGCACACGCAATCTGGCGCGCCTGATTCTGGGCCGCATCGCGGCCGAAGAGGAAGCCCGCACGACGCGCGAATTGCGCACGCTTGTGGCGGGTGATCGCGCCAAGCTCGTGGCTGAGGCGGAAAAGCTTTTTGATGTGCGCACACCGCTTGGTATTGCCAAGGATGGCCCGCTGACTTTGGTCGTGCCAAAGAAAAAAGTCGCTGATCTGTCGGATTGGCTGATCATGCGTGGCGCGGATCATGTCACGGTGGCGCAGATGGATTATATTTTTTCCGCGCGCAATCCGCTGTTTGAAAAGCTGACCGCGCGCTTGGGGTAAGCTCTTGGGGCAAGCTCTTGGTGCAAGCTCTTGGGCTGAGCAGTCGACAGGCGGAGTTTTGCAGCATGATGTTCGTGGCTGGTCTGGTTCTTTTTCTGGGCGTGCATCTGTTGCCGACGCGTCCGGCTTTGCGCGCAAAGCTTGTCGCGCTGCTGGGCGACAACATTTATAAAATTGCCTTCAGCCTTGTTTCGCTCGCCAGCTTTCTTTTGATGCTGAAAGGTTTTGGCGAGGCGCGCGGCGCCAGCTGGAACCTTGTCATCTGGACGCCGCCTGTATGGACGAAACATGTGGCCTTCGTGCTGATGTGGCCAGCCTTCGTGCTGCTGATCGGCACTTACGTGCCCTCGCACATCCGCATGCGCGCCAAACATCCCATGCTGGCCGCCATCAAGATCTGGGCGTTGGCGCATCTTCTGGCCAATGGGGATCTGGCGGGCATGATCTTGTTTGCCAGCTTTCTCGCCTATGGCGTGGTGGATCGCATTTCCGTAAAAAAGCGCGCGCCAGGTGTGCTGTTCGCGCAGCGCGCCGAAGGCTGGCGCAATGATGCGCTGGTGCTTGTTGCAGGCACAGCCGCCTATCTGGTCATGCTGTATTACGGACACGCTGCCTGGATCGGCGTCGCGCTTCTGCCGGGCTCGGCTTGAAGCGTTAAGGCATGATCCGCCTTCTTCCTCTTCTCATCATTGCGGGCGTGGCGGCTTTTGTCTGGTCGCAGGGCCTTGTTGAGCACGTGTCGCTGGCACGCCTTTTTGAGGCTCGTGATGTCATCGAGGCGCGGATCATCGCGCAACCTGCCTTGTCGCTGGGGCTTTTTTATCTCGCCTATACGGCCATGGCGGCGATGGCTTTTCCTGTGTCGCCCTTGCTCAGCATGTCGGCGGGCTTTTTGTTTGGGCCGCTTTTGGGTGCGGCTGTCTCCATTGCAGGGGCCACCAGCGGTGGGGCTGTCTTATTTCTGGCAGCACGCACGGGGCTGTCGCGATTTTTTCAGGCACGCCTGGGCGAGCGTCTGCGCGGCTTTGCGGCGGGCTTTCGGGAGGACGCAGCCAGCTACATGCTGTTCATGCGAGTGGCGATTATCTTTCCGTCGTGGTTTGTGAATATCGGCACAGGGTTGATCGGCATTCGCCTCAAAACCTTCCTCTGGACAACAGCGCTGGGCATCATGCCCGTGACTTTGGCTTTTGCCTTTGCAGGATCGGGTCTCGAGCGCGTCCTGTCTGTTGAGCTGGCGGCCTGGCACGCTTGCAGTGCACAAAACGCCGCGCCGTGTTCGTTTGAGATCCACCCCTTCGCGCTGCTGCAGCCTGAGCTCATCTTCGCCATGCTGGTTCTGGCGGGCCTTGCCTTGGCCTCGGTGCTGGTGCGCCAGCGCTGGCGCGCCAAATGATCTTGCAGTGATCTTGGTGTGATCTTGCGCCACCTCAGCCGCGTAACGTTTCAGACGGTTTTGCCAAAAACTGATTGCACCTGTGAAAATTACCCAAGTTCAGATAAGTTTTCCGCATGCGTGATGAGCGACGAAATCCCTTGGCCGAGAGGCTTGAAGTCCCCCTGAGACCCAGACTGGGTCTGGCGGGGAGCGTTTTGCTGCTGGTCATTGGCTTTGTCATGCTGGCGGAAATCGCGGTCTATGTGCCAGCCATCGCGCTCTTTCGCGAAAACTGGCTGCGCGATCGCCTGAGTGCGGCCTCCACCGCTGTTCTCCTGCTCGATGCGACAGCCGCACAAGTGCCTGATCGTCTGATTGAGGATGCGTTGGAAGCGGTGCGTGCGCGCACCATTGTGCTGAAAATGCAAGATAGCCGTCGGCTGCTCGCCTCTGGTGCGCCGCCCCAGCGCATTGATGTGCGCTATGACATGCGCAATGCGAGTTTTCTTGAATCTGTGTCGGCGGCGTTTGGCACGTTGACGACGCGGCGCAATCGTACGCTGGCGGTGATTGGTCCCGCACCTCTGGGTGGCGAATATATCGAAATCACCATGGCTGAAGCCCCTTTGCGCAAAGCCATGCTGGTGCATTCGCGCAATCTTCTGGCGCTGTCACTTATCATTTCACTGATTGTCGCCAGCCTTGCGGCCTTGTCGATCAATTATCTGGTGCTGCGCCCGGTGCGCCGATTGACCTCCAGCATTATTTCTTTTGGCGATGCGCCTGAAGATGCGTCGCGCATCATCCGCCCCTCCGGCATGGGGCATGAACTGGGCCGCGCCGAAGATGCGTTGGCCGACATGCAGCGCGCGCTGCTGCGCGAATTGGCGGAGAAAAAAAATCTGGCCGCGCTTGGCCTCGCTGTCGCCAAGGTCAGTCATGATCTGCGCAACATGCTGGCCTCGGCGCAATTGCTGTCGGATCGCTTTGTCGAATCCTCAGACCCGCTGGCCAAGCGTCTGGCGCCCAAGCTCATCGCCACATTGGATCGCGCCATTGCCTTCTGCCAGTCGACGTTGACCTATGGCCGCGCGGTGGAGCGCGCGCCAGTGATGCGGCCTATGGGCCTGCGCGGCGTGATCCGTGAGGCCGCCGAGGTGCTGATGCCCGATGGGGCGGTGGCGGGCCGCATTACGATCCGCAACGACGTGCCGAAGGGTTTTCAGATCCATGCCGACCCGGAGCAAATGTTCCGCGTCTTCCTGAACCTGCTGCGCAATGCGCAGGAAGCCTTGCAGACAGCAGGCCCGCAGCCAGGGCGTGAGGCCGAGATCATCATCACGGCTACAAGCCGCAATGGCATGGTGGTGGTGGATGTGGCCGATACAGGCCCAGGCGTGCCCCAGAATGCGCAAAAGCGACTGTTCGAGCCCTTCAAGGCGTCCTCGCGCCCCGGCGGCACGGGGCTTGGGCTGGCCATTGCAGCCGATCTTGTGCGCGCGCATGGCGGGACGATTGCTTTGATGCCGTCTGATCCGGGGCTGGGCGCTGCTTTCCGCATCACCTTGCCAGCGGCCGAGCCCCTTGCACATGCGCCGGAAGAGCCTGTTTCCCCAGCGGCTTGAAGAATCTGCCGCATCGCGGTCAAAAAAGCAGCACGCGCCTGTTGCCATAAAGCAGTGGAGCGGCTACACGGACCCCCGTACCGCTTCACGCGGCATCGGCACGCGCCCGTAGCTCAGCTGGATAGAGCACCAGACTACGAATCTGGGGGTCAGGAGTTCGAATCTCTTCGGGCGCGCCATTCATTTCAATGACTTATCTGCTATCTAGGCTCTGTCCGTTTCCCAAAAAGATGATTTGGGAAGCATATGGGAAGCTGGATGGCTATTTTAGCGTTCGCCCTTGCGCTGGTTTGTTCAAAAAGCGGTCGCGCTAGC